>DATGEQ010000053.1:0-35993 GCA_035309945.1 Gemmatimonadales bacterium | reverse complement strand
GCTGGAGGGATTCCACAGCAACAAAATGAGCGCCAGCACGGCGACGACGCGCAGGATCACGAGAGACATGCCAGAGCCTCTCGGACGGTGAACTTGCCGTCGTACAACGCGCGGCCGACGCACGCTCCCGCCAGCCCGGCGGCGCGCGCCGCGCGCAGGTCGTCGAGCGAGCCGACGCCGCCGGACACGATTACGTCGAGGCCATCTTCGAGCGCGGCGAGATTCCGCGCGCCTGCGACGTCGGGGCCGCTGAGCTGGCCGTCGCGCGTGACTTCATTGTAGACGAGGGTGCGGATACCGAGCCGGGCGACGCGGAGCGCGAGCTCGCGGGCGGTGAGATCGAGCATCTCGCTCGTGCCGCGCGGTGCCACCTTGCCGGCCTTGGCGTCGATGCCGACCGCCAGCCGCGTCGCGCCGTGCCGGGCGACCAGGCGCTCGACGAGCCCACCGTCGACCGCGCCGCGGGAACCGATCACCACGCGCGCCGCGCCGAGCGTAAACATCCGATCGATGTCGGTCTCGCGAAACAGCCCGCCGCCCACTTGCACGCGTACCCGGGGGGAGGCGGCGCCCAGCACTGCCGCGATCAGCTCGTGATTGTCCGGACGGCCGTAGGCGCGGTCCATGTCGACGAGATGAATCCAGCGCGCGCCGGCGCGAGTGAAGGTAGCGAGCGCTTCGAGCGGCTGGGCCATGGTGCCGTGAGCACGGGCGACGCGCCCGCCTGCAATGTCAACGGCGGGATAGAGCTCCAAGCGTGGAGCTTAGTCTTCGCGCGCCGATCCGGCTACCGACCCGAGGGACGGCGCGGCAACCGGTGCAGCCGACGGCTCGAGCTCGGCGAGGAGCTGTGCGCGGACGGCGTCGAATGCCGCCTTGAGCTTTGTCGGCACCGGCTCGCCCGCGCCGGCATCTTTGCGCTGCGGATTCGTCGGGCGACCGTTGACCAGAAACTCGTAATGCAGATGCGGGCCGGTCGAGAGACCGGTCGATCCCACGTAGCCGATCGTCTGTTGCTGGCTGACGCGCTGCCCGACGTGGAGTCCCGCGGCGAAGCGCGACAGATGGCCGTAGCGAGTGCGAATGCCGTTGGCGTGGCGGATCTCGATCAGGTTGCCGTAGCCGCCGTCCCGCCCCGCCTCGGTGACGATGCCGTCCGCCGTGGCGCGCACCGGCGTGCCGAATGCCGCGGCGAAATCGGTGCCGTCGTGGTTGCGCCACCGTTTGAGGATGGGATGGAAGCGATTTCCGAACCGGCTGGAGATATGACTGAAGCGCAACGGCGCGAGCAAGAACGCGCGCCGCAGCGAACGGCCCTTGTCGTCGTAGAACCCGCCCCGCCCGGAGCTCGCATTGTCGAAGCCGAACGCGAAGCTGGGCGTACCAGCGACATCGACGCGCGCGGCGAGGATCCGCCCGAACCGCCGCTCGCCCGTCGGCGACTGCAGCCGCTCGAGCAGCACCTCGACGCGATCGCCCGGCCGAACGTCCCTGCTGAAATCCACTTCCCAGTCGTAGACGTCGGCGATAGCCCAGGCCAGCGCGATACGTTGCCGCGCCGGCAGGAAGGAATCCGGAATCGCCTCGTCGAGCGCATCGTACAGATTGCTTTGAATCACGGCGGTGGTCCGAAGCCGCTGGGTAGTCCAGGGAATGCTCTCGACCGTTTCACTCCACCCCGAGTCGCCGCCGAGCCGAGTCATGACGACCCGCCGCTCGGGATCGAGCTGGACGACGAGCCGGTTGGGTGGCACGCCGTCGGCGCCCTTGAGACGGCGCATCTGGAAGATCATGCCGGGCTGCATGCGCCGCGGGTTGAGCGTGTGCGCCGCCTTCATGAAGCTGGCGTATTCGTGGCCGCTGATGCCGGCGCGCGTGAGCACGTCGGACAGCATTTCCCGCCGGCCGAGCGTGTCGGCCCAGTTATCGTAGGCGTTGGTGACGACGATCGGCAGCGCGACCATAACGCGGCGCGACGGCCACGCTTCGTGTGCAGCCCACACCAGCAAGCCAGCGGCGAGCGCGCCGGCCGCTACGTATTGACTCGCCCGCCACGGCATCAGTCCATCTGTCTCCGAATGAAGGTCGGAATTTCCATTTCGTTAAGCTCGGGATTCAACGGCGCCTGTGCCCCCCCTGGGCCGGGACGCTTCGGCGCGGCTTCCGCGGGCTTCACAAATCCGGGCGGCGGTGCCGGCGTCGGTCGCGCACCCGGGCCGCGGAACGGCAATACACCCGCCGCGGGCCGCTGCGGCATCCCGGCCAGCGCATCCGCCATCGCGCCGGTCTTATCAAACCCCGTGGCGATGACCGTGATCCGCACTTCGCCGTGCATTGCGGGGTCGTTGACGGCGCCGAAGATGATCTCGGCTTCGTCACCGGCGGCATCGTGAATCGCCTCGCTGATCTGCGTCACTTCGCCGAGCGTCAGATCTTCGCCGCCCGTGATGTTGATCAGCACGCCCGTCGCGCCGGCGATCGAAATGTTGTCGAGCAGCGGGCTCGAGATCGCCTGCTGTGCCGCTTCCATCGCGCGATTCTCTCCGCGCCCCGTGCCCGTGCCCATCAAGGCCGCCCCGCCGTTCTGCATGACCGTGCGAACGTCCGCGAAATCTACATTGACGAGGCCCGTAACACAGATAAGGGCCGAGATGCCCTGGGTCGCGTGCAAGAGGACCTCGTCGGCCTTCTTCAACGCATCCTGGAACGGAATTCCTTTGCCGACCACCGCGAGCAGCCGCTCGTTCGGAACGACGATCATCGTATCCACGTGCTTGCGCATCTCGGCGATGCCCATTTCCGCCTGCCGCATCCGCTTGCGCCCCTCGAACAGGAACGGCTTGGTCACGATGCCGATCGTGAGCGCGCCGAGATCGCGCGCGACCTGGGAGATGATCGGCGCGGCCCCGGTGCCCGTGCCGCCACCCATGCCGCAGGTCACGAACACCAGATCGGCGCCCTGCAGCGTGTGCAGTACCTCATCGCGATTCTCTTCGATGGCCTGGCGGCCGATCTCCGGCCGCGCGCCGGCGCCGAGCCCGCGGGTGAGCTTTTTGCCGATCTGCACCTTCACGTCGGCTTTGTTGTTGAGGAGGGCCTGCGCATCGGTGTTGACCGAAATGAACTCGACGCCGCCCACGTGCTCGTCGATCATGCGGTTCAGGGCGTTACCGCCACCGCCGCCGACGCCGACGACTTTCATCCGCGCGTTTTGCGTAACGGTTTCTTCGAGTTCGAAGATCATGGTTCTCCCCTAGGGCTCAGAAGAAGTCCTGCAACCAACGCTTGAGTGGTGCGAACAGCCTTTCGGGACGGGCGTTGAACAAGACGCTCGTTGAACCCCCGCCTTGCGCCACCTTGCGGGCCGCGTAGAGCACGAGACCAACGGGCACGGCATAGCGCGGGGCCTGCACGCTGTCGACCAGCCCGGAGATGCCCAGCTCGGGATGGCCCGCCCGCACCGGCATCGCGAACACCTCGCGCGCGAGCTCGACCATGCCCGGGAGATGCGCCGTGCCGCCGGAGAGCACGACGCCCGCCGGCAGCCGTCCGGCGCCATATCCCGCGCGCTCGAATTCGCGGCCGACGAGCTGGAAGATCTCGTCCACGCGCTGGTGAATGATGTGCGCCACCAGCTCGCGCGACGCCGTCCGCGCGCCCTGGCCCGGCGTGGACGGCAGGTTCACCATTTCGCCGGCATCCACGAGCGGCGTGTACGCCGCGCCATGCCGTTCTTTCAACCTTTCGGCGTCCGACTGCGTCACGCCGAGCCCCTGCACGAGGTCGCTCGTCACGTGCGAGCCGGCGTATTTGAGCGAGGCGAGGTGCCGGATCTTGCCTTCGTGGAAGATCGCGACGCCGGTCGAGCTCCCGCCGACCTCCACCAACGCGACGCCGAGCTCCTTTTCATCGTCCGTAAGCACCGCATACGACGCGGCGAGCGGCTCGAGTACGAGGTCGGCCACACGATAGCCGGCGCGTTGCACGCTCTTGCGCAGATTTTGCGCCGCGGTCGACTGCACGGTGACGAGATACATGTCCACTTCCAGCCGTGTGCCGGTCATCCCAATCGGATCGGAGATGCCGTGCTGCTGATCGACGACGTACTCCTGCGGGATGTCGTGCAGCAGCTCGTGATCGCGTCCCAGCGAGACCGCGCGCGCGACCTCGTTGACGCGCGAAACATCCTGAGCGGTGATCTCATCCGCGCTGACGGCGACGACGCCGGTCGAATTCCGCGCCGAGACGTGTTCGCCGGCGATCCCGCACGTCACGTCGTTGACGCGCGCGCCGGCCATCCGCTCGGCGTCCTTGAGCGCGGCGGCGACGGAGCGCGTGGTCTCATCGATGTCGCGGACCATGCCGCGGCGCACCCCGCTGTTCTTCGCGATCCCGACGCCGAGAATTTTGGCGAGCGGCGCGCGCGGCAGATCGCCGGCGACCTCCGCGATGACCGCGCACGTCTTGGTGCTGCCGAGATCCAGTCCGGCGACGAGGCGGCGATCGGCCATCAGACGCTCCCCCCCCCACTACTCCGCCGCCGGACGACGATCTGCCCGGCGAACCGAGCGTCGAGCTCGGCGTAGGGACGTGCTTTCGCGGCCAGATCTCGTGCGACCAGTACCACCGCCTGGATCACCTCCGGCCCCGCATCGCTGTTGAGCAGCACGCGATGAGGACCCAGCTCGAGCACCACTGTACCGCGCGGTCCCCCCCCCGCCGCCCCCGCCGCCCCCGCCGCCCCCGCCCCTCCTGGCGCGCGCCGCGCCGCGTCGATGCTCTGGTACAGCACGGGATCGAACGCCTGTACCCGCGCGAGCACACTCACGACGCCGCTGTCTCTCGACTGCACCACCGGCAGATCGAGCGTCGCCAAATCGAACGGGAGCGCGCGCCCCGCCGCATCCACCGGCTGCAACGCACCGTGGTCGTTCATCACCAGGGCGATCGGCTCGATCTCGCGCACCGTGACCTTCAACGATCCCGGCAGACGCCGGCTCACCGCGACATCGGCGATGCCATCCAACGCGCGCAGCCGCCCGGCGAGCACGTCCGTGTCGTCGAAGACGCTCGCGCGCGCGGGCAGCTGCAGCGCCGACAACACGCGGTCGGCATCGAGATAGCGGATGCCCACGAGCTCCACCTGCCGCACGCGGAAAAACTCCAGGCGGCGCAGCGCGAGCGGCGCCGTCATCCAGAGCACCATCACCGCCATCGCCGCGCCCGCCCAGCCGAGCACGCGCCAGGAGACACGAGGCATGCGCGGCACGCGAACCTTCCACCTCACGCGACTGCTCCCTGCTCCCTGCTCCCTGCTCCCAAAATTTGAAGCAGCTCCGGCCCCACTCGTGTGATGTCGCCCGCTCCGAGGGTGAAGACCACGTCTCCCGAGCGTACGGCGCGCGCGACGTGATTCGTCAGCCCGGCCCGCTCGCGCACCGCGACCGTCGCCGCACCGGCTCGCGTCGCGCCACGCACGACCAGGTGATGCGTCACGCCCGCTTGCGGCTGCTCGCGCGCGGCATAGATCGGCGCGACGACCACCAGATCCGCCGCCGCGAGTGCCCGTCCCAACGCTTCACCATGCAGCGCCGTCCGCGAAAACAGATGCGGCTGAAACACGGCGATCACACGTTGTCCGGGAAACGCCTGCCGCGCTGCCGACAACGTCGCCGCCACTTCCGTCGGATGGTGCGCATAATCGTCCACCACCGTCACACCCGCCGCCTCGCCCAAGCGTTCGAACCGTCGACCCACTCCGTGAAATTCCGCGAGCGCGCGCGCGCCGGCTTGCACGTCGGCGCCGAGCGCCTGCAATACCGCGAGTGCCGCCGCGGCGTTCCGTACGTTGTGCAATCCCGGCACGGCGAGCACGAGCTCCACCGTATTTCCACCGGGCAGCAGAATCGTCGCGCGCGAGCCGCCGGGTTCGAGTCGCACCGCGCGAATGCGCACATCCGCGGTCGCGCCCTGTCCGACGCGCCACACCGGCGCCTCGAGTGCGAGCGCGACGCGATCGGCGCCGGCGTCGTCCGCGCCAACGATCACGCGCTGCGCACGCGACGCGAACTCTGCGAACGCGGCCTCGAGCGCCGCGATGCTGCCGTAGCACTCGAGATGATCGGCTTCCACATTGTTCACCACAGCCACCGTCGGGCGCAGCGACAAGAACGCCTTGTCGTATTCGTCCGCCTCGACCACGTACAGCTGATCGCCGCCGATGCGGGCATTGCCGCCCCATGCAGCGACACGGCCGCCGGCGAGTCCTGTCGGATCTCGCCCGGCGGCCGTGAGCGCCTCAGTCACCATGACCGTGGTGGTCGTCTTGCCATGCGTGCCCGCGACCGCCACCAGGCCCTCCCTGCCGCCGGCGGCCAGCTCTCCCAACGCATCCGCCCGGCGCACAACCGCTAGGCCCAAGGCACGGGCCCGTTCCAATTCGGGGTGGTCGCGCGGGACCGCGGCCGTCACGATCACGGCGCGAGCGCCGTCGATATGGCTCGGATCGTGACCCCGCCAAACCGGAATTCCCAAGGCGGTCAGGTCGGCGCTGCCAGCACCCGAAGTATCAGAATCACAACCAGTTATGGCGACTCCCCGGTGCCTGGCAATCAACGCCAGGGCGCTCATCCCCGCCCCGGCTATGCCCATAAAATGGATGGGTCGGGGATCCCCGGTTCGAAACAAGGTCATCTGTGGGCAGCTAATATAGGAAAACTACGCGACTTGCGAAAGCTCCAGTACTTTTTGGATGATGCTTCGGGCGGCATTCGGGTGCCCGCGTCCGCGGGCACTTTGGGCGAGCGCGGCGAGTCGTTTTTGGTCATTGATCAATCCGCCGACGGTCCGCGAGAAAGCGTCGGGCGTGAATTCGCGCTCGAGCAACAGGACGCTCGCGCCGGCGTTCGCGAGCGCGCGGGCGTTGAATGTTTGATGATCGGCGGCCGCCGTCGGCAACGGCACCAGCACACTCGGCTTCTCCCAGGCGCATAACTCCGAAACCGTCATCGCGCCCGCGCGCGCGAACACGAGGTCCGCCGCCGCGTACGCGGTGCCGATCGGATCGAAGAAGCCGCGCACGACGATGCGCCCCGGCACGGCGAGCGGCGCGTACTGCGCGACGTGCGCCGTGCCGGTGCCCCACAACAGATTCACATCAGCGAGCCGGCCGATCTGCAGTGTGCGTGCGACCGTCTCATTCAGCGCGCGCGCTCCCTGACTGCCGCCGAACACGAGCACGGTGCGACGATCCTCCGACACGCCGAGCTCCGCGCGCGCTGCCGCCGGATCGATCGGCGTTGGGGGCGTGATGGGATTCCCGAACACGAACACTTGTGTGTCTCGTCCGGGCGACAGGCGGAGCCGGGCCTCGGGAAAACCGAGATGCACTTGTCGCGCGCGCCGCGTGAGCAGACGTTGCGTGAGTCCAGGAAACGCGTTCTGCTCCTGCAACGCGGTCGGAATGCCGGCCCGTTGCGCCCGCCACACGACGGGGCCCGCCGCGTATCCACCCGTTCCGACGACGATCGCCGGTCGCTCCTCGCGCAAGACGTGTCCGGCCGCACGCCACGCGCGTACCGCGATCACGGGCCAGCGCGCATTGCGCCACCAGGCGTTGCGATAGATCGGCTCCATCGGCAGCAAGTGATATGGGAATGGGTGGCGCGGGAGGATCTGCGCTTCTATGCCGCGCGCGGCGCCGACTACCACGACGTGATGACCGAGATCGGCGGCAACGCGAGCGAGCGCGAGCGCCGGCATGAGGTGGCCACCCGTGCCGCCGCCGGCGATCAAGATCTTGGTCACGAAGCGGTTCTTCTCGCTCTTCCCACGCTCGCCAAGACGCCGGTCGCCGCGAGCGCGACGATCAACGACGAGCGTCCGTACGACATGAACGGCAGCGTGACGCCGGTCGCCGGGATCACCGCGAGACTCACGCCGATGTGCAGGATCACGCTCAGCCCGATCATCACGCTGATCCCGGTTGCCAGCAGTTGCCCGAATGCATCCGGTGCGTTGCGCGCGATGCGGAAGCCGAGCCACACGAGGGTCCCGAACAGCAATGCGATCGCTACCACGCCCACGAACCCCCATTCCTCACCGATCGTCGAGAAAATGAAATCGGAATAGGCGTAGGGCAGATAACCGAGCTTCTGTTGACCTTGCCCGAATCCGGTGCCGAGCAGCTGCCCCGCGCCGATACCGGTGAGCGATTGCTGGACTTGCCAGCTCGCTTCCGCGGGCGCGGCGCCGGGGTTCAAAAACGTGAGCACGCGCGCGAGGCGATACTGCGCGGTCGCCACCGCGCCGAACAGCAACGGTGCGGCGCCCGCGCCGAGCGCGAGGAAATGGCCGATGCGCGCGCCGGCGGTGAACATGACGGTCCCCGCCAGAATTGCGACGAGCAACGCCATCGAGAGATGCGGCTCCAGGAAAATGAGGCCGGTCACCGGAACAAGGATCACGACGAAGGGCATGATGCCGCGTTTGAACTCGCGGATGTGTTCGCCCTTCTTGGCCGCGAGCATCGCGCACCAGGCGACGACCGTGAATTTCGCGAGCTCGGAAGGCTGCAACGTGAGAATGCCGAGATTCACCCAACGGCGCGCGCCGTTGATGGTCGGGGTGATCGGATGCGTGAACGGGAGCAGCGGGATCAGCAGCAGGGTCAGCGTCACACCCAGCAGGGGCCAGGCCCAGCGGCGCCAGCGGTGATAATCGGTGCGCGCGAGAATGATCGCGAGCAGGCCGCCGACGACGGCACCGACCGCCTGCCGTAATGCGAAGCTCGCGCCGACTTGCCCGCCCGCCGTCGTGACGAGGCTCGACGCGCCGTACACGGCCGCGAGCCCGAACACGACGAGCACGGCTGTGACGACGGCGAGCAGCCGCCCTTCCCAGGTTACAGCGCCTCTACCAGCCGGCGGAATGTGGCCCCCCGTTCCTCGTAGTTCTTGAACATGTCGTAGCTGGAGCACGCGGGAGACAACAGCACCGCGTCGCCCGGCCGCGCGGCGCGCCGCGCGCGCGCGAATACGTCCTCGAACGTCGAGCCGCGCTCGAGCGGCACTTTCCCTTTCAGATCCTGCTCGACGAGCGGCCCCGCTTCGCCGTACGCGATGACCAGGCGGCAGCGCTCCGCCAGCAGCGGCGCCAGGCTCGTGTAGGGCTCACCTTTGTGACGGCCGCCGAGCAGCAGGACATACGGCCGCTGCATCGCGATGACCGCCACGGTCGTCGCCGCGATGTTGGTCGCCTTGGAGTCGTTGATGAACAGCACGCCGCCGACCTCGCCGACCGGCTCGAGGCGATGCGGCAGCGCCCGAAACGAGCGGAGCCCTTGCGCCAACCGCTGCGACGGCACGCCGGCTTCACGCACGGCGAGTGCCGCCGCCAGCGCGTTGGCGACGTTGTGGTCGCCCAGCAGCTGCAGTTCGTCGCGCCTGATCAGCGCGTCGCCCGCCAACCGCAGCAGACGGTTGGCGCCATCGTACCACGCGTCCGAACCCCGCGATTTCTCGAGCGAGAACATCACCTTCCTACCCGCCACACCGCGCGCGAGCTCGAGCACCAGCTTGTCATCGGCATTCAGGACCCAGACGTCGTTGGCGCTCGCGTTCCGAAACAGCAAGCGCTTGTCGGCATAATACGCCTCCGCCGACGGATAGCGGTCCAGATGATCGGGCGCCAGGTTCGTCAGCACGCCGATCTCCGGCGCGAAGTTCGGGCTATCGTGCAGCTGAAACGAAGAGACCTCGAGACTGAGCCACTGATAGCGCTCATTGCCCATCGCGAGGTCGGTCACCGGGCGCCCGATGTTTCCGGCCGTCGTCGACGGCAAGCCGGCGGCGCCGAGCAAGTGCGCGACCAGCGCGGTCGTGGTCGTCTTGCCGTTCGTGCCGGTGATCGCGATGCTGCGCGTGCCGGGCTGCAGCGCCGCAAGCGCGCGGAAGCCGAGGTCGAGCTCGGAGACGATTTCGACGCCGGCGTGGCGCGCGGCGGTCAGCACGGGGGCGTCGGGTGGGACACCCGGCGAGACGACGACCGCAGCCGCGTGCCGAATTTTGGTGAGATCGTGGCGGCCGATGTCGACATCCACCCACGGCACGCTCTTCAGCGCCTCGGCGGCTTGGCCGGCGTAGGGATGGTCGGAGGCGTCGCTCGCGTACACGCGGATGCCTTCGCGCGCCAGCAGCCGCGCGGCCGCCACGCCGCTCTTGCCGAGCCCGATGATCGCGACGACGCTCCCCGGCCTGCGCCAGGTCGCGGGAACGAGCGCCGGGACGGTCGAGGGCGGATTCATCACCGCACCTTGAGCGTGGCGAGGGCGATCATCGCGCACAGAATGCCCAGGATATAGAACCGCATCACGACCTGCGGCTCGGCCCAGCCCAGCTTTTCGAAGTGATGGTGCAGCGGTGCCATGCGAAAGACTTTGTGGGCGTCCGCGTATTCTTTCCCGTAGCGGCGCTTGCGCCACTTGTACGTCGTTGTCTGCATCAGCACCGACACCGTCTCCGCGACGAACACGGCGCCTGCGATGAGCAGGAGGAATTCGGTCTTCAAGAGAATCGCCACGGTTCCCAGCGCCCCGCCGATCGCCAGCGCGCCCGTGTCGCCCATGAACACCTGCGCCGGATGGGCGTTGAACCACAAGAAGCCGAGCGATCCTCCAAGCAACGCGCCAAGGAAGATCGTCAGCTCCCCCGCCCCGGGCAGATACAGCACGCCGAGATAGCGCGCGGCGTCGACGCGGCCGAACAGATAGCAGAAGATCGCGAACGCGCCCGCGGTGATCACCGTCAATCCCGCCGCGAGACCGTCCAATCCGTCCGTCAAATTCACGGCATTGGAGCTCGCGGTTGTCACGAACGTCACGAACCCGAGGTAGATCGGCCACGGCAACACCCAGATGATGTACTTGAAGAACGGCAGCTGTGTGGCATTCGACGGGATGTCGTTGATGAGCGGAAACAGCAGCAAGTATACGCCGAGCCCGACGCCGAAGGTCACCTGCCCGACGAGCTTCCATCGCGCGACGAGCCCCTGCGATTGGCCGCGCACGATCTTCAGGTAGTCGTCGAGAAAACCGATCAACCCCATCCACAACGTGGCGGCGACGGCGACCATGACGTAGCGGCTGTCGAGCCGTGCCCACAGCAGGGTCGGAACGACGGTTGCGAGAATGATGATGAGCCCGCCCATCGTCGGGGTGCCGCGTTTTCCCTGATGACTCGATGGGCCCTCGGCGCGCACGATCTGACCGATGCGATGCTCGCGCAGCTTAGCGATGATCTTCGGTCCGACGATGAATGCGAGCAGCAGCGCGGTGACGGTCGCCCCCGCGGCGCGGAACGTGATGTAGTTGATAAGATTGAAGAGGATGTGTTTCCGGGCGAGCGGCGCGAGCAGGTGATAGAGCATCAGGTCAGGTAGTCGAGGACACGTTCCAATGCCACCCCCCGTGAGGCCTTGAGCAGCACGAGCTCGTTGCCGCGGAGCGCCGACTTGAGCTTCGGTCCGAGCGCCGCGGCGTCCGCCGCCGTGATCAGCCGGCCGCCGAGCGATTCGCGCAGCGATTCGAACACGCGCGCAAACGTTCCCACCGCCGCGACCAGCGCCGGTTTGCGCTGGGCGATCTCGCGCGCCGCTTCGGCGTGCAATCTTGCACTTTCCGGCCCCAACTCCAACATCGTGCCCACCACCACGACAAAGGGCCGGCGGTGCCGCCGCGCCAGCCACGCCCCCGTCTGCACGGCGCGCCGCAGCGATGACGGGTTGGCGTTATAGGTGTCGTCAATCACGAGCAGATTCCCGATTTCCCGGAGTTCTCCCCTGCCACCGGGAAGCTCCAGGCCCGCGAGCGCCCGCACGGCGGCGTCGTGATCGACCCCGGCGCGCTGCGCCACGGCCAGGGCAATCTGGGCATTCTCGAGCTGATGAATGCCGAGCGCCGGAAGGGTGATTTTCTCGCCGCTGTCGAGCGACAGGCGCGGGTGACCGTCCTTGTCGAGATAACGGTCGAGCAGCGTGTCGTCGACATTCTTGCCCGCCAGCGCCGCGGGAATCACTTGGGTCCGGCGCCGCGCCTCTGGCCACATGCCCTCCGGCCCCGATCCGATGATGGCGACCGGGACCCCGTCCAGCAGCGAGAGCTTCTCGGCCATCACGCCTTCGAGCGAGCCAAACCCCTCGACGTGCGCGTACCCGATGTTGGTGATGACGGCGATCGTGGGCTCGATGATGTCGCGCATGCGCGCGATTTCGCCCGGCACGCTCGCCCCCGCTTCGACGACCAGCGCCTCCGTATCCTCCGGCGCGCTCAGGATGGTGAGCGGGACGCCGATCAGATTGTTCAGATTCGCCGACGTCGCGTGCACGCGATACCGCGCGCCGAGCGCCGCGCGAATCATCTCCTTGGTGCTGGTCTTGCCGCTCGAGCCCGTGATGGCGACGACGGGCGTCGCTGGTGGAAGCATGCGCCGGCGGGCGCGGCCCAGCAGTCCCAACGCGCGCAGCGTATCGTCCACCTCGAAGAACGGCAGGCCAGCGACGGCCGGCGTGCCGCAGCGCACGACAGCCGCGAGCGCCCCTTGCTCCTGGGCTTTGGCGAGAAAATTGTGCGCGTCGAAATTCTCGCCCTTGAGAGCGACGAACAGGCTCTCGGGTATCGGGTATCGGGTATCGGTCGCTACGGCTTTGAACGTCAGTCTTGCGGGCGACGGCACGCCGAGCGCCGTTGCCACCTCGTCGCTCGTCCAGGGGCGGAGCGCCATCAGTTCGCCCCGAGGCTGCGCACGATCTCGCGCTCGTCGAACGGCTCCTTGATCGTGCCGATCACCTGATAGGTCTCATGCCCCTTGCCGGCGAGCAGAATCGTGTCGCCCTCGCGCGCGATCTCCATCGCTTGCGCGATCGCCGCCTGCCGCTCGGTAATCCGATAGTGCTGCCTGCCGGCCATGCCGACTTCAACGTCATCGAGAATCCGTTCGGGATCTTCGGTGCGGGGATTGTCCGACGTGGCGATCGCGATGTCGGCCAAACGCACGGCGATCTCGCCCATCGGGGCGCGTTTGCCGCGATCGCGATCGCCCCCGGCGCCGAACACGACGATGACTCGACCACCCTGGGACGGCGTCACCTCGCGCACCGTCTCGAGCGCGCGCTCCAGCGCATCGGGTGTGTGGGCGTAATCACGCAAGATGACGCAGGGATCGGTCGCGATGCGCTCCATGCGCCCGGGCACCTGCGGCGCGGTCGAAAGTCGCTCTGCGACGACACGCGCCGGGACATCGAGCCCGACGGCGCAAGCCGCGACGCCCAGCGCGTTCGCGACGTTGAAGCGACCGAGCAGCGGCAATGTTACCGCGAAGCTGCCCTCCGCGGTCACGAGCGTGAAGTGCGCGCCATGCGAATCCACGCGAACGTCGCGCGCCGTCACGTCGGCGGTCCCATTGGTCGCCGAGAACGTGATACGGCGCGGCGAGCGGGGCAGCCGCGCCCAGGCCGCGTCGTCGGCGTTGATGACGGCAAGACCCGCATCCGCGAGGTACCCGATCAGCTTCGCCTTCGCCGCGAAATACGCGTCGAACGTCTCATGATAGTCGAGATGATCGCGTGTCAGGTTGGTGAAAATCGCGGCCCGAAACACGAGCCCGTCCACCCGTCCCTGGTCCAGGCTGTGCGACGAGACCTCCATGGCGACACCACGCGCGCCGCGCTCGATGAGCGCCGCGAGGGTCGCCTGCAGGTCGATCGGTCCCGGCGTCGTCAGATTCCCGGCTTCACTCTCGACCGGCGCGCCGGCCGGATCGAAGGCGCCGAGCGTTCCGATGGCGCCCATGGGCCAGAGCGTGCTGAGCACGTGCTGCGACAAGAGCACCGACGTCGTCTTTCCGTTCGTGCCGGTGACTCCGATCAGTTGTAGGCGAGCGGCGGGCCGGCGGTACCAGGCTTCCGCGGCAATTGCCGCGGCACGGCGGCCGTTGCGGATGAGAATCTGTGGGAGCGCCGCCGGCGGCTGGCGCGCTTCGACGAGCGCCGCCGCGGCGCCGCGCGCCGCCGCATCAGGAACGAACGTGTGGCCGTCGAGCGCGGCGCCGCGCACGGCGCAGAACAGCATCCCGGGTTCGATGCGGCGCGCGTCGGCGGTGAGGCCGGTGATGTCCGGCGGCGTCCCGTCGAGCCGCGATCCGGGAGCATCGATCAAGGCGCCGGCGCGCGCCAGCGCGTCGATGATTTCCTGGAGTGATCTGCTCATTTACTCGCTGAAGTGTGGACTGGAGCGGTCGCCCGCAGCTCGGCAAAGATCGTGACCGTGGCGCCCGCGGGCGCGGTCTCGCCGGCAGCCGGCCAGGTGTGATCGACGACCCCCCATCCCTTCACGACCACGTGGAAGCCGCGACGATGCAGCGCGCGCGCTGCCTCGCGGAGCGGCCGGCCGGTGACGTTGGGGACGACGCGATCCGATTGGCTCGTGGTCGTATCGGCGACGTAGGGCCATGGCACCACGTAGGGCACGACCCCTTCTCCCTCGTGCTCATCGATCGTTGTGTGGGCGGAGCTGGTGGCGACGTTCGACAGCCGGGCGCGATCGAGCGCCACGGTGCGGGCAGCGAGCGCCTGCTCGAGCATCGAGCGCGTGACCGGCGCGGCGGTTTGCGCCGCGAAATAACTGCCGCGCTGCGGATTGTCGATCTTCATCACGACGACGAGTTGTGGCGCATCGGCCGGGAATAATGCGGTAAAGGATGCCGTGTACTGTCCCACCGCGTAGCGACCCGCGACCACGCGCCGGGCGGTGCCCGTCTTGGCGGCGACCTGAAAGTTTGCGAGGGCCGCGCGCTCCCCCGTCCCTCCCGGATCCACCACGCCCCGCAGCAGCTCGCGCAGCCGCGCCGCCACCTGCGGAGTCACGACCCGACGCACAGGCTCGGGACGATGGCGATAGATCAGCGTGCCGTTCGGCGCGCGAATCTCACGGATGAGCGTGGGCTCGAGCAGCACGCCGTCGTTGGCGATCGCCCCGTAGGCCGCGGCGAGCTGGATCGGCGTGACCGCGAGCTCATAGCCGATCGCCAGGCTCGCGGCACTGGGGCGCGACCACTCGTGCGGCGGCCGCAACCGTCCGGGCGACTCCGCCGGAAACTCGACTCCGGTGGGCGAGCCGAAGCCGAACGCGCGCAGCATGCCGTACTGCTCGTCGGGGTCGAGCCGCGCCGCGAATTTGACGAGCGCGATGTTGCTCGAGACGCGAATAGCGTCGGCCAGCGTCAAAGACGGCAAGGGATGCTCGTCGGTGATCACGCGATCGGCCAGGCGATAACGGCCGCCTTCGCCCGACACGCGCTCATCGGGCCGCACCCGGTCGAGCGCGAGCAGCCCGGCGGCGGCAAAGATCTTCGCGACCGATCCCGGCTCGAATGCGTCGGTAAACGCGCTCGGGCGCATCGTCCCATCGGCGCGCCGCGACGCGACCGCCAAGACCTCGCCGCTGCGCGGATCCAGCATCACGACGTCCCCGCCATCCGCTTCCATGTTTTCGACCGCGTCATCGAGTGCGCGCTGCGCGATCTCCTGCAGCTCGGCGTCGAGGGTGAGGACGACATCGCTGCCCGCGACCGGCTCGGAGATCACGCGCGCGGGCGATTCGTACTCGCGGCCCTCGCGATCCTTCAGGACGACGGCCGCTCCCGGCGTGCCCGCCAGCAGGCTGTCCAACAGCCGTTCCAGCCCTCCCCCACCACCTCCCGATCCTCGACCGTCGTCACCCACTCTCCCGATCACGGCGCGCGCGAAGTCCGCGGACGGATAGAAGCGTCGCAGCACCGGCTCGAGATGGACGCCGCGCACCGCGCGCAGCGGCTGTACGTCGAGTGTGGTGTACGGGCCGGCGTACCACGCATAGCGACGGCGCAACGCGCGCTCGATCTCGCTCGGCGCGACGCGCAACACGCGGGCCAACGTCGCTCCGTCGCGCGCGGGATCGCGCAGCTCGTTCGGCGCGATGCCGACGTGATAGGTCTCCTGCGTGAGCGCGAGTCCGAGCCCGTGACGGTCGTACAGCGTGCCGCGGCGCGCATCCAGCACGACGTGCTCGGTGCGCTGCGCCTTGGCGGCCGCGGCATAGCGGCGCCCCTCGAGGAGCTGCACCTGCGCCGCTCGCAGGATGAGCGCGAGCAAGGCAAGTCCCATCACGATCTCGACCACCCACAACCGCACGAGGGGTTTGGCCATGCTAGTGCCGGTCTCGCGGAGGTGCCGACGTCGTCGGGATCAGGATGATTTCCGTGTCGGCGGGCAGGCGCAGGCCCTGTTTCTGCGCGCGGGGCAGCAAGACGGCGCGGCTCTGGGCGATGCGGACGCGGCGCTCGAGGTCCGCGCGCCGGCCTTCGAGTGAAGCGCGCTGGTCGCGCAGATCGGCGAGAGCGCGCGCCGCGTTCAACGCCGCGGTCTGCCGCGCGATCACGGCCCACAGCGCCGCGAGCAGCGCGACCAGCCAGACGCCGATCCAATGCCGCCCTCTAAAGGCCATTGTCGCCGGTTTTCTCGAAGACGCGAAACTGCGCCGAGCGGGCGCGCGGATTCGCGGCGATCTCGCGCGACTCGGGGACAATGGGCTTACGCGTCAGGACACGCCCCAGCGCCCGGCCGCGACAGGTACAGACCGGCTGTTTGGGCGGACAGACGCAGTCGCGCGCCCAGTCCCGGAACGCGTTCTTCACGACGCGGTCTTCGCCGGAGTGATAGGAGATGATGCCCAGCCTGCCGCCGCCGACGAGCGCATCGCGCAGCGCCGGCAGCGCGGCGGCCAGCGCCTCGATTTCCTGGTTCACCGCAATGCGAAGCGCCTGAAACAGGCGCGCGAAATCGGCGGGCCCCGAGCGCGGCCCCAGCACCGCGCGAATCGCGTTCACGAAGTCATCACTAATGGCAAACGCCGCATTGACCCGCCGGCGAACAATCTCTTTGGCGAGTGCGCCAGCGCGGCGTTCGTCGGCGTTGTCGCGGAAGACCGCCGTGAGTCGCTCGGTAGACCAGGTATTCAAAACGTCCCGTGCCGTTAATCCCCGGCTCCCGGCTCCCGGCTCTCGACTGCCCATCCGCATGTCGAGCGGCGCGCCGGGTCGGAACGTAAAGCCGCGCTCCGCGGTGTCGATCTGGTGCGAGCTCACACCGAGATCGAGCAAGATGCGGTCGGGGCGAAACTGTTGAATGGCAGCAAGGATGGCCGGCGCGTCAAAGGACCCCTGCAAATATCCCACGCCCTGCGCTCCGAGTCGCGCGCGCGCGGCGTCGATCGCATCGGGGTCGCGGTCGATGCCAAGCACGCTGGCGCCGCTGTCGCGCAGAATGGCGGCGTGCCCGCCACCGCCGAGGGTGGCATCGACGGCGCGCGCGCTTCCCTGCGCCCACGCTTGCACCGCGGCGGACAGGACCGGCACATGATACGGAGCGGACCGGGAGTCCGGGGGGGAGGCGGCCATGGGCACGCTCCCAAAATAAAAGAACCCCCGCCGAGAAGGGGCGGGGGTGCGAGAATGCGGGGATGTTGAAGACGGGGCTGACGGGGCTCGAACCCGCGACCTCCGGTGTGACAGACCGGCACTCTAACCAGCTGAGCTACAGCCCCAAAAGCCCCTGACGGAGCGCCGGAATATAGACCAGCGGTTAGGTCAATTCAACGGCCGCTTACAGCGGCGGCTTACATTTGAACGCCGCCTGCACCGATGTCTTGGCTTTCTCGTATTGCGCGACATACCCGAGCATCTGGTCGGCAAATGGTGGCGACACGCGCCGCCCGAGTTGCAACGCCGTCTTCGTCCGCGCGAGTCGATCAAACACGGCGCGAGCGTCCGGGCACCGGGCTGCGCCCTTGGCCTTCGTCATAGCCTGGTACGGCCCATTCAACGTCAGGACTGACGAGATGCCGTACCAGAAGCTGGCGTTGATGCGGACCTGATGTTTGGGCCCCACTGTGTCGGCTCCGGTCCTCGACGTATAGCCGATGACCGAGAGCAACGAATCGAGCCACTGGTAAGCGTCCATGTAAGCGCCAGCCTGCGCGATTTTCGAGCCCGCCGTCAACATGATGACATCCGCAGCCAGACGCTGTGTCGAGTCCGCCGAGGCGAGACCCGGCTTCAAGTACGGCTTGGCCGAGTCGACCTTTGCAACGAATGCAGCGCGGCGGGCGCCGATGGCAGTGGAGTCGATGTGCGGTCCATGCGTTCCCAACGTGTCCCACACCGCCGCATCGACCATCGTCTTGGCAATCTGCAGACTTGTCGCGGCATCGTTCGGCTCGACCGCCATGGCCTTCTTGTAGTACGCCATCGCCGAGTCGGTTTTGCCGGCGAGCTCGAACGCGCCGGCACGCGCCTTGATATATGCCGCGTTGTTCGGAAAACGACGGACCGCGAATGACGTGAAGTAATCGAGCGCTGCGGTGTCGGACGCCTGCTGGCCGGCACCGATCGCCGCCTTCAGGTTGGTCGTGTCGTTGAGAAATGTCGAATCGGCCTTCGCCTTGGCCAGCCACACCTGGCTCGAGCAGCGGAAATTGCTGGCCTCGGTGCAAATCGTCAGCTTCATGTCGAGCAGTCGCCCTTCGCCCGGCTGCACCTTCAATCCTTGGTCCAGCAGGTCGACCGCACGCGGATACTGCTTCATCTGCCGCAGCTGCTGCACGATGGCGAGCCGCTGGTCCGTGTTCCGCGGGTCACCGGCGAGCTGCGTGATGAACGTCTCGAGCGCCTTGAGGGTGTCGCCCTTTTGCTGGTAGGCGCGCGCGATGTTTTCGAGCGCCGTGGCATTCAGCGAATCGCCCTTCAGCGCGCGTTGGTTCACCGCGATGATGCTGTCGGGCGGCATGCGCTGCGCCTCGTAAATCGTCGAGATGCACAGCCACGCGCCGGTGGAATTGGGGTCGACCGTCAACGCCTTCTGCGCTTCGGAACGGGCGCGCGAGTAATTGCTCTTCTTCCGCTCGTCATTGCAGTTGCGGATCGGCTCGCTGATGCGCACGATCGACGCAAGGCGCTGCGCGACCTCCTCGGCCAACGCGGCCGTCGTTCCCGGATTGCCGTTCGTCATGGTGAAGCGGCCGGACATTCCCGAGCTGCCCACGTCGAGCATCTCCACGTCGGCCGTGAGATTCGAGCCGTTCTTTGCGAACGTGCCGGTGACATACGAGTGGACCTGCAGGAAGCGAGCGAGCTGCTTCGCGTTTTGGTCGTCGAGCAGCCCATTGCAGGGAAACCCTGATTGCGCGAGCGCCTCGCACAGCTTCTGCTTACTCACGACCATCACTTTATTCTTGACGAGCGCGTTCACGCGATCGCGGACCGCGTCCGAGAGCGCGATGGACCCCGCCGAGTCGGCGGACGTGGTCCACATCAGGGGCATGACCAGCAAGCGCTCGGTCGGCTGCTGCGGTCCGAGCAACTGCTGCGCCGTTAACGGCACCGCGACACCGATCGACAACGCCACTGCGAATTGAAGCGCTCTCACCGTGTTCATTCCTCCGTAACAGGCTGCATACACCAATGGGCGAAGAGGGATTCGAACCCCCGACATCCTGCGTGTAAGGCAGGCGCTCTGAACCGCTGAGCTATTCGCCCGTGCCATTGGGGAAGCGGAGGTGCTAGAGGGCAAGTCCTACGGGGAACAGCACGCAATACCCGAGGACGAGCAGCACCGGCGCGAGCGTTGTGGATCCTCTCGACAACAACCAGTACCCGAGCGCGAGCGATACGAGCGCACCGCCGAGAACCATGTAGTTCTTCAGTCCAAAGCGCAGGCGCGCGCGAGCGAAAGTTTGGTCCGCCATTATCGGGCCTCAGTCTATTCGGTAATCTCAAGATCGTCAAGCAGTTGGCTTCCATCCGCTTCATCCAGCGCCGCGCGCTTCTCCCGATCGCGCTTCCTGCGCAGCAGCAGGATGGCGACGAGCAGCGCGCCGATCGTCAACCAGAAGAAGCCCATCGCACCGAGCCAGGACAGCCAACCGTAGCGAGAATGAAGATCGCGCTGCCAGCGCGCCTCGAAGTCATCCTCTGTGATGTGATAAGTGGCCCGGATCGCCGCATCGAACGACTCCGCCTGCGGCAGGTTGGCGAGGAGCGGCGCCAACCCCTCCGTCCCGCCCCAGCGTTGCAGCAACAGCACCGCCGTCGTCGCGAGCGCGTAGCCGGTCTCCGCATCACCACGGTCGCCGCGCAACGCGCGATCGACGTCGTCCAGATCCATGCGCGTACCGCGCGCGAGCTGCCAGTTCAACCGCAGCGCGTCGAGCCGGTCCCACTCCTGCGCGGCGACCGCCGCGTACCCCTCCTCGAACCAGAGCGGCAAGTACCGGCGCACGTGCCAGCGCAGGACGAGATGCGCGACCTCGTGCCGGAGGGCGGACGGGCCGACGGACGGTCGCTCCGTCAACAACACGATCGTGCCGGCATCGGGAAACGCGGCGCCTTCACTCCAGAGCGGAAGACGACCGCGCGTGAGCGAATCGTACCGCGCGCGCGTCGGCGCCAGGATGATCCGTATCGGCCGGCTCGGGGTCGTGCTGATGCCCGGGAAGTCGGTCATGTGATCGGCCTGCTCCGCGATCGCGGTCGCCAGTGCCTCCTGCCCCGGCCACGCGATGGCGGTCACACGCCCGACTTGCGTTGCGGTGGGAAGCGCGACTTGGGCGCCCTGCAGCCACAGGGCGATGAGCGTTATTCTCGCGGTGGCTCCTCGCCCTTAGCCACAAGCTCCAGCATCTCCTGACACTTCTTGCCCCAGGGATTGAACTTGTTAGCCTTGAAGCCGTCTTCCCACGTGGACTTGGCTTTGTCTTGATCACCGGCAAACCAATGGGCGCGTCCCAGCTCGTAGTACGCCTCGATCAGGTTCGGGCCCAGCTTGAGCGTCTTCTGGAAAAATGTCTCGGCGTCCTCGTACATCTCGCGCTGGAGATACACGAGACCGAGATAGAAGTGCGCGTACAGCGTGGCTTTCTTGTCGTTGTCCAGGCGAATCGCCTTCGATAAATGCTCGATCGCCTCGCCGAAGATCTTTTTCTTGAGGCAGATGTAGCCGACGTTGATGCGCGCGAGCGAATTGGCCGGCTCCTTCATCAACACCTTCTGAAAGGTGGCGAGCGCGCCGTCGTACTCCTCGTGCAGCATCTGCGCCCACCCGAGCAGCGACTCCGCTTGCGTCTCGCCGGGAGAGAGCTGCAGCGCCTTCGTGAGCGCCTGGATCGCCCCCGCGTGGTCGCCGAGGGAAATCAGACTCCAACCCTTTTCGATGAACGTCGTCGCGCCGATGTGGTCGGCGTGCAGCACCGGCCGTTGTCCCGTGAATTCCGGAGCAGCGGCCTGCTTCGTGTCGGCTGTAACCTGCTTGTAGCGATCGACGAGCTGGCGGATGTCTTCTTTCAGCTGCGTCAGCTCGCTGAGCATGCCGTCGACCTTCTTGAAGAACGCGATGATTTCACGCTTCGTCGCTTCGCGCTCGGCGCTCGCCCCCCCGCTGCCGCCGGCCGTTTCGAGCTGGCGCGCGATCGCATCGTATTCGCGCCGCAGCGCGCCGACCGGTGTTTCCGCCGTCATGATGCTCCTTGCAAAGCCAGTTTCTCCTTCGAGTTCAGCAGCTTGTTCGTGTTCAACACCACGATCGTCCGGCCATCCTGCACGACGAGCCCCGCGATGTATTCCGCGGCGAGGCCGCGCACGATGCCGGGCGGCGGCGTCACGGCCTGCGCCGGCACCTGCAGCACTTCGGTGACCGTATCCACGATGACGCCGATCTTCCCGCCGTCGAATTCGAGGATCACGGTGCGCGTATCGTCGCGCAGCGCGGCCGCCGCGCCCAGCCGCTTGCGGAGATCGACGAGCGGCACCGCACCTCCCTGATACCGCAGCACGCCCTCGAGAAACTCCGGCGCCTTGGGCAGCGGCGCCGGCGCCTCGTAGCGGAGAATCCGCTCGACCTGAAAAATGTTGAACGCAAAGTCCTGACCGCCGACTTTGAACGTCACCAATTGGATGTCATCGCCGCTAGCGGGACTCGTCATGCGATGCGATCGCCCAGCGCCTCGAGGTCGAGAATGGGAACGAGGCCTCCCCCAGCGGCATCGGGCCGCGCCGCCACTCCGACCGCCCAAGGAAGCGTCTGCCCGCGCGGCACAGGCAGCGGCTCTTCGCGAATCACCGCGTCAGCTTCATCGACTTCGAACGCCACCTGCTGCGCACCCAGCTTCACGAGCACCACCGTGCGCGTACGGGGAGCGGCGTC
This sequence comes from Gemmatimonadales bacterium, assembly GCA_035309945.1. Taxonomy (GTDB): domain Bacteria; phylum Gemmatimonadota; class Gemmatimonadetes; order Gemmatimonadales; family GWC2-71-9; genus 20CM-2-65-7. The sequence continues at coordinate 13,709 of DATGEQ010000053.1, read as the reverse complement.
CGCCGCGGCGGGCGGCGCCTCCTTCCCCGCCAGAAACGCGCCCAGGTGAATGAGCGGCACCAGTCGGCCACGCAGCGGCGTCAGCCCACGAACCGCAGGAAGTTTGCGCGGAATCGCGAGCACCTCGGTCGCATCCCCTACTTCCAACACGCGCCCGACCGGCAGTCCGTACGCCCTGCCATCGGCCCGGACCAGCAGATAGCCCTTCATCATCCGGGGGGCGCCCCCGCCGCGCGCCGCCGCGCCAACTCCGCGGCCACACGGTCCGCGATCTGGCCGAGCGGCAGCACCACGTCCACGCCGCCCGCCTGCACGGCCGCGACGGGCATGCCGGGAATGACTGCCGTCTCCCGGTCCTGAGCGAGGCCGGCGCCGCCGGCGTCATGGATGGCGCGTAACCCAACGGCGCCGTCGCGGCCCATGCCCGTGAGCACGATCCCGACGCACCGCCCGCCGTAGACCTCGGCGAGCGAGCGGAACAGCGGATCGGCGGCGGGACGAACTCCCCAGACGGGAGGCGACTGATCGAGCACGATGACGGGGCCGTCGGGAGCGGTGCGCACCCGCATATGATAATCGCCCGGGGCGACGTATGCCGTGTCCGCGACCACGGGTACGCCGTCGGCGGCTTCGACGACGCGGAGGCGAGGCGGACTCATCGAATCGAGCCGCTCCGCCAGACTGCGCGTGAATTTCGGCGGCATGTGCTGCACGATGAGTACGGCGGCGCCGCCTCCGGTCGGTAGTCGCGGCACGAGATCGGCGAGCGCGCGTGGCCCGCCGGTCGACGCGGCGATACCGACGGCGAGTACCGCGCGACCGCGCAGCGCGACGTCCGGCGGATGCACGACCGGCGCCGGCGGCCGCGCGAGCACCTTCACGTGCGAGACGTCGGCCGCCAACGCGCGGTGCAACGCGGCGATGAGCTGCGGCGCCAGCGCTTCGAGTGCGGCGCGCGGGTGGCCGAAGACCTCGGGCGGCGGCTTGGCGACGATCTCGACGGCGCCAAGCTCGAGCGCGCGAATCGCGGCCTGCGTGCCGGGTCCGGCATGTGCGCTGACAACCACAATGGGCCGCGGCGATTCCGACATGATGTAGCCGATTGCGCCGAGGCCATCGAGTTGCGGCATCTCGAGGTCGAGCGTGACGACGTCGGGCTGGTGCTGGTGCACTTTTCGAATTGCGTCGATCCCGTCGCGCGCGGTCGCGACCACGCGGAACTCGCCGCCCCCTCCGCCCCCTCCGCCCCCCCGGTCCCCTTCTCCGCCCAGGACGTCCACGAGCACGCGCCGCATGAGCGCGCTGTCGTCTGCCACGACGACGGTCGGTTTCCCCGCGCGCTTAGATGGTGGAGTCACTGGCACCGACCGACCGAATTTCCACTCGGCCGTCCTCGACGTAGAAGCGGATGCTGCGACCGCGTTCGCCGCCGATTGCTTCACGCACGATCGGAATCCGCGCCGCCCGCAACGAAGTGCGCGCGGCGAGGACGTTGCGCTCGCCCATTTGGATCGTCCCGGGCGTGACGAGCTGGCCGAACATGCTGGCCCCGCCCGCGAGCTTCGCGACCAAACGCCGCGGGTCCGCGCCGAGCGTCTTGAGGCGCTCGACCAGCAGCGGGACGGCCGTTTCCGGAAACTTTGCGCGGTTCGTGATGTCGCGGGCCAGGCTCATAGAAGGAAGGAGCACGTGCGCCATCGCACCCGCCTTCATCTCGGCGTCGTACAGCATGATCGCGACGCACGAGCCGAGGCCGAGGGTAACGAGAAGGCCGTCGCCACGCTCCGCGGCCCACTCGGCCACCTTGACGATTGTTTCTTTCACCCGTCCTCACCCCTGACCCCCTCTCCTGGCGGAGAGGGGGGACGGGCGGATGGATCAGGATTGACGTAGATCCGCTCCCGCGGATCCACCAGCGTCAGCCGCTCGCGCGCCGGGCCGAACAGTGTCTCGACCTTGCCCAGCAACAGCACACCGCCCGGGATCAGCGCGTCGACGAACGTCTGGAACAGCCGTTCCTGGGCCTGGCGCTCGAAGTAGATGACCACGTTGCGACACACGATCAGGTGATAGGGCTGCCGTGGCGGTCGATCGCTCGTCAGATCGTGCGCACGCACGGTGACGAGCTCGCGCACGGCGGGCACGGGCTCGCCGCCCGAGAAATAGCGCCGCCGCAAGAGCGGCGGCATTTCGGTGAACGCCGTGTCGGGATACTTCGCCGATCGCGTCCGCTCGAGGCTCAGACGATCGATATCCGTTGCATCGATCGATCCCCGCACGCCGGCCTCGAGCAGCAGCACGGCGATCGTGTACGACTCCTCACCCGATGCGCAGCCGGCGGACCAAACGCGTAACTCTCGATGCGCGGCGCCGAGTCGCGCGATGTGGGGTCGCAGCGCGTTCCACGTCTCGGGATTGCGGAAGAATTTCGTGACGTTGATCGTGAGCGCGTCGAGCAGCTCCTGATACTCGCGCGTGTCCGCATCGAGCAGCTTGCCGTAATCCTCATACGTATGGACGCCGCGGGCGCGCATGCGCACGGCGATCCGCCGCCGCAGACATTTGTCCTTGTAGGATTCGCAGCTCAGGCCGCGCGCTTTGGAGATTTTCTGCGTGAGCGCCTCAAAGCCACGCTCGTCGGCGTTCGCACCACCCGACGTCACGACAACGTGCTCAGGGTGTCCAGATTCGCCTTGACCAGCTCGTGCTTGGGGTTGAGCTCGAGCGCGCGCCGCCAAAGCTCGCTGGCCTGGTCGCGGTCGTTTCGCTTGTACGCGATGTTGCCGAGCTTGAAATAGACGTCGTCGCCGAGCTCGGGCGACAGCTCGACCGCGCGCTGATACAGGTCCCAGGCCTCGTCGTAGCGCGAGCCGCGGTAGGCCAAGTCGCCCAGGTTCTTCGAGAGCTGCGGCAGCGAAGGCTCGTCGTGCAGCGCCGCGCGTGCCACCTCTTCGGCCTTCGAAAGGTCGCCCGCCAGCTCGTGGAGCACGGCGAGATTGTTGCGCAACACACCGTTCTGCGGGTGTGCCTCCACTGCCTGCACCGCGATCTGCTCGGCCGTCTCGAAGTCGCCCGACCCGGCGGCCGCCAGCACGCGCGCCCAGTACCACATCGGCGGTACATGGTCGCCGAACAACTCCTTGGCACGATCGAGCCGGCCGGCGGCGCTCGCGTGGTCTCCCTGCTTGAGCGCCACGATTCCCCACCCCACGTACACGCGCGGATCGGTACGCGCGCGGCCCGCCGCTTCGGAGTACGCAGCTTCCGCGTCCTCCAGGCGGCCGAGCTGTTCGTACGCGAGGCCGAGGTTGTGGAGCACGGCGGGGCGCGAGCCGCCCTTTTCGGCGGCGAGCCGCAGCGCTTCCATCGCTTCGCGCCAGCGCGCCTGCTTCAACGCCACGAGCCCGATGAAGAAATGTGCGTTCGCGTCGGTGACGCGCAGCTCGGCCACCCGGCGGAACTCGCGGGCCGCCTCGTCCAACATGCCTGTCTTGTAGAACGCGATGCCCAGGTTGCGGTGCTCTTCGACGCGCGCGTCGGTCATTTTCTGGTCTTCGGCGCTGACCGTGCGGCCGGCGCGATGCAGAAAGCCCGCGGTGACGAGCCCGTAGAGCGCCTTGCCCACCTCGAATTCGCCGAGCCCCGAGTCTTCGATGACCTGGTTGACGTCGCGCGATCCGTCGAGCAGCGGCAACAGCCGCTCCTGCACTTCCGTCAGTTTCGCGTCGCTGATGGCCAGCCGGTCGCGGTCGACCAGGAAGATCAGATCGAACGACGGAATCTTTTTCTCGATCAGGCCCCATTCGTCGACGCGCCGCGCGCCTTCGAGCAGCAGCGACTCGGGATTGATCGAAACGAGAAAGTCCTGCTGTTCCGGACGGACGTCGGCCTCGAAGTTGAACGTGCCCTGCGTCCACGTGAACAGGTAGTAGACCGATTCCTCGATCTGCATCCGCATGTAGCGCTCGAGCTCCTGCTGCGAAATCACGTTCTGGCTCACCAGGATCTCGCCGAGCTTCTTGTCGCGCGCTTTCGACTGGCGGTGAATGGCCGCGTCGAGCTGTTCCTGCGTGATCTTCTCGTGCTTCACCAGGATGTCGCCGAGGCGATCGCGGCGATTGACGATCGAGGCGTAGCAGATCCGCCCCTTGTCGAAATAGATGTAGCCGAAGTTGGAGCGGTCGGCGATCGACAGGCAGCCGGTCTTCTGTCCCAGCGCGAGCAGCTGCAGCACGTCCGGGAGCGACGCTTCTTTGAGTGAGCCTTTGATGGCCATTACCGCAGGTCCTCGATGACGCGATCGGACGACGCTGGCCAGTCCCAGACCATCTTCTCGCGACTGCGCACGCCGCCCGCGCTCGACACCACGATGCCGCTGGTCCGCAGCCCCGTCGTGCGACGCGGCGCGGGGGCGCCCTCGAGCACGTCGCGCGCGAGCCCCGCGGTTACGGGCTCGTCCTGCGCCGCCGCCGCTTCGACCACGCGCTGCACGATCCCCGTGAGGCTGCGGACCGAATCGATCGGCCGGTCGGCCAGGTAATCGAGCAGCGCCGGCTCCTTGGGGACGCGCTGGTGATCGAGCACGCGCTCGAGCACGTTGCGGCGCAGCTCTTTGTCGGGATCGCTAATCTCGGCGACGAGGCCGCCCTCGAGACGCGAGACGATCCGTTCCTCGAGCCCTTCGAGGGTGTTGGGATGCGCGGGCGCCGTGAAGATGAGCTGGCGATCGCCGTCGAGAAATTGATTGAAGAGGTTGAACAGCTCTTCCTGCGTCCGCTCTTTGCCGGCGAGCAGCTGGATATCGTCGAGCAGCAGCGCGCTGGCGCGACGGTAGCGCGCGCGCCACCAATCGACGCGGTTGCCGTCGATCGCGGCGATCAGCTCATCGACAAACTGCTGCGTCGAGAGACAAGCGACGATCGCGTTTTTCTTCTTTGCGAGCTCGAGGCCGATAGCGTTGAGCAGGTGCGTCTTGCCCAGACCGCTCCGGCCCACGATGACGAGCGGATTGTATTTCTTGCCCGGTTTGCCGATCACATCGCGCGCCGCGTTGAGCGCGACGTCGTTCGATGGGCCGGCGACGAACGAATCGAGCGGGAACGCGCCGGACGGAGCCGGTGGCGGCGCCGCGCCGTCACGGATCTTCGCGGCCGTTGCTTCGGCCTCGGCGACGCGGTCCGGATCACGAAATACCTTGTCGCCCGCCGCCTGCGGGTCGAGCACGGCGACCTCGGCTTCGAGGCTCTTGAGCTTCTCGACATCCTGCACGTAGGCGGTGATAGCTTCGTCGACCGCCGCCGGCGTCTCTTGATCGAGCAGCTTCGAGAGGCGGCCCGTCCGGTAACCCTCCCCTTCCCAGCGCATCACGGCTTCAGCGACGCGCGCGCGCCACGCCTCCACTGCCTTCCCCACGGTCACCGTTACATCGCTGAGAAACTGGGAGAACTCGTCAGCAGAAGCGGCGGTCGGTGAGGCGGCGGTAGATGAAACGGCAGCCGGTGAAGCGGCGGACGGCATTCCGAGGACTTTCCGCACTGCCTCCTCATTGATGGGCATGTCGCTCACCGCCTGGAAGGCGATCAGGCGATTGAGACCGCCCATCAGCTCGCGGACGTTCGGGTATTCGGTCTTGGCGACCGTCTCCAGCACACCGGGCTGGAAGGAGGAGCCACGCTCCTCCGCTTTGCGGCGCAGAATCGCGACGCGGGTCTCGTAATCGGGCACGCCGATGTCGACGACCAGGCCGCCGGAAAAACGCGAGATCAGACGCTCGTCCAGATCGGCGATCTCGGCCGGGGGCCGGTCGCTCGCGAGCACGATCTGATGCCCCGACTGTTGCAGCGCCTCGGTCAGCCGCAGCAGCTCCGCCTGCATCTCCTTGCGATTCGTCAGGAACTGAACGTCATCCACCAGCAGGACATCGACGTTCTGAAACCGGCGGCGGAAGGCATCGCCTTGCCCGGCAGCGATGGCCGCGTGGAATGCCTCGACATACTCGTCGAGCGTCAGGTATTCGATGTTCAGCTGCGCCGCGAGCACCTTGGCCGCGTGCCCAATCGCCATGAGCACGTGCGTCTTGCCCAACCCCGAGCCACTATAGATGAAGAGCGGGTTGTAGGCGGATCCGGGATTCTCGGCCACGGTCCGGCCCGCGGTCACGGCCAGCCGATTGGCGGCGCCCACGACGAACGTCTCGAAGGTGAAGCGAGGGTTGAGCGCGGTCGTCACGACGCCGGACTCCCCGTCGCGAGCCTTTTCAGGACTAACTCCGATATCCCTTTCAACGTCTCGAACACCCCTCTGCCGTGCAGCGCGTCCGCCGGAAAGCTCGGCACGCTGCGGAAGTTGAGCGCATCATCCAGCTCGGCCGGTGTCAGGATCAGCTCGGCCGGAAGGTCCTGCTTGTTGTATTGCATCACCAGCGGCATCGTCCGCACGTCCACTCCGTGCTCCAGCAGGTTGCTCTGCAGGTTCTGCAGGCTTTCGATGTTCTCATCGAGCTGCCGCGCCTGGCTGTCGCCGACGAAGACGACGCCGTCGGCACCCTGCAACACGAGTCGCCGCGTCGCGTCGTAATAGACCTGTCCCGGGACCGTGTACAGCTGGAAGCGCGTCGAGAATCCGGAGATTTGGCCGAGGTCGATCGGCAGGAAGTCGAAGAACAGCGTGCGGTCGGTTTGCGTGGCAAGCGATACCATCCGGCCGCGCCGCGTTTCGGGCACCCTGCCGTACACGTAATGGAGATTCGTCGTCTTGCCGGACCGGCCCGGTCCATAGTAGACGATTTTGCACGTGATCTCGCGGGTCGTGAAGTTGACCAGGGACACGGGCTATCTCCCAAACAGCGTGTTGAGGCTGTCCGTCAGCTCGCGCTCGAAGTCCGCGGCGAGCACCTGCTTCGGCACTGCACCCTTGGGACTCGCCGCCTTCAAGTCTGCCGCAAGTTGCTCATAGAATAATTGAACCAGGCCGAGCGATGAAACATCCAGATCGTAGACGGCGAGGACGCAGAGCGTACCACGGTCGGTCGCGAAGGTGGCGAGGAAGAATCCCGTCTTGGGACCCTGATGGCTGAGCGCCCCAAACGGCTGTTGACGGAGCTGGCGGGCCAGCTCACCCGTCGAAGCCACAATGGCCGCCGCGAGCGCAGCCGCCGACATCACGTCGACGGCTCGCGAGAACCCCGACTGCGCAAGGACCTGGCCCGACGGCGTCAGCACCAGCACGAGGCGCACCGACGCCTCGCGAACGAAGTCGGTCAGCGGCTGGAGCGTCCAGTTCTCGACCGCGCGCGTCTGTGAGCTCATACCGCCGCCTCCGCCGCGCGCAGCAGCTCGAGCCGTACGAGTCCGATGTTCACGTCAGGCTCGGCGACGGCAACCACGAGTATCCCGCCCGCTGCGCCATTCGCGGGTACGTTCCCCGCCGGCACGACCAGCAGCGCGCCTTGCTCCGCCTGGAGGTGCCAGAACACGCTGCCCCCGGTGCCCGCCGCTTCCATCGCGCGTCGCAGACGACCGGCGAGACTTGCCGCCAGCGCGGCGACGGCGCCGCCCTTGATCCCCTCCATGAGCTGCTCGGCCACGACGAGGCCATCGTCGGCCGTCACGAGCATCGCGCCACGCACGCCGCGCACGCGGGTGATCATATCGAGCGCCTTGCTCACTGCTTCTCCAGCCAGCGACGGGCCATGCCGTTGACGCGTTCGGCCAGAATCGCGAGCCGGCCGAGCGGCATGCCGCGCTCGCGGACGACGAGCAGCAGGGCTTCGGGCGTCGGATGCGCGAGGTGGACGTTGCCGTGCTGCCCTTCAGCTGAGAGGCCGTTCCACGCGCCGAGGCCGAGCAGTTTGGCGGTACGGGCGGCTTCCTGGGAAACGCCGGCGAGGTAGGCGGCGACGCTGTCGGTGACGTCGGCACCACCGCGATCGCGCAATGCGCCGCCGAGCACGCGCCCGGAGCCATCGATGAGCAGCAGGCCTTCATTAGCGCCCTCCAAGCCTGCGAAGACTCGTGCTTCATCGAGGCCTGCCGACTGCGGCGGCGGCGAGACGGCGGCGGAGGACGACGCGGCGCTGCCACCACCCCGAATCATTTCAAATGCCTGGTCGATGCTGGGGTCATCAGGTTCGACCTTCTTCGCCGCCGCGAGATGCGCTTCCGCTTGCTCGACGTCGCCCACTTTGAAATAGAGGAAAGCGAGCCCCTTCAGCGCGCCTGTGTGATGCGGCGCGATGCGCACCGCCATGTCCCATTCGTCGAACGCGCGCTCGTAATCGTGCTTGTCGGTGAGAATGCGGGCGTACAAATCGTGCGCGTCGGCGAGATGCGGGTGACGCTCCAGGCCGTTCACCGCGACCCGCATGGCGGCGTCGAGCTGCCCTTTGCGCCGCAGCGCTTCGCCGAGCCGCAGAAACACGAGGCTCTGCGGATCCTGCGCGAGCTGCGCCGAGAGCTCACGAATGTCGTCAGCCATGACTGAACACCCGCGCGGCCTCACGCGCGCGCTGCACCTCGGACCGCTGCGCTTCCTCTTCCGGCGTCCGGGCCAGCCGTTCCCAATCGTCCCAACTGGCGACCGCTTCCCCGAACCGGCCCATGGAGACCAACGCGAACCCCAGCTGCCGATGCGCGGCCGCGAGCAGCGGGTCGAGCCGCAGCGCGCGCCGCAGCTCTTCGGCTGCGGCCGAGCCGTGCCCCTGGGCAAGGTGAATGCGGCCCAGCAGCAAGTGGATCGTCGCGTCGTGCGGTTGCATGCTCCCGGCCTGCTCGGCAGCTGCGCGGGCGGCGTCGAGGTCCTTCGCCTGCAGGGCGCGCTCGGCCTTCGCGACGAGCTCGGTCAGATCGCCCGCTGCACTGGGGCGGCCGCGGCGCGCGCTGCCGGGGTCCACCAGCATGATGACGCCCGCACTCTCGAGGCCGAACAACGTCTTGGCGACTTCGAAATCCGATCGGCCGAGCTCCGTCGCGAGCGCGCGCACCGACCGCTCGCCGTCGATGAGTGCCAGCACTTCCCACTCCGGAGGCAGCAGGTCGAGCTCACCACCCCCGCCCTCGGGCGGCGGCGCGAGCGACGGCACGACGCCAACGTGCGAAATGCGATTCTCGATTCGCGACCATTCGTCGATGCGGCGCGCGCCTTCCATCAGCAGCGCCTCGACGGGGATCCGGACGGTGAGCTCGGTGGGGACCTTGCTCTCCGTTTGTTCCGCGAACGAGAAGTAGCCCTCGTTCCAGCTCATCACCTCGAACACGACTTCTTCGATTTGAAACCGCACCTGCCGCTCGACCTCGCGCTGCGTGATCACGCCGAGCGACACGAGGATCTCGCCGAGGCGGCGTTTGTCCCCCTGGCGTTGCTGCATGTCGCGGGCGCGCTCGAGGTCGGCCTCCGCAATCTTGCCGGTGCGGAGCAGCATGGCGCCCAGCGGATGCGGATTGCTGCGGATCTCCGCCGACACCACGACTCCGGAGTCGAAGTAGATCGTGCCCTCGTTGTGCCGCAGCTCGGACGTGACGCGGAGCGCGCCCGTCTTCCGGCTCAGGTCGAGGAGCTGGAAGACGTCGTGGATGCCGAGCTCGCGAAGCGGTCCTTCGATGGCCATGGGCTATGCCGCGTCCGACGCGGAGAAGATGTGCTGCAAATCGACGGCGGTGCGGGCATGCTGCTTCGCGCGCTGCGCGAACGGGCCGCCCGGATCGATCCGCGTGACGCGGTCCCACGCCGCCACCGCCTCGGCGTAGCGCTGCAGCTTGGCGAGCGTGACGCCGAGATAGAACAGCGCGCCGGTGTGCTCGGGGTCGAACTTGAGCGCGCGCCGGAACGCTTCGAGCGCCTCCTCGTTCCGTTTGTCGTCGATCAGCGCGCGGCCGAGCAAGAGCAGCGCATCCATGTCGTAGAGGTCCTGCTCGAGCATGTCGGCCAGGCGTACGATGGCCGACTGGATCTTGCCCGAGCGGCGCAGCAAGTCGGCGAGCGCGAGCGCCGCCTCGTGAAACGTCGGCAGCGCTTCGAGTGCCGCTTCGTACGCGCGTTGCGCGTCGGGCCACTCTTCGTCCTGCTCGTGGAGCCGACCCAGGTCGAGCCACACTTGAACGAATCCTTCGTCCAGGTCGAGCGACGCCCGATACGCGGCCCGCGCACCCTGCCGATCGCCGACCTTGAGAGCGATGTCGCCCTGCAGCTTGTGCAGATCCGCGCGGGCCGGCGCGCGTGTCTGCGCCTGCCGGAGCGCCGTCAACGCGCCGGCGGCGTCGCCGGTCGCGGCACGCGCCTTGGCGGTTGCGACGAGCACCTCGACATCCTCCGAAGCCGTCGCCGCGAGCTGCTCGGCGAGCGGGAGCGCTTCGGCGGCACGGTGCAGCGCGAGGAGCGTCTTGACTTCCCCGAGTGCGGCCGCCGCGTTCGTGGCGTCGAGCGTGCGCGCCTCGCGGTAGCGCTCCAGCGCTTCGCCGTACAGGCCCCGCCGGCCATAGGTATCCCCGATCAACGTTGCAGCCTGGCCGCGATCGGCGCCGCGCTGCACCGCGCGCATCGCCTCGGCCACGGCGAGGTCCATCATGCCCTTGCTGACGTAGTCGCGCGCGAGCGCCAGCGGATCCTCCGGCTTCTTCGCGATCCCGGGTGCCGGCGCCTGCGGCGCGGCCTGTGCCGGCTCGAGCTCCTGGAAAATGTTGTCGAGCAGCCGCTGGTCGAACGCGAACTCACCGCCGAGGTTTTCAGCCGCGACGTCCGCGGAGATCTCGGGCACGATGCCGATCGCGACGGTTTCGTACTGCAGATCGATCGCGAGCGCGAACTTCTGCGACACGTAGTAGGGATCGAGCTCGAGCGCGCGCTTGGTCGCGCGCAACGCGCCGTCATAATCGCCGAGGTTCGACAGCGTGAAGCTCAGATTGTAGTGCGCGCCGGCGTTTTGCGGATCGGCCTCCACCGCTCGCACGAACGCGTTACGCGCGTCGGGAAAGCGCTTGAGCTCGACCAACACGAGACCGACGCCGTTCCATGCGGCGGCCGATGCGGGGTGATCCGCGAGCACCTGGCGATAGGCTTCGAGCGACAGCTGAAAGCGACGCAGATGCGTCAAGAGCAGCGCCAGGTTCAGACGCGCCCCGGTGAACTGCGGCGCGAGCTGCAGCGCCTTCCGCAACGCTTCGATCGCGCCTTCGGTATCGCCCTGATGCGCGAGCACTACGCCGACGTTGTTCCATGCGAGCGCGTAGCGCGGGTCCACCTCCGTCGCCTGGCGATACGACGCCACGGCGTCCGCCGTGCGGCCGGCCTGATGCAGCACCACGCCGCGCTCGTTCCACAGCTTGGGCGAATCAGGGACGTTGTGGATCAGCGACTCGTACAGCTCGAGCGCCGCCGGAAAGTCACGCTTCAGGAGGTACACTTCCGCCATCGCCTGTCGTACGAGCCGGCGGTCCTCGCCGCGCTCGATTGCCATGCGGTATTCGCGCAGCGCTTCCGTGTAATAGCCCTTTTGCCGGAACGCGAGTCCGAGATTGTAGTGCGCGAGCTCGCTGCCTTCCGCGACTTCGGGCGCGGGTTGCTCGCGCAGCCGCTGCTCGGCCGACTTGCGCTCGGCGCGGTAGCGCTCCAGCGAGAGATTCGTCTGCGCGCGCGCGAGCGGCGGATTCAGCTGGATCGCGCGCTTGGACGCCGCGCGCGCATCCTGGTGCCGCCCCATGTCGCCGAGCACGAACGCCATCAGGTAATGCGCGTTCGCGTTGTCGGGATTGAGCGTCACCGAGCGTTCGAGCGCCGCGAGCGCCGGCTCGTTCAGCCCGCGGTTGTAGTAGACCTCGCCGAGATAGAAGTGCACGACGGACGAGTCGGGCTCGGCTTCCGCGGCCCGCATGAACCACTCGGTCGCGACCTCGAGCCGCCCGCGCGCCTTTTCGGCGAGGCCGAGCTGAATGATCGCGCCCACATCGTTCGGCTTGTGCGCAAGCAGCTCTTCGAACTCGGCCACCGCGTCCTCGAACGCGCCGAGGATCGCGTACGTGCGGCCCAGCTCCCAGCGCGCGTCGCGCTCATCGGGCGCCTGCCGCAGCTTCTCCTGCAGCTCGGCGACGCGGCGGTCGTAGTAACCGGTGTTGTGATACGAGATCTCGAGATTGCGCTGCGCGACCTGCATGCGCGGATCGAGCTCGAGCGCGCGCGTGAACTGCTCGATGGCCTCGGGGACGAGGCCTTTTTGGTAGTAGAGAACCCCGAGATTGTTGTGCGCGCCCGCATCGGAGGGATCGATCCGGCGGGCGAAGGACCTCAGGACCGCGACATCGCGCTCCGAGACCGTCAAGTCAGCCGAATGGCGTCGAAAATGGCTTTGAGAGACGCCAGATCGGGCAGGAGCAGGAAATGGCCGCGCAGCCCGTCCCGGGCATCGATGTTGAACTCCGTTTCGACGCAAAACACGAAGTCCCGATCGTGCCCGAAATTGAGGTACGTGGTCGTGAGCACGGCAGCCGAGAGGTCCACCACCAGACTCGGAACGGACGGCAAGAGCAGCATGCCCATGAATTCCGACAGCGCGTTCATGTAGGCACCGGACAGGATGTTGCCGGCTTCTTTCAGGCACGATTGCTCGAGCGTGTCGAAGGACTTGGTCGTGCCGAGCGGGCGCTTGAGCAGCATGTCGCAGAGCTGCCGCGCGACCGGCTCGGGAAACAGCAGCAACGTGCGTCCCGTGAGGTCGCCGAGCATGTGCATGAGCACGGCCGCGACGACTTCCTGCGGGTCGCCGATCAGCCCGGGGACTTCTTCCAGACGCGCGATGTTGATCTCGGGGACGGAGATCATGATGCGCCGGTGCGTGAGCTGCGACAGCGCCGTCGCCGCGTGGCCCGCGCCGATGTTGGCGACTTCTCTGAGGGCGTCGAGCTGTAGCGCCTTTAGCTCTCTCACATCTTCCATGTGATCGCTCCCTCGGCTCCCGTTAGACGAGCCCCGCCGCGTCCAGGATCAGCGCGGGCACGCCATCGCCCATGATCGTGGCGCCGCTGAACACCGGCAGCGTTCCCTGCGGCGCGTCGAAGCCCTTCACTACAATCTCCTGCTGGCTCAGCATGCCATCCACGACAATACCGGCGCGCCGCTCTCCCATTTCGAGCACGATCACGGGGCGGCGCGGCGGCGCAGGGGCACCGCCGTTGGTGCCGAGCAGTTTGCGCAAGTCGACCAGCGGCACGACGCGATCGCGCAATACGATCGCGTCCCGCCCTTCCATCGTGGTCAGCGGGGTCGTGCCGAACTCGACGGTCTCGGCGACGTACGTGAGCGGGAGCGCGTACCGCTCCTGCCCGACCGCGGCGATCAACGCGCGCACGATCGCGAGCGTCACGGGCAGACGCAGGACGAACGCGGTGCCCTTCCCCGGCTCCGTGCGAATCTCGATCGAGCCGCCGAGCGCGCGAATGCGCGTCATGGCGACATCGATGCCCACACCGCGACCGGAGACGTTCGTCACCGCCTCGGCCGTCGTGAACCCCGGCCGCGCGAGGACGCGCAGCAGCTGATCGTCCGAGAGGGATTCGACGTGGGCTCCCACGACCCCCTCGCGCTTCGCTTTGTCGAGAATGCGGCGGCGATCGATACCGCGGCCGTCATCCGAGATGCTGATCGCCACGCTCGAGCGCTCGCGCACGGCGGCGAGCACGATCTCGCCTTCCGGATTTTTCTTGTGCCGCTTGCGCTCGGCGGGC
>DATGEQ010000052.1:0-3197 GCA_035309945.1 Gemmatimonadales bacterium | reverse complement strand
GGTGTCACCCAGAACAGCACTACATTCGCGGGACGGAGCAGCCGGAAGTCGACCCGTTCTTCCGAGAGCGCGGTGAAGCCGGGACCGAAATGTTCGACGTCGCCCTTGACGCTCTGAGCGATCTGCGCGAGGGCCGGCACTGGCGCAACCATCGCGAGCAGCATGAGCAACCGCACGCGGCTGAATCCTCCAGTGCAGTTACTGATCGCGAGATATCGTGAACGCGGCATAATAGGCGGCCCAACGGCCGGTGCGCGAGGCGATCAGCGGCTCGGGAATACCGCGCACCAGATCGACGAGGGTGGTGTCGGGGAGACGCATCATTTCGAGCTGTCGCATGATGTCGTGCGGCGCCGTCGGCTTGTCCGATACGATGAGCAGCCAGTACCCAGTGGCTTCCGGCGGAGCGCCCTGCTTGAGTTGCGTGATCGCGTAGCGCGGCGCGGCCAGGCCGGCGCACGACTCGCGGGAGTCGGGGCGCCGCGTGCAGGGGTGGCTGCTCACGGCCATTGGCAGCTGCGCGCTGTTGCTGATCTCCGCGCGATCGCTGCCACGAAAGTATTGTACGCCGGCTTTCGACCGCGGGCTCCCGGACAACGGCGCGACGAGCTGGATGCCCCGGTCGTCCGTCACCCGAAACGCGATCACATACGCCGGCGCATCGAGTCTCAGGTCGACGTCCGTCGAGCTGACGTCGACAATTCCAGGGCCGAAATCGACCGCGGGGCCGAAACGCGTTTGATCTGGGGGTGCGGCTGCGGTGCTGGAACTCGAGCGGTGCGCGCACGCGGCGAGCGCAATGGTGAGACCCACGACGAGGATCCGAGACGGCATTGGAAACCTCCCCTGATGTCTTTTCCTCTTACCCCGTAGTTTGAATCATGACGCGCTGCGGCACAATCGTTCTCGCTGGGCGACCCAACGTCGGCAAATCGACCCTTCTCAACGCGCTCGTAGGCGAGCATCTGGCCATCGTGTCGCCGAAGCCGCAATCTACGCGTCAGCCCGTGGTTGGCCTGCTGACGAAAGCCGACACGCAATACATCTTCACGGACTCGCCCGGACTGCTCGAGCCGGAGTACCGGCTGCACGAGGCGATGCGCGCCGCCGCGCTGCGCGCAATCGATGAGGCGGAGATCATCGCGTACCTGCACCCGCTCACCGAATACCCTGCGCTCCCATTGCGCGAGGTCGCGAAGCTTGCGCGCGAGCCTCGGGCGCCGCTCATCACGGTGTATACGAAAGCTGATGCCGCAAACCCCGCGGCCCATCCGCCCCTCGGCCCGGCGGAGGTCGCGGTATCGGCGGTAACCGGTACTGGCCTCGACGCGCTACTCGCCACGTTACACGACCGCCTGCCGGAAAGTCCCTTTCATTATGATCCCGACGAACTGGCGACCCAGCCAATGCGGTTCTTCGCGGCGGAATTCATTCGCGAAGCGGCCTTCGAGCAGCTGCACGAGGAGCTGCCGTACAGCGTTGCGGCGGAGATCGATGAGTTCCGGGAGGGCGCCGAGCCGGTATATATTCGGGCCGTGTTGTACGTCGAGCGCGACAGCCAGAAGGGCATCGTCATCGGCGAGGGCGGCCGCACCATCAAGGCCCTCGGCGCCGCCGCGCGCGCCAAGATCGAGGCGCTCCTGGGACAGCGCGTCTTTCTCGACTTGCGTGTGAAGGTGCTGCCGAAGTGGCGCCGCAACGAGCCAGCGCTGAAGCGACTGGGATACGCGACCTCATGAGCCTCGCTCCCGATCTCCTCGAGATCCTCGTCTGCCCAAGATGCAAGGGATCCCTGGAGCATCGATTGAGTCCAGCGCCCGAAGCTCTCATCTGCAATCATTGCCGGCTGATTTACACGGTCGAAGATGACATCCCCATCATGTTGATCGATGAGGCGAAACCTTTCTAGGAGGATACTGGAAGGTTGGACGGCTGGAATGATCGTTCTGTCCAACATTCCAGCCGTCCAGCTTTCCGCCCAAGCGCAGCCCCTCAACGCCGGTGCACTGTTTCTGGTCTTTCCCGTCGGTGCGCAGGCCGTCGGGATGGGACAGACCGCAACGGCGGCGGCGGGGCGCGGCGAAGCGGCGTTCTGGAATCCGGCGGGTCTCGCCACGCTGTCGGAGGACGAGTTCGCGCTGCACAGCTCCACGCTCGTGGCCGGCAAGGGCAACGTGCTGGGCGCGTACTTTCCCTCCCGCGGCATCGGCGTCTTCGGCGGCGCGATCTACCTGGTCGATTACGGCGATCTCGATCGCACCGACGTCAACGGCAACACGATCGCCCGGATCGCGCCGCGCAACTTCGAGTTTCTCGCGTCGTATGCGACGAACCTGACCAGCTCGTTCACGTTCGGCATGAGCTACAAGCTCGTCCAGTTCCGCGTCGACTGCAGCGGCGACTGCCGCGACTTTCCCTCCGGCATGGGAGCCACGCATGCCCTGGACTTCGGCGGGCAGTTCACGATCGGCTCGGGGCCCGGCGGCCCGCTGCGCATCGGGATCGCGCTGCGTAACGTCGGCTTTCGACTGCAGGTGCAGAATCAGGCGCAGGCCGACCCGCTGCCTACCCGCCTGGCGATCGGCGCGTTGTACGATTTGCGCCTGCGGCCGCCGTCCTTGGATTCGGCCGGACATGCCGGGGGACTCGATCAAGCGTTCGACGTGAAGCTCGCCGCCGACATCGACAGCCCCTGGGGACAGGTCGGGCAGCCGGAGACGCGCCTCGGTCTCGATATCGGATACCAGCGGCTGGTGCGCGTGCGCGCCGGCTATGCGTTCGTGCAGGATGGCTTGAGCGGACCGAGCGTCGGGCTCGGCGTGGAGACCGGCTCGCTGGGAATCGATCTCGCGCGCGCCTTTCTCACCGGCTCCGATCTGCAGGTCGAGAGTCCGACCTTCTTCTCGTTCCGGGTGACCTTTTAAATGCGGGCGCTGTGCCTGGCGGCGTGCGTCATCGTCGCCGCGCCCGCAGCCGTCGCGCAACAGCAGCCCAACATCTTCGTCCGCCCACTCGCGTCGTTGCTGCTCCCCGGCAGCGGCCAGCTGATGGGCCATCAGGATCGCGGGGCGGTGTATCTCGCGGCGGAGGTCTATCTCCTCTCGCGATTTCTGCAGCTCGATCACGAGGCGCTCACCGAGGCGCGGCACTACCGCAATCTCGCATTCGACGTGGCGCGCCACGCCTACACACCGACG
>DATGEQ010000051.1:0-13593 GCA_035309945.1 Gemmatimonadales bacterium | reverse complement strand
CATCGGAAAAGACGACCCCGAATCCGTAGGTATCGTCCAGGCGATGCCGCTCCAAAATCGTGATT
The DNA here is from genome assembly GCA_035309945.1 of Gemmatimonadales bacterium. Classification (GTDB taxonomy): domain Bacteria; phylum Gemmatimonadota; class Gemmatimonadetes; order Gemmatimonadales; family GWC2-71-9; genus 20CM-2-65-7. The sequence continues at coordinate 13,528 of DATGEQ010000051.1, read as the reverse complement.
TCGTGCCCGGCATAGGCGCGCTTCATCAACACGCCGAAGTAGAGCGCCCCCGGCCCGCCACCGACGATCACGATTCTCACTTGACGAGCTGCCCCGCGATGATGAGGTGCTGAATCTCCGTCGTCCCTTCGTAAATGCGTAACGCCCTGATCGAACGATAGAGGCGGTCGACCGGACTGTCGGCAAGCACGCCTCGGCCGCCGAGGATCTGGACGGCATCGTCGACGATGCGCTGCGCAGCTTCGGTGGCGAACGCCTTGGCCATCGCCGCCTCGAGCGTGACGCGCGCGGCGCCGCGGTCCTTTTCCCACGCGGCGCGATAGACCAGCAGCCGGGCCGCGGTCAAATCGGTCGCCATGCGCGCGAGTTTTTCCTGGATCAGCTGAAAATCGCTGAGCGGCTTTCCGAACTGGCGGCGCGATTTCGCATGCGCCAGCGCCTCCGATAGGGCGCGTGCCGCCATCCCGCATGCCGCCGCGCCGACGGTGCAGCGCAGGCGATCGAGCGTCGCGAGACCCAGTTTGAACCCCTCGCCCGGTGCGCCTCCATCCAATCGGCATTCGCGAGGCACGCGCGCTTTCTGAAACGCCAGCTCGCCAAGCGGGTGCGGCGCCGAAAGGACCAGCGGCCGGACGAAGCGCAGGCCCGGCGTATCGGCTGAGACTATGAAACAGCCGATGCCCTTGTCCTGCTTGCTCCGATCGGTCGTGGCGAACACGGCGTAGAAATCGGCCAGACCCGCGTTGGAGATGAACGTCTTGGTTCCCGAGATCACATATCCGTCGCCGTCGGCCTCGGCAGTCGCGGCGAGCGACGCGACGTCGGAACCGGCGTCGGGCTCGGTCATCGCGAACGACGCCATCGCGCGACCCTGTATCGCCGGCTCCAGCCAGCGTGCCGGCATCGCGGTGTTTGCGGACAACAGCATCGGAACCACGCCGAGCGCCTGCAGCGCGAACACGGCGTCCGCGAGCGGCGATGCGGCCGCCAGCGCTTCGCGCACGATGCAGCAGCCACGCCAATCCTGATCGCGAATCGGTTCGAGCCAACCCGCTGCGCCGATCTTGCCAAGCAGATCGCGTGCCTGTCGGCGGGCCGCGGCGTCGTCGGTGGGCTCGGCGAGCGGGGCAAGCACACGCGCGGCAAAATCATCCACGCGCCCGGCGAGTGACACATGGCGGTCGTCGAGAAACGCGCGTACCGGCCCGGTGTCGACCATCAGCGAAATTGCGGATCGCGCTTGGCGCGGAACGCCTCGTGCGCCTCGCGGAAATTCGGTCCCAGCATGAGCTGCGCCTGGACCTCCGCCTCATAGGCGAGCGCGGCGTCGAAATCGAGCGCGGCCTCAGCCTCGAGCGCCTGCTTGGTGACGCCAAGAGCGGCCGCCGGTCCGCGCGCCAGCTTTTGGGCGAGCGCTTGCGCCTCCGCCAAGACGTTGGCCTGCGGCACGACCCGACTGTACAAGCCGATCTCTTGCGCCCGTTGCGCGGTGATGAAGTCGCCGGTGAGCAGCATCTCGGTCGCGTGACCGTATCCGACGATGCGCGGCAGCAACCAGGCGGCGCCCATGTCGGCGCCCGACAGTCCGACCTTGGTGAACAGGAACGCGATCTTGGCCGATTCGGCCGCGATCCGAATGTCGGACGCCGCCGCGATCACGGCGCCGGCACCCGCCACCGTGCCGTTGAGCGCGGCGACAATCGGACGGCGGCAGCGCCGCATCGCGAGGATCAAGTCGCAGGTGAGGCGCGTGAATTCTCGTAACGCATCGAGGTCGCGGCCCAGCAGCGCACCGATGATGTCCTCGACGTCGCCGCCGGAGCAAAAGGCCCGACCCGCACCGGTGATCACGACGGCGCGCACGCCGGACGCTGTATCGAGCGCGCGGAATGTGTCCCTGAGCTGCGTGTACATTTCGAACGTCAACGCGTTGAGCCGTTCCGGCCGGTTCAGCGTGATCGTCGCAACGGAGGTCGCGGTATCGAGCTGATAGCTGAACGCAGAGGGCTGAACGCTCATAGCACCGCCACGGCTTCGATCTCCACCAAGGCTTGCGAGTCCACCAACGATTTGACCTCGACCACGGCCATCGCGGGATAATGACGGCCCATGTGCTTCCGGTGAACCTCGCCGAGCGGGGTGAGGCTCGCGAGATAGGCCGGGCGATCGGTGATGTAGACGACCAAGCGCCCGACGTTTTCGGGCTTGCCGCCGGCGGTGCGCACGACTTCGAGGACGCGCCCCAGCGCGCCGTCCCACTGCGACACGAAATCCCCAACCGGCACGATCTGCCCGGCGACGAACAGGATGCGGCCGCCCTTGTCCGCCAGCATCCCGTGATTCCAGCCGCTCGGCCGCCCGCCGAAGGTTTGGGGGTTGATGATCTCGAATGCCATGGTCTCCCTATCCCGCGATCGTGACGGCGCAGCCGTTGGGCCGCGCGCCGTTGAGGTCTGCGAGCGCCAGCACCGCGTGGGCGACTTCGTCGGGCGTGATCAAGCGCCGCTGTCCCGCCGACGCCAGCAGCGCGGCCAGCGCGGCCGCGGCATCTTTGCCGGTCTTCGTGACGACGCGATCGACCGACTCCTGCGTCATCTCCGTGTCGACGAACCCCGGGCACACCGCATTGCAGGTGACGCCCGTTCCGTCGAGCTCGGCGGCAACGCTCTCGGTCAAGCCGATCACCGCATGCTTGGCGGCGGCATATGCCGCGATGTAACGACCGCCCGTCAGGCCCGCAACGGATGCGACGTTGACGATCGCCCCGCGCTTGCGCTCGACCATCCCGCTGAGGAATGCACGCGTGCACAGAAACGTACCCGTCGCATTCACCGCGAGCACGCGATTCCAGTCTTCGAGCGACGTCTTGACGAGCGGCGCGCTGTAGGCGACGCCCGCGTTGTTGATCACGATGTCCACCGCGCCCGCGTGCCGCGTGGCGGTCTTGGCGAGGTCGGCGACGCTCGCCGGCTCGGTCACGTCACACTGCACTGCCCATGCCTTTCCGCCCGCGCCGCGGATCTCGCTGGCGACCTGCTCGATGCGATCGGTGCGGCGCGCCGTGACGACGATGGCCGCGCCTTCCGCGGCCAGCGCGTGGGCCGTCGCGGCGCCGATCCCCTGGCCGCCGCCCGTCACCACGGCCACCGTGCCGGCGAATCTCATGCGCCGATCTCGGTGAGCACGGCTTCCTCCAGTATCCCGCCCAGCGTGTCGACCAAATGTGCGCCCTCGGCGGCTGTGGCGGCGGCGGGATCGCCGAAGTAGGCGCGCGGGCCTCCCGCTTCCGCGAACGTTCGCTTGCCCTGATGAATCGCCTCCGAGAGTGAACGCGGGTTGGGCGGGAGCGCGCGACGCACCGAGTCGCGGACAGTCTCGGGGCGTTCGCTGAGAAGGATCGAGCTTTCGAATTGGCCGGCATGGCAGGCACCGCTGCGGAATTCGGCGCCCAGGCGCGAGCCCCACGGTTTGCGGGTCAGATCGGGCACGATGATCGGCAGGAGGCGATCGACACGCGCGAGCTTCACGGCCTCGCTCAGTGCGGTGAGGTGCTCGGGATCGAGATGCGCGTTGGCAATGGCCAGGAGCCGAAACCCTTGCCGCGACAGACTGCGCGCGAGATCGACGAGCACGGCGGTCACGGTGACCGCGGAGAGGGACAGCGTTCCATGGAAGGCGGCCGCGAAGCCGGCAACGGTATAGACGAAGGCAGGCAGTATCAGCGCGATGTTGCCGCGCGCCGCCAGCCGCTCCGCACCGGCGCGCGCCATCGCTGTCGCGATCACGACGTCCGTATCGAGCGGCAGGTGCGGCCCATGAGCCTCGATGGCGCCGACCGGGAGGACGACCAGGGTGCGGGCGCGCTCGAGCTGCGTGACGTCTTCCCAGGTGAGTTGCGCCAGCTCATGCACCGGCATCATATCTCCACGGGGATATGAGCAACGAGTTACCGCACCACTTAAACATCGCGGATTGGCTCCTCGACGCGCGCGTCCGCGAGGGCAGGGGAGAGCGGCCGGCGCTCCTCACCGACCAGGGCACGTTTACCTATCGCGACGTGCAGGCGCTCGCGAACCGATTCGGTCATGTGCTCAAGAGCGCGGGCGTGGAACCGGAACAGCGCGTGATTATCGCGCTCCCCGACGGGCCGGAGTTTGTCGCGGCGCTGTTCGGCACACTCAAAGTTGGCGCGGTGGTGGTGATGGTCAACCCGCAGCTCGCCGTCGAGGCGATCGAGTACTTCTACACGTATACGCGCGCGGCGGTGGCGCTGGTCCACCGGCACGCCGCCCCGGTCTTTCAGGCGGCGCGGCGCGGCACACCGGGTGGGGGTTCCCTGAAAGAGATCATCGTCGTCGGTGAGCCATCGACGACTCGTGCCATCGAGGGTGCCTCTCCCGAGCTCGACACGTTCCCAACTCATCGCGACGACGCGGCGATCTGGCTGTTCTCCGGCGGGACGACCGGGCAGCCCAAGGCGGTCGTCCAGACGCATGGGGCCTTCGCGAACACCACGCGGTGCTACGGCCAGGGCGTCCTCGGGCTCACGGAGCGCGACGTCACGATCGCCGTCCCGAAACTGTTCTTTGGTTATGCGACGGGCTCGAATCTGTTCTTCCCGTTTTCGGTGGGCGCCCGCGCCACCCTGTTTCCGGAGAAGAGCACGGCCGAGACGCTCTTCGCCAAGATCCGGAAATTTCGCCCGACCATCCTGGTCAACGTGCCCACGATGGTCAATCAGATGGTCAGCCATCCCGATGCCGCGCAGCAGGATCTTTCGTCACTCCGGCTCGCGACCTCTGCCGGGGAGGCCCTGCCCGTCGAGCTGTACGGGCAGTGGAAGCGCACGTTCAGGGTCGAGCTGCTCGACGGCCTGGGTACCGCGGAGATGTGGCACATCTTCATCTCGAACAAGCCCGGCGCAGTGAAGCCAGGGACCATTGGGACGGTGGTCCCCGGCTTCGATGTCCGCGTCCGCGACGATTTCGGGCACGACCTGCCGGACGGCGAGGTCGGGATGCTGTGGGTGCGCGGGGACTCTCGCGCGATTGGCTACTGGCAGCAGATGGAGAAAACGAAGACCGCGTTTCGCGGCGAGTGGTACGTATCGGGTGATTTGGTCCGTCGCGATGCGGACGGGTATTTCACCTACTGCGGCCGCGCGGACGATCTGCTGAAGGTTGGCGGGAAGTGGCTCGCGCCGCAGGAGGTCGAAGGCTGTCTGCTGCAGCATCCGCTCGTCAAGGAAGTCGCGGTGGTCGGCATCGAGGATGCCAGCGGTCTCACGAAGCCGCACGCCTTTGTCGTCGCCACCGAAGCGCGCGCGGGGCTCGCGGAAGAGCTGCAGGCCTTCGCGCGTGAACGCCTGGAGCCCTACAAGGCGCCTCGCACGGTGAGATTTCTCGATGCGCTACCTCGCACACACCTTGGGAAGGTCGACCGTGGAAAGCTCCGCACGGCCTAATTAGCTTTTCGTCGAGCATCTCGGGATAGGTGGCCGAGCGGCTGAAGGCACACGCCTGGAGAGCGTGTAAACGGGTAACCGTTTCGTGGGTTCGAATCCCACCCTATCCGTCTGAGTAGTTCTGCTGCGTCTACTGCGTCTGTACGTCGAGTAGTTCGGACAGGTGGGTGAGCGGTTGAAACCGCCGGTCTCGAAAACCGGTAAGCCCGCAAGGGCTTCGAGGGTTCGAATCCCTCCCTGTCCGTCCCCATGGGAATATGGAACAGCACGCTGGTGTACGTCGGCGCGCGCACGCTGCTGGCGGGAGCGATGGTGGCCCTGCTCCTGCGGCGCCAGGTCGGGGCGTGGTACGCCGGCGGTCAAGTGGTCTCCGATCTCGCGTGCGCCGCGTTTCTCCTCGCCTACGTCAATCCGGACATCCGCGACGACGTCGGTGCGCTCGTCATTCCTTTATTGCTGTTCGTGCTCTACTGGGAGGCGACGCGGTTTCTCGAAAACCGTCGCGTCGCGGCCGAGCGTGAAGATCAGGAGACGACGCTCGATATGGCGGTGCACATCTACGGCTCGTTGTGGGCATTCGGATTCGTGGTGCCGGCCATGCTCGCGGGCGGTTTTCTCGTGTTCAACCTCCTCGCGCCCGATCAGTGGCCGTTCCCAAATCCCCGACCTGCGCTGACCTGTGCACCCAAGCGGGTGCACGCGGGCACGGAGCTCACGCTGCGGATGCAGGTGCCGCACGGCGCCGAGCTCACGGTGTTCACGCCCAAGGGTCGCGCGCTCACGGTCGTACCGTTCGTGCCGAGGCGAAGCCAGGCGCCGGGGTCGGGATTTGGGTGGACTGCCCACTTCGCGCTCGGGGTCGACACCGTTGCCGGCACGGCATCCGCCGGCTCGCAACCCGAGCGCGTGTTCACGGATTCGGGCGTATATATGCTCAGTGTGAGCTCCGAAGCGGAGCTCTCATCGCTGACGTGCAGGGTACGCTATGCCGGAGGGTCGTAGCCAGTGTCCATCATCCTCAGTCTCGTCGCGCCACTCTGTCTCCTGCAGGCCTCGACGCTCCCGGTCGAATATCGTTCGCCCGCAGGCGTCGAGTACCGGGCGCAGCGCGATACAGGCGAGATCGCGCGCGCCGAGAGCGCCTTGGCAGCCGATCCCAAAAACATCGATCGCATCATCGCGCTCGGCGTCGCCCAGTCGGGTGCGCGGCAGTACCGCGAAGCGATCGAGACGTTCACACGCGGCCTCAAGATTGCGCCGAGCAATGCGCTGCTCTATCGCTGGCGCGGGCACCGTTATCTCTCGACCCGGCAGTTCGATCGCGCCATGGACGATCTGACGCGCGGCGCCCGGCTCGACAGCACCATCTACGGCATCTGGTATCACCTCGGCATCGTGCGATTTGTGCGCCGTGATTTCGCCGGAGCGGCCCGGGCCTTCACGCGCGCGCTGCCGATGGCGCCCGATTCCGGCGAGCGCGCGGGCTCGACCGACTGGCTGTGGATGTCGCTGTCACGCGCCGGCCGGCGGGCGGACGCGCAGGCACTGCTCGATCGCCATCCCGACGTTCCGGCGGCCGGGAACGCGTACGCGTCGCGGTTGCGCCTCTATCGGGGCCAGGTATCGCCCGATTCGGTGTTCACGCCGGCCGATACGAGCGACATCCAGATCGCGACATTGAGCTACGGCATTGGCGATTGGCACCTGATCCGCGGCGACACGGCCCAGGCGCGCAAATGGTTCGAGCGCGCCGTCGCCTCGGGGGGATGGCCGGCGTTTGGATTCATCGTGGCGGAGGCCGAGTTGCGCGACCTCAAATCCCGATGAGGAGCCGAAGTGGAGGCAGGGGGTAAATACTCGTCATGCGCACGACTCTGCTCGCCCTCATTCTCGTCGCCGCGTGCTCGTCCGGCACCACGGGCCCGCCGAACAATTCGCCGACGCTGTTTTACGTGGCGAACACGGGCAGCAGCACGATCAGCGCATATGCCACAACCGACACCGGCAATGCCGCGTCGCGGCTGACGATTAGCGGCACCAATACGACGCTGGATCAGCCGGAAGGCATCGTGCTCGATCCGACCGGGATCGTACTCACGACCAGCGCGAATCCCTGGCGTATCCTCGTATTCGCGGCGAACGCCGCTGGGGACGTGGCTCCCGTGGCGGCCATCAGCGGCGCCAATACCCTGCTGTCGCATCCAACAGGCCTCGCGCTCGATCAGCGGGGGCGCCTATATGTCGCGAACGAGGGCACCAACAGCATCCTCGTGTTCGCGAACGGCGCAAACGGCAATGTTCCGCCCGTGACCGTGATCAGTGGCAGCAACACCCTGCTCGACGTGCCCGACGGCATCGCGCTCGATCTGCGTGGCCGGCTGTACGTCGCGAATAGGGTGGGCAACACCGTCACCGTATTCGCGCCGGGCGCGAGCGGGAACGTCAGCCCGGTCGATACGCTGGCCGGTCCCGGCACGGGGCTCGATGTGCCGAGCGGGATCGCGCTCGATCCGGCGAGTCGTATTTACGTTGCGAATACGAGCAGCGGTGCCGCGACGTCGAGCGTCACGATCTACGCGGCGAGCGCAACCGGAAACGCGACGCCGAGTGCGACGATTTCGGGAAGCAACACCGGCCTCGATCAGCCGCGCGGGCTCACGCTCGATGGGGCGGGCAAGATCTACGTGGCGAGCAGCGCGCTCGTCAGCAATCAGTACCGGATCACCGTCTACGACGGCGCCGCGAACGGCAACGTCGCCCCTCTCAGAACGTTGGCGGGCAGCAACACCGGTTTGAGCGTACCTTCTCACCTGTCTTTCTAACGGGACCTGGCGTGACGTCGCAAGAATTTCGGCGTATGGCCATGAGTCTACCCGCCGCAACCGAAGCTGCGCACATGGGTCATCCCGATTTCCGCGTGGCGGGCAAGATATTCGCGACCCTCGGCCATCCGAGTCGCGCATTCGCGATGGTGCAGCTCACCCCTGATCAACAGGAGTTGTTCGTGCGGACGGAGCCAAAGACGTTCAAGCCGGTGCCAGGTGGCTGGGGCAAGAAGGGGAGCACCCACGTGCTGCTCCGCACCGCGAGCAAAGCGGCGGTTCGGGAAGCGCTCACCGTCGCCTGGCGGAATCGAGCGGAACCGTGACGCGCGGCCTGCTCATGCTGGCCTGCATCGCGGCTCCGGCGCTCACCGCGCAGTCGCCGCGCCCGCTCTCCGCGAACGACCAGCGCGCTCGCGACATCTTCGAGCAGCTCATCAACATCAACACGACGGGATCGATCGGGAGCACCACCGTCGCCGCGAACGCGATGGCCAAGCGGCTGCTCGACGCCGGCTTCCCCGCGGCCGACGTTCAGGTGATCGGGCTCGAGGGCTCCAAGAACGACAATTTGGTGGCGCGGTATCGTGGCACCGCACGGGAAAAACCGATCCTGTTACTCGCGCATCTCGATGTCGTCGAAGCGAAGCGCGAAGACTGGTCGATGGATCCGTTCAAGTTCGTCGAGCAGGACGGCTACTTCTACGGTCGCGGCACGCAGGACATCAAGGATGGCGCGGCGATTCTCGTCGCGACGCTGGTGCGACTCAAGCAGGAGGGGTACCGGCCCAATCGCGACCTGATTCTTGCCCTGACCACGGGTGAAGAAGGCGGGAGCGACTATAACGGCGTCGAATGGCTGCTCAAGAATCATCACGACCTGGTCGATGCCGCGTACGTGCTGAACATGGATGCCGGTGATCCGGTGATCTTGAACGGCACGCGGCTCATGCGGCCCGTGCAGGCGAGCGAAAAGGTCTACGTTACGTTCAAGTACGAGGTCCACAACGCGGGCGGGCACAGCTCGCTGCCGCGCAAGGACAACGCGATTTATCGGCTCGCCGCGGCGCTCGAGCGGTTGAGCGCTTACGAGTTTCCGGCGCAGCTCAACGACATCACGCGCTCGTTCTTCCAACGCCTCTCCGGCTTGCAGCAGGGCGCGCTCGCCGCCGACATGGCCGCCGTCGCGCGCCCCGTGCCCGACTCAGCGGCCGAGCGCCGGCTGTCGGATCTGAGCCCCCTGTACAACGCGCAGCTTCGCACGACATGCGTGGCGACCGAGCTCTCGGGCGGTCACGCCGAGAACGCGCTGCCGCAAACGGCGACCGCAACGATCAATTGCCGGATGTTGCCCGGAACACCTGCCGAGGAGGTGCAGGGGACGTTGGCGCGCATCGCGGCCGACACGGCGGTGCATATGAGCGTCGTTACGCCGGCCACGCCGAGTCCGCCGTCGGCGCTCACGCCGGCGGTCATGGATCCCATCGAGCGAGTGACGAAGCGCCTGTGGAACATTCCAGTCGTGCCGGTCATGGAGACGGGCGCGACCGACGGGCTCTATTTTCGCAACGCCGGCATTCCGGTGTACGGCGTCTCCGGCGTCTTCATCGACGTCAATGATATTCGCGCGCACGGGCGCGACGAACGGATTGGCGTGCAGAATTATTACGACGGCGCCGAATACATCTACCAACTGGTGAAGGAATTCACATCGACGCGCCGGTAAAGCCGCGCGGCCTCGACGGCGTCGTCGCCGCCCGGACCCGCCTGAGCCACGTCGACGGACAGGCTGGCCGGCTCATCATCGGGGGCTATGAGCTGGGCGAGCTGGCGGGCCGTGTCGGCTTCGAGGAAGCGGCGCACCTGCTGTGGCGCGGCGCGTTGCCGCAGCCGAGCGAGCTGGCCGCGCTGCGTCGCGAGATGGCGGGGCTCAGGTTCTTGCCGGATGAGACGATGCGTCTCGTGCGATCGGCGGCGCAGGCGCCGCCGATCGACGCGCTGCGGATGGCGTGCGCCACGCTCTCGCTCGAGCTGGCGCGACCGGACGACATCACCGCCACGGCCGATCTGGAAGCGGCGAAGCTGCTCACCGCGCGGTTTCCCACCATTGTCGCGGCCCACGCTCGACTCAGCGCCGGCAAGCAGCCGATCACGCCCCGCGCCGATCTGCACCTGGCGGCCAATTTCCTCTACATGGTCCACGGCAAGGAGCCGGATCCCGTCGCGGCGCGCGCGATCGACACCTATTGGGTCGCAGTCATCGATCACGGCATGAACGCGTCCACGTTCGCAGCGCGCGTGATTGCGAGCACGCGCTCCGACATGGTGAGCGCCGTGACGGGCGCGATCGGCGCGTTAAAGGGGCCGCTGCACGGCGGCGCGCCCGGGCCCGTGCTCGACATGCTCAAGGACATCAGATCGGCCGATCGGGCCGACGGGTGGCTACGCAACGAGCTCGCGGCGGGGCGGCGGATCATGGGATTTGGGCACCGCGTCTACAAGGTCCGCGATCCGCGCGCCGCCGTGTTGAGCCAGGTTGCCGATGAGCTCAGCTCGACGGGAGCGGCGCTCGAGAACCGCAAGCTGTTCGATCTCGCGCGCAACGTCGAGCAGACGGCGCTCAGGGTGCTCGACGAGGTAAAGCCCGGGCGCAACGTGCGGACCAACGTCGAATTCTTCACCGCGCTCGTGCTCCAGGGCCTGGGGCTCGAGCCGCGATCGTTCGTAGCCACGTTCGCGTGCGGTCGCGTCGCCGGCTGGTGCGCGCACGTGATCGAGCAACATGCCGAGGATCACTTGATTCGGCCGCAATCGGAGTACGTCGGGCCAAGAGATCTGACGATCGGAGAACGCTCATGAAGCTGATTGGACTCGTTGTCGCGCTACTGCTCGCCGCTGTTTCCCACGCGACTGCGCAAGCGGAAGATTCCGTCCGCGCGGTCGAAGCGAGTCGTCGCATTGCGCTGCTCGCCGCCGACACGGTTGCCTTGTCGCGCATGCTCGCTCCTGACTTCATCGAAATTTCGCGATTGGGGACGATACGTACGCGGGCGGACAACATTCGGGACATCGCGAGCGGAGAGCTGCACCTCACGTTCATCAAGCAGGACAGTCTCGCCGTTCGGATCTATGGTGACGTCGCCGTGCTCACGGGAATCTCGGAAAACGCCGGAACGTTTCGTGGCTTTCCCTTCACCGGGAAGGTTCGGTATACGCGCGTGTTCGTGAGGCGTGAAGGGCGGTGGGAAGCGGTATTGATGCAACAGACTCCCATGCAATAGACTTGGCGCCTCCCTACCCGGTCTTGATCGCGGCCGAGCTCAAGAACCTGCTCGAGCCGACGCAGCTCGTCGATCTCGACATCACCTGGCTTACCGGCGACCAGCCCACGCCGAAAGGCGAATGGGTCGCCATCATCCCGCTGCTGACCCGTTGGATGGGCGGGACGGAATTCAAGAATCTCCCGAAGCTCCGGATCGTCGCAAACTGCGCGGTGGGTTACAACAACGTGGATCTCGTCGCCGCGGAGATGCGAAGGGTCCTGGTCACGAACACGCCGGGCGTATTGACCGACGCTACAGCCGATCTCACCTGGGCCCTGATTCTTGCGACCGCGCGGCGGCTGCTCGAGGGGATCGATCTCGTGCGCAGCGGTCGCTGGACGGGATGGGAGCCCGAGCAGCTGCTGGGCCTCGACCTGCGGGGCCGAGTGCTCGGGCTTTTCGGTGCAGGACGCATCGGCCAGGCGGTTGGGCACCGCGCGCCGCCATTTGGCCTGCGCGTGCTCTACGCGGCGCGCACCGCCAAGCCCGATTTCGAGCGAGAGACCGGCGCGAGACGCGTCGACACGATGGAGCTGCTGTCGGCGAGCGACATCGTGAGTCTGCACGTGCCTGCGACCCCGGAGACGAAAGGCATGATCAACAGCGAAACGCTCTCGCGGATGAAGCGCGGCGCGATTCTCATCAACACGTCACGGGGCGACGTCATTCGCGAAGAAGCGCTGGCCATGGCGCTCGAGCTGGGGCACATTGGCGCCGCCGGGCTCGACGTCTACACCGACGAGCCGCACATCCATCCCCGCTTGTTCGCGGCGCCGCGCACGGTGCTGTTGCCGCACATCGGCAGCGCCACCGAAGAGACGCGTCGCAAGATGGCCACGATTGCCCTCGCGAACGTCCAATGTGTGCTGGCGGGAAAGCCCCCTTTGACCCCCGTCTACTGAGAGCTAGCTTTCAGTCCCGGGATGCCTCGGCCAAAAGCGGAAGACCGCACGATTCTTCTCGACGCCCGCGCGATGTCGCGGGCGTTGCAGCGTATGGCAGTGGAGATCGTGGAGCTGGCGGGTACCGAGAACCTGGTCCTCATCGGGATTCAACGCCGCGGCGTCGAGCTCGCCCAGCGGATCGCCAAGCTCATCGAACAGGAGGAAGACGGCTCCGCGCGGATCCGCTGCGGGTCGCTCGACATTACCCTCTACCGCGACGATCTCGAAACGGTCGGCCCCACGCCCGTGATCGGCGAAACCCACATCCCCGGAGATCTCTCGGACACGCACGTGGTGATCGTGGACGACGTCCTGTACACCGGGCGGACCGTCCGCGCCGCGCTCGACGAGCTGGCCGACTTCGGCCGTCCCAAGCGGATTTCGCTGTGCGTCCTGATCGATCGGGGCGGACGAGAACTGCCCATACAAGCGGATATCGTGGGAAAGGCCGTGAAAACGAGTTTGGGCGATCGCGTCGACGTGCAGGTGGAGGAGCTGGACGGTCGCGATCAGGTAGACGTGATTCGATGAGCGCGAACTCGATCCTCGGCAAGGATCTGACCGGCCTCGAGCACATGACGCCCGAGCAGATCCGGCTGATGCTCGACACCGCCGAGCCGTTCAAGGAGGTGTCGGAGCGGCCGATCAAGAAAGTGCCGGCCCTGCGCGGCAAGACCATCGTCAATCTCTTTTTCGAAGCCTCCACGCGGACGCGCATCTCGTTCGAATTCGCCGAGAAGCGGCTCTCGGCGGATACGGTCAACGTGGCGGCGACCGGCTCGTCGGTTTCGAAGGGCGAAACGCTGGTCGACACGGCCAGGAACCTCGAGGCGATGCGCATCGACATGGTGGTGATTCGTCACGGCTCGTCGGGCGCCGCCGAGTTTCTCGGCAACCGCATCGCGTCGAACGTCATCAACGCCGGCGACGGCAAGCACGAGCATCCCACCCAGGCGCTGCTCGATCTGCTGACGA
>DATGEQ010000050.1:0-5490 GCA_035309945.1 Gemmatimonadales bacterium | reverse complement strand
GGGTGAGCTGGCGATCGCGCCGTCCGACACGATGCAGCTGTGGGCCGGCACGGGCGAAGAAGATTCGCGCAATACGATTTCGCCGGGATGCGGGATCTTCAAATCGACCGACGGCGGGCTGACGTGGACGCGCGTAGGGCTCGAGAAGACCGGCGCGATCGGTCGCATCGTCGTCGATCCGAAAGATCCGAACACCGTCTACGTCGCGGCCCTCGGCCAGGCGTGGTCGGCGAACTCCGAGCGCGGATTGTACAAGACGACCGACGGCGGGAAGACCTGGCAGTTGATCAAGTTCATTTCGCCGCAAGCCGGCTTCATCGATGTCGCGATGGATCCGTCGAATTCGCAAGTGCTGTTCGCGGCGAGCTGGCAGCGCGTGCGTGGCCCCTACTTCCTCAATAGCGGCGGCCCCGGCAGCGCGCTCTGGAAGACGACCGACGGCGGCAAGACGTGGACCGAAGTGAAAGGCGGCGGCTTCCCCGCAACGACCAAGGGCCGCATCGGTCTCGCCATTGCGGCGTCAAATCCAAAGGTCGTCTATGCACTGGTCGAAGCAGATACAAGTGCAAATGCGCAGGGGGGCGCGGGAAAAGCGCCGCAGGTGAGACCGTCCGGCCTCTATCGCTCGCAGGACGGCGGTGCGACCTGGGAGAAGATGAACTCGAACGACGTCCGCCCCTTCTATTACTCGCAGGTGCGCGTCGATCCGAAAGATCCGAATCGCGTCTACTGGTCTTCGACGCCGGTGAACTATTCGAACGACGGCGGCAAGACGATCGGTAACGCGACCGTCGGCATTCACGTCGACCATCACGCGATGTGGATCGATCCGAACGACCCCAATCACATGATCGTCGGTGACGACGGCGGCGTGTCGCAGACTTGGGACAAGGGCGGCAACTGGGACTTCCTGAACACGTTCCCGATCGGCCAGCCGTACATCGTGAGCTACGACTTCGCCTTTCCTTACAACGTATGCGCCGGCTTCCAGGACAACGGCTCCTGGTGCGGGCCCTCGCGGCGCCGCAACGGCGAGCTGACCAACGCCGACTGGACGACGGTGGGCGGCGGCGACGGCTTCTACACGGCGCAGGATCCCACCGACCCGAACACGATTTATGTCGAGTCGCAGGGCGGCAACATGTCGCGGCTCAACTTCGCGACCGGCGAGCGCGTCGTCTTACAGCACCCGAACTGGCGGCCGCGCTATACGCTGTACGAAGACTCGATCGTGATCGAGCGGCCCGACACGACGCGGCCTCAGACCGCCGAGCAGCGCCGCCGCATCGCCGAGCTGCGCGTGCGCCAGCGCGCGGAGTCGACGGAGACCGATCTGCGCTGGAACTGGAACACGCCGTTCTTCATCTCCGCGCACGATCCGCAGACCTTTTACGCCGGCGCGAACAAGGTGATGAAGTCCACGCGCCGCGGCGAAGATCTCTATCCGATCTCGCCCGATCTCACGACCAAAGATTCCATGAAGATCCGCGTCAGCATGCGCACGACCGGCGGCATCACACCCGACGTCACAGGCGCCGAGACGTTCTGCACGATCGTGTCGCTCGCGGAGTCGCCGATCCGGCCCGGCCTGCTCTACGCCGGCACCGACGACGGCAAGGTCTGGCTCACACGCAATGACGGCGGCAGTTGGGAAGACCTCACGGGCCGCTTCCCCGGCGTGCCGGCCGGCTCGTACGTCAGCCGCATCGAGCCGTCGCACTTCGATTCGGCGACGTTCTACATCACGTTCGACAATCATCGCAGGGGCGACTACGCGCCGTACGTCTACGTGACGACCGACTTCGGCAAATCGTTCCACTCGATCGTGAACAATCTGCCGAAGGGGGACGACGGTCCCGGCTACGTCCACGTGATTCGCGAAGATGTCGCCAACCGCGACCTGCTCTTCCTCGGCACCGATGTCGGCGCCTACGTCTCGCTGAATCGCGGCGGGTCGTGGCAGCGCTTCATGACCGGCTTGCCGACGGTGCCGGTGCACGACCTCAAGATTCATCCGCGCGACCGCGACCTGCTCGCCGCGACGCACGGCCGCTCGCTGTGGATCGTGAACATCGCGCCGCTCGAGCAGCTGAACGACAGCGCGCGCACCGCGGCGGCCTATCTCTTCCAGCCGACGATCGCCTATCAGTACGGCCAGTCCCCGCTCGGCGGCGGCAGTCTCGGCCAGCAAGCGTTCCGGGCGCCGAGCCCGCCGTATGGGGCGGAGATCGTGTATCGCCTGGCGACTGGCAGCAACGATCGGCGCGCGCGCACGGCGATCGTCATTCGCGACGTGCGTGGCGATACGGTGCGCACAATTCAGGGACCCGCGAACGCCGGCATCAATCGCGCGTACTGGAATTTCCAGGGCAGGAATCCGCCGCCGGTCGCGCTGTCGCCCTCGCAGAAGCGCGATAGTGCGTGGCTCGTGCAGCGCATCAATGTGGTATTCGATTCGCTCGAGAAAGCGGGCCAAAGCAAAGAGCAGCTTGACCCGATCAAGAGCCTGCTGCTTGCCGGCGATGTCCAGGGCATCGCGCAGCGGTTCGGCTTTGGCGGCGGCGGCGGTGGTGGTGGCGGCGGCGGTGGGTCACCGTTCACCGCGACCGGCCGCTTCAACGAACGCCCCGGTGAAACGAAACCGCGGCCGCAGAACGCGGGCGCGCAGCTGCCGTCCGGTGAGGGTGGCGGCGAGAGCGATCAGCCCGCCGACGCGAGCTTCCTCGCGACGCTCGGCAACCTGCTCCGCAAGCCGGGAACTGGCGGCGGTGGTGGCGGTGGCGGCGGGTTCGGCGCGCTGGCCTTTGTGGCGCAGGCATTCGGTCGCGCGCCCGCCGGCGGAGGGGGTGGATTCTTCGGCGGCGGCGTGCAGAATCAGGTCACGACCGGTGACTATCTCGTGACGATCACCGTCGATGGCAAGACGTTGAGCCGAGTGCTGCGCGTCGAACGCGGGGAGATTCGGAAATAGCGTTTCTCGATACCAAGCACCAGCGAGCCGCGCTCATCGTTTTCGCGCTGGGCGCGGGACTGTTGTGGGCGTTGTGGCCGTATGCGACGGGGATCATCGGGATCCCCGTCCTCGCGGTGCTGTTCGCGCCGCTGCATCACTGGCTCGTCCGGCGCGGTTTCCCACCCGCGCCGGCGGCGATGCTCGTCACGTTGGTGAGCGCGATTCTGCTGATTGTGCCGAGTTTGTTCGTGGCGGGGCTGCTGATCGGCGAGGCGCAGCAGATCGCCGAGACGGTGTTGCAGAGTCCCATCATCGAGCGCTTTTCGCATTTGCAGTTTCGTGGCATTCAGTTCGGCCCGCGCATCGCCGAGGCGGGCGGAAGGATCGTGGCGGCGATCGGGGCGAGCGCGTTCGGGCTCGTCGGCACGGCCACGCGGTTGTCGCTCAATCTCACGATTTCTTTCTTCGGGCTGTACTACGTCCTCAAGCATCGCGGTGACGTGTGGCTCGATGCGCGTCCATATATCCCGTTCGCCCAGGCCAGCACCGATCGGATGGGCCGGCGCTTCAAGGACGTCACGATCGCGACGGTCATCGGCACCGGCCTCATCGGTGCGATTCAAGGAATCATTCTTGGCCTCACGTTCTGGATCGTGGGACTCCCGAACGGTCTCTTCTGGGGCGTCGTCGCGACGGCGGTCGCGATCCTGCCGATCGTCGGCACCGGATTGGTGTGGGTGCCCGCGGGGATCGTGCTGATCATGCAGGGCCGTCCGTTGACCGGCGTGCTGCTCGTGGTCTGGGGTGTGTTTGTCGCGGCGCTCGTCGACAATCTCATCCGGCCGGTGGTCAATCGCCGCTTCTCCGAAATTCATCCACTCATCACGCTGATCGGCGCGATCGGCGGCGTCAATTATTTCGGCCTCCTCGGACTGTTGATCGGGCCGCTCGCGCTGAGCTACTTCTTCGAGCTGATTCGCATGTACCGCGAGGAGTACCTCGAGCCGGAGACGGCGACGACGACGTAAGCAGCCCGCCGGTTACATTTGTAGTCGCCGATGTTCAGCCGGTCACTGTTTCCCCCCCGCGACGCGTTCGAGCTGATCGACCGCGCGTTCGTGCTCGCCAGGCGCCAGTACTGGGCGCTTGCCCGCCTCGGCTTCATTCCGTTTCTCGCCGGCACGACGCTGATCTACGCGTTCAGCCCGAGGCCATCGCTGCTTGGGCGCTATCTCTACTCGGGGCGCGCCATTTACGCGAGTTTCGGAGCATAGCGGCGTTTTTCCGGTACGCCGCATCCAGCCAGTCTCATTAGCCTGGGGGATGCCTGAGCCACCCTTAATCATCGCGTTGCGCCGAGCGGTGCGGTTGAGGCATTACAGCGCGCGGACGGAGACGGCGTATGTGGGGTGGGTGCGGCGTTTCAGCCTCTTCCACGAAGGCCGTGACCCACGCCGGTTAGGGCCGAGCGACGTGACGCGTTTCCTGTCGAGTTTGGCGGTGGATGGTCAGGTGAGCGCGTCCACGCAGAACCAGGCGCTCGCCGCGCTCCTCTTCCTTTATAGAGACGTCCTGAACGTGCCGGTCGGCTGGCTGGTCGCGCTGGTGCGCGCGAAGCGCCCGCTGCGCCGGCCGACGGTGCTCGCGCGAGACGAGGTGCGTCGAGTGTTCACGCCGCTCAAGCGCCGCGGGACTGTCGCCCTCGTGGTCGCGCTCCTTTATGGAACAGGGATGCGCCTGCTCGAGGCGTTGCGGTTGCGGGTCAAGGACGTCGACTTCGCGACGAACGAGATCATGGTGCGTGCCGGGAAGGGCGATCGCGACCGTGTCACGATGCTGCCCGAGCGCCTAAAAGGACCTCTCTTGCGACATCTGGCCGAGGTGCGCCGGCAGCACGAGGTGGATCTCGCAGCGGGTGGGGGGTGGGTCGAGCTGCCGGGTGCGCTCGGTGCGAAGTACCCGCGCGCCGGCCAGGAGTGGGGTTGGCAGTGGGTCTTCCCCGCCACGCGCTACTATGACGATCCCGCCACAGGCCAACGCCGCCGTCATCATCTTCATCAAACGCTCGTGCAGCGCATCTTCAAGGAGGCGGTCCGCGAGGCCCGCATCGCGAAGCCGGCGAGCTGTCACACCTTACGCCACTCATTCGCGACGCATCTGCTCGAAGCCGGCTACGACATTCGCACGGTGCAAGAGCTGCTCGGCCACCGCAATGTGGCGACGACAATGGTGTATACGCACGTGCTCAACCGCGGTGGTCGTGGGGTGAAGAGTCCAGCGGATACGCTGTAATATTATTCTTAGGCAGACCAGCCTAACTGCAGCCGTTGAGACTGAATTGGGAGATTAGAGCGATGATTTGCGCGTTCGGCGTACATTATATAGTTCCGTCCAATTCACGTTAGGCGGCGCATCGCCGTTCCATCATGCTCAAACGTGGCAGCGTAGGCCTCACAATTGGTGCAGTTCTGGTGGCGGCAGGCATAGCGGCCTGGCGGTACTCGCCCGTTGCTTTGCGCTATCGACAAGACCGGACA
>DATGEQ010000049.1:0-48948 GCA_035309945.1 Gemmatimonadales bacterium | reverse complement strand
GAGATCCCGCCTGATGAGCACCCCCGCGACGAGGGCGACCGCTACGGCGAGTGCCGTGCCGAGCCAAGTCACGCGCCGCGCCAGGCGTGCCGAGGCTTGGAGCGCGTCCTGGCGGAGGCCGAGTAGCTGCCGTTCGGTGCTGTCCATGGCGACGATCACCCCGCGAATCCGGTCCATCACCGCCTTCCCTGCCCCCGTCGCGGCTTGGCGCGCGGCCCCTTGCAGCCCGAGGCGGCGGCGCGCCGCGATCAGGTCCGCCATGCGCTCGAACCGCACGCCGGCCAGGGAGTCCAGCTCGGCGACGCGACGCTGTTGCACCGGATTGTCAGCGGTGAGCGCGCGGAGGTGCGTGATTAGGCCGCCCGTGTGGGCCCGGGCCGAGTCATACGGCTCCAAGAAGGCGTCCCGCCCGGTGAGGGCGAAGCCCCGCCCGCCGGTTTCGGCGTCGATCAGGTTGCGCAGCGTCTCCTGGAGGGTGGTCTCGACCTCGAGCGTGTGGGACACCCACCTCGCGCTTGCGACGGTCCCCGCGGTGCTGCGCAAGGCGGCCGCGCCCACGGCGACGACGAGCGCGATGGCGACGCCGAACCCAACCTGGATCTTGCGCTCGACTGAGAGACGCAACGGGCGCGCGGCCGGCAGACCCTCGGTCACGCCTTCACCGTCGCGCGCTGCGAGAAGAAAACGTCGAGAAGCCAGGGATCGAAATGCCGCCCGCGCTCGGTCGCCATCATCTAGTACACGATGGGATCGGGTAGCGCCCGCCCGTAGGAGCGCTCGTCAGCGCATCGAACACGTCGCCGACCGCGCAGATTCTGCCGATCAACGGGAGCGCCTCGCCGGCGATCGCGCTCGGGCACCCGGCGTCCCAGCACTCGTGATGGGACAGCGCGGTGGGCTCCCCCCATCCGGAGCAGTCAGACGGCGAGTCGTGCAGAACCGGGCGCCGATAGTGGTATGCGCCTCCCTGATCTTCCACTCCTCCGTCAAGCTTGCCCGACCTGAGCAGGATGGCATCCCGAGGCTCCGAGGCGTCGGCAAGTCAGCAACCAATACTCAATTGGTCAAGCCAGCACGCAAGACTTGTCGCAGCGCTGGCCGCGACTGCCAGGGCACTCGCCATGCGGCCTACGTCAGGAAAAACCCCGAATCGTTGTCGTACCTGTACGGAATGAGGCAATTTGTTTCCAGGGGGCGGCCGGACCCACAAGGCTAGAAGTTCAGGGGGGAGGCCCTATTGAGCACCACGAAGCTGTTGCTGGTCGACGATGACGAGTTCGTCCGGGGCGCCCTGACGCGGGCCTTGAATCGGACCGGCGCCTTTTCGGTCGTCCCCGCCGAACACGGACGGCACGCCCTCGAACTCCTCGCCAGCGAGCGCATCGATGCGATGCTGACGGACCTGCAGATGCCGGTCATGGACGGTCTGACGCTTCTCGGGCACCTGTTCGAGCGTGGCATCCGGGTTCCCGTGGCCGTCATGACGGGGCAGGCCATCGCGCCGGAGCTGAAGCAACGGCTCCAGGGCTACGGAATCGCGGCCACCTTCACAAAGCCGGTGGACTTGTCGTCGCTGACAGACGAGTTGCAGCGATCCCTGGATCCGGACACGGTGGGGCGGATCAAGGGGATCACCCTGTTCGGGCTCCTGCAACTTCTCGAGGTGGAGCGGAAGACCGCCCTCGTGGTGGTGCACGCCACGGGCAGGGAGGGTCGCCTCTATTTCGATGACGGCAGGCTGGTGCACTCACACACGCGCCAGCTGGGTGGCCTGGAGGCGGCCTACGAGATTCTGGCCTGGTCGGACCCGACGGTCGAGATCTTCTACAAGCGGCGGTCGCGGGAGCGAACCGTGAAGGAGCCGCTGCAACAGGTGCTGATGGAGGCTGCACGGCTTCTGGACGAGCGGCGGCGCACCCTTGGCTCCGCCGGGGCCGACGCAACCTCTGCGGAGCCCGAGTCTCCCGACACGGAACCGGGGCCCGACCGGCCGCTTGTGCAAACCGTTCTTGAGGAGGCACTCGAGATCGACGGAGCCATGGGCATTGCGGTCGTGGACGTTCCCAGCGGGATGACGCTGGGCGAGGCGTGTGGGAGCCCGAGCTTCAATATGGAGCTCGCCGCGGCCATGGCGGCGGACCTCGTCCGGGCGCAGCTCAAGGGGATGGGCACGATGAAGCTCGACGACAAACTCCAGGACATCATGGTCACGCTCGGGAAGCAGTATCACGTCATCCGCTTCCTGGGGGCCCCGCAGGACTCTTTCCTTTACCTTGTACTCGCCCGCGAGCGCGCCAACCTCGGGATGGCCCGGCACCAGCTCGCCAAGATCGCGCTGCGCATCACGCTCTAGGGAATCGGCATGACGCGGCATGGCGATGGGTGCCGCCCTCACGCCAGTGGCCCGCTACCATGGTAACGGCTTGCCGTCGCGGAAGAAGCCGCTGGTGCGCCCGCTGTCGGGCAGCGTCGCCACCGATATGACTCTCGCCGCGCCGTCTTCCACCCCAATGGGGTCGACCGTCTGGTGCCCGTACAGGGGCTACGTGGACTAGGGGGGTCGCCTAGACCGGCTTATGCCTCAACATTATTAGGTCGAGGACACGCTCGTACCGGGACCGGGACCCTGAGGAGTGGGAGATGGCCCGTATCCTAATCATCGACGACCAGACTGCGGTACGGAATAGCTTGCGTGCGCTCCTTGAGCGGGCCGGCTATGAGGTGGACGACGCGGGGGACGGTCGAGCCGGCCTTCGGCTGCACGCCGCCCGGCCCGTGGACGTCATCATCACGGACTTGTTCATGCCCGACTTCGACGGAATCGAGACCATCCTGGAGCTGCGGCGCGCATACCCGGCGGTCAAGATCATCGTCATCTCGGGCGGGGATTCGACGGGCAGACTAGACATGCGGACGCAAGCGCAATTGCTCGGTGCCCACCGTACGTTCCCCAAGCCCCTGCAGACTCAGGAGCTACTGAACGCTGTCCGAGAGCTTCTAGCGCCTTGAGCACGTACTGCTCAGCCGCATCGGAGGCGACGTCCCCTGATGCACGTACATGGGGTCGGGACGGGGCGGCCAGGTCCTCCGGCAAACATTCCGACAAAGCGCTTTCTAATCACAGCCGCCAGAGTCTGTTAACGCCGCGCAGCGAATGACTAATCCGATGTGCAGACGGGGCAAATGGTGGACAGGCCAACCTGCTATAGCTGGTATAGAATGAGGTCAATGGGGCAAACATGAGAGTCGTCCACGGCGAAACAGGTGTGAACGTCTCTGCCGAGACGGTCGTTCGGGAGTGGCGTCTGGCCAAGGACTGGTTGCTCTGTGAGCTGCGGAAGGAGCACGTGGACGAAGTCTAAGCGCTGGCGTATCACTCGTGACGCGAGCGGGCCGGCCGGGGTAGCTGGTCAAGTTTCCCCTGTTAACCTGCCGCTAGATGTCCCGCTCCGATGCCGAACATCCGAGCAGGGGCGCACTTGAAGGGCCGATTTGTCTTGGGCTGGGGCAGTTTCAACCGTCCCCAGACCGTCCCGGAGCCGGGGGCCGCATCCCAGCGTGGTTTGGAACTTGTTGGAGCAAGTGGACCTACGGAACTCCCGAGGCAGGACTCGAACCTGCGACCCGCCGGTTAACAGCCGGCTGCTCTACCAACTGAGCTACTCGGGAAGAGGCGCGAAATATCGCGGGGTCCGCGCGGGAGTTCAACCTACGACGACCTGCGCCTCGGCTCGTGCTTCTCCAACCACGGCGAGGACCATGCCTCCGAAGATCAGTCCCGCACCCAGGGCCTGCGACGCGGTAAACGTCTCTCCCCAAAAGAGCCAGGATGTCAGCGCGGCGAACACCGGCTCGAAGCAGAAAATCAGCGACGCGCGCGCTGACGACATCACGCGCTGCGCCCGGAACTGCCACACCAGCGCCACGACGGTCGACATCACGCTCAGAAACAGCAGCGCTCCGATCAATCCGGCCGACCAGGCGAACCGCAGCGGCTCGACCAGTAGCGCTACGATGAGTGTGCCGAACGCCGTGCCGGGCAATTGCAGCCAGACCAGGCGTTCCGCGTCGAAGCGCTTCGAGAACTCCGATACCGCGACGATATGTCCGCCGAAGACGACGGATGTGATCAGCGTCCACCAGTCGCCGCGATTTAGCCCGCCCTTATCCGGCGCGGTGAGGAAGTAGATCCCCACGGCGGCCAGCAGTAATGCGAGCCAGACCATCCAGCTCGAGCGATGCTGGAGCAGCACCAGCGCGATCACCGGCGCGAGCACCGAGGACATCGCCACGATGAACGCCGAGCGGGCCGGCGTCGTGAACTGGAGGCCGTAGGCTTGGGTCGCAAATCCCGATGCGAGGAGCGCCGTCAGAATGATGCCGGCGCGCAGCTCGGCGCGCGAAAACCCGCCGCGCAGGCGAATGAACGGCGACAGCACGAATGTCGCGATCGTGAAACGGGCGGCGACGAACAAGAGGGGCGAGGCGGCCGTGAGCGCGCCTTTGACGACGACGAAGCTCACGCCCCACACCGCCGCCGCGGTGATCAACAACAAATCGGCGCGACGCCGCGTCACGCCAGATCCCGCAGATATCTTCCCGTCGCGGACTCCACGACCTGCGCCACGTCTTCGGGCGTTCCGGATGCCACGACGCGCCCACCCTGATCCCCGGCACCTGGTCCCAAGTCGATCACCCAGTCGGCGCGCTTGATGACGTCGATGTTGTGCTCGATGACGAGCACGGTGTGCCCCGCGTCCACCAGCCGATCGAGCACGCGGCACAGCACGCGCACGTCGTCCAGGTGAAGGCCCGTCGTCGGCTCGTCGAGGATGTAGAGCCTCCGCCCACCTTTGGCGCGAGCGAGCTCGCGCGCGATCTTGAGCCGCTGCGCCTCACCACCCGAGAGCGTCGTCGCGGGCTGGCCCAGCCGGAGATAACCGAGGCCCACTTGCTGGAGGTACCAGAGACAGCGCGCCAGGCGCGCGCGCCGGTGCAGGCGTTTGATCGCCTCGTCGACTGTCCACTCGAGCGCCCGCGCGATATTGACGCCCTGGACTTTCACGTCGAGCACTTCGCGCTTGAAGCGCGACCCGCCGCACACCTCGCACGGGACGAAGACGTTCGCGAGGAACACCATCTCGATCAGCACGTGCCCGGCGCCCTCGCAGGCCTCGCACCGCCCGCCCGGCACATTGAAGGAAAAGGTGCTCGGCCCGTAGCCGCGCTCGCGCGCGAGCGGTTGATCCGCGTACAGCGCGCGCAGCTCGTCGAACGCCTTCACGTACGTCACCGGGTTCGATCGCGGCGTGCGGCCGATCGGCGCTTGATCGATCAGCACGACATCTTCGAGGTGCTCCCAGCCTTTCATGCCGGCGATCTCACCGACCGGCTCGCCCAGATGCTGCTTGGCGGTGTGCTCGCCACGCAGGCGCGACTCGAGCTGGCGATACAGGACGTCGTGGACCAGCGTCGACTTCCCCGATCCCGAGACGCCGGTGACCGCGGTCAGCGTGCCGAGCGGAATCCGCACATTCACACCGTCGAGGTTGTGGAGTCGTGCACCCTTGAGCTCGAGCCAGCGCACCGCCGGACGGCGAGCCGAGGGGACGCCGATGCATTTCTCGCCGGTGAGGTACTGACCCGTCAGCGTGCCGGCCTCGCGGACGGCGGCGGCTGGCCCCTGATAAACCAGCTGGCCGCCGGCCTCCCCGCTCGCGGGACCGAGCTCGACCATCCAGTCGGCGGCGCGCATCGCGGCGGGATCGTGCTCGACGACCACGACCGTGTTGCCGGCGCCGGACAACCGGCGCAGGAGTCCGAGCAGACGGTCCACGTCGGCGGGATGCAGGCCGATGGAAGGCTCGTCCAGCACGTACAGGGTGTCGACCAGATGGGATCCCAGCGCGTTCGACAGCGCGATGCGCTGGGCTTCGCCACCGGACAGCGTGCGCGTCTGCCGGTCGAGCGTCAAATAGCCGAGCCCCACGTCGTTGACGAAGCTCACGCGCGCCTTGAGCTCGCCGAGGATGTTGTCCGCCACGGTTTGCTGAAACGCGGGCAATGTGAGTCGATCCAGCCAGGCTGCGAGATCGGCGGCAGTCAGCGCGGCGACCTCGGCGATGGTTTTGCCTCCGACGCGAACCGCGAGCGATTCGGGCTTGAGTCGCGCGCCACCGCACTGCGGACAGGTCTTGGCGAGCTGATACTGCCGCAAGAACACGCGGATGTACTGCTTGTAGCGCTTTGCTTCGAGCCGCTCGAGAAAGGGGAAGATGCCGAGGTAGCGGCCGCCTTTGTTGTGCAGGAGAAACTCGCGGTCCGCGGCGGCGATGTCTCGCCACGGCGTGTCGAGGCCGATGCGGCGGGCCCGAGCCGTCTCGCGCAGCAGCCGGCGCCGGCCTTCGTAGCGCGGTTTGGTCCAGGGGTCGAGCGCGCCAGCCGCCAGAGAGCGCCGCGGATCGGGCACGATGAGGGACTCGTCGTACTCGAGCACCGCACCGAAGCCGTTGCAGCACGGGCATGCGCCGCGCGGGTTATTAAAGGAAAAGAGGGTCGGCGTAAGCAAGGGTGCCGCACAGCCACAGGCGGAGCAGCCGGGGTGCTCCGAGAAGCGACGGCGGTCGCCGTTGTTCAGCGCCACCGCGACGCCCTCGCCTTCGCTGAACGCGGTGGCGATGGCGTCGGCCAGGCGGCCACGATTTTCGGCGGTCGGTGCGATGCGGTCGACGATGACCAGCACGTCCGCGCCCGCGCGAACGCGTCCCTCGGCGCCCTCCTCGTCGAGCCGCACGACCTCGCCGTCAACTTGCGCCCGTACGAATCCAGCCGCGCGCAGTTGGGCCGCAATCTCCACGTCGGGACGGTGCGCGGATGGCGGCAGCGGGAACGCGACGATGGTGGTATCGTGACTTGCCGGGGCAATGGGCACAATGGCATCGACGACTTCCTGCACCGTATCACGTTTGACGTCGCGGCCGCACTGCAGGCAGACTTGCGTGCCGGCACGCGCCCAGAGCAGCCGCAGGAAATCCGCGATCTCCGTCGCCGTGCCGACGGTGGAGCGGCTCGATGTCGTCGGGTTCTTCTGCTCGATCGCCACGGCGGGCGACAACCCTTCCATCGCGTCGACGAGAGGCTTAGGCATCCGCTCGAGGAACTGCTTGGCGTACGTCGACAGCGATTCGATATAGCGGCGCTGGCCCTCGGCGTAGAGGGTATCAAACGCCAGCGAGCTTTTTCCCGAGCCCGATGGACCGGTGACGACCGATAGCGCCCGACGCGGAAACTCGACGGTGATGCCCTTCAGATTGTGCTGGCGTACGTTGCGGAGAACGACGCGCTGTGGAGGCTCGCGCATAACCTGTAAACATAACAATTGCGCTAGCCGATAGCCTCTTTACTTTCGACCCGTGCCTCTCACGCTCACCCCCCGCCTGCTTCGTCGTGGCCTGGAGCTCTTCGCACTCATTTCCCTGTGTGGTGTCGGGCTGCTCGTCGGCTACTACCTCATCTTCAAGGGCGACCGCGTCGACGTCTTCTTCGCGCCGCTCGCGCACGTGCAGTGGGCCTGGGTTCCCGTGGGGCTGCTGCTCGCTTCGATGGATTGGCTGGGCGGCGGCCTGCGCCTGTGGGTATGCACGCGTCATGTCCATCCCGGCGTGCGGCTCAAGGACTTGATACTGGCGGCGGGATTTGGCGCCTGGGCCGCGTATCTCACGCCATTTCAATCCGGCTCGGCGCCGATGACGATGTGGGCCATGAAGCGCGCCGGCGTACCGGTGCCCGAGGCGCTAACCTCGATCTTCGTGACGTTTATCGCGACTGTGGCGTTCTTCGCGATTGCGGGGCCGCTGGCTGTCTGGTTCGGCGCCGGCAGATCGCTAGCGCAGCACGGGCTCATCCTCGGCATCACGCTGTACGACCTGTTCAAGACGAGCCTGACGATTTTTGGACTCATCGGGCTGCTCATGCTGACCGCAATCATCTTCCCCGGCTCCGTCAAGGTGTTCATTCAACGCATCGCGGCGCGCATCGGACGCCGCAGTCCGCGGGCGGCGGAGCGCATGGAGAAGCTCTCGGCCGGAGTCGACAGCGCGCACCATTGCATGGTTGCCTTCGGTTCGCCGCGCGGGCTGTTTACGCTGTTCCTCGCCATCCTGATCTCGGCGCCCTCGCACGCGAACAAGCTGCTCGCCGGGTACATAACGCTCCGCATCCTCGGGAAGACACCCGACTTTGCGGAGATCCTGTTGCTTCAAACGTTGGTTTCCTTCCTCCTGTATTTCGCGCCGACCCCGGGCGGCTCAGGCCTCGCGGAGCTGACGTCCGCAGTGGTGATGTCGGTGTACGTTCCGCGCGAGTTGACGCCGAGTTACACGTTGATCTGGCGGTTCATCAACAGCTACGCGACGGTGATCGTGGGCTCGCTGATTTTCTGGTACTGGCTCAGACGCGGGTTGATCGGACGGGAGGAGTCGGTCGGAATCACCTAACTGCAGCTTCCTTGCCCGGTTACGCGGCCCGGCGTAACTTGACGGCCTAATCACACATCCGGCGGGGGGAGTGCCCAGGCATGGCGTTGCTTGAAATGGGAGGGCGCAGGTTCACGCTCCCACAAGGGGAAGTGCTGCTCGGCTCGGATCCCGGCAGCGCGATCCCACTCACCGCTTCCGGTGTTCTCCCCCGACATGCGAAGCTGCAGTCTCTACCAGACGGCCAAGTCGTCATCACGAAGGCCGTTCCCCAAGCCGAGGTCTTTATCAACGGCGTGCGGTTGGGCGCGGAGCCCACGCCGTTGCTGCACGGCGATAAGGTCGAAGTCGCCGGCCAAGAGCTCACGTTCGTGGACGAACGGCGCAGCGGCAGCACCCAATACATCCAGGCGATGAACCTCCCTCAGGCTGCGGCGCAAGCCAAAGGCGAGGCGAAAGGTGGCAGCCGGGTCACCGTGAACACGGGCGGCCGGGTCGTGTCGCTCACCGACGGACGGGAATACGCGGTCGCCGGCGCGAGCCTGGTATTTGGACGAGACGCATCGTGCGACGTCGTGGTCCCCGGCAAGGATGTCTCGCGCCGCCACGCCGAAATCATGCACACGCCGAAAGGCTATCTGCTGGTCGATTCGAGCACGAACGGGACGTCGGTCAACGATGTCCGGGTCGAGGGCCAGCGATTGCTTGCCCGAGCCGACGTTATCACGATCGGCGAGGAGAAGTTCCGGTTCTACGCGGATACAGCGGCGGCTCCCACCCCTCCTCCTCCAAACCCTCCGCCGGGGCCGGCCGCTAGCGCGGGAGGCCCCGCGGCCGCGCCCCCGATTGCTCCGCCGACCAAGGCTTCCCCCGCGACGCCGCCCCCCCCTCCGCCTCCTCGGCCTTCCGGCGGCGTCCTGGCGAACTTTCTGGTCCGCGCCGGAGCGCTGAAGGGCCAGCGTTTGATCGTAAAGACTCCGCTCGCCAACATCGGACGGGCGGACTACAACGACATCGTCTTCCCCGACGAATCGGTCTCGACGACGCACGCGAAGCTGCAGCGCCGCGAAGGCGTATGGGTGATTGTGGACCTCGATTCCACGAATGGCACCTTCGTGGACGGCGACCAGGTAAAAGGGGACTTGCCGCTCGCGCCTGGCGCGACCGTGCGATTCGGTGATGTGTCCACCGTGTTCGAGCCGACCGATGACGCGGCGGGCGTGGAAAAGGGCGGCAGCACGCGCATGATCGAGGCGCTCACCATGTCGTCCGCACCTCCGAAACAACCGGCTCCGCCGCCAAAACCAATGGCGCCGAAGGCAGCGCCTCCGAGGCCGAAGCCCGCAACCAAGCCACCCGTGGCGCAGCAGCCGAAGAAAGGGAAGGGATGCGGCAGTAGCGCGGCGATCCTCCTCGTAGGGATCATTGGACTGATGTACTGGGTGTTTATCTAGAGCTCACGTGCATATCACGGCTGCAGGACGTACCGACGTCGGCGTTATCCGGTCGGGAAATGAGGACAGTCTCCGCATGATTCCCGACCGGGGGATCTTTGTCGTTGCCGACGGGATGGGCGGCCACGCGGCCGGCGAAGTCGCGAGCGAGATGGCGGTGCGGATCGTGGCAGACGAAATCCACTCGCTGCGCGGCCTCGGCGAAGCCCAGGTGGCCGACCGGGTTCGCGCCGCGATCCGCGCGGCGAACGGCCAGATCTTCCAGCGGACGTTGACGGAGCACGACAAGCGTGGGATGGGGACCACCGTCACTGCGCTCACGCTGTACCAGAACCGCTTTCTCGTGGGGCAGGTCGGTGACAGTCGCGCGTATCTCTTGCGTGACGGGCGCCTGAGCCAGCTCACCAAAGATCATTCTTACGTGCAGGAACAGGTCGACGCCGGCTATTTGACGCCGGAGCAGGCACGCACCCATCCTTACAGCAACGTGATCACGCGCTGCGTCGGCGCGAACAGCGATGTCATGCCGGACATTTACGTCGGCACGGTGAAACCGCTCGACGTCTTCCTGCTGGCTTCAGACGGATTGACCGGGATGCTCGAGGATTATCAGCTCGCCGAGCTGCTGGCGCCCGATCGGATGCCGCAGGACGAGGTGGATTCGCTGATCGCCGAGGCGAACCGTCACGGCGGGCTCGACAACATTACCGCGATCATCGTGCGCATCGATTCGGTTGACGCCCCACCGCCCGAGGACGTGACCACGCAGCAGACGCATACCCAGCCGCGCTGACGCGTCAGTGCCGCTGCGCGACGTTGCGCAACAGCGGGCCACCGCTGCCGAGCCGCGCCGCTACTTCATCCGCAGGCAATGTCACCAGCTCGACAATCGCGGGCGCCGGCACGTCTCCGGGTGGGGGCTCGAGCACGAAGACGCGCAGCCGCTGCGCCGAGCGGTGCAGCTCTGCAGCGACCCGCGGTAAGCCGAGGCTCGCGACGCCGGGGATCGAGACGTCGAACATGTCCGGCTTCGACGGGAAGTCGAGAAACAGCTGATCCGCGCCGAGTCCCAGCTCCTGGGCGAGGCGTTCCTCCACCTGCTGCAATAACTCTGGATCACGCGACGGCCAGTCGGTCGTATCGGCCGGCAGCTCCGTGCCCGGCACGTCGAGCGCGCGCTTGGCGAGCCGGCGCTCGCGCAGCGCGCGCGCCAGGCCGGTCTGATCGCCCTGCTGCAGCTCGTGACTGAGCGCATCGTCGGTTGCGAGTGCGATATCGTCGGGGGAGAGGCGGTGCGCGGCCAGCGCGCGGCGCACGAGCCGTTTGAACATCGCGGTCGCGCTCCGCACGGCGTGGTGCCAGTACACGTTGCGATACATCTGGTATTTGGCGAACAGCAGGGACTCGAGCGCGGCGAAACCCTTGGGATGGAGCGTGACACCGTCGGCGGAAAGTGTGATGGACGTCAGCAGCCGATCGACGTCGATGACGCCGTACGGGACGCCGCACATCGTCGCGTCGCGCGAGAGATAGTCGAGTTTGTCGACGTCGATCGAACCGGAGACCAGCGCGGCGAGCGGCGAAGCGCTCGTGCCCTGAATCAGCGCGAGCACGCGGTCGGCGGAGACGTCGAGGCGTTCGAGCGCCGAAGCCAGTGCGCCCGTGCGCAGATGACGGGCGGCGAGCGTCTCGTGATGCGGGAGACCGGCTTCCTCGAGCGCGTGTGAGAACGGGTAATGGCCGACGTCGTGGAGCAGCGCCGCGAGCCGGACGTCACGATCGTCCGTGACGCGACTGGCGAGATGATAAGCGCCCAGCCCATGCTCGAACCGCGTGTGCGTCGCCCCGGGATAGACCAGGAAGGCGTGGCCCAGCTGCCGCACGTACCGGAGGCGCTGGAAGGCCGGCGTGTCGATGACGGCCAGAGCCTCGGGCTCGAGGCGAATGTTGTTCCAGAGCGGGTCGCGAACGACCTCGAATGACACTAGGAGACGGGAGTCTGGAGCCCGGAATCAGGGACCGGCATGCCGAACCGCCGGCGGGACTGCCTCCGCAAACTGCTCGAAGTTCTTTTCGAACAGCGCGGTGAGTTTCCTGGCCTGCGCGTCGTACGCCGCCGGGTCTTTCCAGGTCTTTCGTGGGTCGAGCAGATCGTCGGAGACACCAGCCACATGTATCGGCACTTCGAGTCCAAAGATCGGCTCGCGGCGCGTCGGCACGTCGTCGAGCGCGCCCGCGAGGGCGGCGCGAATCATGGCGCGCGTGGCCTTCAAGTCCATGCGATGGCCGATCCCGTAGGGCCCAGACGTCCAGCCGGTATTGACGAGCCAGCACTGCACGTTGTGCCGCGCGATCCGCTCGCCGAGCATCTGGGCGTAGAACGTGGGCGGCAGCGGCAGGAAGGGCGCGCCGAAACAGGCGGAGAACGTTTCCTTCGGCTCGGTGACGCCGCGCTCCGTGCCCGCGACTTTCGCGGTGTAGCCGGAGAGGAAGTGATACATCGCCTGCTCGCGCGTCAGCTTCGCGATCGGCGGCATCACGCCGAAGGCGTCGCATGTCAGGAGCACGATGTGCTTGGGATGACCGGCCATTCCCTCGGGCACGTGATTCGGGATGTAGTGGATCGGGTACGATGCCCGGGTGTTCTCGGTAATGCGCTGCGAATTCAGATCCGCGATGCCGGTCTGTGGATTCACGTCCACGTTCTCGAGCACCGTGCCGAACATCTCGGTGGTCGCGAAGATCTCGGGCTCGCCGTCGCGCGAGAGACGAATGACCTTGGCGTAGCAACCGCCCTCGAAGTTGAAGATCCCCTCGTCCGACCAGCCGTGCTCGTCGTCGCCGATCAGCCGGCGCTCGGGATCGGCGGAGAGCGTCGTCTTGCCGGTGCCCGACAGTCCGAAGAAGAGGGCGCAGTCGCCGCGCTTGCCGACGTTGGCGGAGCAGTGCATCGACAGCACGCCCTCGAGCGGCAAGAGATAGTTGAGAATGGTGAAGATCGATTTCTTGAGCTCGCCGGCGTAGCGCGTCCCGCCGATGAGAATGGTGCGCTCCGCGAAGCTGATGGTGATGAACGTGCCGGATTTCGTGCCGTGGATTTTGGGATCAGCCTGGAATTCTGGTGCGTGCAGCACTTCGAATCCCGGCGCGAAGCGCGACAGCTCGCCGTCCGCCGGGCGCAGGAACATGTTGTAGACGAAGAGCGCGTGCCACGCGTTCGGCGTGATGAAGCGGATCGGCAGGCGGAAGTTGGGATCCGCTCCCGCATAGGCGTCACGGATGAACAGGTCCTGGCCGCTCAGATACGCCTCGACGTCGGCTCTGAGGCGCTCGAACTTCTCCGGCGCGATGGGCTGATTGACTTTGCCCCACCAGATCCGTTGCGTGGAGTCGGGCTCCTGCACGACGAACTTGTCGTTCGGGCTCCGGCCCGTGTGCGGCGACGTCACGGCAGCGAAGGGGCCGCTGTGCGTCACGATCCCTTCGCCGCGGCGCAGGGCGTGCTCGTACAGCTGGGACGGCGTCAGATTCCGGTACACGCGTTGTTCGGTCGAGATTCCCATCGGCCTATTTGGTTGGGCGCGCAACGCGACGATACTCCAAGGCGTCTACCGCCGCGATGACCGCCATATTCACGATGTCGGGGACCTCTGACAACCTTTGCAAGACGTGGACCGGTCGATCCATCCCCACAAGGATCGGACCGATCGCCTGCGCGTCGCCCAGGCGGGCCAGCAGCTTATAGGCGATGTTGGCGGCATTCAAGTCAGGGAAAATCAAGACGTTAGCGGGCCCGCGCAGCTTCGCGAACGGGTAGACCTTGGTCAGGATCCGCTCCACCACCGCCGTATCAGCCTGCATCTCGCCGTCCACCTGCAGCTCGGGCACACGCTCGTGCAGTAGTGCGACGGCTTGCTGCACTTTGGCCGCCGCCGGGTGCTTCACCGAGCCGAAGTTCGAGAACGACAGCATCGCGACCCGCGGCTCGATGCCGAGGCGTTGGACGAACTTCGCGGTCGCGGTGGCGATCTCGGCGAGGGTGGTGGCATCCGGGTCGATGTTCACGGTCGCATCGGCGAAGAAGAAAGTCTGCTGGCGGACGATCATCATGTAGATGCCGCTGACGTGCTTGCGACCGGGCTCGACGCCGATGACCTCGAGCGCGGGGCGAATCGAGTCGGGGTAGTCGATTTCCTCGCCGGCCAGGACCGCGTCGGTCCGGCCCGCACGCAGCAGCAATAAGCCGTAGTAGATGGGATCGAGGACCCGCTCCTTCGCTTCGCGCAGCGTAATCCCGCGCCGCCGGCGCAGCTGCCAAAGCTCTTCGGCCATTTTGTCGCGATCGGGAGCGGTGCGCGGATTCATCAGCTCGATGTCCTCGAGCGTGAGCGATGCGTCGTCGGCCTGGCGGCGGATCGCGTCGAGATCGCCGAGCAGGATCGGGCGCGCGATGCCTTCGTCGGCGATGATGCGGGCGGCGCGCAGGATCCGCGGATCGTCGCCTTCGGGGAAGACGACGCTGGGCGGGTCCTGTTGCACGCGCGCGATGAGGCCGCGCATGACTTGCCGCTCGGGGCCGAGACGCGCGTCGAGCTGCGCGCGATACTCTTCGACGTCGATGATGCGGCCGGCGATGCCCGAGGCGACGGCGGCCCACGCGACGGCTGGTGCGACCCACAGCAGCACGCGTGGATCGAACGGCTTCGGAATCAGGTAGTCCGGGCCGAACTTGAGTTTCTCGATGCCGTAGGCGCGCGTGACCGATTCGGGAACCTCTTCCTTGGCGAGCTGCGCGAGCGCGCGGGTCGCCGCCATCTTCATTTCTTCATTGATCTGCTTGGCGCGGACGTCGAGGGCGCCGCGGAAGATGAAGGGAAAGCCGAGGACGTTGTTGACCTGATTGGGGAAATCGGAGCGGCCGGTCGCGACGATCGCGTCGGGCCGGGCTTTTTTCGCCTCGTCGGGCATGATTTCGGGCGTGGGATTGGCGAGTGCAAAGATCACAGGTTTTTTGGCCATCCCCTGCAGCATCTCGGCGGTAACAATCCCGCCGACGGAGAGTCCCACGAAGACGTCGGCACCCTGCAGTGCCTCCGCCAGCGTTCTTGCCTTGGTATCGGCGGCAAACCGCTGCTTGAACTCATCGAGGTCCTCACGGCCCTTGTAAATCACGCCTGT
Source organism: Gemmatimonadales bacterium (assembly GCA_035309945.1). Taxonomy (GTDB): domain Bacteria; phylum Gemmatimonadota; class Gemmatimonadetes; order Gemmatimonadales; family GWC2-71-9; genus 20CM-2-65-7. Next base: position 33,842 of record DATGEQ010000049.1, on the reverse strand, counting down.
GTGATCGGCCATGGCGATGTTCTCGCGCCGCACACCGAGCCGCACGTAGTGCTCGGCGGTGGCGATCGCGGCCGCGCCGGCACCCGCGAACACGACTTTGACCTCCTCGAGGTCTTTCTTGACCACGAGCAGCGCGTTGAGCAGGGCGGCGCCGGAAATGATCGCGGTGCCGTGTTGGTCGTCATGGAAGACGGGAATGCTCAACGTCTCGCGCAGCCGCTTTTCGATGTAGAAGCAGTCGGGCGACCGAATGTCTTCGAGATTGATGCCGCCGACCGTCGGTTCGAGCAGCTGGCAGAAGCGAATCACGTCGTCGGGGTTTTCCGAGCCGACTTCCAGATCGAACACATCGATATCGGCGAAGGCCTTGAACAGGATGCCTTTACCTTCCATGACCGGCTTACCGGCGACGGCACCGATGTTGCCGAGGCCAAGCACGGCGGTGCCGTTGGAAACGACGGCGACGAGGTTGCCTTTGGCGGTGTAGAGGTAGGCGTCCTCGGGACGCTTCGCGATGTCGAGGCAGGGCTCGGCCACGCCGGGCGTGTAGGCCAGCGAGAGGTCGCGCTGGTCCTTGAACGGCTTTGTCGGGGTGACCTGGATCTTTCCAGGGCGGCCCTGCGCGTGATAGTCGAGGGCTTCCTGGCGACGACTGGGCCCAGCCAAGGACAGAAGTCCTTTTTGGGGAAGGGGTTATGCTAAGGCTGCGTGACGCAGGCTGTCAAGACTCGGTCATTGGATGAGGGTGCGCATGCTTCTTGCGATTCGGGGTATGAATTTCTTCCACCATCCCGCTGTCCGTCATCGAGGAGTGTGTACTGTGCGTTGGCAATCTCGTACAGCCGTCAGCACGATTCTCAGCAGTCTGATCCTCGCTGCCTGCAGCAACAGCACGACTGGGACAGGCCAACTGCCGTCCTGCGGCGCACATGGGTCGCAACTTTCTCTCGCCGTTGGGCAGTATGGCTCCGTCAATCCCGCCTCCGATTCCGGATGCGTCACGTTCGCGGCGAACACCAATCCGGACACCGCCGAGTATCTGGTTCTGCCGTGGTCGAACGGCGGTGACGTGAGCTCGGGTGGGCAGCCCTCCGCGCCATTCGTCCTGCAGTCGGCGACACCGGCCGCGGCGGCGATGTTCGCGCAGATGGGATGGCCGCAGGTCAGCGGAATGAAGTTCGCAGGGGGTGGAGCGCAGGGTGCACGCGGTCCTGTGGCGGTGGCGTTCGATCGGTTTTTGCGTGAGACCGCTCGTTCCCCACAGTTCCTCGCGGCCTCGCGCGCTCTGGCCGCGCAAAGCGGCGCAGTGGCACAAGTCGCCACGGCGGGACCGCCGGTCGTCGGGAGTAAGCGGACGTTCAAGGTGTGCACGAGCGAAAATTCCTGCACGCCATACACGAACGTGGGTGCCGTCGCGAAGTCCGTCGGAACGCACATCGCGATCTACGTCGACACGTTGGCACCGTCACCGGGACTCAGCCAGTCGGATCTGGATTCTTTGCGAGCCGTGTTCGACAATCGGCTGTATGCGCTCGACACGACCACGTTTGGGGGCGTATCTGATATCGATTCCAACACGGTCGTCATCGTCTTGATGACGAACATGGTGAATAAGCTCGTGACCGCGTCGCAGTGCAACGCGGGTGGGTTCGTCGCCGGCTACTTCTTCCCGCTCGATCTCGACACAGCCTCACACGTCAACAACGGCGAGATCTTCTACTCTATCGTCGCCGATCCGAGCGGAACCTTGAGCTGTGCGCACACCGTCGCTGACGTGAACGCGTTTACGCCGGTTACGTTCACGCATGAGTTTCAGCACATGATCAATTTCGCGCAGCACTTCGTTATCGGAGGCTGCAACTGCTCCGAGGACGGTTGGCTGGATGAGGGTCTGTCGAAATTCGCCGAGGAGATCGCGGGACGGAGTTACCTTCCGAACGACTCGCTTTTCTCTCTGTATGCGATCGGAGACGTGTTCGATGCCTACCAGTACCTCGAGTCACCACAAGTATCGCCGCTGCTGTTTCCCCAGGATACCGGATCGCTTGCCGAGGATGGCGCTGCCTGGCTCTTCACACGTTTCATCGTCGACCGGTTCGGCAACGCATTGCCGGGAAAGTTGGTTAAGACGACGCAGTATGGCATTCAGAATGTCCAGACGCAGACCGGCCAGGCGTTCGACAGCACGGTGGAACAATGGTCGCTGGCGAACTGGGTCGCGAGTCTGAGCTCGTCTCCGGCGCCGCCCGAGCTGAAGTACACGACCTGGAATTTCCGGCACACGTTCGACACGTTGTACGTGCAGGACTCAGTTAGACACCTAACCGACTTCACCCGGCCTTATCCACTCGTGCCGATCGTAGCGGCCGACAATGCGGTCAGCCTAAGCGGGACGCTTAGGGCTGGGTCGGGCGCGTACGTGCGTGTCATGCAGCCGCCGAACGGGGCCGCGTTCACATTGCACTTCAGCGGGCCGGGCGGCGCCGCGGTCTCTGCGGTGGTCGTCCCGCGGCTCAACGTGCTGCGAATTCGCTGATCTCAGGGTGATGTCGCGGCGGTTCCTGCGCGCAGCTTGCGCACGACCGCCGCGACCACCAGCAGCAAGCCGTACATACACACGACCAGCGGCCCCGTCGGCAGGTCTTTCGTATACGACAACCACAGACCGAGAATCGACGCGATCGCGCCCGAGCTCCACGCGATCAGCGCGAGCCGCCGTTTGTCGATCGTAAAGAGATTCGCGATGACCGCGGGAACCACCAGGAAACTGAAGACCATCAGCACGCCGGCGATCGGGACGGCCAGCGTGATGACGACGCCGAACGACAGATAGAACCAGAAGTCCCACATGCGAATCTTCCACCCCTGGCGTTCCGCCTCTTCGGGATGGAAGGAAATGGTCAGGAAGCGTCGCCGCAGCACGAACTGGAAGACCCCCAGCGCCGCATACGCGATCGCAAGCTTCACGATCGTCGGCCACGTCACCCAGAGCAGGCTGCCAACCAGCGTCTTCTCCACGGCCTCACCGCCGCCCGGCACTTTGTTGGCGACCAGGACGGCGGCGGCCGATGCGACGACGTAGACGATGCCGATGAACGCTTCCTGCGGCACGCGCCCCGCGCCGACGTGGCCGTGTGTCGAGGTGCGCGTCAGCGCGAACAGGAAGGCGCCGATCGCGGTCGCCAACAGCGCGAACACGTACGTCATCGGCGAATCCGGCGCCACATGGAACAGCAATGCCGACAGACTTCCCAGCGCGGCCATCTGCGCGAGCGAGAGGTCCACGAAGATCACCTCTCGCGCGATGACGTGGAGGCCGAGGTAGCCGAGCATGGCCACGAGGATCATGCAGGCCACGAACGGCGGCAGCATCAGCTCCAGGCCGCTCACGGAACCTCCTTCCCGCCGAACGCTTGCGCGAGCTTGTTGACCCACAAGTTGACGAGATCGATGTAGGTGTCCACGCCGGCCTGCCCGCCGACATTCGACGGGACGATGACCGCTTTGGCGTTCGTGCGCTGCGCCACGTCCATCACCTGATCGCGATCGTAGTAGTTCGTCGACAAGAGCACCTGGATGTGCTGGTCACGCATCGCGGTGATGATTTCCTGCACGTGCCGCGGCGTGGGCGGAATGCCGGGCTTCGGCTCGATGTAGTCGAAGCAATTCACCTGGAATTCGCGTGAGAAATAGTCCCATTCCTTGTGGTAGCAGGCGACCAGCTTCCCGCGGAACGGCATGCCCTGCTTGAGCCATCCGCCCAGGTGGTTCATCAGTGGCGCGCCCTGATAACGCTGTTGATCGAGGAACGTGAAGAGCCTCCCTTCACGATCGAGGTTCGCGAGAGTTTCGCCGCCGATCAATTTGACCAGGTCATCGCCGAACAGGGCCCGATAGATCCGGTCTTCAAAGTCCTTCTCGCGGGTCGCGAAATAGTCCGCATCCTGCGGCGCCACACGCCGCAAACCGCGCAGGATGTTGCGCGCGATCAAGACCGCGTTGAGCGGATCGGTCCAGATGTGCGGATTGCCGTAGACGTGTATGTCGCCCTCGGACCGCGAAAGGCTCGCCGGCACGTCGAGTAGCGCGATCCCCTGGAAGGCCGCGACGTAGCCGGGACCCCCTTCGGTGATCCGCGGATTGTTCGCCTTATCCAGCAGGGCAGGGACCCACAGCTCGAGATCGAGCCCTGTCGTCACGAACACGTCCGCCTGCGCGAGCGTCGGCACGAAGCTCGGTTTGGGCTGGACGTAGTGCGGGTTTTCGTCGCCCACGGCGATGGAGCTGACCTGGCCGCGATCGCCGACGATCTCCTTGGCGATGGACGCGTACGTGGTCAGCGAGGTCACGACCTTGACGGGAGCCACCGGCGCGGCTTTGGGGCCGCCAACGAGCCCGACAACAAGAGAGATGATGGAGAGCATGTCAGTACGTCTCGTGTTTATGGGGTCCAATGGCCCAAACCGCCTGAAGGGCGATCTGATGGTTCGCCTGCGTGCCGGCGATTCGCTGCCACTGGTATTGAGCGCGAAGGAACACCCACTCGCTTTCCCACAGGGTCAGCGAGGGAACGATTTGCCGCGTGATGACACCCGAGAGCGGATCCTCGACATAGTCGAATCGTGCGCCGACGATGAACCGCTGGTTCAGCTTGTACGTCGAGCCGATGAATCCGCCGAGCCGCGTGGGCCCCACTCCGGCGATCTCTTTGTTGAGCGCGAGGAGCTCGCCGCGCACCGTGAGCTCGTGATACAACGCCTGCAGCGGCGGTCGCCACGTGAGACGGAACTCGAGTCCGCCCACTTTGGTGCGCAGCGCGGAATCGGGATTCGTCCCATACAAAGCCGTTCCACCGATCTGCATGTACGTCGAGCCGTTGAGTTGCCAGAAATTGAGCAAGTGCAGGAGATACGTTGGCCGGCCCGAGTTTCCAAATAACTCCGAATCACTCGCGCTGCGCGTAACCTGCGCGGTGAGCTCGTGCGTGCCGAATCCTCCAAATGCCCGGTACAGCGAAATACCGGTGCCGGACAAGCCGTCCGCTCCCAGATAGGTCGTGATCGCGAGCGGATACTCGGTCTCCGGAACCGCGTGCAGGTGCCAGCGATTGAGCTCGCCGAATTGCTGGCGGTACTTGCCGAGATCGAGGCGGATGTGCCCGGGCAGGCCGGTCCAATACGCGTATCCCTCTTCGACGTGGATGTCGCCGTTCTCGAAGGAGAGGAAGATCTTCGTATGAGAGTACGGATCGAGCGCCGACTGGAATCCCACCTCGAACTCGCGCGGGTCGAAGTTGTTGCGCTGTACGCCGCGCCCGGTCACGTACCCGCGCACGTCGCCGGTCGCGCCGATTTCGGGATTGAGCTGGGCCTGATTGCGTTCGCGCCCCACGGCCTGCGTGAGCGTGTCGCTTGCCCGCATCCGGGATGTGTCGCTCGCTCCGCCCGCGGCAGCCGCCGCGGCCGCGCGCAACGACGCGAGGCTCGTGTCGGCGCCGCCAGGCGTCGGAGCCGGAGCAACCGGGACGCCGGCGCGTGCCGCGACCGCGGCGCGGAGCGAATCAAGGCGTACCCTGAGCGCCCGTAGCTCCGCCGCGAGCGAATCGACCTGCCGGCGCGTGGGTTGCTGCGCCGGCAGTTGTATCGCACAGCACGCGGTTGCAAGGAGAACCGCGCGAAAAATGCGTGTCATGTTCAGAACTCTCCTGTTCGAGCTGAAAAGATCTCGCGACGCTCCGCGGCGCGGAGCGCGATCACAACATCAGGAGAGTGCGGGAGGAGGTCCTCGAGGTGGGGCAGTGCGGAGGACCGTCGCACCCGCCGGAAGGGCGGACTGCACCGGCGTGAAATGGACCGCGGTGTTCGGCGTCGAAAGTGTGAATGCCGGCTGGACGGCGACGCGCGTGCTCGCGTAATGGCACAGCGCGCAGCGCATCTCATCGTGCAGAATGGCGCAGCGCGCGGTATGACCCGCCTCGATCCCGGACGGCGCGATGACGACGTCGCGCGCCTCGGCGAGCGACACGGCGCCGCTGCCGAAGACTTGAAGCGCGAGTAGAATCGCGAGCGGGATGCGTTTCAGCATGATCTCCTTCATACGCCCGCCGCCACTGTCGTGTTGCCGCGCGCATAGGCGCGCAGGCGGCGCAACATCCGGCGGTCGTGTCTGAGCGGGTCGTCCCGTTTGGGAGTCTCGATAATCTTAACCACGCGACCGAGCGCCGCGTCACGCATGATCCGCCGGAACGGCTCGGGCCCGATGCGACCCTCGCCGATCCACTCGTGGCGGTCGACGCGCGAGCCGGCCGCGGCGCGCGAATCGTTGAGATGTAAGCACTTAAGGTGCTCGAACCCGATCACGCGGTCGAACTCCTCCCAGACGTCTTCCACGCGCGCCAGATCGTACCCGGCCGCGTGCAAATGCGCCGTATCGAGGCAAAATCCCACGCGCGTCCGGATCCGGTCAGGCAGCGCGTTCCGCAAATCCCGCAGCTCCTCGAACCTCGCGCCCAGCGCCGTGCCCGACCCGGCCGTGCCCTCGATCCAGACCTCGACATCCCCGGGCGCCGCGGCGAGGCACTCGCTGTAGCCGAGCGCGTTGCGTTCGAGTCCGGCGACGCGATCGTCGATGGCCACGCCGCCCTGACTGGATACGTGCGCGCCAAGCATCACCGTGGTCGCTCTTCCGTGAACGCGAGCCGGGAAATCAGCGGCACGAAGCGTACGCCGCCGGCATTCATACGACGCAGCTCGCCGCCAAGTATCGGCCGCTCCAGAATGACCAGCTCCTGCGTCGCGAGGTCACCGACCGGGATGACGAGCCGGCCTCCGGGCGCCAGCTGATGTGTCAGCGGCTCCGGTATGCGCGGCGCGGCAGCAGCGACGATGATGCCGTCGAACGGCGCAGCCTCCGGCCAACCTGCGGCGCCGTCGCCCAGCCGCGTCTCGACGTTCGTGAGCCCCAGCCGCCGAAAGCGTTCCTCGGCTTCGACGAGCAGGTCGGGTAGTCGCTCGATCGTGAAGATCTTTCCGCTCGAGGCGAGATAGGCGAGCACGGCCGTCTGATACCCCGATCCGGTGCCGATTTCGAGAATGCGGTGCGTGCGCCGCGGGGCCAGGCACTCGGTCATGAGCGCAACCACGTAGGGCTGCGAGATCGTTTGGCCGCTGCCGATGGGGAGTGGTGCGTCGTTGTAGGCGTTGCCGGCCAGGGGCGGCGGCAGGAACCACTCGCGCGGCGCCCAGCGCATGGCCGCCAGCACTCGGCTGTTCCGGATACCGCGGCTCGCCAGCTGCCGGATGACCATGCGCGAACGCGGGCTGAGCGTCTCGGGAGCGGGATGTGCTTGCCGGGGCATGACGAGAACTATAGCTTGGCGCCGGCACCGGCCCCACTCCTACTCCTCCAGGACCCTGGCGCGAAAGACGATGTCCGCGGACACGTTTCGCCATCGCATTCTTCTGCTCGGCAACCCCGCGAGCCGCCCCGAAGGCCTGGAGCGCGTCCTGGTCCGCGGCGGTTTTGAGGTGACGGCGGACGTGTCCGCGAATCCGCCCGATTTTCTGCTCTATACGCCTGATGGCACCGTGACGAATCTCGCCGACGAGATTCGGGCGCTCGCGACGCGGCCGGAGTACGGCGGCGCTCCATTGTTCGTGATCGTTCCGGACGGTCCGACGGGGGCCGCCACGGGGGCGCTGCTGGCCGGCGCGCGCGATGCGCTCGTCGCGCCGGTCCATTTGCCCGAGCTGCGCGCGCGCCTGGACGCGCACCTCCGGGTGCGTGCCGAAGCGCGCGAGGCGCAGGAGGCGTTGCGCGCCCGCGATCTCTTGTTCGACATCTTTCAGGAAGTCTCCGCCGCGGTTCGGGCGGATGAGATATTTCAGACGCTGGTCCGGCGCGTGGGCCAGGCATTCGGGTTGTCGCATTGCTCGTTCGTGCTCACGGCGCCGGGGGACGACAAAGGCCGCGTCGTGGCGGTGTATGAGAATCCCGCGATTCGCGACCTGCGCGTGGATCTGTCGCGCTACCCCGAGATTCAGGAAGCGATTCGGACCGAACGGCCGGTGGTGATTCACGACGTGCACAATGACCCGCTCTTCGCCGAGATCCGTCGGGACTGGAATAGACAGCAGATCGACGTGAGCGTGCAGTCCGCCGTCGCCTTACCGGTCTTCGTGCAGGGACGCGCTGCGGGAGTGTTCTTTTTGCGCACGGTGCAGGGGGACCCGCAGCTGCGCGCCGCCGATGTCGCGTTCGCCAATACCATTGCCCAGGCGGCCGCGCGCGTGCTCGAGAACGAAGAGCGCCGCTCGGCGATCTATCGCAGGCAGATCAGCGCCGGCACGACCGACGAGCGGACCGGCTGCGCGTCACTCGACGCGCTCGATCGCCGGTTGCGTGACGAATTCGAGCGCGCGCGCCGCTACTCGCTCCACTTTTCGCTCGTGCTCATCGACATCGATCACCTGCACGACGTCAACGACCGGTTCGGGCAGTCCGCGGGCGATCGCTTGCTGGGCGAAATGGGCGCGATTCTGCAGCGCGAGCTGCGCGCACCAGACTTCGTGGCGCGCTACGGGGGAGATGAGTTTGCGTGCGTGCTGCCGGAGACCGACGGCGCCGGCGGCCGGCATTTCATCCAGCGGCTGCGCCAGGTGTTCGCGCGTCACACGTTCGCCGATCTGGGGCCCGCCAATGCGCCCGCGATTTCCGCGGGCATCGTCGCGTATCCGCACAACGAGGCGCTGCGGCCGGAAGACTTGTTCACCTTGGCGGAGGGGGCGTTGCAGAAGGCGAAGACCGCCGCGCCGGATCGGATTGCGGTGGTTGGGGAATAGAAAAAGGGTCCGTTAATCCAACGTTTTTTGGAACCGCCTCACCGACAGCGCAATCAACACCGTCGCGAAAAACAGCAGAATCACCATCTCGCGCCACAGCTCCGGCACGCCGACGCCTTTCAGCAGGATCCCGCGCAACACCTTCAGGAAATGCGTGAGCGGCAGCAACGCGCCGATCCACTGAAAGACGGCAGGCATGGCCTGGCGCGGGAACATGAAGCCGGAGAGCAGGATGTTGGGCAGTACGAAGAAGAAGCTCACCTGCATCGCTTGCTGTTGCGTCCGCACGAGGGTCGAGACGAACAGACCCAACGCGAGACTCGCCACGACGAAGACCAGCGCGATCGAATAGAGCAGCAGCACGTTGCCCGTGAGCGGTACGTCGAACACGAAGCGGCCGAGGATCAGCACCGTCGTCATCTGGACGAGACCGACGCCGACGTACGGCGCGATCTTGCCGAGCATCAGCTCGGTCTTGGTGATGGGCGTGACGATGAGCTGCTCGAGCGTGCCGCGTTCGCGCTCGCGCACGATCGCCATGGCCGTCACCAGCACCATCGTGATCGTAAGAATGACGCCGACGAGGCCCGGAACGATGTAGTTCGCGCTCCGCAGCCCGGGATTGTAGCGTGGCCGCACGCGTGCCTCGAGCGGGAGCTCGGTGCTGTGCGCCGCCGCGGACAGGATTGCGAGATCGCGCATCTGCGCGACCCCGGCGGCGGCCGAGAGCGCGGCCTGCGAGGAGAGCGGGTCTGATGCATCGACCACGATCTGGACGGTCGCCGTCGTGCCACGCGCCAGGTCGCGCGGGAAGTCGTGCGGGATGGCGATCCCCGCCTGGGCATCTCCGCGCGCGATCCACTCATCGAGCGCGTCGCGCCCGTCGACGTTGGCGACGATCCGGAAGTTGCCCGTGTTCTCGAACGCGGCGACGAGCTCTCGGCTCGTTGGTGTGCGCGATTCGTCGAGGACCACCGTCGGGATGTGCCGCACGTCGGTTTGAATCGCGAAGCCGAACAGCAGCAGCTGAATCACCGGAATCGCCGTCATGATGCCGAGCGTGAGGCGATCGCGCCGCATCTGGATGAATTCCTTGCGAAACATCGGCCCGAACCGCTTCATGACTTGGCGTCCTGTTCGGCCTCGTCACGTTCCTGCAGGATGATGAACGCATCCTCCAGGTCCTTGCCGCCGACGTGCTTCGCCACTTCGTCGGCGGTGCCCAGCGCGATCAGATGGCCCTGGCTCATGAGCCCGATGCGCTCGCACCGTCCCGCTTCATCCATGTAATGCGTCGTGACGATCACCGTCGTGCCCTGCTCGGCCAGGGCCGTGATCGTGGTCCAAAATCCGCGCCGGGCGGCCGGGTCGACGCCGGCGGTTGGCTCGTCGAGAAACAGAACCGGCGGACGATGCATCAACGCGGACGCGAGCCCGAGCCGCTGTTTCCAGCCGCCGGATAAGGTGCCGGCGAGCTGGTTGAGCCGCCGATTGAGCCCGAGAAAGCTGACGACCTCGGCAATGCGCCCGCGCCGGCCCGGCCCCTCCAGCCCATAAATGCCCGCGAAGAAATCCATGTTCTCGGCGACGGTGAGATCCTCGTATAACCCGAATCGCTGGGACATGTAGCCGATGCGTTCCTTGATCAGGTCGGGCGATTGGACGACGTCCACACCCGCGACCACAGCGGTCCCCTCCGAAGGCGCCAGCAGGCCGCACAGCATGCGAATCGTCGTGGTCTTGCCCGAGCCGTTAGGGCCGAGCAATCCGAAGACTTCGCCTTTGGCAATCGTGAGGTTCAAGTCCCGCACCGCGACGACCTGCCCAAACCGCCGGGTGAGATGCCGTGTCTCGACGGTGACCGCGGAGTCGATCACCGGCCGAGCGGGATCTCCACGCGCACCGGCATGCCGGCTTTGAGCCGGCCGCCGCCACCATCGGTCGTGATTTTGATACCGAACACCAGGTCTGCCCGCTCCCGCTCCGTCAGCGCGGCCCGCGGCGTGAACTCGGCGCGCGGCGCGATCTCGCTGATCCGACCGGCGAACGCAGTATCGGGATATCCATCCACGCGAATCCGCACCTGCTGGCCGTTCTTGAGGCGCGCGACGAATCGTTCGTCGACGTACGCGCGGACCCACGGCTCATGCACGACCCCAATCGAGACGACCGGCACGCCTGCCGCGATCACCTCGCCCCGCTCCGCGAAACGCGTCAGCACGATACCGTCTGCCGGCGCGAGCAGGACCAGCTGATCGCGAATCGCTTCGGTGGCGGCGAGTGCGGCGCGGGCAGCGTCCGATTCCCGGACGGACGCGCGCACTGACTCGAGGCGCGCGGCGGCGCTGGCTGCGGCGGCCTGCAGGCGCTCGAGCTCTTGCGGCGAGGCGATGTCCTGAATGGCGAGAACGCGCGCTCGCGCGAGGTCGTTGGCGGACCGTGTACTGTCCGCTTGGGCCGCGCGGATTTCGGCGGTGCGTGTCGAGGCTGCCTCGGCGAGCGCCCGGCGCTGCTCGATCTGCGCACTCAAGCCGGGCTGGTCGAGCACGGCGACGGTATCGCCGGCCTTCACCGAATCGCCTTCGTCCTTGAGCAGGCGGGTGATCCGGCCCGGCGCCATCGGGCTCAGTCGCACTTCGCGGATTTCGACCGTGCCGGCAACAGTCAGCGCGTCAGAAGATCCCGAGCATGCCGCGGTCAGCAGCCCCGCGACGGTCGCAAAGGCTAGCGGCGCGCGCGTGGTGAGCGCAGCCAATTGCCCGGATCCAGCGCGATGCCGCCCTGGCCGCGGATTTCGAAATGGAGATGCGGTCCTTCGTCGCTCGATTCGCCGCCGACGTGCCCGATCACTTGACCGCGAATGACGTGGTCGCCTTGCCGGACCGTGGCGTCCCTCAGGTACGCGTAGACCGTGTAATAGCCGCCGCCATGATCGATCAGCACCGACGTCAAATAGAGGCCGAGCGGACCGGCCAGGCTGACCGTACCAGCCGCGACGGCGTGGACCGGCGTGCCGGGGGGTGCCTTGATGCCGATCCCGTGCCGGGGAATGCGTGTGTTGTTCGGTCCGGTGGTCGTGCCGAACGGATAGATGATGGGGCCTTCGACCGGCCAATCGAGGCCGCCCAGATCGGCTGTCGTGATCGCGCCCGCCGCCGTCGCCGCGCCGCGCGATTCGGCTTCCCGCCGGGCGCGCTCCAGCGCGTCGATGCGGTCGTTCAACGCCTTCTCGTCGCGATCCAGGCGCGTCAAGTGCTGCTCGGCCTCGCGGGTGCTGCGCCGCGTTGCGCTGAGACTGGTCTGGCGCTCGTGCTCCAGGGCGACGTAGCGGCCCAGCTCGTCGGTGCGTTCCTGCCGCCGCCGTGCCAGAGCCTCCCGCGCGTCGACAAGCAAGTCGCGTTGCCGCGCGACGCGATCGCGGAGCTTTTCCATGTCGTTGGTGAGCAAGCGGTCCTGGCGGCTCACGAGGTACAGGTACTTGTAGCGCGACAAGAGATCGCCGAAGCTCTCGGCGGCCAGCAGGACCTGCCAGCTGTACAGCGGTCCGCGCTTGTAGATGTCGACGAGCCGTCGCTCGAGTACCGCGCGCTTTTCGAGCAGAGCATCCTGGGCGATGAGCAAGTCCACCGTAATCTGATCGATCTGCGTGCCGAGTCCGCGGATCTGGCGGTCGAGCTCGTTGACGATCCGATTCGTGCTCTGTTTTTGCTGCTCGATGTTCGCGATTTCGTCGGAGAGTGAGTGGGCTTGCGTGCGCAGCCGCTCGAGCTCTTGTTCGACTTCGGATCGTTCGCGTCTGATTCCCTCCAAGCGACGCTGGTTGTCCTGCATCTGCTGCTGATAGGTCTGCCGCGGTTGCTGGGCGCTGAGCGCCTGGGCAACGATGAGGGCGAGAACGCACGACGCACGACGCACGCCGGAGGTCATACGCGCTTGAGATGCCTGCCGACACTCAGGGCGCTACCGAACAATCCAATCAATGCGCCAAAGACGACGATGGCAGCGGCCTGTTCCTGAGAAAAAAACGCCGACTGCAGCAAGTAGCGATTGATCAGGACGTATGCGCCGAACGACAATCCCACAGCGACGGCGCCGCCCAGCAATCCCTTGATCGCGCCCTGGAGCAGGAAGGGGCGACGGATGAAGCCGTCGGTCGCGCCGACCAGGCGCATGACCGCGATCTCGCGGCTGCGCTGTAGCACCGCCATCCGAATCGTCGTGCCGATGATGATGATCGCCACGATGGCGAACGCGGCGCCAACGACGATGCCGACGGCCGCGGCGACGCCGCGCAGCCAGTCGAGCTTCTGCACCCAATCGCGTCCGAAGCGAACATCGTCCACGAATCCGAAGCCGCGCAGCCGCTCCGCTACGGCGCTCGCGTGATCGGTGTCGCGAAAGCCGGGCTTGAGCTTCACTTCGATCGAGGCAGGCAGCGGATTGCGCTCCAGCTCCTGCATCACGTCGCGCAGCTCGACCAGCTCGGCGCGAGCGCGGGCGAGGGCATCGTCTTCGGAGACATAGGTCGCCGACTGCACCTCGGGAAACGCTTCGATGTCCTTGAGCGCCTGGGCGACCGCCTCGGCGGGCGCGCCCGGTAGCAGATAGGCGACCACCTCGACGCGCTCTTCGACGCCGTGCAACGCGGACTGCAGATTGACGACGACCAGTCCGAACAAGCCGAGCACGAACAGCGAAAACGCGATCGTGGTAACCGAGAGCAGGCTGAGCAACGGGGCGCGTTTGAACGTGAGCACCGCCTCGCGGAACGTCAGATTCACGGCGCCACCGCCTGATCTCGGGCTTCGCCGCTTCCCCCCGGTTCGTCGACCGACGAGTCGTAGACCAGCGCCCCCTCCTGCAGCTCGATGACGCGATAGGGCGCCTGGCGCACGAGATCCAGATCGTGCGTGGCCATCACCACGGCCGTGCCGCTCGCGTTGATGTCGCGGAGCAGCTGAAAGACGCCGCGGGTGGCGCGCTCATCGAGATTGCCGGTGGGTTCGTCCGCGAGCAGCACGGTCGGCTCGTTCACGAGCGCGCGGGCGATCGCCACGCGCTGCTGCTCGCCGCCCGACAGCTCGCGCGGGTAGGCCTGGGCCTTGGCGGCGAGACCGACTTGCGTCAGCACGCGCATCACGCGCGCCGCAATGGTGGACGAGCGCGCGCCCGTGACCTCGAGCGCGAACGCCACGTTCTCTTCGGCCGTGCGGTCCTCGAGCAGTCGGAAGTCCTGGAATACGATGCCGAGCTTGCGCCGCAGCATCGGGACGTCGCGCGGCCGCATCTCGTTCACGTTGTAACCCGAGACGCGCACCTCACCCGACGTCGGGCGCTCCTCCGCGTAGATGAGCTTCATCACCGTCGACTTGCCCGCGCCGGAGTGGCCGGTGAGAAAGGCGAACTCGCCTTTGGCCACGTGGAAGGAGACGTCCTTGAGCGCCAGGCCGCCCTTGGGGAAGGCCTTGAATACGCTGGTGAACTTGATCACTTAATGCCGCGCCAGAGCCTGGGCGAAGTCCGCGATGAGATCATCGGGATCCTCCAGTCCCAGGGAAAATCTCAGGAATCCGTCCGGAATGCCAGCCTGCGCGCGCTGCTCGACCGTCAGGCTCGCGTGCGACGTGAGGCGGGGCTCGGAAACCAGCGTTTCGACGCCGCCGAGGCTGGGGGCGTGCGCCACGATCGTCAACGCTTTCAGGAACCGCTCCGCGGCGCGGACGCCGCCTTTCAGCTCGATTCCCAGCATCCCGCCGAAACCGCCGAGAATGCGTTTCGCCAGCTCGTGATCGGCGTGCGACGGGAGCCCGGGGTAGTGCACGCGCGCGATCGCATCCTGCTTCGCGCACCACTCGGCGACGGCGAGGGCGATCTGGTTCTGGCGCTGGACGCGGACCGTGAGGGTTCGCATGCCGCGATCGATCAGCCACGCGGCGAACGGGTCGAGCGCCTGCCCCCATACCTGCATCAGGCGGCGCACTTCCTCCACCACCTGATCCGTTCCCGCCACTGCGCCCGCGATGACATCGCTGTGGCCGTTCAGGTATTTCGTCGCGGAGTGAATGACGAGATCGGCGCCGTACTCGAGCGGCCGGAAGTTGACCGGCGACGCGAACGTCGAATCCACGATCAGCGCGAGCCCTTCCGCCTTGCACAGCGTAGCGACCGGCTCGAGATCGATCACGCGCATCAGCGGGTTCGTCGGGGTCTCGAGGAAGACGGCGCGCGTCGTCTTGCGCATCGCCTTCTTCCAGGTACGCGACTGCGTGGGATTTACGAACGAGACATCGATGCCGAGTTTCCCGAATTCTTCGCGGAACAGCCGGTGCACGCCGCCGTAGATCCACTCGCTGGCGAGCAGGTGATCGCCGGGGCGCAGCACCGCGAGGTGCGCGAGCGCGACGGCCCCCATGCCGCTCGCCACGAACAGCGCCGCGTCTGCGCCCTCGAGGAGCGCGAGCTTCTTGCCGATGTCGACCTGATTGGGGTTGTTGCCGTAGCGGGTGTAGAGAACTTCGGCGCTCGAGCCGACGGGATTGGTGAAGGTGGAGCTCTGGAACAGCGGTGGCGCGATTGGCGACCAGTCGGCGCGCGCGCCCCCCTTGGGATCACCGTGGATGGCGCGGGTGGAGAGTCCCAGCCTGCGGGCTCCCCGTTTCACGCCGCGGTGAATCGAATGGAGCCTCCAGGATGGCGTGCGGCCAAGCGCCGCTCGACCAGCTCATCGAGCAGCGCGGGGGCCGGCTCGCTGGCGCCGAGCCCCTCGAGCACGCCATCGGCGCGCTCGCACAACACCGCGAGCCCGGCGCCGGCAAGGACCGGCTCGATCGCCTCGCGATGCGCTTCGGAAATGCCGCGCAGCAGCAAGACCTTGACCTTGTCACGGACCAGCTTCGCGACGATTTCGTCGGCGCAGGAATAATCGAGGCACCCGACGCCGGTGAAATCCATGACGGCAATCGTGCCCGGCGCTAGATCGCGCTCGATGTTTTCGCGTACCGCGCGGCCCGTGGGACGGGTGACGAGGTCGGTGTAGAATCCCGCGACCGACTGCTGTAGCACGGCGTGCACCATGATGTGAGGGATCATCACTTCTTCGACGGCCCTTTCTCCGACTCTTGCTCCGGAATGATGAGCAGAACCTGCGAGCCCGGAAACGCCGGCAAACCATCCTTCAGCGGCACGTCATCATCCCAGCGGGGCACGATCGCGATGCGCGCGGTGCCGCTGCGAATGGCGATCTTTCCTTCCCAGCGGGCCAGGTAGCGCCGGATTCCCGCCAATCCCTGCCCGCGTCCCGGGTCGCGAAAGCGGCTCACGCCTTGAATCAAGGCCGCTTCCAGCGCCGCCGCGTCGCCCCACCGTTCGCCGAACCGCTTGGATTGGGTCGGCTCCAGGGAATGCCGGAAGCCGATCCCGGCGTCCGCGACTGCGATCACGACCACGCGACGCGCGAGCTTGCGCCGCCAGTTGTACGCCTGCACCGCAACCCAACCGCCGGTGCCGGCGTGCTCCACAATATTCTGACAAGACTCCGAAAGCGCCATAGCGAATCCCATGGTCGCTTTCGGATCGAGTCCCAACTCCGAGCTGAGGATCGCCGACGCGCGTTGCTGAATCGTGCTCACGACGGCGTGGACGTCCTCGGCGGCGCGCACGGGTGTGACGGGGAGCAACACGTCGCTCTCCACGGCGACTTTCGCCTTCGGCACCTTGCCGTGGACTTCGAATAGATCGGCCGCTTCGCGAAAGAATCCCGCCCGCGCCCAATAGCTGACCACGTCGGGGTTGGCTGGAGCGGTCAGCAGCGGGCGCTCACCTTTGCGCGTCGCGGCTTCGCCAGCCGCGAGCAGTCCGACGAGACCATAAGGCGAGGCCCACTCCGCGGCGTGCGCGTCGAACAGGAGACGCTCTCCATCGGCCGCCTCCGTGTAGGCCGCCGCAAACTGGTCGAACGAGCGATCGTCGAACTGCGTCGGCACTTCGATCAGGCGTGTCATGCCAGCGAAAGCTTGCCGAGCAGGTGGTCGCGCAGCCCGCTGGCGCCGCGGTGACTGACGTTGCGCGCGCCCAGTTGATTGCCGGTGTGTATGGCTTGCTCCAAGGTCGCGCCGCCGAGCAGAGCGGCGATGACCGCGCCGCCAAAGACGTCGCCGCAGCCGGTGGGATCGACGATCTGATCGAAGGCCGGCTGATGCGTGATCGGCGCCGGAATCAACTCGGTGCGGATGGGGTTGCCCGTGAAGTACGCCGCGCCGCGCTTGCCCAGCGTCACACACAGCGTCGTGCAGCCCTGGCGCATGGCGTCGGCAGCGATCGCCAGCGGATCGTCACCGAGCTGATGCATTTCGTCTTCGTTGAGCTGTACGATGTCGAAGCAGCCGAACCACGCCGGCGCCTGCGGCAGTGGGCGCGCCACGCGGAGTCCGTCCGGCTCCTTGCCTAAAAAGAGGCTATGCAGGTCGGCGTAGATCGTGCGGCGAAATCCCCGCCGCAAGAGCTGCGCGGTTTCGAGGCTCATCTCGAACCCGGAGATGAAATTGATGTAGAGCGCATCGAGGTCCTGCACGAGCGGTCCCAGCTCATGCCACGTCCACGGCGGCACGCCACCCGTCATCTGCTCGCAGCGCCGCTCGACGGATTCGTAGCGCAGCGTCACTCGGTTGTTCGGTTCCGGCACCTCGATAAATCGCGCGTCGTGCGGCGTGCGCCGTAAGGTGTGCAGGAACTGGTTTGCTTTGGACGCGAGATCGCGCCCCACTTTGATCAGCGGGACGATCTGCCAGTCCTCGGGGAGTGTCGCGTCGATGGCGGACAATGCGTACGAGATGCCGCCCCATTCCTGGACCGCGGCTTGGGCGGGATCGCGGCCGTGGATCGTGTCCCACACCATCGACCCGATCACGCCGAGTCGGTTCAGCGCAATCCCCAGTTTTTTTGAATGAACACTGCCGCCGCGCCGTACACACCGGCGGTGCCGGGCAGGACGCCCGGCACGATTTTGCAGGCTTCCCAAACCGGCTTGAACGCCCGGCGTTTGACCTCGGCGCGCAGCGGGTTGAATAGTTTGTCGCCAGCCTGGGTCACCCCGCCGCAAATCACCACGACCTCGGGATTGAAGATGTTCATGAAGCTGGAGACTGCGGCGCCCAGCAGCGAGGCGGTGTCGCGCACGACTTCCAGGGCCCACTCGTCGCCGTCGTTCGCGGCCTCGTAGATGATCTGCGCGGTCAACTTGGAGAGATCGCCTTTGACGTATTGCTCGAGCGACGTTTCCACGCCCGACTGGATGCCTTCGATCGCGCGGTCCGCGATCGCCGGCCCGGACGCGTACGCTTCGACGCAGCCGTAATTGCCGCACTTGCAGTGCCGTCCATTCGCGTCGATCGTGACGTGCCCGAACTCGGCCGCGGCGTCCGAGGCACCGCGATAAATCTCACCGTCGATGACGATCCCGCCGCCGATACCCGTGCCCAGCGTCAGGCCGATGACGTAGTTCGCCCCGCGCGCCGCCCCGCGCCACCACTCGCCGTAGATCGCGCAGTTGGCGTCGTTGTCGAGCGTTGCGGGAAGGCCCAAGCCTTCGCTGACGCGATCGCGCAGCGGCATGTTGGTCCAGCCAAGATTCGGGGTGAGCAGCACGACACCGGTTTTGGTATTGAGCGGACCCGGTGAGCCGATGCCTACGCCTTCGACCTTCTTGCCGGATTCCTTGATCGACGCCTGGGCGAGCTTGATGATCCGGCCGATGACCGGATCGGCGCCCTGCGCCGCCAGCGTCGGCTCGGACACCACGGCATGAATCTCCGTGCCGTCCTCCGAGAGGACTCCGGCGACGAGATTGGTCCCGCCAACGTCAATGCCGACGACGTAACGCACCCATTTCCTCGATGGCTTGAGTCACAGCCGCCACAGTGAGCTCACGCATGCAGCGATGATGGCCGAGCGGGCACCGCGGCGGGCCATGCGCGGAGCACGGCCTGCAGAGCAGATCTTCCACGCCTACTGCGATGTCACCCGCGCGCAACGGCCCGAATCCAAACTCGGTGACTGTCGGGCCAAACAGCGCGACGACCGGCGTGCCCATCGCGGTCGCCAAATGCAAAGGCGCGCTATCGTTCGTCACGAGGAGCTGCGCCCGTCCGATCAGCGCCGCCGATTGTCGCAGCGTCAACTTTCCGCAGGCATTGACGACCCCATGCCGCCCGTTGCCGCCCGTTGCCGCCCGCTCGATTTCCTCGCCCAAACCCGCGTCATCCGCCGCGCCCACGACCACGACCGCAGTTCGCGCCGCGAGCCACGCCGCCAGTTCCGCATAGTACGGCCACCGCTTGCTGCCCCAGATCGAGCCTGGAGCCAGCGCCACGAACGGACTGTCGATCATCGCCGCGGCTGCTTCGTCCGCCGGCGTCGGCCGCAGCTGGAGAGGATAGGCGCCCGGAGGCTCCTTCGCGAGGGCCAGGAGACGGTCGGTTTCGTGGCCTGTTCGGCTCTTCGCCCGAGCTTCCGTATAGAGGAAGGACCAGCCGCCCAAAAAGCCGCTGCGAGAGGGAATTCCTGCGAGGAACGCCAGCGCTGCGGTCCGCAATGAGCGATGCGGTAGATAGGCACGCGCGTAGCGCTGGTCTTTCAGTCGCAACGCCAGCCGGCGCAGCCCCGACCAACCCCGGTCTTTCCCGCGTTTGTCGTAGGGAATCACTGTCCGCACGGCGGGATGGGTCTCGAGGAGCGGAGCGGCGAGCGGTGTGGTCACCACATCCACGGGACCGTGCCGGGCAGCGAGCGCCGCAAGGAGCGGCGTCGTCAGTACGACGTCGCCGAGAAATGCGGTTTGGATGACGAGCGTCGCCGACGTCACGCCGCGCTAGTCAACTTGCAGCACCGCTAAAAAGGCTTCCTGCGGAATTTCGACTGTCCCCACCTGCTTCATCCGCTTTTTTCCCTCGCGCTGTTTCTCGAGCAGTTTGCGCTTGCGGGTCACGTCGCCGCCGTAGCACTTGGCCGTTACGTTCTTGCGCAGCGGCCGGATCGTTTCGCGCGCGATCACCTTGGTCCCGATCGCCGCCTGGATCACGACCTCGAACAGCTGCCGTGGAATCAAATCTTTGAGCTTCTCGGCGATCTTGCGGCCGTACTCGTACGCCTTGTCGCGGTGAATGATGACGCTGAACGCATCGACTGCTTCGCTGTTGAGCAGCATGTCGAGCTTCACCAGCTCGCCGGGACGGTACTCGAGAAATTCGTAGTCGAGCGATGCGTAGCCACGCGATATCGTCTTCAGCTTGTCGTAGAAGTCCAGAATGATCTCGGCGAGCGGAAACTCCCAATCGAATTCGACGCGCGTGGGATCGAGATACTGCATACCGCGATAGATGCCGCGCCGCTCCTGACCGAGCTTCATGATTCCGCCGATGTACTCCGACGGCGCAAAGATGCGGGCTTTGACGTACGGCTCTTCGATGCGCTCGACTTCGGACCCGTGGGGCAAGAGGCTCGGGTTTTCGACCAGCTCCATGCTCGTGTCGGTCTTGTAGACGTGGTACTCGACGTTGGGGACCGTGCTGATCAGGTCGAGATCGAATTCGCGCTCCAGGCGCTCGCGCACGATCTCCATGTGGAGCAGACCGAGAAAGCCGCAGCGGAAACCGAAGCCCAGCGCCACCGAGGTCTCCGGCTCGTAATGCAATGATGCGTCATTCAACTGCAGCTTGGCGAGCGCGTCGCGCAGCTCCTCGTATTGCTCGGCATTGGTGGGGTAGAGGCCGGCGAACACCATGGACTGGATGTCGCGATAGCCCGGCAGCAGCGCGACGTCGCGATGCTCCGCGTCCAGCACCGTATCACCAGGGCGGATCTCGCGGACCCCGCGGACGTTCGCGACCACATAGCCGACTTCGCCGGCCTCGAGCTGCTCGGTCGGCTTGTGGCCCAGCTGGAGGTATCCGACTTCGTCGATCTCGTAGATGTCGTCGCGATGGGCGCCGAAGGCGATCTTCATGCCCGGCTTGAGCACGCCGTCGACCACCCGAATCGACGGAATCGCACCGCGATAGCGGTCGTAGTAGGAGTCGAAGATGAGCGCACGCAGCGGCGCCTCGTGATTGCCGCGTGGCGGCGGAACCCGGGCCACGACCGCCTCGAGCAGCTCCGGAACGCCACGCCCCTCTTTTGCGGAGATCCGCAGAATCTCGTCCGGCTTGGTGCCGATGAGGTCGTGAATCTCCTGGGCCCGCTTATCCGGCTCCGCGCCGGGGAGATCGATCTTGTTCAGGACGGGTATGATTTCGAGCCCGGCATCCATCGCAAGCAGTAGATTGGAGAGCGTCTGCGCCTGGATACCCTGTGATGCATCCACCACCAAGATTGCGCCTTCGCACGCGACCAACGACCGCGAAACTTCGTACGTGAAGTCGACGTGTCCTGGAGTATCGATGAGATTGAGCTCGTACAACTGCCCGTGCTTTGCGTGATAACTCATCCGCACCGCGTTCAGCTTGATCGTAATCCCGCGCTCGCGCTCGAGGTCCATCGTATCGAGGACCTGGTCGCGCATCAGTCGCTTGTCGAGCGTGCCGGTCAGCTCGATAAGACGATCGGCAAGCGTAGATTTGCCGTGGTCGATGTGCGCGACAATGCAGAAGTTGCGGATATGATCTTGTCTCATCGCCGACAAATATAGACGGCCATGCCTCCGATAACCGGTTGGTTCGATCCATCCCCCAAGGGCGGTGCCCTTCGGGTCGCCGCCAACAGCTATCTGCCGGGCCGCGGTGATCCGCCGGTGCGTCTGCCCGGTCTCCGGCGCGGCGATCTCGTCACACTCGAGAACGGTCGCGTCTCGACGGTCAACGGCTTGCCCGTCGAGCAACTCGATGGACGGCCTGAATTCGCTTCGCTGGGCGCGGTTCATCCCAACCGCCCACTCACGCTCGAGACGCCGCGCGCGTCGAGCCAGCGCACGGCCGACATCCAGCGCGTGGTCGATTTGATCTGCCCCTTCGGGTTCGGCCAGCGCGCGCTCATCGTCTCCCCGCCCAAGGCGGGAAAGACCATGATGCTGCAGGCCATCGCCGAGGGCGTCGCCGAGAATCATCCCAAGGCATTGCTGCTGGTCTTATTGGTTGACGAACGTCCCGAAGAAGTCACGGAGATGATCGATTGGGGCAGGGGTGAGGTCATCGCGTCGAGCTTCGATCTTCCCCACGAGCGCCACGTCGCGGCCGCCGAGATGGTGTTCGATCACGCACGCCGGCAAGTCGAGCTCGGCCGGGACGTCGTGATCGTGCTCGACTCGCTGACCCGGCTCGCGCGCTCGCACAACACGACGGGGCGCGGCAGCGGCCGCACGATGTCGGGTGGCCTCGATGCCAATGCTCTCGCCAAGCCCAAGGCGCTGTTCGGCGCCGCGCGCGCGGTGGCGCCGCCGCACGCCGGATCGCTGACCGTGATAGCGACGGCCCTCGTTGAGACCGAAAGCCGGATGGACGACATCATCTTCGAGGAGTTCAAGGGGACCGGCAACGCCGAGCTGCGATTGTCGCGCGCGCTGGCCGACCGGCGGATCTATCCCGCGGTCGATATCGCGGCGAGTGGGACGCGGCGCGAAGAGCTGCTCGCCGACGCCAAGACGATCGAGGCCAAACACAAGCTCCGGCGGACGTTGGTGGACCTTCCGCCGGAGCAGGCGATGCAGAGTCTACTGCAACAGCTGAAACGCGTTAAGACGGATGCCGAGTTGTTGACTTCGCTTTAGCGCGGGTCGCGCCGCGAACGCTGACGACTTTACCGTTCATCGCGCTCACCTGCACGTCGCTGCTCGTGGTGGCACCGGTCTTCTGGATCTTGAAATCCCAAATCAGGCGGCGACGCACGCGCTTCAGCTGCGTGCCCTGCACGTCACCGGGAACGCGCTTGGTCGCGACCGCGCGGGCCGAATCTTCAGAAACCTTTGCCTTGGATACCAGGCTGTCAGGAACGTTGCGACTCGGTTCTTGCGCAGCGAGGCTGCCGGCGGCAAGCGTCACCGCGGCCAGAAGGGTCAATGGGGTCAGCAGGCGCATGGTTCAGGCTCCGGGTAGAGAGTGTGGATTGTGCTCCTGAGACCATACCAGGCGGTACATGGTCACGGTAGGCGGTAACCGGCGCCTCGAATGGCGACCAGCAGGGTAGGGACGGCGAAGAGCGTGATCGGGGTGGAAAGGACTAATCCGCCGATCACCGCAAGCGCCAGAGGCCGTTGGAGCTCGCTTCCCGCCCCGATGCCAAGGGCCAGCGGCAGCAGACCGAACAGCGTGCACAGGGTCGTCATGAGAATCGGACGCAACCGGACTCGCGCGGCTTCCCGAATCGCCACGTCCAGCGGTACTCCCTCCTCACGCATCCTGAGCCTCGTGAAGTCGAGCAGGATGATGCCGTTCTTCACGATCAGCCCGACCAGGAGGATGAGTCCCATGAACGAGGCCACGTTCAACGCGGTCTTCGTGATGAGCAGGAGGGCGAGCGCCCCCACGAACGACACCGGTGCGACGAGCAGCACGACCAGAGGCTCGACGAACGACTCGAACTGCACGACCATGACCGCGGAGACGCTCACCGCCGCGAGAAACAGCACGAGCAACAACGCGCGAAAGGCCTGCTGCTGACCTTCGTACTGCCCGCCGAGGACGAGTCGAATTCCGGGGGGAGGAGGCTGCGCCGCGAGTATGCGGCGGACGTCTTTCATGACAGCGCCCAGTGACCGGTCACTGACGTCCGCCGTCATGGTGATCATCTGCTGCTGATTCTCGCGTTCGAGGCTCAGGCGCGACTCGGCCGGGGTAAACGAGGCGACGCTGCCGAGCGGGGTGGTAGGCGTGATCGGGAACGCGCGGAGACGTAAGGGATCGTAACGGACGGAGTCGGGCGCGCGCACGCGCACGGGGACAGGCCGGTCCCCGCTCCGGACCTCCCCCGCGTGGATGCCGAGCAATGCCCCGCTGACCGCGTCGCCCACGTCCTCCGGCGTCAGCCCTACACGGGCCGCCTCGGCCTGGTCGACGTGCATCAGTAACTCGGGCGAGGGCTCGCTCACACCGTTGTACAAGTCCTCGAGTCCCTCGACGCTGTCGAGGCCCGGCTCCAGCCGGCGGGCGTACGCCTCCAGCGAATCGAGGCGCTCGCCGAACAGCTTGATCTCGACCGGCCGCGCCGCGCCCGCGAGGTCGTTGATGACGTCCGACAGGATCTGTACGAATTCGATGTGCAGCCGCGGCACGGCGGCGCCGATCCTGCCGCGCACGTCATCGATGACTTCGAAGATGTCGCGTGACCGCTGGCTGGGACGCTTGAGACGGGCCACGATGTCGCCGGTGTTCTGCGTGGTGGCAAACAACCCCAGCTCGGCGCCGGTGCGTCGCGACGTGCCCTCGATTTCCGGCGTTGCGGCGAGCACGCGCTCGGCGATCCCGACCTCGCGGTCCGTTTCGGCCAGAGCGGTGCCACCCGGCGTGAAGTAGTCGAGCACGAACGCGCCCTCATCCATTTCGGGCAGGAAGCCGGTTTCGACGAGTCGCCAGAGGCCGAACCCGACGAGGACGAGCGCGAGCGCCGCGATCACGATGCGGCGCGTGTGCCGCAACACGGCGCTCAAGGCTCTTTCGTACCGATCGCCCAGCGTATCGAGAGTGGCTTGGACGCGCGCCAGCGGTCCGGCCCGCGTCGGTTCCACTTCATGCGCGGTCACGAACTGCTCCGCCAGCAGGGGAATGATCGTGAGCGCGAGGACGAGGGAGACGAGCACGGCGACGGTCAGCGTTGTCGCGAGCGCCGCGAAAAACTGCCCGACGACGCCCTGCAACAGGCCGAGCGGCAGGAAGACCACCACGGTCGTGAGCGTCGACGTGGTGACCGGCCAGATCAACTCCTGGACGGCGCTCCGAATCGCGAGCTCGCGGTCGGGCGTGAGGCGCAGATGGCGCGCGATGTTTTCGGTGATGACAACTGCATCGTCGATGACCAGACCGATCGCGATCGCCATGGCGCCCAGGGTCATCAGATTGAAGGTCTGGCCGAGCAGGCGCATGAGGAACACCGTGATGGCGAGCGTCAGCGGAATGGAAGTGGCGCTGATGGCCGTGATCCGACCATGCCGCAGGAAGACCAGCAGCACGAGCACCGCGAGTGCGGCGCCCACGAGCATCGCGTCGCGGACGGAGTGCACCGCGTCGCGGACGAGCTCGGCCTGATCGTATACGGGCTTGAGGTGGACGCCGGGCGGCAACGTGGGCCCGATCGTCGCCATGATGCGCGCGACGCTGTCGGCGATCGCAACAGTGTTCCCGCCGAGCTGGCGGGTGATATTGATCAACGCCGCGGGACGGCCGTCTCCTGCGATAATGCGCACGTGGTCCTCCGTCCCGACCTGTACGGTGGCCAGATCGCGGACGTGCAACCCGCCGCGCACCACGACATTGCCGACGTCGCCGGTGGCGTGGGCTTCCTGATCGGTGACGATCAGATACTGCCGGTAATCCTGCGCGACGCGCCCGACGGCCTGGACCGTGATCGCTCGCTGGATCGCCGCGGCGAGGTCGGCATACGAAAGCGCGTGCGCCGCGAGGCGGGCCGGGTCGGCGATCACCTCGATTTCGCGCACATCCGAGCCCTGCACGTCCACACGCCCCACGCCCGGCACACGCGAGATCAGGGGCTTGATGTCGTAGCGCGCGAGATCATACAGCGTCGCCGCTTCGCCGCCTTCGACGTTGTACGAGAGAATAGGGAACAGCGACGGTGTGAGCTGCTCGACCTGAATGTCCAAATCGGAGGGGAGCGTCCCCTGGATCTGGTTGACGCGCGCGCGCACCAGTTGCAGCGCGCGATCCATGTCCGTGCCAGGGGCGAAGGTGACGGCCATTTCGGTGGCGCCCCGGATCGTGTGGGAACGCACGCGAATCACGCCCGGCACGATGCTGACCGCCTCTTCGAGCGGTCGCGTGACGCTGAAGACGATCTGCCGGGCGCCGAGCGTGGAGCCTTCGGCGACGACCGTGATGCGTGAGAATTGCAGCTCGGGATATATCGCTGATGCCAGGCGCAACGCGGCCCAGATGCCAGCGGCGCTGATGATGCCGACGACGAGGTAGATGAACCGCCGCTGGCGGGACAGCAGCTCGAAGAGCGTCACTGGTGATCGAGCTGAATCTTCGCGCTGTCGGTCACGCCGTAGGCGCCGGTGGTCACGACCCGCTCGCCGGCCTGGAGCCCCTGCAGGATTTCGGCCCGCGTTTCGGACCGGCCGCCGACGACCACCGCTCGCGCGTGCGCCATCCCGGCGGAGTCCACGACGAACACGCGAAACGCCTCGCCGTCCGGGACGAGCGCTTCGACCGGAACCGTGATGGCGTCCGCGTGCACGCCGGTCGCAATGCGGCCGGCCACGGACTCACCGATGCGCAGCACCCGCGTCGTGTGCCTGAGCCTCGTCCGGACCGCGACCGCTCGCGATGCGGAGTCAACAGCCACCGCGACGCTGACCACGGTCGCCGTGCCGAGCGTCTCCGCCGCGGCGCCCTCGCCGCTGCTCAGCGAGAGCGTGTCGCCCGCGTGAATTCTGGCGGCCTCGGTCGCCGAGACGTTGAACAGGATGTCGAGGGCCGTGGGATCGGCCACCTCGACGAGCGGCTGGCTCTGATCGACCGAAGCGCCCAGCACGGCGGTCATGCGCGTCACGATGCCGCTCAACGGCGCGCGCAGCGTGGCGAGCTCCTGGGCGCGCCGCGCCGTGACGTCGGCCGAGCGCGCGGCCGCGAGGTCGGCGGCGGCCTGATCGGCGTCCTTCTGCGGCAGAATCCCCTCCTGCGCCAAACGGGCCGCGCGCGTGTAATTGTGTTCCGCGCTCGCCAGCGCCGCATCCGCGCTCTGGGCCGCGGCGTCGAATGGCGCGTGCTCGAATTCGATCAGGGAATCCCCGCGCGCGACTCGCTGTCCCGCGACGACGAAGATGCGCGCGACGCGCGTCGGCCCGGGCGGCGCGAGCGAAGCGTACCGCCCCGGCCGTGCATTCACGGTGCCGATGGCGTTGATGCTTTGCCGGAACGGCTCGCGCGTCGCCAGCGCCGTACCAACACCCGTGACGCCCTGCGCTTCGTCGGACTGCTTCGCCACGCCCTTGCAGGCGGCGATGATGACCAGCAAAGCCATGACGTGCCGTCGCCGCACGCTCATGGCTGGCCTGACGTCATGGTGAGCCACCGCAGCGTCCGCGCCGCGGCGTCGGTGGCCGCGAGGTCGTCGATGTAGCGGGCGAGGATCTCCCGAGCGTTCCGCTGTGCCTCGAGGACGTTGGCGAGCGCCACCGCGCCTTCGCCGTACGCCTGCAACGACATTCCCGCGATCCGGTTCGCGCTCGCCACGAGATCCGCCGACCGCCGGGCGCGCGTGCGCGCCGCGAGCAGCTCTCGGCGCGCACGCGCGACGGCCGCATTCGTCTCCCGCTTGGTCAAGTCGAGCTCGGCGATCGCCCGATCGCGATCGGCGATGGCGCGCGTCACCTCGCCGCCGCTCCAGTTGAAGAGCGGAAAGGGCAGCGAGAACCCGATCACCGGCAGCAGCTGATTCGGATTCGCGCTCGTGGGGTCGCCCTTGTCGACGCCGAACTGGACGCTCGGCGCGAACCGGCTGGCGCGCGTGAACGACAACGTGCGCTCGGCGGAACGCAAGCGCGCGATCGCGGCGGCCACAGGCAAGTACTCGCCGGCGCGTACACCGCTGAGCGTGTCATCGGTGAATGCGAGCGAGTCGACGAGCACGATGGCGGACGTGTCGCCGCTCAGGCCCATCTGGAGCTGCAGCGACAGTAACGTAGCGAGGGCGCCCAACGAGTCGTCGATGGCGATGTTCTGCAACTGACCTGCGTTGACCGCGGCGAGCCGCACGTCGAGGTCGCTAACATCGCCGACGTCCCGGCGCACTTGCGCGATCTTGAGCAGACTATCGGCATCGGCGGCCGTGCGGCGGGACAGCCGTGCGTGCAGCGCCGCGGCCAGGGCGCGGGTGTACGTGGTGTCGACATCGAAGAGAATGCCGGCGCGATCGTACGCGAACTGGAACCGCGCGGCATCGCGCGCCGCTTCCGCCGCGCCGATGCGTGGCGCGCGGAGCCAGGGTAGATCGAGCGGCAGCTCGCCAAGAGCGTGATAGTTCGGCGTGTCCTTCGAGTAGCTGCCCGAGAGCGTGGGATTCGGAAAGGCCCGGGCCGTACGGAGCGCGCCGAGCGCGGCCGCCGTGTCCGCGCGACCGAGCGCGAGTCGCGCGCCGCGCGACAACGCCGCGGCCAGAGCGTCGGAGCGAGTGACAGGTTGTTGCACGCAGAGCGCGATAACGAACAGTAGCATGGCGGGGAAAGTACCCTCGGGACCTTACAGAATGCTTACAGGGTTGCGACGCCCGGCGGGAAGTCGATCTGCACGCGCGTCCCCGGGGTTTGGGACGTGACGGAGATACGCGCGCCGTGCAACTCCGCGATCCAACGGGCGATGGGCAATCCCAGGCCGGCCCCCTCAGCATGACTGCGCGCGCTGTCGCCGCGGTAGAACCGCTCGAAAATGCGCGGCAGCTCCTGCGCCGGGATTCCCACGCCGCTGTCCGACACGATCACCGACCGCTTCCCGTCGCGACCTGTAACGTCGAGTCTGACACTGCCCCCCGGCGGCGTGTACTTGATCGCGTTGTCGAGCACGATCAACAGCAGCCGCTCGACCAGCTCGGCATCGCCGAGAATCTGCGCCTCCTCGAACGAGCCCACTACGAGCGACACCCCTTTGCGCTCGGCGAGCGCGCGGACCGCGGCGACAGCCTGAGACGCGACGTCGTCGAGAAACAGCGAGGCCCGCACGACGCGGCGTTCGCCCGTGTCGGCGCGCGCGAGCAGCAGCAGATCGTTCACGATGCCGCCGAGCCGGTCGGCTTCGCGTTCAATGGCCTGAAAGGCGGCGGCGTCGCCGGCGGGGTCGCGCGGCTGCGCCAGCGCCAGCTCGGTGCGCGTGCGCAATAGCGTGACGGGCGTCCGCAGCTCGTGCGCCGCGTCGGCCATGAACCGGCGCATTTGCTCCATGGAGCGCTCGACGGGAATCGTCGATTGGCGCGCCAGCAAGAATCCCCCGGCGACCACCAGCAGCAGCCCGACCAGCGCAGCCGCGCCGAAGGTGCCGATCAGCGACGCATACTGATCTGCGATCTGCGGCCGCTCGGCGACCGCGGCAGCGATGTATAAAACGCCCGATGGCGTTGTGAACCGTTCGGCGTGCAAGCGCAGTTGGCGGCCGTCCGTTGCCCGGCGCTGAACGTTCACGCGGCTTGTTCCGGACACAGCGACGACGCGCGCGGCCGAGTCGATCCACACATCCGTCCGCGGCGGCGTCACGGGCTTGCCGGCGGCATCGAACAGGTAGAGCGCGCGATCGGGGATCTGCAACTCCTCCACCGCGTCTGCCGGCAGCCCACGTGCGCGTTCGGTTTCGAGCTCGGCCGTCGCGGTCTTGATCGCCGCCGTCGCTTGGATCAGCGACGCATCGAGCCGCCGTGTCACTTGCACACCGATGGCCACAAATAGGCCGCCGCCGAGCAGCAGCAGGATCACGATGAGGGTGGCGGCATACCACAACGTCAGCCGCACCCGCAGCCGCCCAAGGGTCATGGCAGGGAAGCGGGAGGAGGCCCGATGCGGTAGCCGGCGCCCCGGACCGTGAGAATCAGCTTGGTGTCGAAACCGTCGTCGATCTTGCTGCGCAGCCGGCGCACCAGCACCTCGAGGACGTTCGCGAACGGGTCGTGATTGTCGTCCCAGATGTGCGCGGTGATCGCGCCGCGGTCCACGACCTGCCCGGAATGGCGCAGCAGCAATTCGAGCAGCGCGAATTCCTTGGCGGTCAGCGGGATCGGTCGGCCGCTGCGGCGCACGACGCGCGAGCCCACGTCCACCTCGAGATCGGCGACGCGCAACGTGGACGGCGCCAGCGCGAGCGCGCGCCGGCGCGCCAGCGCCTGCAATCGCGCGATCAGCTCGCGAAACGCGAACGGCTTGGTGAGATAGTCGTCCGCGCCGGCCGCGAGGCCGCGAACACGGTCGTCCACCGCATCGAGCGCGGTCAGCATAAGGACGGGGGTAGTGACGGCGGCGCGCCGCAGCTGCGCGCACAAGTCGAATCCGGAACCGCCGGGCAGGCGGACATCGAGGATGATGACGTCGTAGTCGCCGGCCTGCGCGCGGGTTTGTCCTTCGGCAAACGTGGAGGCTACGGTAGGGTCGATCCGGTGCTCGCGCAGCCCGTCACGCAGCAGGCCGGCTAACTCCGGATCGTCCTCCACGATCAACACCCTCACACAGGCAAGATTCACTACCGCATGACGCCTGCGCCAGAGGGCAGCTACGAATCGCTAGTACCCTCCAACAATGCTCCGGTAACTGTCGGGATTCCACTTCGGGCGCTCGGCGGCGTCGGCGACATCGAGGCCGAGATAGAAGATGAGTCGCGCGACCCGCGACTCCTTCTCGCTGTCGATCTTGTCCGGGGAGTCGCCGACCTGGTGGTAATCCTCGTGCACGCCGCTGAAAAAGAAGAGGATCGGCACGCCTTTGCGCGCGAAGTTGAAGTGATCGGAGCGGCGGTAAAAATCCTGCTCTGGCCAGATGTCGTCGATCGGCCGCATGTCCAGCTCGGGGTGCTCGGCGGCGACGCGATTCAACGTCGCGCCCAGGTCCGAATGCTCTTTGCCGATCGCGACGATCGTGTCCTTCCAGTTACGGCCGATCATGTCGATGTTGAGATCCGCGACGATACTCGTGATCGGGACGGTCGGATGATCGGTGAAGTAATGACTGCCCCACAGCCCTTTCTCCTCGCCGCTCACGTTGAGGAAGATGATCGACCGCTTCGGCCGGGGATGCATGCCCGCGAATGCCTGCGCGAGCTCGACCACCGCGGCCGTGCCCGAGCCGTCATCGTCGGCGCCGTTGCAGATGGAGTCGGCTCCCCTCGCCTGGCAACTGCCGCTCCCCTTGGGACCTGCGATGCCGATGTGATCCATGTGAGCGCTGAACACGACATACTCGTTCTTCAGCGTCGGATCGCTGCCCTCGAGAATTCCCACCACGTTCGGCGCCGACCGCCGTTCCACCGATTCGACACGCGTATGCACATGCAGCTGCGCGCCGCTCAACTTCGTGACGGCAAACGTGCCGGTCGACTGCGCGGTTGTGAGATCGGCGCCCAGTGCGGTCATGACCGGCTGCAGCGCCGGAGCGCGAATGCTGAGCACCAGCGGCCCGCCGACCGCGCGCGTCGGATCGCGAGGCTGCGCGCGGGCGTTGCGGGCCACCAGGCGCGCCCAGATCGAATCCGGTGCGCTGCTCGCGAGCACGACGCCAGCGGGCTTCCAGCCGAGCACGCGCTCGCGGTCTCCACCGCGCAGACGCGGCAAGGCGAGCAGAACCATCTTACCAGCGAGGGCCGCCGTATCGGCCGTCGCCCCGCTCAACGCGCCGCTCACCAGGACGAGCTCGCCGGCATAATCCCCGCTCTCGAATGTGTTGTCGAGCAACAGGAAATCCGCCCCGTACTTGAGTGTGGCACCAGGCCCACCGTGCACGAATGCGATCGAGCTGTCGGCTGAGATTCGCACGCGGTCGAGCGAGTAGCGCTGCAGGAACGTGCTGCCGTCGCCACCGGGTTTGAGTCCCATACGGCGGTACTCTCCACCGATGTATGCAGCGACCTTATCGAGCTCGGGGCTCGGCGTGTCGCGGCCCTTCATGGAATCATCGGCGATGATGTGGATGCGACGGCTGATGTCGTCGGGAGAAATCGTCTGCGCGGCCCGTTCGGCAGCGGTGGGCGACTGCGCAAGCAGGACGAGGAGTAATGCGATCAAACGAGGCCTCGACGTAAAGAAGGGGACCCAAAAACTAACGCGCGTCAAGAAATGCCGTAACGTTCGCATAGGATGGCAAGCGAAAAGGGGAGGGGCGTTCAGCTTGCCACCTCCCCTCTCGCGGGGGTTCTAGGGCGCCGCTACAAGCTCAGGGCTTACGGCGCCGCACCTCGGGCTCGTTGCGCGGTTTCGAATCGCCGCGCTGAGGCGGAGGGTTGTTCCGTGGCTCGGCGCGTGGCTGCGGCTGGTTGCGCGGTTCGTTGCGCGGCTCCGCGCGGGGTGGCTCGCTGCGCGGCTCATTGCGAGGTTCCACGCGACGCGGTTCCACTTGCCGGGGTTCCGCGCGCGGCTCGACGGTGCGCGGCTCGACGGTGCGCGGTTCCACCCGACGCGAATCTGCACCCACGTCCCGCAAGCCCGGCTGCTCGCGAGTCGGCATGATCATCGGCCCATCGGAGGTTCTGCCACCCTGTGGGCGGTCCGGCTGATCGGGACGTGCGCGGCGATCCGGCCGATCCGGATTGTTCGGATTGTCGGGTCGATCCGGCCGGCCGGGACGATCGGGCCGAACGGGCTGATCGGGGTGGTCCGGGTGATCCGGCTGCTGCCGGCGGCCATTGCCACGGTTGTCATTGCCGTTGTTGCGCTGATCGTTCCCATTGTGGCCATTCCCGTCGTTACCGGGACGCCCGCGCTGACGCACGTTCGGCGGCGGAATGACGCCGAGGCCGCCAATATCCTGGCTCGTGACGCCGCGACGACCATTGTCGTTGGCAGGACGTTCGTGCTCGCGCGAGACAAAACCCTCGCGGCTGGGCCGATCCGATCCCCAGTCCTTGAAGATGAACCGAGGCTGCGGACGGAACGGCCGCACGAAGACAACGCGACCGCCGCCGTAATAGCGATACGGGTAGTAGTAAGGATCATCGTACACGACCATGCGGAACCGGACGCAGGACGTGTAGTACGGGTCCCAATACGTGTAGCTGACGTAGCTGTGGCAGTCGTAGCAGAGGAAGCGTGGATAATCGTAATGCTGCCCGACGTTATACGACACGACGTCGTAATCCCAATCAGAAGAGCCTGCTGGGACGATTCGCTGCGCGAGATCGGTCATCGCCACGTAGGGATCGCCGCGCACACGCCCGTCTGCGATCGCGCGATAGTCCCAGTGATCGCCCGTCTCGATTTGATCGTAAGTGAAAGCATCCGCGGAGGCGACGGCGAAGAGGTAGCCGACGCCCGGATAGTCATCGATCATGAATGCATCGCTGTCGAGATCGCGACCATCAACCTCGAAGTCGCGACCTCCGCGCGCGAAGTTGTCTTCCCACGGATCACGCGGGAACAACACGCGTACACGGCCGTCCGTGTCGACGCGGAAGATGGTCACGTAGGCGTCCTGATCGAGCCGGAAAAACAGCCGCACCCGCTCGCCGCGGGTATAAACGGCCCCGTCGCCACGGTTGGTCCAGAGCTCGACGCGGGGGCGATACATTGTGACATTCGCCACCCGAGCCGGCGTGGACGCGAGCGCCAAGCTGAGCACAGCGATTGTGGTGAACATAGAAACCTCCCGCTGGCCCCTTAAGCAGAGACTATGCCACGCGCCTGGATGGCCCTAAATTATATTGTTGCAATGACTTGGCGAAATTCGCACGTCGACGTAACTGTCCTCTTTTAAGGACACTTCTTGAGACAACGTCTGGATCTCCTCGACCCCGCCGAGGTGGCGCGCTTGGGCGGTATCGAGATTGTCGCCGAGGGCGTGGTCGAAGGCTTTCTGGCCGGCCTGCATCGATCACCCTTTCGCGGATTCTCCGTGGAGTTCACGGAGCATCGGGCCTACCAGCCGGGCGACGAGCTGCGGTATCTCGATTGGCGGATTCTGGGGCGGTCCGACCGTCTGTTCGTCAAGCAGTTCGAGGAAGAGACCAACTTGCGAGCCATGATCTTGGTCGACGCGAGTCGCTCGATGGCCTGGCAGGGAACACCGCAGCGCCTGACCAAGCGCGCATACGCCGATCGGCTCGCGGCAGCGCTGGCGCTGATCCTGCTGCGGCAACGGGACGCTACCGGCCTGGTCACGTTCGA
>DATGEQ010000048.1:0-22040 GCA_035309945.1 Gemmatimonadales bacterium | reverse complement strand
GATCACGTTCATGGATCGCCCCGGGCAGGTATCACGCTGCTCGAGTACGGCGATTTCGAGTGTCCCCATTGCGGCGCCGCCTACCCGCGCGTGAAGGAAATCGAGCGCGCGCTCGGCGCGCGGATTCGCATCGCGTATCGCCACTTTCCCCTGACGCAGATTCACCCGCACGCCCAGCATGCGGCCGAGCTGGCCGAAGCGGCGGCGCAGCACGGCAAGTTCTGGCCCGTCCACGACCTGCTGTTCGAGCATCAAGACGCACTGACCGATGAACATCTGATCGCCTACGCCGAGTCCGTCGGCATCGATCCGACCTGGGCGAAAGCCGCGCTGGGAGATGGGCGCTTTCGGCGGCGCGTGCGCGACGATTTTGCGAGCGGGGTGCGGAGCGGCGTGAACGGCACGCCGACATTTTTCATCAATGGCGCGCGGTACGACGGCAGCTGGGACGCATTGCTGGAGACCCTAACCGAGGGTACGATAGACGCCCCCCTTCAATCGGGAGGCTAAATGGTCGCGCTCTCCGCCCTGTGGCTGCCGATCCTGGTTTCGGCAGTGGCGGTATTCGTCTTCAGCTCCGTCATCCACATGACGCCACTCTGGCACAAGAACGATTATCCCCGCTACACCAACGAGGATCGCGTTCTTGATGCGCTGCGACCCATCGCCATTCCGCCGGGGGACTACCTCATGCCCCGGCCCGCGAACCCTGCCGAAATGCGTTCGCCCGAATTCAAGGAGAAGATGAAGCGCGGGCCAGCGGTGCTGCTCACGGTGATGCCGCCGTGGAGCGGCTCGATGGCATCCAATCTCGTGCAGTGGGTCGTCTACTGCCTCGTCGTCAGCGTGTTCGCCGCGTTTATCGCCGGCTCCGCGGTGCCGCCCGGCGTGGCGCCCTTTGTCGCAATCTGCCGGTACGCCGGTGTAACAGCGTTCGTGGGCTACACGCTCGCGCTGTGGCAGATGTCGATCTGGTATCGCCGTGCCTGGGCGATGACGTTCAAAGCGACGGTTGATGGCCTCATCTACGCGCTGATCACGTGCGCCGTCTTTACATGGAGGTGGCCGCACTGACGTACCCGCTTCCCCCCGTCCTCTGCTACCACCGCATCGGCGGGCCCCTGGAGCTCGGCGTCACGCGCGCGAGCCGCACGGTATTCGCTCGTCAGATGACGGCGCTGGCGCGGGCTGGTTGGCGTACGATGACGCTGCAAGAATTCTTGCAACACCGGATGGGGGTAGGGGCGCAGCATGCCGCGCCCCCACCAACGGCACCACGTGAATTCTTCCTGACGTTCGACGATGGCTATGATTCTCTTGCGACCCAAGCGTATCCTGTGCTCGCCGACCTCGGCTTCACCGCAACCACATTCCTCATCACCGAGTACGTCGGCAAGACGAATACCTGGGATGCGCGCTATACCTGGGAGCGACTGGGGCATCTGACCTGGGATCAGGTCGAGGCGTGGCGTGCTCGTGGTTTCGATTTCGCCTCTCATGGCATGACGCACCGGCGGTTGACCTGGCTCGACGACCGCACAGTCGAAGCCGAACTGCGGCATTCGCGCGACGTGCTGCTGACCCGCCTCGGCCCGCAGGCCGGGTGCGCGGTTGCCTATCCGTTTGGCGCCGTCGACGACCGTGTGCTGCGGCATGCGAGAGCGGCGGGATACGATTTGGGATTCGGCGGCGTGAAGGGAAGCCGTGACCCGCTTCATCAGTCCCGGGTGCCGGTGTACTGTTGGGACGTGGGTGACACGCCGTTCGGACTACGCCACGATATCGTTGGAGCCTGCGGAAGGCTGGTCGCTCACATGGCGAATCGGTGCGCGGTGGGGACCTCGTTCCTGCAGGCTAGACAAAGAATCGAGCAACAACAGGTATCAGCTGCGGATGCTTGATCACCGCGTGCGTTAACACGCGGCCCAACGTTCGCTTCGCAGGCGCGACCTTGTTCACGGTGTGCGCGAGCGAGTTCAGAAACTCGTCGTCCATGTGCTCGAGCGCCTGCTTTATCCGGTAATACTTCAGGTGATCGTCCCCAAGCAGCTCCATCCAGGCCTGATGGTAGGTAGCCAGCCTGCGAGCGCTCGTGTCACCCTCGCGGATGGCAGCGGCCGCCGTGCGGCCGGCGAGTCGACCGGCCTTCATCGCATTGTTGATGCCGCCGCCCGACAAGGGATTGATGTGATGCGCGGCGTCGCCCGCCACCATAACACCGTCGCCGTACGTCTGTTTGATGGTCGTATGCACGATCACGCCGCCGACCGTGTAACCGGTACGCACGCCGCTCGGGAACCGCCGCGTGATCCAGTCGTCCAGATACTGCCGCGCGTTGCGCCCATCGGATTTCAGTGCCACGACGCCCAGACCAACGTTGGCGATGCCGACGCCTTTCGGAAAAATCCACGCATAGCCACCCGGCGCGATGGCATTGCTGAACTGTAAATAGATGGCGTTGGGGTTGAACTCGATGCCCTGGAGCACGTACTGCGCGCACGACTCCATGTCGCGCGCCGGAACGCGCGTGTCGAGTCCCGCCCACCGGCCAACCATCGTCTCGACCCCATCCGCGCCGATCACCACACGCGCGCGATACACGTCCTCGCGACCACGCTCCTTGACACGGACGTGCCAGCGGTCATCTCCGTTGCGCGACATGGCGGTCGCCTCGGCCCCGACCAGCACGTGCGCGCCTTCCCGCGCGGCTTCCGCCGCCAGGAACGCATCGAAACGCGTGCGATCGAGGATCCAGCCGAGACCCGAGTTCGCCAGCAGCACCTGGGTGTCGTCGGGGGCCTCGAAGATGACGTCGGTGATGCGGCGCGATACCCAGTCGGCGCCGTCGGGATTCGCAAACTCGCGCAGTCCGGCGTCTCCGACGCCTTCGGCGCAGCGTACCGGCGCGCCGACAGCGCGATCCCGCTCCAGCAGGACGACGTCCAGCTCGGGGGCTTCCTGCTTCGCGTACCAGGCCGCAACCGATCCGGCCGGTCCGGCGCCCACCACCAGGACGTCGATGTCAGGCATGGACAAGCCGTGTCATAGCCAGCGCGCCGACCGGGCAAGGAGCAATGCACTTCTCGCAGCCGGTACATTCGTCGCGATCTACGGTCAGGACATTCAGCTCGAGGTGGATCGCTTCCGGGGGGCAGAGGGGCAGACAGAGGCCACAACGGTCGCACACCGCGAGGTCCACGACGGCGATTGTGTCGGGGGTCACGCGACGCATGGGCGAAAGCCTAGCCGAGCGGAAAAGGCCCGTCAAGCTTCATCCTTGCTTGGGGTTACGCATTTCATTACCTTGAGCCCGTTCGCAATCACCCGCCTCACTCTTTTACCGACGATCACGTGCCACCACGCTGGCTGAACTTAAAAATGGGTGCTTGGAGCCCGGCGAACGAAATCGCTGTGGATCTTGGTACCGCCAATACACTGGTCTACGTCAAAGGCGAAGGGATCGTGTTGAACGAGCCCTCCGTCGTCGCGATCGAAAAGGCGACCGGCAACATCAAGGGCGTCGGACTCGAAGCCAAGCGCATGCTCGGCCGCACGCCCGACGGGGTGCTTGCCGTGCGGCCACTGAAAGACGGCGTCATCGCCGACTTCGACGTGACCGAAAAAATGTTGCGCTACTTCCTGAAGACGATCATCGATCGCCATCTCTTCCGCGTTCGTCCCAAAGTTATCGTCTGCGTGCCGAGCGGCATCACGGAAGTCGAGAAGCGCGCCGTGCGCGACTCGGCGCAGTCGGCGGGAGCCAAGGAAGTGTACATGGTCGCCGAGCCGATGGCCGCCGCGATCGGGGTGGGCCTGCCCGTCGAGACGCCGACGGGGAATATGGTGATCGATATCGGGGGGGGGACGACGGAGATCGCCGTGATCGCGCTGTCGGGGATCGTGTCCGATACGTCCATTCGTACGGGCGGCGACGAGCTCGATCAGGCGATCGTGCAGTTCATGCGCAAGAACTACAACCTGCTGATCGGCGAGCCGACGGCGGAGCAGATCAAGATTCAGATCGGCTCGGCGGCGCCGGTCGGTGAAGAGCGCGAGATGGAGGTCAAGGGTCGCGATCTCGTCTCCGGAATTCCGAAAATCGTGCGCGTTCACTCGAGCGAGATCCGCGAAGCGGTGCAGGAGCCGATTCAGCAGATCGTGGACGCCGTGCGTCGCGCGCTGGAAATCACGCCGCCCGAGCTTGCCTCCGACATCGTCGACCGCGGCATCGTGATGGCCGGCGGCGGGGCACTGATTCGTGGACTCGACCTGCTGCTGCAGCAGGAGACGGGATTGCCGATTCACCTCGACGAGGACCCCATGACCTGCGTTGTGCGTGGGGCGGGGCGCATCCTCGACGCTCCGGAGAAATACCGCAACGTCTTGACGACTTAACCGGATGGCGATCGGCACGGATCGGTACGCGTCGCGCGCCGACACGCTGCTTTTCATCGCCTGCGTGGTGTTGTCCATCGCGGCGCTGAGCCTCCCCGATCAATGGCGTGATCCGCTGGCGCAAGGCCTGCGTCAAAGTGTGCTCGCGCCATTTCTGTTTCTCCAGCGCCAGACCGAGCTGCTGGCCGCGGCGCGCTATCGCTACGACGACGTCGTCGCGCAGCGCGACTCGATGGCGTTGGCCGCGACATTCCTCCCCGAGCTTCGCAACGAAAACGCGCGCCTGCGCA
The DNA here is from genome assembly GCA_035309945.1 of Gemmatimonadales bacterium. Classification (GTDB taxonomy): domain Bacteria; phylum Gemmatimonadota; class Gemmatimonadetes; order Gemmatimonadales; family GWC2-71-9; genus 20CM-2-65-7. The sequence goes on along the minus strand of DATGEQ010000048.1, from coordinate 17,355 downwards.
GCCTGCTCGGGCTCGGGCAGCGTCTGGGGACGGGGTACGTGACCGCGGAAATCCTGCACCAACCCGAGCCGACCAACCCGCTGAGCTTCGTCGTCTCGGCGGGGAGACGCGAGGGCGTGCGGCCATTGTCGGCGGTGGTGAGCCCGGAGGGGTTGGTTGGTTTGGTCGCCAGCGTGGACGAACACACGAGTGTGGTGCTCAGCTGGGCACATCCCGAATTCCGCGCCAGCGCGATCGCAACCGATGGCAGCGTCGTCGGCATCGCCGCGCCGCACGGCGCCGAGGGACCCGGCGTCTGGTTGCTCGAGCTACAGGGCGTGCTGTACCGTCAACAGGTGCCGACGGGGACCGTGATCGTCACTTCCGGGTTGGGCGGCGTATTTCCCCGCGGCATTCCGATTGGGACGGTGATTGGGCCGGCGGGCGAGGAAAAGGGCTGGGGCCGCACCTATCTCGTCCGTCCCAAGATCCACCCGGCGGAGTTGTCTCACGTCATGATCCTGACCGCTCCGCCGCGCGCCGGCGCGGACTTGCGTAACGCATTCACCGCGCCGCAGGACAGCTCCACCCTGACGGGGAATCCACCGCCATGAGACGCACCGATCGTTACCGCTATCCGGTGATCATCACGCTGCTCGTGCTGCTGCAGTTCACGGTGCGCAGTCACCTCGGCGGCGACCGCGTCGCGCCCGATTTCCTGCTGCTGGCGCTGCTGATTTACACGATCAAGGCAGAGCCGGGAAAGAGCGCAGCCGCCGGCTTCATCCTCGGTCTGCTGCGGGACGCGCTGACGCCCGCGAGCTTCGGCGCCGGCGCGCTCGCCCATACGCTGGTCGGCTTCGCGTCGTCGTGGGCCAAGGCGGTTTTCTTTGCGGAGCACGTCTTCGTCAAAGGCTGTCTGTTCTTCGCAGGTACCTGGATTCGGAACTTCCTCGTTCTCGTGATCTCGGGACGGCTGCAGGGTTCGCAGGTGGCCTGGGAGCTTCTCGTCTGGTCGCCGCTGCAGGGGCTGACGACCGCACTCGTCGGCATCGGCGTGCTGTGGTTCTTCCGCGGCTGGTTGTCGCCCCGGAGAGCAGGAGCCACGGTGTGAACGCGTTTCACCCGCATCTGCTGGACCGCCGTCTCGGCATCGCGCGCACGGTCGTGTGGGCCATCCTCGGCGTCATGATGATGTCGTTCTTTCGGACGCAGATCCTCGGGCACGGGAAGTATCAGCTGCAATCGGAGACGAACCGCCTGCGCCCCATTCCGCTGCCGGCGCCGCGGGGCGTCATCTACGATCGGAACGGCCGCGTGCTGGCCGAGAACGTTCCGGGTTACACGGTCTCCCTGCTTCCCGGTCCCGAATCGACACTGCGCGGCACGCTCGCGCGCATCGCCTCGATCGCGAACCTCGACAGCACGACAATCGAGCGTGTCTTGCAGCGCGCCCGCCGCGCGCCGTACCAGCCCGCGCTCGTCCTGTCGGATGCGCCGTTCAATGTGGTGTCGGCCCTCGAAGAGCGACGCATCGCCATTCCCGGCTTGCTGATTCAGGCCGAGCCCAAGCGATCCTATCCCGATAGCTCGGTGGCGCAGCTGGTGGGATACGTCGCGGAAGTCACCGAAGCGGAGCGTGCGGCGCGGTTCGCGAGAGTGCGATTGGGCGGCCTGGTCGGGAAAGACGGCCTCGAGCTACAATACGATTCCGTGTTGCGCGGTGATGAGGGATTGCGCTTCGTCGAAGTGAATGCGCGCGGCCAGATGGTTCGCGAAGCGGCGGCCGCGGCGAATCTGACTCCCGTGCCCGGCGCTGATCTGCACACGACGATCGACCTCGATCTCCAGGAATTCATCGCCAAGACATTCCCGATCGGCCAACGTGGCGCCGTGATGGCGTTGAATCCGAACAACGGGGAAGTGCTCGCGCTCTACAGTGCGCCGACGTTCAACCCGAACGCATTCGTCGGCGGCATCTCGCCGAACTATTGGCGCACGCTCAGCGAGAGCCCCGCGACGCCGTTGGTGGATCGCGCGATCAAGGCGCGCTATCCGCCCGGCTCGACCTGGAAGCTCGCCATCGCGGCGATGGCGCTGAAACGCGGGATCGTCGGCCCCCGCAGTCACATGCCGATCCCTTGCCGTGGCGGGCTTCAATACGGCAATCGCTATTTCCGGTGTTGGGAGGCGCGCGGGCACGGCGATCTGACGTTGACCGAGGCCATCGCCCAGAGCTGCGACGTCTACTTCTACCAGCTCGGCATCAAGCTCGGCGTGACGTCGTTACTGGAAGACGCGAACGCCTGGGGATTTCGCGGTCGCACAGGCATCGATCTGCCCGGCGAGATCCCGTCGGAATTTCCGACCGGCCCGGAATACTACGATCGGATCTACGGCCCACGCCGCTGGACCTCGGCGGTCGCATTGAACCTCGCCATCGGGCAGGGCGAAAACGCGCAGACGCTGGCGCAGATGGTGCGGTTCTATCAACAACTCGCCAGCGACGGCCGCGTGCGCACTCCATATCTCGTGCACCCGCTCGCCTCAACGTTCGACAACACGTCGCTCGATTTGACCGACGATCAGATCGCGGCCCTGCGCCATGCGATGATCTCCGTGGTCGAGCAGGGCACGGCCCGCGGGTCGCGCCTCGGAAGCATCACGATCGCAGGCAAAACCGGCACGGCGCAGAATCCCCACGGGCCGAATCACGGTTGGTTCATCGGCTTCGCTCCGGCCGACAAGCCGGAAATTGTGGTGGGCGCGATCGTCGAATTCGCGCGCGAAGGCCCGTATGTTGCGCCGCTCGTGACGCGCACGATCGCGCATTATCTCGGACTGTCCGAGAGCGAATCGACGGTGCGCGTTGCGTTGCCGACCGATTCCGCCCCCGCGCCGTTTCAACTGCCCGGCGCACCGTCCGACACTTTGCGGCCGGCGGTCCCGCCAACACGACCCGATAGTGTTCACCCGCGCCCGCCAACTCGATAAGGGGCTGTTCGTCTCGGTGGCCGCGCTGGCGCTGTATGGGCTCGCGACGTTGTACTCGGCCGGCCAGACCGACATCCCGACCTTCGTTGCGACGATCTGGCAGCGGCAGGTCCTGTGGCTCGCCATCAGCCTGGTCGTCGCGTGGCTGGTGTTCCGCACTTCGCCGCGGATGCTCGAGTGGGCGACGCCCTGGGTCTACGGCATCGCGCTTTTGTTGCTCGTGGTCACGCTCTTTCTCGGAACCGGCGCGGGAACGGCCGCGAGCAGCAGGTCCTGGCTCACGTTCGCGGGCCATCGCTTCGGCCAGCCGGCCGAGCTCGCGAAATTGGCCGTCGTGCTGATGCTCGCGCGCTGGCTTGCTGCGCTGCGCGAGCCGCCGTCGACCCTGCGGGATTTGATCGTACCGGGCGTGATCGCCGGCGTCCCATGCCTCCTGGTGCTCAAACAGCCCGACCTGGGCAGCGCCATCGTGTTCGTCACGATTCTGTTCTTCATGCTGTTTTGGGCGGGCACCAAGCCCTCATTGCTGGTACTGATGGGATCACCCGTCATCGGGCTCGTACTGGCGTTTTCGACCGTCGCCTGGGGAATTTGGATCGCGCTGCTCGCCGTCCTGCTGCTCTGGTGGCGGCCGTATCTGTGGGAAGGGGTCGCGATCATGACGCTGAACGTGGCAGGCGGCGTGTTTGCGCTCCCGTTCTGGAACCGTCTCGCCCCGTACCAGCAGAATCGGCTGCTCGCCTTTCTGAACCCCGACGTCGACCCGCGTGCGGCAGGTTGGCACGTCATTCAATCGAAGGTGGCGGTCGGATCCGGCGGATTGTTGGGCAAAGGCTTTACCGAGGGTACCCAGAAGCGACTGGCGTTTCTTCCGGCCCAGCACACCGATTTCATCTTCTCGATCGTCGGCGAGGAGTTGGGCTTCGTCGGCGTGCTGGTCGCGTTGTCGTTGTTCGGCTGGATGCTGTTCAGCCTGCTGCGCATCGCGCGCCGAGCCACCGATCCATTCTCGAGCTTGTGTGTCTTCGGGATCGCCGGCCTCTTCTTCACACACATCGTCGAAAACGTGGGAATGACGATCAACCTCATGCCGATCACGGGCATTCCGCTGCCGTTTTTCTCCTATGGCGGATCGTTTCTCCTGGCCTGCTCGATCGGCGTCGCCATTGCGCTGCGGATCGCGTGGGAGTCCCGGCAGTCCGGCTATGCGGAGCTGGGTCAATAGGTTAGCTCCTCAGGGCTGGCGTCCCATGACTCGCGAATCCAAATTGTGCGCTTCGTCACCATATGGCGCGAATGGCCTGGTTCAAAAAGGAACGTAAGCCGCGCACCTCCGAGCGCGTAAAGCTCGAGATACCGGCAGACGCCTGGGAAAAGTGTGATCAGTGCGGGCACGTCGACATCCGCGAACGCTTCGTTCGCGCGCTCAACGTGTGCCCGAATTGCGGCTACCACCGACGCATCACCGCGCAGGAGTATCTCGACCTGATGGTCGATGAAGGATCCTGGCACGAGCTGTTCTCCAATCTCAAATCCGCTGATCCCCTGAAATTCGAGAACTATGCCGACCGGGTGCAGGCCGCCATCAAGAAGGCCGGCCCGCTGGATGCGATCCGCACGGGCTACGCGCGGCTGCACGGTATGGCGGTCAGCCTGGGCGTCATGGATTTCGCCTTCATGGGCGGCTCGATGGGCTCGGTGGTGGGGGAGAAGATCGCGCGCCTGACTCGGCACGCCATCGACAAACGCACGCCACTGATTCTCGTTTCCGCCTCCGGCGGCGCGCGGATGCAGGAGGGCGTCCTCTCGCTGATGCAGATGGCCAAGACGTCCGTCGTGATTGCGGAGCTGCAGGGCGCGAGCGTGCCGTTCATCTCCGTGCTCACGAATCCGACGACGGGCGGCGTTTCGGCCTCCTACGCCATGCAGGGCGACGTCATCCTGGCCGAGCCTGGAGCGGTGATTGGGTTCGCCGGGCCGCGCGTGATCAAGCAGACGATCGGGCAAGACCTACCGGACGGATTCCAGACGGCCGAGTTCCTCCTGGAACATGGGATGATCGACACCGTCGTGCCGCGGGGCGAGCTGCGGGATACGATCGCGCAGCTGCTGCGGCACATGACCGGCGCCTGGCCGGCCGAGGCTGCCGACTGACCTTCGAAGACGCCTGCCACTTCCTTTTCGCACGACAAGCTGGTCGCATCAAATGGAGTCTCGGCCCGACCGAGGGACTTCTCGATGTGCTGGGCCATCCTGAGCGGCATTATCCCACGATCCACGTCGGCGGTACGAACGGCAAGGGCTCGACCTGCGCCTTCGTCGCCAATGAATTGCGGGCACAGGGATGGCGCGTCGGCCTGTATACGTCCCCGCACCTCGTGTCGCCCTGCGAGCGCGTCACGGTCGACGGCGTGCCCATCAGCGAGGACGCCTTTGCGGAGTGGACGGTGCAGCTCAAACCGCACATCGAGCGCCTCGACGCGAGTTTCTTCGAGGCGACGACGGCGATCGCCTTCGCCGACCTCGCCGCTCGCGATGTCGACATCGCCGTCGTCGAAGTCGGTTTGGGCGGTCGTCTCGACGCCACCAACGTCCTGACGCCGCTGGTCAGCGCGGTCACGAAAATCGCGCTCGAGCACGTCGATTATCTGGGATCAGACTTGAAGGGGATCGCGCGCGAGAAGGCCGGCATCGCCAAGCCCAAGGTCCCCTTCGTAACCGGCGAATCGGATCACGACATTCGAGCCGAGATCGTCAAAGAGGCCAAACGGCGGGGCGCCCATCCGATCATCGCGGTGGACACCGCGCTGCGACCGCGCAAAGACACGGTGCTGGGTCTACGCGGTCGTCATCAGATGGCGAACGCTCTGGTGGCGCACGCGGTGCTGAACGAGCTGCCCGCGCCGTTCGGCCCGGTGGGGAAGACCCTGCCGGCGAGCTTCGCCACCGCGTACATCCCGGGCCGGTTCGATATCCGCGGCAAATGGATTTTCGACGTGGCGCACAACCCCGACGGGATGCGCGTGGTTGCCCAAGCGCTCGCGGAGCACGGCAAGTCGATTCGCCGGCCGCTGCACGCGCTCGTGGGGATCCGCAACGACAAAGACTGGCGCGCCATGCTCGACTCGCTGCGGCCGCTGGTCGACCGCTTGACGCTCACGGTGCCGCCATCGATCCCGCTCATGCAGCGCTGGTCGGTCGAGGACATTGGGCCGGACGTTTCGTTCGAACCCGATTTCGAGCGAGCGCTGCACGACATTCAGGAGGACGCCGGGACAATTCTGGTCACCGGTTCATTCCACACCGTCGGCGACGCGATGGCTCGCTTGCCCGGCTTCGCGCCCGTCGGTTAAGTTGTTGCGATGCAAGGAAAAGCCCTACCCGGCTTTCGCGACTTTTATCCTGAAGACCTCACCCTCCGCAACCACATCTTCGCGACCTGGCGCAACGTCGCCAGAGCATATGGGTTCGAGGAGTACGACGGCCCGCCGCTCGAATCGCTCGACATGTACACGCAAAAAAGCGGCGAAGAGATCGTCCAGCAGCTGTATTCATTTCGCGACAAGGGCGACCGGGAGGTAGCGCTCCGGCCGGAGATGACGCCGACGCTGGCGCGGATGGTCGCCGCCAGGGTGCAGGCGCTCAAGAAGCCGATCCGCTGGTTCTCGATTCCGCAGCTATTCCGATACGAGCGGCAACAGCGGGGAAGGCTGCGCGAGCACTTTCAGCTCAACATGGACATCATCGGCGAGGCAGGTGCGCTGGCCGACGCCGAGCTGATGGCTGCCGCCGTGGACATCATGCGAGCACTGGGATTGGGATCCCGGGACGTCAAGCTGCGCGTGTCGGACCGGCGGCTGCTGAAGGCGTTGCTCGCCCATCACGGCATCAGCGACGCGCAGCTGCCGGCCGCCTTCGCGGTGATCGATCGAAGCGAGAGAGTCCCGAAGGACGTCCTCGGGCAAATGCTCCAGGAGGCTGGATACGGCAAGAAACACGTGGAAGCAGTCTTTGAGGTCGCCCTGCTGCACGGTGAAGGCGCGCTGAATGCCGGCGGCGAAGCCGCAGAGCCGCTCCGGCAGGCAATCCAGGCGCTTGTCTCCATGGGCCTTGGCGATTTCGTCTCGGTCGATCTCACGATCGTCCGCGGGCTCGCCTACTACACCGGGATCGTGTGGGAGCTGTTCGACGCGCAGAAAGCGCTGCGCGCCATCGCCGGCGGCGGTCGCTATGATGGCCTGCTCGACCTGCCCGCATTAGGGTTCGGTATGGGCGATGTTGTACTGAGTGAGCTCCTCAAGGAGCGCGGCGTTGCTCCCAAGGCGTCGACAGAGCTCGGCGCCTTTTTGATAGCTGTCGGCGGCGACGACCTGCCGGTGATTCTGAAGCTCGCCCACGCGTTGCGCGAGCGCGGCATCGCGGTCGAATACGGCTTGCGGCACACGGGCGTTCGTAAACAGCTCGAGCTCGCGGCGGCCCGTGGTGCGCCCCGCGCCGTCATCGTCGGACCGGAGGAGCGGCAGGCCGGCACGGCGGTTGTCCGTGACTTGAACGCGGGCACCGAAGCCAAGGTACCGCTCGACAAGCTTTTCAACGGATATTTCGATTAATGGCACAAGCACAGAAGATCACGCCACGCGCCAAAGACTTCAGCGAGTGGTACGGCGACGTCATCGCGCAGGCGCAGCTCGCGGATTACTCACCGGTCCGCGGCTGTATGGTGATTCGGCCGCATGGCTTCCGGATCTGGGAGCTGATGCAGCGCGCGCTCGACGACATGTTCCGGGCGAGCGGGCATCGTAACGCGTACTTCCCGCTGTTCATCCCGATGAGCTTCCTCGCCAAGGAAGCCGAGCACGTCGAAGGATTTGCGAAAGAAGTCGCGCTGGTAACGCACACGCGCCTGCGCGCGACGGGCAAGGAAGGCGCCGGCGCGATCGCGGTCGATCCGACATCAGCGCTGGAGGAGCCGCTCGTCGTGCGGCCCACGTCCGAGACGATCATCTACGCGATGTTCGCCAAGTGGATCCAGAGCTACCGCGATCTGCCGCTGCTGCTGAACCAGTGGTGCAACGTCGTGCGCTGGGAGCTGCGCACGCGGCTGTTTCTGCGCACGACCGAGTTTCTCTGGCAGGAAGGCCATACCGCCCACGCCGACGAGGCGGGCGCGGAGCACGAGGCGCGACTGATCCTCGGCATCTACCGCCGCTTTGCGGAGGAGTGGATGGCGATGCCGGTGGTCACCGGCGTGAAGACCGATAGCGAGAAGTTCGCCGGCGCGCTGCGCACCTACGCGATCGAGGCGCTGATGCAGGACAACAAGGCGCTGCAGGCGGGCACGTCGCACGACCTCGGCCAGAACTTCTCGAAGGCGTTCAATGTGCAGTTCCAAACCGCCGCGGGCGGACTCGATCATGTTTGGAACACGTCCTGGGGTGTGTCGACCCGCTTGATCGGCGGGCTGATCATGACGCACTCGGACGACAACGGGCTCATTGCGCCACCCAAGCTGGCACCGGTGCAGGTCGCGATTGTGCCGATCTGGAAGAGCGATGAGGAGCGCGAGAAGGTGTCGAGTGTCGGGCTTCAGGTGAAGACCGATCTCGAGACCGCCGGCCTGCGCGTGGAGCTCGATCTTCGCGACACGATGAAACCCGGCGCCAAGTACTTCGAGTGGGAGGCGCTCGGCGTGCCGGTGCGGCTCGAGATCGGTCCGCGCGATGTCGCAAGCGGGCAGGCGGTTCTGGCGCGTCGTACCGGCGGCAAGGCGCCGGTGCCATTGCAGGGCCTCAAGGATGCCGTGCTCAAGGCATTGGAGGAGATTCAGGCGGCCATGCTCAACGCGGCGCGCGAACGGCGTGAGAAGAATTCCACGCGTGGCGTGACAAAGACGCAGTTCATCGAGCTGATGCAGCTCGCGAGCGGCGGCGGTTTTGCGTACGGCGGCTTCTGCGGCGCCGCGACCTGCGAAGCCGAGATCAAGGCGCAGACCGGCGCGACGATTCGGGTGCTGCCCGATCCCGAGTTCCGGAGCAAGGAGGCGCCGCGCAACTGCATGTGGTGCGGCGCGCCGAGCGTCGCGGAGGCCGTGTGGGCGCAGGCGTACTAGGGTTCGATCCGGGATTGCTCCAGGCAATCGCGGATCGAGTCGGCACGCCAGCGTACGTCTACAGCACCAACCTGATTCGCGCGCAGTACAACGCGCTCGACGACGCGCTCCACGGCATTCGTCATCGCATTTGCTATTCGGTCAAGGCAAACGGCAACCTCGGCGTGCTGCGCGTCCTGCAACAGCTCGGGGCAGGGGCCGACATCGTCTCGCTCGGCGAGCTGCGCCGCGTAGGGCTCGCCGGCTTCGATCCCGACGGCATCGTGTTCTCCGGCGTCGGCAAGACGACCGCGGAGATCGCGGAGGCGATTCGCGCCGGCGTCGGCTTCATCAACATCGAGTCCACCAGCGAGCTCGCGAGCGTAAGCGCCGTCGCGAACGACCTCAAGATCACGGCGCGCGTGGGCATTCGCGTCAACCCGGATGTCGCGATCGAGTCGCACCCGTACACCAAGACGGGCGAAAAGACCGCCAAGTTCGGCATTCCCTTCGACGAAGTCGTGACGGTGGCAAGCCATATCTCGGCCGAGCCGAGGTTGATGCTGCGGGGCCTGGCGATGCACATCGGCTCGCAGATCACGGACGTGGGCCCCTATCACCGCGGCGCGATCAAGTTGGTCGAGCTGGTCACCGCGATCCGCGCCTCTGGCATCAATACGCTCGAGGCGCTCGACGTCGGTGGGGGGCTCGGCGTCCGCTACCACAACGAGAAAGCGCCGACACCGAAGGCATTCGCGGACGCGGTCGTACCCGTAGTTGGCGCGACCGGCCTCGGATTGCTGTGCGAGCCCGGACGCTATCTGGTGGCGAACGCAGGCGTGCTGCTGACGCGCGTCCTGTACCGTAAGCATGCGGGCGGCAAAGAGTACGTGATCGTGGATGCCGGGATGTCGGATTTCGTGCGGCCGAGTCACTACAATGCGCACCATGAGATCATCCCGTTGCGTGATGGCAAGCGTCCCGAAGAGACCGTGAACGTCGTGGGGCCGATCTGCGAAACCGGTGACTTCCTCGCACTCGACCGGAAGATGATCGCCGTCGGGCCCGGTGAAGTGCTGGCCGTCCTCGGCACCGGCGCCTATGGATTCGTGATGAGCTCTACGTACAATCAGCGGCCGCGGGCGCCGGAGGTCGTGGTGGACGGCGATCGGTACTACGTCGCACGGCAGCGCGAGACGCTCGACGATCTGGTCCGCGGGGAGACCGCCGAGCCCACCACCTGGTATAGAGCGTGAACCGGATCCTGATTCTCGATTGCGGGTCGCAGTTCACGCAGCTGATCGCCCGTCGCGTCCGCGAGGCCAGCGTGTACTGCGAGATCCATCCCGCCGCGCGAGGGATGGACCTCGAGTTCGTCCGGGCGTTCGATCCCAAGGGCATCGTGCTCTCGGGCGGTCCGAATTCGGTCTTTGAGCCGGGGGCACCCACGGTGGCGCCGGCGCTGCTCGATATGGGCGCCCCGGTGCTCGGCATCTGCTACGGCATGCAGCTCATCGCGCAGCTCTCGGGCGGCAAGGCGACGCCGGCCACGGAACGGGAATACGGCCGCGCCGATGTGATCGTCAAGGATTCGCGCGGGCTCTTTGCGGGATTCCAGCCGAACGAGAAGGTGATCGTGTGGGCGAGCCACGGCGATCGCCTCGAGACTCCACCGCCCGGGTTCCGCGTGACGGCGACGAGCGCCAACGCGCCCGTCGCCGGCATGCAGCACGAGCAGAAGCCGATCTTCGGCGTGCTGTTTCACCCCGAAGTCGCGCATACGCCGCGTGGCGGCGAGATCCTGCACAATTTCCTGTTCGACATCTGCGGCTGCCTTCCTGACTGGACGCCGGGGCATTTCATCGATCAAGAAATCGGCCGCATCCGCGCGCTCGTCGGCCCGAATGGGCGGGCGATCTGCGGCCTCTCGGGTGGAGTCGATTCGGCGGTCGCGGCGGCGCTGGTGCATCGGGCGATCGGGAATCGCCTGACATGCGTGTTCGTCGATCACGGCCTGCTGCGCCGCGGCGAGCGGGAGCAAGTCGAGCACGCTTTCCGCGCCCATCTGGGGATGGATCTGCGCGTGGTCGACGCCACGCACCGTTTCCTGAAAGAGCTGAAAGACGTCGAGGATCCGGAGGAGAAGCGCCGCCGAATCGGCCACACGTTTATCGACGTGTTCGAGGACGCGGCCGGACACGTCGAGGGCAATGTCGGATACCTCGTGCAGGGCACGCTGTATCCCGACGTCATCGAGTCGACGTCGGCCAAAGGCGGGCCTTCCGCCACGATCAAGACGCATCACAACGTCGGGGGTTTGCGGCCTGATTTGCCGTGGCAACTGATCGAACCGCTGCGCGAGCTGTTCAAGGACGAAGTGCGCCAGGTGGGCCGCGAGCTGGGACTTCCGGAAGAGATCGTCGGCCGGCATCCCTTCCCGGGGCCCGGCCTCGCGATCCGCGTACTCGGTCCCGTCAATGAGGAGCGCCTCGACCTGCTGCGCAAGGTCGACGCGATCTATCTGGAGGAAATCCGCGCCGCCGGGCTGTACGACCAGATCTGGCAAGCGTTCGCGGTCTTGCTCCCCATCAAATCCGTCGGCGTCATGGGTGACGGCCGCACGTACGATCACGTGGTCGCCCTGCGCGCGGTGACGAGTCGGGACGGCATGACCGCCGATTGGTTTCCGTTCCCGCCAGACGTCTTAGGCAGGATCTCCAACCGCATCATCAACGAGGTGCGCGGCGTGAATCGCGTCGCGTACGACGTGAGCTCCAAGCCTCCGGCGACCATCGAGTGGGAGTAACGACGCGGCAGGCGGTGTTGCTCGCCGGTCTCGCCGCCGCTGCTGTCGCTGCCCCCTCGATACGCAATGGCTTCGTCGCCGACGACCAGTGGGTCGTCGCAAATCGTCAGGTCCTCGAGCATCCCGCTTCTGTGGGTGCCGTCCTCGAGGAGCCTTACTGGCCGGCCTCGTTTGGGGGCGTGATGTGGCGGCCGGCGGTGATCGCCTCGTTCGCACTCGACTATCGCATGTCACACAGCCCGCACTGGTTTCACGCGGTCAATGTCGTGTGGGCCGCGATCGCCGCCGCCCTGTTTGCGCTGCTGGCCTGCGACCTGGCTGGCCCGGTCGTGGGGCTCATCACGGGACTGCTCTTTGCGATCCATCCCGTGCACGTGGAGGCCATCGCCAATGTCGTCGGTCGCGCCGAGCTGATGGCCGGAGCCGGCTACGCCGCCGCGCTCGTGTGCGCGATCCGCGCCGAGCGACGTCCCCTGTATCTCGTCGGGATCGCGTTGGCGTCCGCGTTTGCCATCGCTTCGAAAGAGATCGCGGTTACCCTTCCCGCGGCCCTGGTTCTCCTGTATCTCGCGCGTCGCTCGGACCTTCGGCTGGCATGGCGCCCGCTCATCGCCGCCACCGTGCCCATCATCGCGTATTTCATCATCCACGGCTTGGTTGGCATCAGAACGTTCTACGGTGGCGGCCTGGCGGTTGGCCTCGAGCACCTTGGCCCTGTGGCGCGCACTTGGGCGATGGTGCCGCTATCACTTCAATGGTGGCGGCTGTTCTTCTTTCCCGCGCACCTCTCGGCCGACTACTCGCCCGGGGAATTGATTGTCTCGACCGGCCTCACGATCTCGCACATCCTCGGCGTGCTCGTCTTGATTGCCCTGGGCATTTTGGCGTGGCGCACGCGTCGCACGATCCCCGGCATCGCGATCGGACTCGCGTGGGTCGTGATCACGATCTCGCCCGTCGCAAACGTCGTCATGCCAACCGAGTTCCTGGTGGCCGAACGCACGCTGTATGTGGCGTCCTTTGGCGCGATGTTCGCGCTGGCATCCGCGGTGATTGCGATCCGCTCGCCGCTCGCGCGCATCGCCGTGGTCACGGTGCTCCTCGTCGCCGGCGCCGTCCGCAGCATCGCGCGCGTTCCCGTCTGGCATGACGACGAGACGCACTACCAGGCGTTGAAGCGCGAGGCGCCGCGGTCATATCGCACGCTGTGGTTGGAAGGAAAGGACGAGTTCGCCGCAGCACGCTGGGGAAGTGGCGAGCGCCTCTTGCTGCAATCGATCGCATTCGCCCCTGAGCTCGCGGGGCCGCGCTACGACCTGGCCCGGTTCTACATGAGCGCGAAGCTTTGGCAGCCCGCCCTTCTACAATTGCAGGTTGCGGTCGCGCTCGATAGCGCGTTCATCCCCGCACGGGAGGCCTTGCAGGTCGCGCGCGATAGCGCGCGCTAGATGTTTTTGTCCTCGAGCAGCTGCAGGAATTCGGCCGGAGTCGTCAACTTTGCCAGGCGAGCAGGCACATCCGACTCCTTCGCGAACTGCGCAATCTTTCCGAGGACAGGGAGATACTGATTGGAGACCTCGAGCGGCGGAGCAACAATCAAGAAGATGTAGCTGACGGGCGCGTCGTCGATCGCTTTGAAGTCGATGCCCTTGGTACTCCGGCCGAACGCGCAGCGCAGCCGGCTCACCACCAGCGAGCGACAGTGGGGGATTGCGATGCGCTGCCCGATGCCGGTCGAACCCAACGTCTCACGCCGCTTCAGCATCTTGAACAGCATCCCTTGCGCTTTTTCGTCGAGCTGAAGCAACGCAACGAGCTCCTTGAGCACCGCATCCTTCGAGGTGCTCTCGAGCTCGAGCTGGATCGCGTCTTCGGAAAAGAATTCGCGCAGGCGCATTCGCGCGCGAAAGGTAAGACTTGGTTGCTCGCCGCGCAACGCGCTATTACGTTCCAGCGCATGGACTTCCCGTACTCGGTCGCTCCTGAATTCCCCCTCTACCTGGCCCCCATGGCCGGCGTGTCGGAGTCGCCATTCCGGCAGATCTGCCGCCGATACGGGGCCGACGTGGTTGTGTCCGAGTTCATCTCGTCGGTCGGTATCTCCCTCGGCATCGAGCGCGTCCTCGCCGAGATGCGCTTCGAGCCCGTCGAACGGCCCATCGGGATCCAGATCTACGGAGCCGACGCGGCCATCATGGCGACGGCCGCCGGGATGGTGACGGATCTGTTCGAGCCCGATTTCGTCGACATCAACTTCGGGTGTCCGGTGAAGAAAGTGGTCCGCAACAACGGCGGCTCGGGTTGCCTGAAGGACATGACGCTGGTACGCGGCATCATTCGTGCCGTGCGGGAGGCGACGCAGCTCCCGGTGACGGTCAAGATTCGCAGCGGTTGGGACGAAACGCTGCGCGACCCGGTGGAGATCGCGCTCCGTTGCCAGGACGCCGGTGCCCAGGCACTGACGCTCCATCCGCGCACGCGCACGCAGATGTATCAGGGCGCGGCGGACTGGGACGAAATCGGGGAAGTCGTCCGCGCGCTCGACATCCCAGTCATCGGGAACGGCGACATCCGCACGCCCGAGCACGTCGTCGCCATGCGCGATCATACCGCATGCGCGGGCGTCATGATCGCACGCGGTTCCTTCGGCAATCCCTGGCTGTTCGCTCAGGCCCGCGATCTGCTCGCCGGCCGCGTCAAGCGTCCCGATCCCACGCCGGAGGAGCGGTTCGCGACCGCGCTCGAGCATGCGCGGCTGGCGCTACGGCTGCAAGGCGACACGCGCAAGACCGCGCTCGAGTTCCGCAAGCACCTCGGCTGGTACACGAAAGGCCTGCGAGACGGCAGCGAGTTGCGCCAGCGTCTCTTCGCGATCGAATCGATGACCGCGGCCGAATCCATTTTCGCCGACTATCTCGCCAACGCGAGGGTCGAGATCGCCGCCTGATGTACGAACAGCTTCCGTTCGCGACAATCGATCACCTCCGCCCGATCACGCAGGGGCATCAGGAGGTGATTTTTTGTCCCGACAAGACGATCGGTCAGGTCCTCGCGATCGCGGAGCGGCTCGAGGCAGCCGGCGGGAGCTTTCTCGCCACGCGCGCCGATCCGGGGCAGATGGCGGCGTTGGGCGCGCACTTCCCGCGCGCCGAGGTCAACGCGCTCGGGCGCACGGTCTATCTGCCGCCTGATCCCGAGCCCGCGCCGACCGGGCGCGGCACCGTCCTGGTGTGCACCGCGGGCACCAGCGACTTGCCGGTCGCCGAAGAGGCGGCCGTGACGGCCCGGGCGCTCAGGAATCGCGTCGAGCGACTGACCGATGTCGGCGTCGCGGGCATTCACCGCGTGCTCGTGCAGACCGACGTCCTGCGCTCGGCGAGCGTGATCATTGTCGTCGCCGGCATGGACGGCGCATTGCCCAGCGTGGTGGGCGGCCTCGTGAAGGTCCCGGTTATCGCAGTACCGACCAGCGTGGGATACGGCGCGTCGTTCGGCGGTCTCGCGGCGTTGCTCGCGATGCTCAACTCCTGCGCCTCGGGCGTGACTGTGGTCAACATCGACAACGGGTTCGGCGCCGCCGCCGCCGCCAGTCGCATCAATCATTCCTAATCGCGCGCCTCGCGGAACGCGGCGCTGGATCGCGCTCGCGCTGCAGCTCACAGGGCTCGCAGCCGTCGCGCTCAGCGCCTGGCGCGCGGGCCACAACGCCATCTGGAGCATCATCGGCGCGCTTGGCGCCGCCATAGTCATGCTGGGCTGGACCATTCGGTGGCGGCCGGGACGACTCCGCCGGCGTGGACCGCCTCCGCTCGGACTCCGCGAGATCCTCGACCTGCTGCGGCAAGCGTACGGTGCGACCGCCGGCTGGGGCGTCGGGACGGGCGACGGCCCGTTTGAAGTGCCGATCGCGCTGTCGGCGAACGTGGGCGTCGAAGAGCGCCGCCGCGGCGCCGCCCTCGTCCAGCTCGCCTCGGTGGACGGCCGTCTTCACATCGTGCGCGATCCCGAGCGTACGTATGTAGCCGTGGGCGACTTTCCGTACGCGGCCGGCCTCGTGTTCGAGGGTCCGGCCCAGGAGGTAATCCTGGTCGACGTCGTCGCGGGCGCGTTGCGCCGCTTCGTCGCCGGCATGCGCCTGGCCGACGAGCAGAGCGCCATCCCGCGCGCCCGCGTCGTGGCCGGCCGTGTATCGCGCCTGATGGCCGGCGCACTCACCCTCGAGGGCATGGCGCGCGCGGCGGTCCAGCTCGGCGAGCAGATCACGCACCGCGGCGTCGCGTTGGCGGTCATCGGAGACGAGCACGTTCGCGTCATCGCCGTCTCGGGCGCCGCCGATCGCCGGCTCGCCGGCGTCCAACTCTCCGCGGATTCGCCCGTGGCGCGCGCCGTCGTATCCGGGATTCCCGTGGCGACGCGCGGCGCCGAGGACGTGTTCGGTGCCGGCGTGCCCGAGCGACGCCGCAGCGAGCGAGCCGGAACCGCCTACCCGCTGCTCGATGGCTCGATCGTCGTCGGCGCGCTCGTGCTGCTCGGCCCGCCCCTCGAGCCCGACACAGAGATTCTCGACGAGCTGAGCCCGTTACTCTCGGACCTCGGTCCCCGCATTGCCGCGGCGCGGGCCGTGCACGACGCGGAACGGCGCGCCGTCGTCGACCCGCTCACCGGGCTCCGCAATCGCCGCGAGTTCGAGCGCGCGCTGTCGGGAGCGACCGAAGGATCGCTGATCTACGTCGACCTCGATCACTTCAAGAAGCTGAACGACACGTTGGGCCATCCCGCGGGCGACGCGGCGTTGAAGCACGTCGCGCGCTTGCTCGAGGCGGCGGTGCGCGACGGCGATCTCGTGGCGCGGATCGGCGGCGAAGAGTTCGCCGTATGGCTGCCGCGCACGGCGCTGCGCGAGGGCCTCGAGGTCGCCGAGCGCATCCGGCGGTCGATCGCGGAGCAGCCGCTCCGCTGGACCGGCACCGTGTATCCGCTGACGACCTCCTGCGGCATCGCGTCTTGTCCCGAGCTCGTCGGCGACGTATTGAACCTTCCCACGGCGGCAGACGCGGCCCTGTATCGCGCGAAGCAGGAAGGGCGTAATCGCGTTGAAAAAGCCGCTGCGAGTGGCTAGAGTACGTTGTCGAAGGGGGGCGACAGGCTTCGACGGGTTTGGCGAGGGTACTGTTGCGTGCCCAGGTTCTCAGTCACCTGGTAAATCAACTGGGAAGACACACAAGCCAACTCTGAACTGGCTCTGGCTGCGTAAGCTTCGGCTTCACGCACCTGCGTGAGTGGCAGCCCGCCTGAGGCGGCGCTCACGTATCGCAAAGTCGGGCTGGCGGCAGCTGGGGCCTCAACGGCTGCCGCGAGAGATTCTAGAGGCTTGTTACTGCCAGGGCTGACCAGGCGCCGAGGCGGTGAGACCACAAAGCCAGGTCTACGCACGTAGGAGCGGTATCGGAGTCATGCTCGGACCGGGGTTCGATTCCCCGCGCCTCCA
>DATGEQ010000047.1:0-32419 GCA_035309945.1 Gemmatimonadales bacterium | reverse complement strand
GTCCAACGCATCGTTGTCCTCGACCTGCACTCTCCGACGCTCGAGGGATTCTTCTCCGTACCGCTCGAGCACGTGACGGCCGTGCCGGCCCTGGCGGAAGCGGTCGCCGCGACTCTGGACGGCGGGCCGCACGTGGTCGTGGCACCCGACATCGGCGCCGCGCGACTCGCCGATCGCTACGGCCGCGCGCTCGATCTGCCAGTGGCGCTGGTGGCCTCGGCGCAGGCGGCGGAACTGAAGCTCGAAGTCGTTTCGGTTGCACCGCTGGTTGCGGACACGGTCGTGCGACTCCCCCGCAGCAGCGCCGGACGCGCCGATCACCGCGATCGAGCGGGGGTTCAGGATCGGATCGAGCGCCGTCTCGCTCATCGCACCCGCAACGCGTTGAGGATGACCGCCGCGTCCAGCGCTTCCTGCATCACGGCGCCCGCGGCCGGTGTGATGTGTCCGAGGCTCGCGATCACCATGAGCGCGAAGCTCACGCCGAGTCCCACGCCGATGCTCTGGAGCGCGATGCGCCGCATGCGGCGGCTGATCACCATCGCATCGCCCAGTCGCGCGATGTCGTCGACGAGCAGCACGACGTCGGCCGCCTCGGCGGAGATCGCGGTGCCGTGCGCGCCCATCGCCACGCCGACGGTCGCGGCGGCGAGCGCCGGCGCGTCGTTGATGCCGTCCCCGACCATGAGGACGTTGCCGTAGCGCCGCGCGAGATCCCGCACGGCCTCGACTTTGTCGGCCGGCAGCAGATTGGCGCGCACCGTACGAATTCCGGCCTGAGTCGCTATAGCTTCCGCCGGTGCCTCGCGGTCGCCGGTCAGCATCACGGTATCGCTTACGCCCAGGACGGCCAATCGCTGCATGAGCGCGGGCACCTGATGGCGCAGCCGATCGGCGAATCCGATGGTCCCGACGAGCCGTCCGTCCAACGCGATGTGCGCCTCGGTCCCGTCGTTCGCGGTTTCAGGAATCGCGACGCCCGCGTTGCGCAGGTGCCGGATCGAGCCCACCACGACGGCTTGGCCTTCGACCGTACCGGAAACGCCGTTTCCAGGACTTTCGCGGAAGTCCGTTACCGCGGGCAGTGTGCCGAATCGTTCGCGGGCGGCGTCGACCATGGCGTGGCCCAGGTGATGGGAGGACAGCTGCTCCACCGCCGCGGCCAGGCGCAGGACCTCGCCGGCCGCTACGCCGTCCAATGCCTCGGTTTCCGCGACGCTTGGCCGTCCCAGCGTCAACGTACCTGTCTTGTCGAACACGACCGCGCGCGCGCGGCCCAGCTGCTCGATCGCGCGGCCATGTTTCACGATGACCCCGATGTCCGCCGCGCGGCTGATGCCGGCGATGACGGCGACGGGCGTCGCGAGAATCAGCGGGCACGGCGTCGCAACCACGAGCACGGCAAGCATGCTGCTCGGGCTGCCGGTAACCAGATAAGCAACGCCGCACATCACGAGCGTAATCGGCGTGAACCACACCGCGAACCGATCGGCGATGCGCTGGATCGGCGGCTTTTCCCGGCGCGCGCGCTCGACCAGCAGCACGATCTGCTGGTATTGGCTCTGCGCGCTGGGCCGCAGCGCGCGCACCCGCAGCGCGCCGTCGAGATTCACGCTTCCTGAGAGCAGGTGTGTGCCGGCAACGGCGCGCACGGGAACGGGCTCGCCGGTGAGCGCCGACTGGTCCACGGTCGACGTCCCGTCGAGCACGTCGACATCCACAGGAATCAGATCGCCGGGCCGCACGATCAGCTCGTCGCCGACCCGGACGGCATCCACCGGGACGTCCGCAATCTCATTCCCGCGGATGCGATGCGCGATCTTCGGCGCGCGCGCGAGCAGCCCTTCGAGCGAGCTCGACGCGCGCTGCATCGCATACGCCTCGAGCGCCTCGCCCCCCGATTGCATGAGCACGATGACGACGCCCGCGAAGTACTGGCCGAGGAGAAGTGCGGTGACGATGGCGAGACTCGCCACAATGTCGGCCGCAAACTGGCCGCGGAGCATGCCGCGCGCGGTCTTGAAGACGAGCGGCACGCCGCCTATCACGAGCGCGACGAGAAAGACGGTATCGGAGCGCGCCAGCAGTCCAGCGGCCAGACCGACGGCGGCGATCAGCGGGACTGGCCGACGGGCCAATGCGCCAACAGCTTTGTTAGCCATGGTCGACAAGACGACGATGGCGCTGGCCAAGGCGAGCTACGATCGCTGCTCCAAATCGCCGGAGTTTCTGCAGGCTTTCTATCGAAACTTCCTGGCCGCCTGTCCTGACGCGGTACCCCATTTCGCGAAAACCGATTTCGACGAACAAACCAAGCTGCTGCGCCATGCGATCGGCCTGCTGCTCATTTTTCCGAACCAGCCCAATAAGGAGCCCAACCTCTTGTCGCGGCTCGCGGAGCGTCACAGCCGGCGCGACTTGGACATCCCGCCCGCGCTCTATGGGCCTTTTGTCGACGCCCTGGTCGCCACAGTCAAGCAGTTCGACGACAAGTGCTCGCCGACCGTCGAATCGGCGTGGCGCGAGACGCTCGCACCGGGCGTCGAGTTCATGAAGTCGAAGCACTAGGACGTAATCCCTCTCGGCCGCGCCTCCGGGGTACGACAGGAAAAGCTCCTCTCCCTTTCCTGCGAGGTTTCCGCATGAGCGTCGCGGAAATCAGCTATCGACTTTTTGCGCGCCATCGCAGGCCGACCACCCAGGCGGCCTTAGAAAGGCTTGAACCCCGGCGATCCGAACCGCGGCATTTGGAGATGAATCCACAGCGGATAGGCATACGCCACCAGCACCAGCGCCACTGCCGTTCCGACCCACACCCAATACCGATCGAGCACCGATCGTATCGGCCCAACCGGATGCAGCGGCTCGGCCCACTCGACGCGCTGCACGCCGGTGCGCTTGCCGGCGAGCCCGGTCCCGATCATGACGAGCATGAAGAACGCGGCGCTCGCGAACAGGAACAGGCCGCCGACCGCGGACAGTCCGGTCAAGCCGCGCCACGCCGCCGCCACCGTGCTGCCGCCGTAGCTCGGATCGTAAATGCGGCGCGGCATACCCATCAGACCGGTGATGTGATTCGAGATGGAAAACAGCAGCATCCCGATGAACCACAGGTAGGGCTGCACCCGCGCGAGGAGCGCCAGCTCCAGCTCGCGGCCCGATAGCCGCGGCACCAGCCAGTACGCGGCGCCCATGAACGTCAACGCGACCGCGCTGCCGACGGTCAGATGAAAGTGGCCTTGAATGAACGCGGTGTTGTGAACGACCGCATTCATGCCGAATGAGGCGTTGATCGCCCCGCCGATTCCGCCGATCGCGAACAAGATCATCGAGAGCGCGACACTGGAGAACAGCGGATCGCGCCACGGCAGCTTGCCGATCCAATCGACCAGGCCGGTCGCGCCCTGCGCGCGGCCACCCACTTCCATGGACGCGGTGACCGTGAACGCCGTGATGCAGCTCGGAAACAGAATCGCGAACGTCAGGAAAGTGTGCAGCAGCTTCCAGCCCGCCGACACGCCTGGATCCATGAACTGGTGATGGAAACCGACCGGCGTCGAGAACACGATGAACAAGACGAACACCAGGCGCGCGAGCGGATCGCTGAACAGTTTTCCGCCCGCGACCTTCGGCAACACCGTGTACCAGATCACGTAGGCCGGCAGCAGCCAGAAGTAGACGAGCGGATGGCCGAAATACCAGAACAGCATGCGCGCCAGCACGGGATCGACTGTCTTGGTCCAGCCGAGCGACCATGGAATGAGCTGGATCAGCACTTCCGCCGCCACACCAACGGTCGCGATGAACCACACGATGACGGTCGCGATCATGCCGTGCATGGCGAGTGGCGCCGGCCGGTCGGGTCGCGTGGCGCGCCAGGCGCGATACGACAGCAGCATGACGATGCCCCAGCACCACGAGCCGACGATGACGAGCGTCAACCCGATGTAAAACGCCGGATGCGCCTGCAGCGGCGGATAGAACGTGTAGAGCACCGTGGCGCGCCCGGTCAGGATCGTCGCCGCGGCCGCCACCGTTCCGAGCAGCGCGATCCAGAAACCCGCCCACGCGAGCTTCAGGCCGGTCGGTTCCTGATCGAGCGTGCGATTCACGACCACGTAACCGAACGCCATAATGAAGAAGGTGGTGAACACGAGCGCCATGAGCACGCCATGCGCCGTGACGGAGACGTAGTACAGTTTTGCCGATCGCCACGGCAGATCGAGGCTCGCGCGCGAGAGCGCCTGCATGAACGCCATGGCAGACGCCGCGCCGAATGCCAGGATCGCGACCCACATATGGGCGAGCGACAGCCGGTCGCCGCGCGTCATGGCTCCCCCCCCACCACCAGCTTCGCCGACATCAGGTGGTGCGAAAGGCCGCAATACTCGTTACAGACGATCAAGTACTCGCCCGGTGTCCGGAACACGGTGGTGAACTGGCTGACGTATCCTGGTATGACCATCGTGTTGCCGTTCGTACCGACGATCTCAAAGCCGTGCGTGACGTCGGCGCTCGTAACACGGAAGGTGACGGGCTTATTGGCGGGTACGTGCACCTCGGCGGGCTGAAAGGCGAACATCATGGCGATCAGCACGACGGTCGCTCCATGATCATCGACCGTTACGCCGCGCCTGGCAAAGCGCGCGTCGCTCCAAACCTTCGTGGGGTCGATCGTCTCGACATGGCTGGGCGGCTGGAACGCGCTGCCGGCCAGCCCGACGGTGATCGTGGTGAGAAACGCGACGATCAGCAATCCCGACGCCCACATCCAGATCTTCTCGTGCAGCGGAACGTTCACGGCGTCACCCCGCCGCGCCGCAGATAGATGAAGAAGTAAACGGCGAACCACGCGGCGGCGAATACCACGCCATATACGCCGATCAGGAACAGCGTGCCGCGCGGGTGCTCCGTCTTCGTGGTGGCTGGAGCCGCAGTCGCTTTCTCCGGCTTCGGAATCACAGCACCCATCTGGCCCTCTCAGTTGGCAGGTGGCGCGGGGATATCGATCTCGAAACGCGTACTCTTTCCGGGATTGCTGGAAACGCGGGCGAGGCCACCGTGCAGATTGGCGACGGTGGCGACCACGGCCAGGCCGAGCCCCGTCCCGCTGTGCGCCGTGCGCGTGCGCGCCGGATCGATGCGATAGAAGGGCTCGAACATATGGGGCAGGTCATCCGTCGTGATGCCGGGCCCCGAGTTCTCAATTGCGAGTCGCAAGCCGGCGCCGGCGGGAATGGGTCCGACCCGTACCGCGATCTTGCCGCCAGCGGGTGTGGACTGCAGGGCGTTGTCCAGCAGGTGATCCAGCAACTTCGTGAACAGCTCGGGGTCGATCATCACCGTTGGCTGCACCCCGTCGAACGCCCGTTCCAGCTTGAGGTCGCGCTCCTCGAATGTCTTGCGCAGCCGATCGAGGCGGTCACCCACCAACTGGTCGATATCGGTAACGACGCGGTTCGCGGATACCAGCCGCGCTTCAGCGCGCGTCACCAGCAGAAGATCTTCGCTCAGCTCGGTGAGGTGGTCGATCTCCTCGAGTCCGCTGCGCAGCACCTGCTCGTACTCGCGTTGCGTCCGCGGCGAACGCAGCGCGACTTCGATTTCCCCGCGCAGCGCCGTTAACGGCGTGCGCAGCTCATGACTGACGTCGGCCGTCAGCCGCCGCTGCGCGGCGAAGCCGCGCTCGAGCCGCTCCAGCATCCGGTTCAGGACGGCGACCAGTCCTTCGTATTCCTGCGTATCGGCGTGCGCGAGGATTCGCTGATCCAGCGTCCCGGTCTCGATGCGTGTCGCCAGCTCGGTGATTTCGGCAACCGGCCGGACGGCCGATGAGGTGAAGTGCCAGGCGCCCATCAACGTCGCTGCAGTGCCCGCCACGACGATGGCCGCCAGCACGAGCAGGAGATCGCTTTCCAACGCTGCCGCGGGAACGGATTCCTGCAGTGCGCGCGACGCGGACCAGTAGAATGCGCCCGTCGCGAGAAGCAAACCCGCCGCCATCGTTGCCGCAAACCGTACTGCTAGCGTGCGGCGCAACGATCCCTTCACACCTCCGCTCGATCAGGCGTCTGGAGTCGGAACCCCACGCCGCGAACGGTCTGAATCAGCTCGTAGCCGATCGCTTGCCGCAGCTTGCGGCGGAGATTGCCGACATGCACGTCCACGACGTTGCTCTCGGGATCGAAGTGCATGTCCCATACCTTCTCCAGCAGCTCCGTGCGGCGCACGACTTCCTCGGGATGAAGCAGGAAGTGCTGCAGGAGATGGAATTCCTTGGGTGTGAGCTCGAGGCCCTTGCCTTCGATGCGCGCCTTGTGCTTCAACCGGTCCAACTCCACGGGGCCATAACGCAGCAGCTCCGTCCGGCCCGCACCGCCGCGGCGCACCAGCGCGCGGACGCGCGCCAGGAGCTCGTCGAACTTGAACGGCTTGGTGAGGTAATCGTCGGCGCCGGCGTCGAGTCCGCGTACCACATCTTCGGTGGTGTCGCGAGCGGTCAGCATCAGGATCGGCGTCGCACGCCCCTCGCGTCGCAGTTCCGCCGCCAGTTGCAGGCCGGTCTTCTTGGGAAGCATGACGTCGAGCACGAGGAGGTCGTAGTCGTAGACGTGCGCGAGCATGGTGCCCTGTTCGCCATCGCCGGCGATATCGACCACGTACCCCTCTTCGCGCAGCCCCTGCTCGATAAAGCCCGCGACCTTTCGGTCGTCCTCCACCACGAGAATCTTCATAGTCCCAGAGTATCCGGAGATCGCTGAACCGATTCTAAACGATTGCTGAAGAATCCTTCACGTTTCTTGCGGGGGTGTAAGCGGCAGCATGAGCACAAACGTGGCGCCGCCCCCGGGCGTCTCCTCGGCCCACAGCTTGCCTCCCATCACCTCCGCCAGCCGCCGCGACACCGGCAATCCCAGGCCCGTTCCCAAACCAGAGCCCGGATCAAAGCGCTCAAACGGTTCGAAAATGCGTTCGCGTAGCTCCGTCGGCACCCCGGGTCCACGGTCGACGATCCGCAGGCGCAGCGCCGAGTCCACCGACTCTGCGGTGATGTCCACCGGCCGACCGTTTGGTCCGTGCCGGATCGCGTTCGAAAGCAGGTTGATGAGGATCTGCTCGAACCGCACCGGATCGGTCAGCAGGTGATCCGGGCCGCTGTTGCGGCGAATCGTAATCGCGATCTGCTTCGCTTCGGCCGCGGGGGCTACGCCGGTGCGCGCCTTGTCCATCGCGGTCGCGAGGTTCACGTCGCGCCACACCGGCCGCATCTTGCCCGCGTCGAGCCGCGTCAGATCGAGGAAGTTGTTGAGGAGCGTGATCGTCCGCTCGGCCGCCTCGAACACTTCCTGGGCGGAATGTGGAATCGTCTCCGGCGCGCGCGTGCGGACCAGTCGCTCCGCCCACCCGTAGACTCCGGTCAGCGCGTTGCGCAGCTCGTGATTCATCATGGCGAAGAAGAGATCCCGCTGGCGCTGCATCGCGCGCACCTGACCGAGCAGTGCCTGGCTCTCCTCGTACAGTCGCGCGTTCTCGATCGCCACCGCCGCCTGCGCCGCGAGCAGGACCGCGATCGACTCATCTTCGGGACTGAACTCGTCCGCTCTCAGCTTCTCCGTCATATAGAGATTGCCGAACACGCGGCCTCGTCCTGCGACCGGGACGCCGAGGAAAGACTTCATCGACGGGTGATGCGGCGGGAAGCCGAAACGGTTGGGATGCTTGCCGATGTCGCGCGTGCGGACCGGTTTGGCGTGCTTGATCACGTGACCGAGCAACCCGCGCCCGCGCGGCGGGTCGCCGATGCGCCGGCGAGTCTCGGCGTCCATTCCCGAGGTCACGAATCGGGACAGGCTTTCGCCGTCCGGCGCGACGACGCCGAGCGCGGCAAAGCGCGCGCCGATCACCTCGCGGGCCGCGTCGACCAACTGCTGCAGCACTTCATCGAGCGTGTGACGCGACGATACCGCCGCGATGGCTTCGAGGAGTCGCTCAAAGCGTTCCCGAACCCGCTTGCTCTGGCGATCCGTCATCGCGCTAACCTAACGTCTCTCAGACCCCTTTCAATATTATTTCAGGCGGGCCGGAATAGCCCGGATTCACGAGACCGGCTATCTCCATGGCCTGCCCATCGTTGACCGAGGCCGCTCACAATCCAAGACGATCGGCGGCACCTTCACGACGGTGTTGGAGTCCGGTTATAGGCAGACCGGCCGCTGGTCGGTCCAGCGGCGGTCGTAGCGCGGTCAGACCTTCGCCGTTGCGACCGCTCCCACGATATCCGTCTGAGAGATGACGCCGACCAGCGCGCCGTCGAACTCGACGAACAGCCGCTGGACGTTGAGATAGAGCATCTCCTGGGCGGCCTGCCGGACGTCGAGGTCGGGCTCCACGGTGTCGGGCCAGGCGGCCATGATCTCGATGACCCGCGTTGCAGGATCGACGTTTGCGCTCTCCGCCTTGAGAATCTCCCGCGTCGAGAGCACGCCGACGGCGCGTCCGAACCGGTCCACCACCGGCAGCGCCGAGATCTTCGCGTCCACGAGATCGGCGATCGCGTCGGCGATCGTCGAATCGGCGCTGATCGTCCTGACACTGGTCTGCATCAGCTCGGCGACTTTCATGAGGCCTCCACGAAGGGACACAAACAAGTACCGCTCGATCGGATGAAGGCCGCCTGAAACGATTCCGAAGAGCGATTACATCGCCGAAAGCCCGGCCGGGGACACCCGACCCCAGAGATGAGCGGCGAAGCTCAGTGCCGCGCCGGCTTCGACGATCCGGCCGAGGGCGACAAAGCTCGCACCGAGCGTAACGAGGATGACGCCGCTGTTGAGCAGTGCGAAGGCCAGCCAGGCGGTCACGACGCTGCGGCGCGGCGCGCTGCGCAGCACGAACCGCGGAAAGATCCAGATGGCGACGCCCATGACGAGCTGGATGATCCAGCCGACGAGCAGCATCTCGATGTGCACGCGGCGCAGCGACCAGACACCGGGTGCAAGCGAGACCCCTTTACTCGCCAGCAACAGCGCGCCGAGTGTAAAGCCGCCGAGTAAGTGACACAACGACGCGCGGATGAACCAAGCACTCACGCGCGGCATTACCGCACCTTCACGCGCGGCCAGGTGTTCAGCGTGAAACCGATAGCCGCGAGTGCCTGGAGCACTCCCGAAACAACCAGCAGCCATCCGGGCGCCGCGTCGGGGCGCCAGGCGCGCAGTGGCTCGACGACGACACGGAGCAGCAGTCCGGCGTTGAGCAAACAGAATGTACCGATCGCGACCGCGTCGTCACCGCGCGGCGTCTCCGGCGAATACTTGGGGAACATCCAGTAGGCGACGCCGAAGATCATCTGCGTGATCCAGCCCACGACCAGCATGTGGACGTACGCCGGACCCAGATACGGAAGGTCCAGCACCGCCTGCGCCACACCCACGATCAGCGCGGCGATAAAGTACAGCATTGCCAGCTTGATGTACCAACGGGCCAGCGGCGGCATCGTTAGTGAGCCGAGAACATCCCGACCGCGCCTTTCGTCGCATCCGCAAATGCGTGGCTGACGAACGGGTACGTGCCCGCTTCGACGAGATGGGTCTCGAAGATCGCCCCCCCACCGACGGGCACCGTGACGGTCTGCACGCCTTCGAGCGGATGCGCGAGCGATCCATCCATATAGACCCGGTCGAAGATCGCGCCCACGACGTGAAATGCCGAAAAGCGGTTAGGGCCCGCGTTGACGACGTAAAGCCGGAGCGGCTCACCGACTTTGACACTGATCGGATGGTGTGCATACTCCGCCTCGCGACCGTTGAACACGACGTAATCGGGCGCCAGGCCGAGCAGCTTCTCCCAGTCGATGACGCGCGTCGAATCAGGGAGCGTCTTGGTGTAGAACTCGCTCTGCACGAAGACGAATTCCTTCGCCGCCGGCCGGCCCTGGCGCGGATCGACGATGATGGCGCCGTACATGCCGTTGGCGATGTGCAGCGCCACGGGCGCCGTACCGCAGTGATACATGAAGGCGCCGGGGACGCGTGCGACGAATCGATAGTGCAGCGAATCGTGCGGCATGAGATTCACGTAAGCGCGGCTCGGCGCGATTTCGGCGGCGTGGAAGTCGAGACTGTGCGGCATCGGCGCCTGATTCACGAGCGTGAAGTCGACCGTATCGCCTTGCGTGACCCGCAGAACGGGGCCGGGAACGCGGCCGTCGAAGGTCCACGCGTCGTAGGTCACGCCGCTGGCGATCGTGATTTTCGTGTGCTTGATCGCGATACGCAGATGGTGCAGGTGCCCACTCGCGCGCGGCGGCGCCGCCGGATCGATCGGCGCCGGCTCTGTGGTCGAGCCGATCGGCGCTTCACCATGCGACACATCGGCGGGCACGTTCGTTGGGGGCGTAGCCGGTGGCGCAGCCGGCCGCTGCGTTGGCCCGTTCTCGCGACAGGCGAGTCCCAGCATGGCGATTACAGCGCTTGTCACGATCAGACTGCGACGCATTATCGGCTCCAGTTGGTGAGTGCGCAGCAGCTTAGCGGAGGCCCCAGCTCATCTTCATGAAGGCGCGGTGAACGCTTCTTTAGACTCGCGCGCGACGGTAGGCGTCGCAAAGTCCGGGCGCTCCACCGGCTGCAGTCCGAGATACCGCCGCGCGCGGTTCAGCGCATCGTCGATGTTGCCGTGGATGTTGTCCTCCGACAACTCGTCGTACAGCCCGGACCGCTCGAGTGCGACAACCGGCTGCGCGTGAACGTCCGACAGAATCACGAGCATCCCTTCCTGCCGGCTGCGGTGTATCAGCTCGCGCAATGCGTGCAGGCCCGTCGAATCGATCGCCGGCACGTGCCGCATCCGCACGATCAACACCTTCGGCTTTCCGGCGATCCTGCCTACGCGATCCTTGAACATCTCGGCGGCGCCGAAGAAGAACGGTCCGGTGATCTCGTAGACCTGCACGCCGTCCGGAATCACGCGTCGCCGCACGGCATTGGGATCGTGCTCGAAGTCGTCAACGGGATCGGTGAACTCGTGGGTGAGCACGCTGATGTTGGTGACCTCCGCCATGCGGCGCATGAACAGGAACGCCGCGAGCACCATGCCGACCTCGATTGCCGCGGTGAGATCGACCAGCACCGTGAGCAGGAAGGTGGTGAGCAGCACCGCCACGTCGCTCTTGGGGGCGCGAAACTCGGAAATGAACGTCCGCCATTCGCTCATGTGAAACGCGACGACGACGAGGATCGCCGCCAGCGTGGCCAGCGGAATCAGTCCCGCCCAGCGCCCGAAGAACAGCGTGATCACCAGCAGCGTGACCGCGTGCGTCATCCCTGCGACGGGCGTGCGGCCGCCGTTTTTTACGTTCGTCGCCGTGCGCGCGATCGCCCCCGTCGCGGGCATTCCCCCGAACAGCGACGACGCGATGTTCGCCACTCCCTGCGCGACCAGCTCCATGTTCGAGCGGTGGCGGCCGCCGATCATGCCGTCCGCGACGACCGCGGAGAGTAACGATTCGATCGCGCCCAGCATGGCGATCGTGAATGCCGGCCCCACCAGCCCGCCTACGATGGCGATCGAAAGGTGCGGGATCCTGGGAAGCGGAAGGCCGGCGTGGATCGTGCCGAAGCGCGCGCCGATCGTTTCGACGGGAAGATGCAACACCTGGGCGAGCGCGGTGGTGGCGATCAGGGCGACGAACGGCCCCGGAATGCGCGTCGAGATGCGCGGCCACACGGCGATGATCACGAGCGTGGCGACGGCGACGACGAGCGCCCAGGGATTCACGGTATCGAACGCGTGGACGTAGGCGTCCCATTTCGGCAGAAACGCCGATGGGACGGACTCCATCTCGAGGCCGAGAAAGTCGCGGATTTGGCTCGAGAAGATGATGACCGCGATCCCGCTGGTGAATCCGATCGTCACCGGGTACGGAATGAACTTGATCGCACCGCCCATGTGCAGCAGGCCGAACGCGACCAGAATGAAGCCGGCCATGAGTGTCGCGATGACCAGCCCGTCGACGCCGTACTTCAGCACGATCCCGGACACGATGACGACAAATGCGCCCGTCGGGCCGCCGATCTGTACGCGCGAGCCGCCGAGCAGCGAGACGAGGAAGCCGGCGACGATGGCGGTATACAACCCGCGCTCGGGGCTGAGTCCGCTCGCGATCGCAAAGGCGATGGCGAGCGGCAGAGCGACGATGCCGACGATGACGCCGGCGCTTACATCCCGGCTGAATTGCTCCCGGGTGTACCCCTGCATCGTCGTGAGGAACTTGGGAACGAGCACGCGCGCGAGAAGATACTAGATTCGGGCATGCATTTCATCGCGGCGGTCGCCCTCCTCGCCAGCCTGCAACAATCGCTCCCGTCCGATTCCGCCGTCCGGGCGCTGCTCGCGCCGCGCGTGCAAGCGTTCGCTGACAGTGGAAAGCACGGCGAGGGCATCGTCGTCGGCTTGATCGATGCCGGCGGTCGGCGGCGCATCGTCGCGCTCGGCGTCGATTCCAATGCGGTGTTCGAGATCGGGTCAATCACAAAGACGTTTACGGCATCGATCCTGGCCGACATGGTGAGCCGCGGCGAAGTGCGGTTGGACGATCCAGTCGAGACATATCTGCCCCCCGGCGACTCGGTGCGCATCCCGTCCCGCAACGGAAAGAAAATCACGCTCGTCGATCTCGCCACGCAGTCGTCCGGGCTGCCCCGGCTGCCGTCCAACATGGCTCCGCGCGATTCGTCGAATCCCTATGCGGACTACAGCGTGCAGCAGCTGTACGCGTTCCTGTCGGGATACACGCTGCCGCGGGACATCGGCTCGACGTACGAGTACTCGAATCTGGGGATGGGATTGCTCGGCCACGCGCTCGCGCGCAAAGCGGGGATGAGCTACGAGACGCTCGTGACACGGCGCGTCCTGGCGCCACTCGGCATGAACGAGACGGCGATCTCGCTGACGCCGGCGCTGCGATCGCGGCTCGCGCCCGGTCACGACGTCGATGGCAACGTCGTCCCGAACTGGGATCTGCCGACGCTCGCCGGCGCGGGTGCGTTGCGCTCCACGACGCGCGACATGCTCACCTACCTGGCGGCGAATCTCGACACGACCACCGCGCTCGAGCGGGCGATGCGCGACGCGCACACCCCGCGACGCGAGGCCGGCAGTCCCAACATGCGCATCGGACTCGCGTGGCACATCCTCTCACGCCCCGGCGGAAGCATTGTGTGGCACAACGGTGGCACCGGCGGCTACCGCACGTTCACCGGCTTCGATCCGGCGCGCCGGATCGGCGTGGTGGTGCTGTCCAACGTGAACTCCAGCGTCGACGACCTGGGCTTCCACCTGCTCGACGAGACGGTTCCATTGCTGCCGCCGCCGGTGCGACGGACCGAGGTCGCGCTGGATTCGCTCGTCTTGGCCCGCTATGTCGGAGAGTACGAGCTGGCGCCGACCTTCCATATCACCGTCACGCGTCAGGGCGCGCACCTTTTCCTTCAGGCGACCGCGCAGCCGAAGTTCCCGATCTTCGCAGAATCCGATTCGACATTCTTCCTGAAAGTGGTCGATGCGCAGCTGACGTTTCGGCGGGATGGGTTGGTGCTGCATCAGAACGGCCAGCACATTCCGGGGCGGAAGCTTCAGTAGTCGCAGGTCGATCTGTTAGCGCTGGAGTCCTCCCCGCCGGCCGAGTTGCTCACTCGCCCATAATCCCGCCTGGACCGACGTTTCGGCCGTCGGGCCGTCGAAGCGTTTGACCAGGATCGCCGGATGGCCGCCCTGGTTCACGGCAACGAAATGGAGGATCGAGACCGTGTCCTCGGTCGGTGTGTACTTCAGGCGGAGTTGCGCGCCGCCGGCTTCACCACCCGAGTCCAGCTCGATGCGACCGCCGGCGCGACTGTTGTACTGATCGATCCAGGCCTGCAGCACGTCCATCGCGTCCTTCTGCATACCGAGCTCCGGCATGTCCCCCTCCTTAATAACGACGAGCCATGCATTCGAGAATCGTATCCGCGCGTCCGGGCTCGAGCAGCCGGACGCGTGGCTGGCCCGCGGCATCGCGATCGACGAACTGCGCGACGTAGGT
Organism: Gemmatimonadales bacterium; assembly: GCA_035309945.1. Taxonomy (GTDB): domain Bacteria; phylum Gemmatimonadota; class Gemmatimonadetes; order Gemmatimonadales; family GWC2-71-9; genus 20CM-2-65-7. The sequence continues at coordinate 18,336 of DATGEQ010000047.1, read as the reverse complement.
GGGAAGCCAGGCCGGATAATGGCCCGGAGATTCGGCACTCTGTACCTCAAATACGCTTCGCCCATCCACGACACGGAACAGCGCGACGCCGCCTTCTGGCGCCGCTGCAATCGCCTCTGGGGTGAAATCGGCCGTCGCAAAGACGAAGGCAACGTCCGCCCCAGCCTCCGGGAGCCGCGCCTTGGCCGATTCAATGACATCGCGCCCGAGTGGACCGCTCTGTCGGCGGCATACCACGAGCGAGCGCCAGGTCGATCCGGACCAACTCAGCGGAATGACCAGCTCCGCCAGGAAGCCCTGCTCCGGCTCCGGCAGTTCTGCGCGCCGATGGATCCGTACGGCCCCGACGTCAAACCCGGCTTTCCGGAGCTCGCGCACGACGAGGATCTCGAACGAATCCGGCGTCAACACGGGAATATGGGTCACGCGAGAATCTACAACCCTTGACTCTTCGCACGCACCCGAGCTAGCGTCGAGGCGGTGGCGGGAATCGAGATCCGGAATCTCAGAAAACATTTCGGCGAGCTGCACGCGGTCGACGGAGTGGACCTCTCCATCCGCGACGGCGAGTTTCTCGTGTTGCTCGGTTCCTCCGGCTCCGGGAAGACAACCCTGCTGCGCATGATCGCGGGGCTGGAGCAGCCCACGTCGGGCGAGATCGCCATCGGTGGCGAGCGCATGGACGGTGACGTGCCGCCTCGCGCCCGCGGTATCGCGATGGTTTTCCAGAGCTACGCGCTGTATCCCCACCGCACGGTCTTTCAGAACATCGCCTTTCCGCTCGAGGCGAACCGGACGCCCCGTGCGCAGATCACGGAGAAAGTACGCTGGGCGGCGGACCTGTTCGGCATCACGCGCTACCTCGATCGCTATCCGCGCCAACTCTCGGGTGGCGAGCGCCAGCGAGTGGCGTTGTGTCGCGCCATCGTGCGAGACCCCCACGTCTTCCTGCTCGACGAGCCGCTGGCCAACCTCGATGCCAAGCTGCGCAACACCGCGCGTGACGACCTGAAGCGGCTACAGCGTCGCATCAAGACCACGACCGTGTACGTGACACACGATCAGGTGGAGGCAATGGGACTGGGCGATCGCATCGTGGTGATGGAGCACGGAAGGATCCGGCAGGTGGGGACGCCACGCGAGGTCTACGAAAATCCCGCCGACACTTTCGTCGCGACATTCGTGGGTCAGCCGCCCATGAATCTGCTCAACGAAGGCGACACCCTCATCGGCTTTCGGCCGGAGCATTTTCTGCCCCGCCGCGTCTTCGGGGCGGACGCAGACCTGCGCTCTTTCCCGTTCACCGTGCGGCGCGTGGAATACCTGGGCTCCGACCGTTACGTGTACGGCACCGTGCCCGCGGGCGGGGGTGGCAGCGATGTCGCGGTCATCGCGGAGCTGCCCGGGAACGTCGCGGTGGAGATCCCGGAGGGGCAGACGCAGGAGTTCGCCGTGCCGCGACGGGCGGTGCATGTCTTCGACGCCGAGACGGGAGTGCGGCGCGGGAAATGAAGCGCCGGGCGCTGGCCGACCGCGCGGACGTTCTCGGCGGCGTGATGCTCGCCCCTGCGCTGATTTATGTGACCCTGCTGGTGGGTGTCCCGTTCCTGCTGGCCATCCTGCTCAGCTTCAGCAATGCGACCGCAGGCAGCCTGCGGTTCGAATTTGTCGGATTGCGCAACTACGGTGCGATCCTGCGCGACCCGATATTCCTCCGCGCGCTGCGCAACACCGCCGTAGTCGCGATCGGTTCTCAGATTCTCGTGATCGCGCTGGCGACCGCCGCTGCGCAAGTCTTCCGGGCGACGTTTCGCGGGAAGCGCTTCTTCCGCTTCGTGTTGCTCCTGCCCTGGGCGGTGCCGGTCTCGCTCGCGGCGATTGCCTGGACGTGGATCTTCGATTCCACCTTCAGCGTGATCAACTGGACGTTGAAAGTCTCCGGCCTGTTGCACGGTTGGTTGTACTGGCTCGGGGACCCCACCCTCGCGCTCTTCGCCATCATCATCGTCCAGACGTGGCGCATTTTCCCCTTCGCCACGGTCATCGTGCTCGCCGGAATGTCGTCGCTCCCGTCGGAGATCTTGGAGGCGGCAGTCGTGGACGGCGCCGGCTTCTGGCGGCGGCTGCTTCAGATCGAGCTCCCGCTCCTCACACCCGTGTTCGCCGTCGCCGTGCTCTTCGGCGTCGTCTACACAGCGACGGACCTGGGGGTGGTCTATATCCTGACGGGAGGCGGACCCGCGAATACGACCCACGTGCTGCCGACGCTCGCATTCCAGCGCGGCATCCTCGGCGCCGACCTCGGCCAGGGAGCAGCGATCGCCGTATTCCTCCTGCCGTTCCTGGTGGTTGTGGCGGTCGCAATGCTGCGGCTGGCGCGTCAGACGGAAGTGGGAGGAGCTCGCGATGAGTCGCCGTAAGGCGCGCCGGATCGCGAAACGCGTCGGCCTCTACGCCGCGGCCATCGGATTGGTGACGTTCGCCGGCTTCCCCTTCTATTGGATGCTCATCACGGCATTCAAGCAGAACCGTGACCTGTACGTCGGCGCATCAGATACAGGGCACGTTCCCTGGATCTTCAACGACCCTCCGACGCTGGAACACGTGAAACTGCTCTTCACGCAGACGGAATTCCCACGCTGGGTGCTCAACACGCTGCTGGTCGTCGTGGTCGTCGTCGGCATCACCGTCGTGGTGGCCGTTCCGGCGGGGTATAGCCTCGCCCGGCTCGCGGGCCAGTGGGGACAGCGGATGGGGATGGGCATCTTCTTCACGTACCTGATTCCGCCCACCCTTCTCTTCGTTCCCTTCGCGCGGCTCGTGTCGTTGCTCCACTTGCAGGATTCGTTGTGGTCACTGATCCTGATCTATCCGACAATGACCATACCATTCTGCACCTGGCTGGTCATGGGATTCCTCCGCTCGGTGCCGTGGGACATCGAGGAACAAGCGATGATCGACGGCTATAGCCGGCTCGCCGTGATTTTGAAAGTCGCGCCCCGGCTCATCGTTCCGGGGATCTTGACGGTTGTGGTATTTACCTTCACGCTAGTACTGCAAGAATTCGTCTACGCCCTGACGTTCATCAGCTCGGTGGACAAGATGACGGTCAGCCTCGGTGTCCCCATCGCGCTGGTGCGCGGCGACGTGTACCACTGGGGGGCGCTCATGGCTGCGGCCTTGTTTACCAGCATCCCGCTCGCAATAGTCTACAACGCATTCATCGACCGTTTCATTCAGGGGTTCACCGTGGGAGCGGTGAAGGGCTGAAGTATCGTATCGTACACGCAACTACACCTGAGGAGGAACATCATGAGGATGCGACCAGCGTGGGTGTTGATGCTCGTCGTAGTCGGACTGGTGGCACTCGCGGGTACCCGATCCGCCGTGGCTCAGGCGGGAGGCGGACAGGTCGTCAAGCTCGGCGAGGGCGAGACGCTCACGATCAGCGGATTCGTCAACGCAACGTGGTACATGAACAACGGGTTCTTTGCCTTCGGGAACGGTCAAAACGCAGAGTGGGCCGCCGCCGTACAGCCCGCGACCGACAAGAACTACTCCGCCGCCGATGTCCGCAACACACGGCTGAATTTCACATTCGCCGGCTCGCCGGTGCTCGGAAAATGGTCACCCAAGGGTACGATTGAAGCGGACTTTTTTGGCGCATTTCCAGCCACGCCGGCACCACCCTTTGCCGACGAACAACCGCAGCTCCGCGTTCGTCTGGCCTTTGCGGATCTCACCAATGGCCGCACAACCCTGCGGATCGGCCAGTACTGGTCGCCACTGTTTGCCGAAGTGCCCGTGTCGATCACGCATGTCGCCTTCCCGCTCGGGTATGGCGCCGCCGGGATGATCGGCTGGCGCTTTCCGGGCATCTACCTCTATCACGACCTCAATCCCGGAAAGCCGACGGCGATGCAGCTCGTGCTCGCCGCGTTTGAAGGGAGTGGTCCGGAAGTCGGCGCCGGCAGCGGCATCGGTCAGGGCGAGGCGTCGGCCAAGCCGCAGCTCGAAGCGCGCCTCAACTTCACGCACCACACGTCGGGCTTGAGCTGGAGCGCATACGTCGTTGGACACGTGGACTGGAAGGACACCACCGCAGTCGGGGTGCAGAGTCCTGACATGACTGGTTCGGCCGTTGAAGTCGGGGCCAACGTGACATCCAGTGGTTTCACGATCCACGGAAACGTTTACACGGGCAAGAATATCGGGCAGCAGTTCGGACATATCACCCAACAGGTCAGCGCCGCAGGTGGAATCAAAGGCTCGGGCGGCTGGGTGCAGGGGGGCTACGAGTTCACGCCGCACTGGGGCGCGTGGCTGTTCTACGGTTCCGATCACCCCGATCTGGCGAACTCGCCGGGCCTGACGGGCAACTTCCGGAGCAAGAACGAGGATGCAGCGGGGATGCTGCGCTTCCGGGCGGGCCGCTATCAACTTGGCGTCGAGTACTTCCGCGCCAACACCACCTGGGCCACGGCTGGCAAGCAGCACGCGACGCAAGTCGCGCTGAGCGTGATGTATACGATCTGAACGTGCTGGGTGTCACGTGTCGGGTGTCTGGCTTTTCCCATCCGACCCTGGCACCTGACACCCGACACCGTCTTCAACGGAGGGTAGATCCATGACCAGGCGGAAAGGGATGGATCGGCGGCAGTTCGTCACCACGACCGGCGCCGCCGCCGCCGCGCTCGCGCTCGGCCCGACCATCCTGAGCAAGCGCCCGCAGAAGACTCTCAGGATCCTGCAGTGGAGTCACTTCGTACCGTCCTACGACGTGTGGTTCGACAAGTACGCCAAGGACTGGGGAGCGGCGAAGGGCGTCGACGTGACCGTCGACCACATTTCGCTCGCCGACCTCGGCACGCGGGCGAACGCCGAAGTCGCGGCGCAGCAGGGGCATGATCTGTTTCAGTTTCTCTCGCCTCCCGGCGCCTTCGAGCCGCAGGTGCTCGACATGGCCGACGTCGTCAAGGAAGCGGAGAGCCAGAACGGGCCGCTGCTCGATCTGTGCAAGCGCAGCACGTACAATCCCGTCACGCGGAAGTGGTTCGGGTTCAGCGACAACTATGTACCCGATCCCGGCGACTACTTGAAGAGCTTCTGGACTGAAATCGGGATGCCGGACGGCCCGGTCACCTGGGAAGATCTCGTCAAGGCGGCGCCGCTCATCAAAGGGAGGCACCCCGAGATTCAGATTCCGATCGGAATCGGGATGTCCCAGGAGCTGGATTCCAACATGGCCAGCCGCGCGATGCTCTGGTCGTTCGACGGATCCATCCAGGATGCCGACGAAAATGTGGTGCTCAAGTCCGACCAGAATCTCGAGGCCCTCGAGTTCGGCGTGCGGCTCTTCAAGGCGGGGATGAACCTGTCGGTCATGAGCTGGAACGCCGCCTCCAACAACCAGGCGCTGAACGCGCGCCAGACCAGCTACATCCTCAACTCGATCTCCGCCTACCGCACGGCACAGGACAATAAGCTCCCGGTCGCCGACGACACGTTCTTCGTGCCGGCGCTCAAGGGACCGCGGGGCACCGGCTGGGCGAGCGAGCATGTCATGGGGATCTACGTCATCTGGAAATTCGCGCAGAGTCCCGACGCGGCCAAGCAGTTCCTGCTCGATCTAATCGGGCATTACCGCGACGCGGTACTCGGGAGCAAGCTGTACAACTTCCCCGCGTACACGGGGTCGGTGGCCGATCCGGGCGTGCCCGTGGCCCAGAAACCCGCGTCCGGAAACAAGTGGCTCGAGCAGGTCACCGCCAACGATCCCTTCGGCTCGAATCCACCATCGAAGCTCAAGCCGATCAGCACCGCGCTCAAATGGGCCACGAACATCGGTCACCCGGGTCCGGCGAATCCGGCCGAAAGCGAAATCTTCGACACGTTTGTGCTGCCCACCATGTTTGCCAACGCGGCGACGGGGCGCATGACCCCACAGCAGGCCCTCGACGAGGCACACAAGCAGGCAAAGGGGATCTTTGAGAAGTGGCGGGCAAAAGGCCTGGTGGCGGGAGGATCGAAGGATCGCGCGTAAGAACACGGTGTAGGGGCGCAGCATGCTGCGCCCCTACACATGGCATTTCACATCCTTCTTTAGATTCTCGCCCCCACCTGCTCCGGCGCCCAGATGCTCTTTTTGCGCGTCTCCGGCATCAGGAACAAGCTGAGCAGGAACGCGACGGCGGGAACGATGATCGGGTACATCAGCGCCGTGCCGAGATTGTGCGTCGCGACGTACGCGGCCGTCGTGATCACCGGGACCAACCCGCCGCCCCAGCCGTTGCCGATGTGATAGGGCACGGACACCGATGAGTACCGGATGCGCGCCGGGAAGTATTCCGCAAGGAACGCGCCGATCGGCCCATAGACCATCCCGACGTAGCACACCATGATCGCCACGAACAGGATCGCCAACGGGTAATTGACGTTCGTGGGGTCGGCTGCTCTGCCGAGCGCGGCGTAGAGCGGGTAGTACGTGATCGCGGCCAATGCGAATCCCGCCAGGATGATCGGCTTGCGGCCGACCTTGTCCGAGAGCCACCCGAAGAGAATCAGCGACGGTGTCGCGATGAGCAGGGCGATGCCCGTGATGAGCGCCGGGCGCAGCGTGTCCGGGCTCATCACCTGTTGGAGAAAGTAGAGCGCCCAGAACTGTCCGCTGTACCACACGACGCCCTCGCCGATCACGACGATGCTGGCGATCGCTACATACTTGATGTTCGAACTCAGGAAGGCCTCTCGCCAGGGACTGGTCGAGATCTGACCCTTGGCCTTGATGTCCTGGAAGATCGGCGTCTCCTGCAGCCGCAGCCGGATGTAGATGGCGATCGCGACCATGAAGAGCGAGAGGATGAACGGGATCCGCCATCCCCATGCCGAGAATGCCTCTGTACCGACTACTTGGCGCGTCACGATGATGACGGCCAGCGACACGACGATCCCCAGCGTAGGTGAAGTCTGGAGCCAGCCCGTGTAGTAGCCCCGCTTCTCGTCGGGGGCATGTTCGGCGACGTAAGTGATGGCGCCGCCGTACTCTCCGCCGAGGCACAGCCCCTGGATAAGGCGGAGCAGCAACAGCACAATGCCTGCCGCCGCCCCAATCCGCGCGTAGCTCGGCACGAATCCGATGAGCGCCGTCGCCAGCCCCATGCCGCTGAGCGTGATGAGGAAGGTGTACTTGCGGCCGACCAGATCGCCGACGCGTCCGAAGATGACTGCCCCAAACGGACGCACGAGAAACCCGGCGGTAAACGTCCCCACGTACTTGATGAGGTCCGAGCCCGAGGAGCCCGCGAAAAATTTCGGGGCCAGCAGCGCCGCCAAACTGCCGAAGATATAGAAGTCATACCACTCGATCACGTTCCCAACGGCGGCTGCGATGACAACCCGGCGAAGATCTTTCGGAAGAGGAGGAGCAGTCATGTGGTCCTCACGTGGATGGAAGGTGGTAAAGTGATGCCGTTTCCGTGGTCCAGCAACCTGTCGGACTGCCGTACGGAGATGAAATGGCACGGGGTTGCGTCTCCTTGTACCGGGGTACAAGCTTAGGCTGGCTTGCAGCAGCAAACGCCCTAACCGCGAGTACCGAGACGCGGGGAGGATCCAACCCATGCAGGTCAGTCGTCGCGATTTCCTCCGAGTTACCGCCGGCGCCGGCGCCGGAACCGCAATCGGGGGACTGGTGGGACTCGGCGCAACGCTCGCGCCGGCCCGCGCCCAGGCACAAGAGCTTCGCATTCGAGACGCGAAGTCCGTTCCCAGCATCTGCCCCTTCTGCTCCGTCGGCTGCGCCACCCTCGTGCAAGTCAAGGGCGGCAGTATCGTCAACATCGAAGGCGATCCACGCAGCCCGCACAACGAAGGCACGCTGTGTCCGAAGGGCGCGGCGATCTACCAGCTGCACGTGAATCCGAACCGGCAGACCAAAGTTCTGCATCGCAAGCCGGGCGCGTCGAGCTGGGAGGTGGTGGAGCTCGAATGGGCCATGGATCGCGTGGCCGAGCTCGTCAAGAAGACGCGCGACGATACGTTCATCGAACGGCTTCCCAACGGGAAGCTCGTGAACATGACGCCCGCGATCTTTGCGCTCGGCGGGGCGACGCTCGACAACGAGTTCAACCACGTCTGTCAGAAGTTCTGGCGCGGGATCGGCGTCGTCGCGATCGAAAACCAGGCCAGGATATGACACAGCTCTAGCGTCCCCGGTCTGGGGGCACGAAACGGTCGCGGCGCCTCAACGACGTATCCACGCAGTCTCGAGTACACCGATTGCTTCATCGTCATGGGCTCGAACATGGCGGAGTGCCACCCGGTGGCCTTCCGCTGGCCCATGAAGGCGAAGATGAACGGTGCCAAGATCGTCCACATCGACCCACGGTTCACCCGCACCAGCGCGGTCGCCGATTTGCACGTCCCGCTCCGCGCCGGCACCGACATCGCATTCCTCGGCGGATTGATCAATTACGTCATTCACAGCGAGCGGTGGAACAAGGACCCCTTCTTTAAGGAATACACGGTCCACTACACCAACCTCGCCACGATCATCGGCCCCGATTACAAGGACACCGAAGACCTGGATGGCGTGTTCTCCGGCTTGCTCAGCTACAAAGAGCCCGACTTCTGGCCGTTCAACGGATTCCTCGGCCGCTACGACAACGCGACCTGGCAGTACGACCGCGGGCCCAAGCCTTCCGGACCCGCCACCGCTGACGTCATCAAGAACCGCGGTTCGTTCGACGACCTGCTCAAGTCACTGCGGAAGGGCACGGCGAAGACCGATCCGACGCTGCAGAACCCGCGCTGCGTCTTCCAGCTCCTGAAAAAACACTACAGCCGCTACACGCCGGAGATGGTCGAGCAGATCTGCGGCTGCCCGAAGGAAAAGTTCCTCAAGGTCGCGGAAATGCTGCTCGAGAACTCGGGCCGCGATCGCACGAGCGCGTTCGCGTACGCGGTCGCGTGGACGCAGCACACCTACGGCGTGCAGATCATCAGCTGCTGCGCGCTGCTGTCGCAGCTGACCGGCAACATGGGCCGGCCGGGTGGCGGCATCATGGCGCTACGCGGGCACGCAGCGATCCAGGGCTCGACCGACGTGCCGACCCTGTACCACTCGATCCACGGATACCTGAACGCGCCGTCGGCAATTCGGCCACACGACACGCTGCGCGATTACCTCGCCGCCGAAACGCCGCCGACGGGCTACTGGGCGAACGGGCCGAAGTGGATGGTGTCGTACCTCAAATCGGTGTACGGCGACGCCGCTACGCCGGAGAACGACTTCGGCTACGACTGGCACCCCAAGATCCTCGGCGATCACTCGCACATGGCGTGCTTCGCCGCGATGGCGGAGGGAAAGATCAAGGGTGCGGTGATCGTCGGGCAGAATCCGGCGACGTCGCTCAACGGCACCGCGACGCGGCGCGCCCTGCGCCAGCTCGACTGGCTCGTTGTCAAAGACAACTGGCTCACCGAAACCGCGACGCACTGGTATTTGGCGCCTGAGGTCCAGAACGGCGAATTCAAGATCGGAGACGACAAGACCGAAGTCTTTTTCTTCCCGTCGACGCAGATCGCCGAATACGACGGCAGTTACACCAACACGCAACGCATGCTGCAGTGGCACTCGTTCGCGGCCAAAGCGCCGGGCGACTGTCGCACCGACAGCTGGTTCTATCACAACCTCGCCAAGCGTCTCAAACGAGCGTACGCGAGCAGCACGCTGCCGCGCGATCAAGGCTGGAAGAACGTCACCTGGGACTTCGATCCTGACCCGAACGATCCCGTGTACGGGACCGCGCTGTATCCGGGTGAGTTCAGCGCGCTCAAAGTGCTGCGCGAGATCAACGGCTACATGACCGGTAATCCGAAGCAGCACTTGAAAAGCTTCGCCGATCTGAAGGACGACGGCTCGACGACGTGCGCTTCCTGGATCTATTGCGGCTGTTACCCCGCCCCCGATCAGAACTTCACGGCGCGGCGCGAGCCCGATCCACCGGGAGTGCCGGGCGCGCATCTCAAGTGGGGCTTCGCGTGGCCGGCCAACCGGCGCAACATCTACAATCGCGCGTCTGCCGACTTGAACGGGAATCCGTGGAGCGAACGGAAGCGCTGGGTGTGGTGGGATCCGACGGTCGTCAATCCGCCCGATCCCAAGACCGGCAAACACGTCCCCAACGGCAAGTGGGTTGGGTACGATGTCCCCGACTTCACCTTGACCATGCCGCCGTCACACAAAGGCAACCCGGACGGCATCATCATGGAGCCGTTCTCGGGCACCGATGCTTATATCATGCGGCCGGAGGGAAAGGGCTGGATCTTTGTGCCGAGCGGGCTCGTGGACGGGCCGTTCCCGACGTATTACGAGCCGCACGAGTCGCCGGTACACAATCTTCTATATCCCAAGCAGCAGTCGAGCCCGGTGCACAAGGTCTGGTCGCAAGGGAAGCCGTGGAACCAACTCGCGACTGTAGGCGATCCCAAGTTCCCGTACGTCATCACGACCTATCGCCTGACCGAGCACTATCTCGCCGGCGCGATGAGCCGCTGGCTCCCCTGGCTGGCCGAGCTGCAGCCCGAGCTGTTCATCGAGCTGGGCAAGGCGCTCGCGCAGGAGAAGGGAATTCGCAATCTCGACTGGGTGGTCATCTCGACGCCGCGCGCCAAAATCCGCGCGAAGGCGCTGGTCACCGATCGCATCGGCGTCATGCACGTCGCCGGCAAGGCAATTCACCACGTCGGCATGCCGTGGCACTGGGGCTGGTCGGGCCTGTCGACCGGGGACGTCGTGAACGATCTCACGGCCTGGGTCGGCGACCCCAACGTGTCGATCCACGAGGCCAAGGCGTTCGTGTGCAACGTAGAGCGGGCGTGACATGGTAACCATCACGCGCAAACGTCCCAGCGTCGCCGCCGCGGAGCCGATGGGGTTCTTCACCGACACGACGGTGTGCATCGGCTGCAAGGCGTGCGAAGTCGCCTGCAAGAACTGGAATCAGCTGCCGGCCACCCATGGCGGCGTGTCCGAGATGTCGGGCGACAGCTACGACAACACGCGCAAGCTCGACGGCACGCATTGGCGGCACGTCAAGTTCATCGAGCAGTTCACGGCGCCGTACGAGGGCCGCTGGCTCATGATGAGCGACGTGTGCAAGCACTGCGTCAAGGCCGGCTGCATCGAGGTTTGCCCGACCGGCGCGATCATCCGCACCGAGTTCGACACGGTCGTCATACAGTCCGATGTGTGCAACGGCTGCCGGGCGTGCATCGCCGGCTGCCCGTTCGGCGTCATCGACATGAACGCCATTTCGGGCACGGCGCAGAAGTGTACGCTCTGCTATGACCGCTTGGGCGTCGGACTCGAGCCCGCGTGTTCGAAAGCCTGCCCCACCGACTCGATACAATTCGGCACCATCACCGAGCTGCGGGCGCGCGCGCAAAAACGCGTGCGGCAGCTGCAGGCGCAAGGCGTCAAGGCACAGCTCTACGGCGACGACCCGAACGGGCCGCTGGGGGGGCTCAATTCCTTCTATCTGCTGGTCGACAAACCCGAGGTGTATGGCCTGCCGACGCATCCGATGTTGCCCAGCCGGCATCTGAAGCGAAGTGGCGCGCTGTCCGTGGCCACGGCTGCCGTACTCGGCGTGCTCGCGCTGGTGGGAGTCCGCAAACGGCGCATGGAAGAGAAGGAAGGAGTCATGAATGTCTGACACCTTCTTCACCGGATCGCCGCATTGGACGTGGTTCATCATTCCGTACTTCTTTGTCGGTGGGATCGCGGGCGGCGCGTACTTTCTCGCGGCCACGCTGGAATGGTTCGGACGGCGGGACGATCGCCCCGTCATCCGCACGGCGTACTCGGTGGCATTTTGGGGCGCGATCATATCCGGCGCCCTCCTGACAATCGATCTCGGTAAGCCGTTCCGCTTTTGGCACATGCTCCTGCAATCGGACAACTTCCCGCACCTGATGTTCAAAGGCTTCTCGCCGATCTCGTTCGGTGCCTGGGCCCTGCTGTTGTTCGGACTCTGCGCGCTCCTGTCGATGTTCAACCCGCGCTCGGTTGCGGATGGCACGCCCACCACGCTGACCAAGCTCATCGCCGGCCTCGGCGGCCTCCTCGGCTTCTTCGTGGCCGGCTACACCGGCGTCCTCCTGACCGTAACGAACCGGCCGATTTGGTCCGACAGCCCGTGGCTCGGCGCGCTGTTTCTTGCATCCGGCGCTTCGACCGCCGCCGCGACGCTGGTGCTGCTCGCGCCACGCCGCGGCGCTACCGCGGCATCCATCGCATGGCTCGAGTCCTTCGACACGCGCGCGTTGATCGTCGAACTGATCATCCTCGCGCTCTTTGTCGCATGGCTCTGGCCGCTCCGCCAGGTCTGGCTGAGTGTCTGGGGCTTCCTGTTGCTCGTGGGCGTCGTCGGGGCGGGTATCATCTGGCCGCTGACCCTGCGCGCGCGGCCCGCCGGCGCCGGCGCCTTCCGAAATCCGGCCGTGATGGTGCTGGTGGGCGGCTTCCTGCTGCGCGTGGTCATCCTGCTGGCGTCCAACGGAATCCAACACCAAACCGTGACCGCGGTCGGACGATGACGCCGCGCGCGCTCACTGCGATTTACGCTCTGGTTGCGTTTGGCGCGGCATGCGCCAGCCCCGAAGCGACACGCACGCGCGGCGGCGGTCCGGGCGCCGATCCCGGAAACCATGGCACCGTTGTGCAGCTGCACGCCGGCGCCAAGATCTATCACAAGACACCCTGCCGGACCGTCAAGGTCAAATGCTCTGGCCCGCTGCCAAGCACCGGCACGTAACCGACCCGCAGCTCTCACAGCGAGTTGAGGCGGTTCGAAGCCAGAATCCTGAGTCGGAGCGCTGGCTCGGGCTGGTCGAAGCCGCGTTCGCCGAAGCGGACGGCGACGCGCCGTGGGGTGACGTCCAACTCACCATCGCCACCGAACGGCCCGTCCGGGCGCCGCTGCTGCACGGGTCGCGGATCGCCGTGCGGCAACGCGCCCTCCATCGCTGGTTCCGGGAGGTGCTCGAGCTCGCCCTCGATGGCCAGCGTCCGCCTGGCCTGGACGCGAGGGAGTTGCTCGAAGCGGCAATTTGTCAGGACGACGAGCGGATCGATGCGATCGCGCAGGACACCGGTATCGAGCCGGGGAGCTTGCGCGTGGTCGCGCACATGACCGCGCTTCCGCTGCTACAGACCTGTGGTCGCGCGCTCAACCAACAGGTCCCGGCGTCATGGTGGGAGGGTCATTGCCCGGTGTGCGGCGCTTGGCCGACGCTCGCGGAGTTTCGCGGACTCGAGCGTAAACGGTGGCTCAGGTGCGGCCGCTGCGCGACGGGCTGGGAAATGCCGTGGCTCCGCTGCCCCTACTGCGCCGAGACCGAGCACACGAACCTCGGCTACCTGGCGCCCGAAGACGGGGAGACGACGCGCAAAGTCGAGGTGTGCGACACCTGCAAGGGATATGTGAAAGCGGAACCTACCGTCAAGCCATTGGCGCCGTGGGAAATTGTGCTCGACGATCTCGCGACCGTGCCGCTCGAAATCGCCGCGTTAGATCGTGGCTATCATCGTCCGGAGCGGCCGGGATACGCCATGGAAGCGAAGGTGGTGGAGGCATGATGGAGCGTCCAGCACAGGTCTGCCGCGAGCTGCTGGGCGCAATCAAAGCTTCGGAAGGCCGCCGCCGCCGCCGCAAACGCGACACGACTCCCGACGCGATCGGTCTCGCCGTGAAGCGCGATCTGCTGGAGCGAGCGATAGCCGCCGATCCCGAGCCGGCCGCCTTCGAGACGTGGCTGCTCGAGCAGTGCAAGGGAGCCGGAGGAAGGGAGGGCGGCGTGCGGGCGATGGCGCTGTCGATCTATGAGGAGTGGAGCCTGTCTCACGACGCCGAATCGTTTCGGGACTGGCTAACCCAGGGAGCACCGTCCGATGACGCGAGCGCTGATACTTAGCGGATTGCTGGTCGTCTCGGCGGGCTGCAAAGCCCGCGTTCCGGCGCCCTCTCGTGCGGAGCTGGCGAACTCCGAGGCAGTCAAGGTGCTCCGCGCCGACGACAGCCCCTACCGGATCATCTATTACCCGCCCGAGGACCTCGCCAGGAAACCGGTTGCCGCTACCAGCGGTCCTTCTTCCCCGCATCGGGAATGAACAGGCTCTGACCGAACTTTGCCTTCCCGAAGTTCGCGATCAGCGCCTGGGTCGCGGGCGCGACCATGAAGTCGGCGAACGCTTTTCCCCCCGCCACATTGATGCGCGACGCGTTGCGCGAATTCAGCTCGAGAACGTGATAGACGTTGTAGAACAGTGCGTCGCCCTGCACGATCGGGGCGAGCTGTAGCTTGTCGCGCCAGGCGAGATAGGTGCCGCGATCGGTGATGGTATACGCGTGCTTCTCGTCCGCCATCTGCAACGTCGCCCCCATTCCCTGCCCTGCATCCACGTACCAGCTGCCCGCGGCCGGGGGCATGATCTTCGCGATCTTCCAGAGCTTTTGCTCGAACTTGTGCGTACCGGATTGATCGCCCCGCGAGATGAAGGGTTGCTGTTGGTCCGCTATACGCCGTAGCGCGGCCACGGGATCCGTCGTACCGCGCAGTCGCGCCGGGTCCGACGGCGGCCCGACGATCAGGAAGTCGTTGTGCATCACCAGGCGCCGGCTGATGAAGTAGTTGGAATCCATGAGCGCGCGCTCGGCCTCGGGCGCGTGTGACAATACGACATCCGCGTCGCCCCGCCGTCCCATCTCCAGCGCCTGTCCGCTCCCGACGGCGATCACTTTGACGCGATATCCCGTTTGGCGCTCGAACCGGGGCACCAACGTATCGAGCAGGCCGGTATCACGCGTAGATGTCGTCGTGGCGAGAATGACATCGCGCGATTGCGGCGGCGACTGCGGAGACTGCAGAACGCTGGCGACGGCTGCGGCAACCGCATACAGGGTCGCGCGCATTACCACCGCACCTGCATCTGAATCACGCCGCGGTTGTTTTTCAGCTGAACGGCTTGCTCGCGGAAATCTTCGTAATCAGCCAGCAGCTTGAAGTCGTCGCCGCGTATGAACAGCTGGCCGCCCAGCAGGTAGCCGGTCGAGCGATCGGTAGCGACCCGATCGTTGGGGTCGAACTGCTCGAGACGCGCGACAAGCTCGAAGCGCTGTGGCACCACTCGATACGCCGCGAGCGCGTACCACCCTCTCGTGTGTATCTCGCTCCGGCGATTTTTCTCGTCGATGTATTCGGCGCGGGCCGTCCAGCGCTTTCCACTATAGTTCACCTGGCCGTCGACACCGCTGCTGTCACTATACCCTTCGAACGCGCCGCCCACGTCCAGACCTTTGACCGGCGTGACGACGGCGCGCGCGAAATACGCCATGCGATTATCCGGATTGGCTCCGCGATTCGGCCCGTCGCCGTTAACGATCGCCGCCTGCAAGACCAGCTCGTGCGGGAGGTTCCACTCCGCCTGCGCCCCGATGTCGCGCTTCGCCGCATTGACGATGCGCGAGCGTTCAGTGGTCTCGAGTACGGTGGAGCCGAGCAACGACTCGAGCGCGAACGGCACACGAAACTGGCCGATGGTCCCGCCCCATCGATGAGAGCTCACCTTCACCCACAGATCGGTCGCCGAGAGCGTGAGTGGCGAAGCGGGCGGCGTGGCGGGTGCTCCGAGCGTGCGCATCTCAACCTGCGCGCGATACGAGACCCACGCGTTGATGTTGCCTTCGATGGCGAATCGGGCCCGTCGCAGCTGGAAAGCCGCCGAATCGCCAACGGCCTGGAAGCGTGGCTGCAGGTATCCCGTGAGTCGCGGAGTTGTGGAGACGGAACTGGCGCTCTGCGCGCGGGCCGTCGGCGCGAGCGCGATGAGCGCGATGAGCGCGATGCTGACGACTGTGGAAGGGAGGCGCATGCGGTCCAACACTACGCCGCCGCGCCACGATAGGCAACCACGTGCCTATCGGCGCACGAGTTTTCGAAATGCAACGTCGCTCAGCTGCAACGCCTCGCGCCGCCATTGGTCGAAGAGCTTCACGAGCCGCCGCGCCTCTGGGCTCAGTCGTGCGCCGCCCCGGCTCGCGCCGCCGCGCGACGTCACCAACACCTTGCCGTCGAGCACACGCTCCATCGCGCGGATCCGATTGAGACAGGTGCGATAGCTCCAGCCGACTTTTTGCCCCGCGGCACGAATCGTTCCCGTCTCATCCACGGCTTCGAGAAATCGCAGGTACCGCGGTCCCATGAGAAAGGCACCGTTCCAGTTGAACCAGAGCTTGTGCCGAGGCTCCAGATGAGCGCGCAGCCGAGCAGTCATATCCCTTCAATTAGCCTTAACATTTGCCTCACTGCCATCCGGTCACGTTCCCCTAGGAGCTCAGGAAGGGGAATATGCAGAAACTCGCCCTGCCGCTGGCACTCGTGCTTACCGCCTCATCGGGCTGCGTCGCCGTGACCTATCAGCGTGCCGGCGACCAGATCCGCCCACGCGCCGGCCAGACACTTTTTTTCGGACGCGTGCGCTTCGTCCACGACGGACGCGAATTCTTTCCCTGGGCCGCGAGTCTCAATCCGTCCGGGGTCACCACGAACACCGAACGGCACCTGTGGTTGCTGCGTCTGGGACGGCGCGCCACCTCAGCCGAACTGCATCCCGACGGCGACGGCTCGCTCGCGATCTGGCTCGCCAGTGGTGACTACGCCCTGTTAGGCAGCACGCAGCTCCTCATCGAGGGTGCGGCGCCGTACGAGGTCGTGGCACTGTTCCGAGTACCGGCGGGTGCGGTCGCCGCATACGCCGGCGAGCTGACGATGTCGACCGAGTCTCACGAAGGCGAGCACGTGTCGCACGGCGAGCTCGGCGCAGGCTCCGTGATTGTGCTGCCACTGGGCATCGCCCGCGCGACGCTCGAGCAGCGGCTCGGGACGCTGCCCGAGGCTCCCACCCGTTCGCCATGGTGCACGGGCGAGGATCTGCCCGGTTTCAACGACTCCAAACTCGCCACTCGCGCCAAGCAGCTCCTGGATAGCGACTGTGCCGGCGCTTCCGGTGATCCAGTCGCGGCAACGCAAGCCGATACCAGCAACCCGGCTCGCGTCGCCATCTATGGAGCCGGCGACAACGTGGTACGAGCTGCAAACCCCGTTGAAATGAGTGCCTCTGGTTGATAGCGGTGTTCGGAGCGAACAACGACAAGTTGGAATCGAGTGGCGTTGCACGAACATGCGAGGGGAAGCAGTTGGTCAGCGTTGAGAGAGGCGCCGGTCGGAATCGAACCGACGAATCGAGGTTTTGCAGCAGCCCTGGAGCGCCTGCGTACCACTTTATCGCTCTTCGTTTCGCTTCACCAGTGGGAGAATGTCCTGCGAATTGCCTCGCCATTCTTGCGTGCTCCTGTGCTGCTTGTGCCCCAGCTGTGCCCCGCAGTCGAGCCTCGCAACCTTCGCTCGAATTGGTCACGCTCAAGGGACGAAAGCTGGATGGGAGGACCCGGAGATCAGGTCGATCGAGAACGAGATCGACCGCCTAATTGACGAGGCCTAGCGAGGGGGACGGAGGTACAAGTTGCTGGCTGGATGCCGGGCGCCGATTGGACAGGTACCGTCACCCCATGGGCGACCCCTGAAACGCAGCCCCTGATGTTGCATGGAGAGGTGCCGTATTCTGCCCGTGATTCATCTCACGCGAGAGTTGCAAGCGTCGAAACCCAGAGGTCGTCGCTCCCGGCAGAGCCTCACGACCAGAGGCCGATGCGGCGGAGTAGGACCCGGAAGCGAGGGTCGGACCGAAGCGCTTCGAAGCGGTCATCTACCTTCAGCCACATGAGGTATCCCTCTCGGTCGCGAACGGCTCGGTCCAGCCACTCAAATGCCTTGCCCCGTTCGCCAAGCAAGGCGTAGTCGGCCGCAATGTCGATCGCCAGCGGTCGGGGATATGCGTGACTCGCTTGCCGTTCTCTCTCCCGAAGATCCGCCCACAGCAATGCCCTCTTGGCCTCAGCGTACCCGGACGCGAGATAGGTGCGTTCCAGTAACGCGGCCAGTTGGTGCTTACCAGCAAGTCTCAGCCCCGTTCGCCACTCGCCTAGGGCCTCGTTCAGCATTCCCTTGCGCTCGTAAATCGCCGCGATCCGACGATGACGTGATTCTGAATTCACGTCGGCATCGGGCACTTGACGGAAAAGCTCGAGCGCTTCGTCGTAACGACCACCCCGGTAGAAAGTACCCGCGAGGGAGCTCTGTTTGTTCGGAGAGAGCGGGTCGAGTTCCAATGCGCGCCGCATTTCTACTAAGGCCGAGTCGACCTGGACCGTTGCG
>DATGEQ010000046.1:0-5094 GCA_035309945.1 Gemmatimonadales bacterium | reverse complement strand
CGGCGAGCGGATCGTGATGGAATGTTGCGGTGTGACGCGCGAGGAAGCGCGCGCCGCGATCGAGCGCGCCGAGGGCAGCGTCAAGCTCGCGATCGTCATGATTCGCAAGAGGGTGGATGCAGTTGAGGCGCGTCGCCTGCTCGCGGCCGCGGGTGGATTTGTCCGTCCCGTCGTTGGCGATCCGCCACGGGTGACACGATGACCCTCGCCGTGGGCGTCATGTCGGGCACATCGCTCGACGGCATCTCCACGGCGCTGGTGCGGCTGTCCGACGGTCAAGCGCAGCTCGTCGCGTTTCGGCAAGAGTCGTACACGTCGGCCGAGCGCGGCGCGATCATCGATGCGATGGCGCGGGGCACGCCGAAAGACGTCGCGTTTCTCCACGTCGCGCTCGGCGAGCGGTTCGCGGCGGCGGTGCTCGCGCTGCTCGCGCAGGCACGCGTCGCGCCGCGCGATCTTTCCTTCATAGCGTCGCACGGCCAGACGATCTGGCACGAGCCCGGTCGCGCCACGTTCCAGCTCGGCGATGCGGCGGTGCTGGCGGAGCGTGTCGGCGTGCGCGTCGTGAGCGATTTTCGCGCGCGCGACGTCGCCGCGGGAGGGCAGGGCGCGCCGCTCGTGCCGCTGGCCGACGTCATGCTCTTCGGACACGAGCAACACGGCCGTTGGCTCCTGAACATCGGCGGCATGGCGAATGTCACGTGGGTGCCGCGGCGCGGTGTAGCCGAAGGCGCGTTCGCATTCGACACGGGGCCTGGTGTCGCGGTGATCGACGCGATCACGCGACGCGTGGATCCCGATGCCGCGTACGATAAGGACGGAGAGCGCGCGCGCCGCGGCCGGCCAGTTGCCAAGGTGTTGGAGGAGCTGCTCGCCGATCCCTATTTCGCTCAGCCGCCGCCCAAGAGCACGGGTCGCGAGCGGTTCGGAATCGAGTATGCGGACAAGCTGCTCGCGCGCGTGAAGAAGGCGGGCGGCTCCGACAACGACGCGATCGCCACGGCCACAGCGCTCACGGCCGAGACGATTGCTCGCGCCGTTGCGAGTCAAAGCGCGGAGATCGTTGTGTCAGGCGGTGGCGCGAAGAATCCGGCGCTCATCGAGCGCCTCGCCGCGCGGGTGCAACCGCGGCCGGTGGTGCTGTTCGATCAAGTGTTCTTCAACGGCGAAGCGAAAGAAGCGGTCGCGTTCGCCTTCTTGGGGTACCAGACGGTCTCCGGCAAGCCGGGGAATCTTCCCGCGGCGACAGGCGCGCGGGGACCAAGAATTTTAGGACATGTCACGCCCGCCTAACGCCCGCCTCGTTTGTCCCGCGCTGCGCTGGCGCCGCGGCTCATTTCGGTCGGAACGCGCGAAGATCGAGCAGGCGCTGGCGGCGGGAGTGGGTGGGTTCATCCTGTTCGGCGGCACGCGCGCGGCGGTCACCGCCCTCACGAGCGCGCTGCATGACACGGCGGGTCGAGCGCTCCTCATCGGCTCGGACTTCGAGCGCGGCCCGGGCCAGCAAATCAAAGATCTCACCGAGCTCCCGCCGCCCGCGGCGCTCGGCTATCTCAACGATCTCGATGCGACGTATGCGTGCGGCCAAATCACGGGAACGGAGGCGCGCGCCGTCGGGCTGACGTGGGTGTTCGCGCCGGTGTGCGATCTCGACATCGAGCCCAGGAATCCGATCGTGCAGACGCGCTCGTTCGGCGCAGATCCGCAGGTCGTGGGATCGCACGCCGCGGCGTGGATCAAGGGCTGCCAGGAGCACGGCGTGATGGCGTGCGCCAAACATTTTCCCGGCCACGGCCGCACGACGACGGATTCGCACGAAGGGTTGCCGATCGTGCAGACGCCGGCGGCAGAGTTGCGCGCGACCGACGTGGCGCCGTTCGCGGAGGCGGTGAAGGCGGGCGTGGCGAGCGTGATGCCGGCGTTCGTCGCGTATCCCGGCTGGGACCCGAGCGGCGCGGCGGCGGGATTCTCGCGCGTCATTCTCGATTATCTCCGCGCATCGCTCGGCTTCGATGGACTCGCGGTCACCGACGCGTTCATCATGGGTGGCGCGACGGCGGCGGCGCCCGAAGCGAGCGCGGCGGTGGCGGCGATCAACGCCGGCTGCGACATGCTGCTCTATCCCACGGATTGGGCGGGTGTGGTGCGCTCGCTCGAGCAGGTGGATGCGGCTCGCGGCGAGCAGGCGTTGGCGCGTTATGAGAAGGTGTTGGGGGTCTGGGGTCAGGGGCCCACGCAGACCGTCGACACATCGGAGCTAGGCGAGCATCAGAAGTTTGCCGATGGGTTGGCGGATCGGGCGGTGCATTTGTTACGTGGTGAGGCGCCCCGGCTCGGCACGAGCGTGAGCGTGGCGATCGTCGACGATGATGTCGGGGGGCCGTACGCGATTCCGCCGCGCGATGTGTTTCACAAGACGCTTGCGGCGGGGGGCACTCGGCTCACGGCGGGCCGGCGCGCGGGGATCGTGCTCGTGTACGCCGAGCCGCGGTCGTGGAAGGGCAGGGGAGATTTGGGCGCGCAGTCGCTCGCGAAGCTCGAGCGGTTGGTGCCGAGCGCGTCGTTGGTGGTGTTGTTCGCGCATCCGCGGCTCGTGGCGCAGATCCCCGGAGAGATTCCGGTGCTCTGTGCCTGGCATGGGCAAGCGCTGATGCAGCGGGCGGCGGCGCGGTGGGTGATGGGGCGGGGTTGAGGCCGCAATCCAGCGATCAGACGACCGAAATCGCCGATCAGACGACTGAAATCGCCGATCAGACGACTGAAACAGCCCGGCCGAGGACCTCAATCGACGATAAGCGGACCGCAATTGCGAATCAGGCGAGCTCAAGCGCCGATCCGCGGACCGCGATCGGGAATCAGGCGAGCTCGATCAACGATCTGTAAAGTGGAAACGTCGCTCAGCCGATCTCGATAAACGATCTGCGGACGTCGATCGCCAATCCGCGGAGCTCGATCAACAATCTCTCGATTGCGATCACCGATCCGTCGACTCCCACGATTGCCGATCCGCACGAAATGTGCGTTGCGGATGGATCGAGCACCCGTCAGCGGACCTGGATACGCGTTGCGGGGCTGTCGCTAACCAATCTGGGAGCCAAAATGGTGGGTGCGGTATACGTTATGTAGTTATGACCAATCCCCATTAGGCCACCCGGCTTCCGCCATCACTCCTTGAAGGAGCATCGATGCCAGACACTCTGCTGACCACGACCACGTTCTCGATCGAAGGCTACCGCATTACCGAATACAAGGGGTTGGTGCGCGGGATCGTCGTGCGCTCTCCAACCATTGGCCAGGGGTTGCTCGGCGGCCTCAAGCAAATCGTCGGTGGGCAGATCGGCGCATATACCGAGATGTGTGAGCAAACGCGAGAGCAGGCCTACGAGCTGCTCCTCCAGCATGCGCGTGACCTCCATGCCGACGCGGTGGTGGGTGTGCGGTACGAGAGCTCGGAGGTTGGGCGTCAGGGATCGGCGACCGAAGTGTTGTGCTACGGCACCGCCGTAAAGCTTCAGCGCGCATGAAATGAGAAACCGGTCGACCGCCGCACTACGCAGCCTGCTACTTCAGATTCCTGAAACGTCCATGAGCAAGGCGGAGGCAGTCTTGCATCTCGCGACTCTGCTCACGCTCGTTACCGTACCGCGTCCCCATTCCTGGACGCCCACGCAATCCGTCATTCCAGATACGGCGCAGGCCATCGCATTCCTCGAGTTCTTGAAGAGTGGCGAGGACGATGCGGCACGGAAGCGCGGGTTTGCCGTGGTCCGGGGCGGGTACTGGAACAACGAGCGGATGCTCAAGTTCGTCGATTCGACCGGCGTCACCTTCTCCGACGTCAATGGTGATACGACCTGGCACTTGTCGCGTGCCAGGATCCGATACCAGTTCGCGCGCCGGTCCGGCGCAGCGTTCGCGATGTTGGTGCACCTGGCGCACATCTACGGTCAACCAGAGCCCGAGTATTCCAAACTCACGTTTTCGGCTGACGGGCAGGACTTGATCGTGACGGTCGGCAATTGGTATCGGCTCACATTCACACATCGCGGGCAGAGTCTTCGCGCGTCCAAGATCGAGTATCTGATGAAGGAGGGTTGAGTGAATCTCCAGTCCATCAGCCCGTTCTTCATCGTGAAGGATCTGCAAGCGTCGATCCGCCATTACATCGACCGCTTCGGCTTCACGCTGGACTTCCAGGGCCCTGAGGGCGACGTGTATTACGGCCACGTCAGCCGCGACGGGATCGGCATCATGCTCAAGGCGATCACTCCCGACGTGCCGCCGGTTCCGAACCATACGCGCCACGAATGGGCGCGCTGGGACGCCTACATCTACACTATGGACCCAGACCCCTTGTTCGCGGAGTTTACGCGTCGCGGCGCCGCGTTCGTCAAACCGCTCTCGTATATCGACGACGGGCTGTGGGGCTTCGAGGTCATGGATGCCGACGGCTATGTGCTCGCCTTCTTTCGCACGCGCCACGAGTAGCGCAAAGCTTCGCGCATCTGGCGTCGAGGTTCTCAAGATCCGGTTCAGTTCTGCGAAGCCCTGAACCGCGGCGCCACCCCAGCAAAGCCGAGCTCCTCGCCGCTGCCGGACGCGGGATCCACGATATCATCGCGCCCGACCTGCGCGTCTTATTCTGCGGCATCAATCCCGGTCTCTACTCGGCTGCCGTGGGCCACCACTTTGCGCGGCCGGGGAATCGCTTCTGGCCCGCACTCCACCGCTCGGGCTTCACCGACCGCCAGTTGCATCCGTCCGAAGAGCGCGTGCTGCTCGAGCTGGGCTTCGGCATCACGAACCT
Organism: Gemmatimonadales bacterium; assembly: GCA_035309945.1. Taxonomy (GTDB): domain Bacteria; phylum Gemmatimonadota; class Gemmatimonadetes; order Gemmatimonadales; family GWC2-71-9; genus 20CM-2-65-7. Next base: position 287 of record DATGEQ010000046.1, on the reverse strand, counting down.
GGTGGCGCGCTCGAGCGCATCCGCCGCCGAGCTGACGAACGCGGAGTACATCGCGGGCGCGCGGCGGCTGAAGCGGAAGGCGCTGCGCTATCGACCGGCATGGATTGCATTTGTCGGCGTGGGCGCGTATCGCATCGCGTTCGGCAAGCGGCGCGCCGGGTTCGGCGCGCAGGACGACATGCTCGGCCCCTCGCGCCTCTGGGTGTTGCCGAGTACGAGCGGCCTCAATGCCAATCATCACCTTCCGGAGCTGACCGTCGCCTTTCGCGAGCTGCGTGAAGCCGCGT
>DATGEQ010000045.1:0-19921 GCA_035309945.1 Gemmatimonadales bacterium | reverse complement strand
CCAACCCGGTACGCCGGCCAGGTTGAAGTATTCGATATGCGCCAGCCGGAATCCGGTCTGCCGGAACACGTCGCCGAGACCGCGCCTGGTGTAGCGCCGATGATGCCCGAGGGCGCGGTCCATCGTGCCGTAGAGCGCCGGCAGCGCGGGCACCAGCAGGACGAGCCGGCCGTCCGCGGCAAGCATGCCGCGGATCGCGACCAGTGAGCCGATGTCGTCGTCCACGTGCTCGAGGACGTTGAGGCAGATGATCGTGTCGAAGCGCTGCCCCGCGAGCGCGGCGTGCTCGTTGGGGAGATACAGTCGCTCGACCGATACGTTGGCGCATTGCGCAAACCGCTGGCGCAGCCGGTTCAGGTACTCCTCCCGCGTATCGGTGAGCACCAGGCGTTTCGCGTCCAGCAGGAACGTCGAAAGATTCCCGATGCCGGACCCGATTTCGAGCACTGCGCCGCCGACCCACGGGCGCAGGCGATCGAACATCCAGCGGTTGTAGCGGGTCGCGCCGGAGAGCTGCTCCAGCGTTTCCGCGCCAACCGGGTCACTCGGCTCGGGGCGGCTGTGAGGAGGAGGGGTCGGAATCAGTCTTTTTCTCGCTGCCGTCGTACCGACTCAGCTTGCGGTACAGCGTCGATGGATCGATCCCGAGCACCTCGGCGGCGCGGGTCTTGTTTCCCCCCTCACTCTGCAAAACCCACGTGATGTATGCCTGCTCGATCACTTCCAACCGCGGGTTCGTGTGCGGCCGGTCGGCCACGAGGGGCTCGGCCTTCCGCTCGCTGATCCTATCGGGGATAGCGGAGCGCGGGATGACGTCAGCCTTCGACAATGTGACGGCGCGCTCGAGCGCGTTCTCGAGCTCGCGCACGTTCCCCGGCCAGTCGTACGCCATGATGACGTCTTCGGCCTCCGCCGAAAGCGTCTTGGGCGTCTCACCGCGCTCGGCCGCGATATGGACCAGGAATTCTTTGACGAAGATCGGAATGTCTTCGCGCCGATCGCGCAAGGGCGGCAGGTGGATGTTGATGACGTTCAGCCGGTAATAGAGGTCGGTGCGGAAACGCCCGCGCTTGATCTCCTCCTCGAGGTCACGATTGGTCGCGGCAACCACGCGGACATCCACGGGAATCGCTTCCGTGCCACCGACCGGAATCGCTTCGCGCTCCTGCAGCACGCGGAGCAGCTTGACCTGCGTCGCGGGCGACATCTCGCCGATCTCGTCGAGGAAGAACGTCCCGCCGCGCGCGGCGGCAAACAGGCCTTGCTTATCGCGTACCGCGCCGGTGAATGATCCTTTGACGTGGCCGAAGAGCTCGGATTCGAGCAGGCTTTCGGGCAACGCGCCGCAGTTGAGCGATAGGAACGGTCCTTCGGCGCGTGCCGACAGCTCGTGGAGGTAGCGAGCGATCACTTCCTTACCGGTGCCCGACTCACCCTGGATCAGCACGGTGCTTTCGGTGGGTGCGACCTGCTCGGCGAGTCGCAACACCTCACTGAACAGCCGCGACTTCCCCAGCGGCTTCACTTTGCCGGACTGCTCGCGGCGCCGGATCTCCTGCTTGAGCTGCTTGTTCTCCGCGCGGAGCCGCCGATGCTCGGCGGCGCGACGACAGATCGCGACCATGTCGTCGTTGGAAAACGGCTTTTGTATATAGTAGAAAGCGCCTTCGTTCACGGCCTGAATCGCGGTCTGCAGCGATGCCTGTGCCGTCATGAGAATGACCGGTGTCTCAGGATCCTGCCCGCGCACTGCCGAAAGAATTTCGATACCGGTGACTCCGGGCATCTTGAGATCGGTCAACACGATGTCGGGTGCCGAGCTCTTCAGCTGCTCCAGACCCGCCTTGCCGCCCTGAGCGGTCGTGACGTCGAAGCCCTCGTTCTTCAGCAGGATGCGAAGAGTTTCGAGGATTCCTTGTTCATCGTCGATGACGAGAATAGACGGAGCGGTCGCAGCCATCAGGCGGCCTCCTCTTTGCGGCGCGCGGCCGGAAAGTAAACCGTGAAGGTCGTGCCACCCCCGGCTTTGGTATCCACCAGGACTAGGCCACGATGCGCTTCGACCGCGCGCTGCACGATCGCCAGGCCAAGACCCGTGCCGCCGACGCGACCGGTGGCGAACGGCTCGAACAGGCGGCTCTGGAGATCGTCGGGAATGCCGGGTCCGTTGTCGCTCACGCGCAGCGCCACGGGATTATCGATTCCCGCCGCCACCGGCAGCTCGTTCGCGGCGGCGCGACCCGTGCGCACTTTCACCGCGGCCTTGGGGCCGGCTGCTTGTACCGCGTTCAGCACGAGGTTCGAAACGACGCGGTGCAAAAGATCCTCGTCGCCTTCCATCGGCGTGGATCCGCCCTCCAGCGTGATCTTCACGCTGCTGCCACAATCGGGGTGCTGACGGACGAGCCGGATCGCGGCCTCGGCAACGTGGTGCAGGTCCATCGGCCGGCACTCGGTCACGCGGACGCGGGAAAAATCGAGGAACTCGGACAACAGCCGGGACAGCCGATCGCTTTCGCGCACAATCAGGTTGGCCAGGAATTTCTCGTCGGAGTTAGCGCGCGACGAGCGGCCGAGCTGCTCGACCGAGCTACGGATCGATGCCAGGGGGTTCTTGATCTCGTGCGCCAGACTCGACGACAGCTCGGCGACCGCTTCGAGACGCTCGGCGCGGAGATGCAGCTCCTCCAACCGTTTCGAGTCCGAGATGTCGGTGAAGATGGCCGAAACGCGGGGACGGCTTCCAATGGGCCCGTCGAGCGTCGTGGTGGTGACGCCGATGGGGAAGCTGCGATCGGAGCGGTGGACCGTCGCTTCGACCCGCATGAGGCGCACACCCCGCCGGGCGGTCGACGTTACCGCCGCCCAGAATTCGGGAGCGAGGCGGGCAAATTCCGGCATCACCGATCTGCCCAGCCACTCCCGCGCTTTGAATCCGAGGATGTCTTCCGACGCCGGGTTCGCGTAGAGGAGCCGGCCATCAGAGTCGACGGTGATGACGCCGGTGCGGATGTTCCGGAGCACGTCGTCGGCCTCGAGCTGGACCTGTCGCACCTCGGCAGCCAGCGCTTCGCGCTCCGCGCCCATCACGGTGACGCGGCTGGCCACGTACGCCATCACGACGGCAACGAGTACGAAGACCGTGAGCTGAATCCAGACGCCGGCCGAAACGACCGAGGTATGGCCCCAGAAGACATCGGCGAAGTAGACGAGCCCGGCGAAGAGCGTGACTAGCCCGGCGTTCGCGGGCGGCATCAGCAGCGCCGTCACGGCGACCAGGATGACGTACAGGCTCGCCAGGTCGCTTTCGGCGCCGCCTGTCATGTGTACAACGGCGGTGATCAGGAGTACGTCGAACAGCGCCTGGAGGTAGAGGAAGGTTGGGCCCGGGGCCCTACGGAGGTAGTGCGTGTACCAGTACGACGCGACGGTCACGACTGTCGCTGTCAGCAGCAGCAGCGACGTCACCAGGATGTCCAATGGGGCGGCGACGCGAACCTTCAGCGCCGCCGTCACATAGATGGCTACCGCCAGACACATCCGACCCACGTAGACGAGACGCAGCAGCTCTCGGGCGGTCGGAATGACCGACGATTTGATCCCCAGCCAGCGCATGGGGGGGCATTATTGGGAGCGGTGTGGCAAAATGCAAGGACAAACCTTACCGCCCGCCTAGAACCCCCTGAATTGCTCGCCGCACAGTTACGCGCTTCTCCGTCGCGAGGGCGGTCGTGAGCTTGGCCCGCCCCGGTGCTCCGCCCGCCCGCGCCAGCACCTGGACGGCGGCGACGGCAAAGAGCGGGTCGTAGTCGCCGAGGTATTTGAGCGCGACGCTGGTCGCCCGCGCGCTATCGCCCGACATGAGCAGGGCGTGCAACGCGGCGGTTCGGAGGCCCCGGTCTTCGACGGGCGCGGTCATGCGTTCCAGTGCGTCCGCGCCACGCGGGTCACGAATTCGTCCAAGCGCGTTCACGGCAGTGCCGCGCAACGAGCGGGCGTGGCCCGGACTGGCCGCCTCGACGAGGAGCGGCACCACCCCCGCTCCGCGCAGGCGGGCGAGAATCTGCATGGCGCCGGCGCGTACCGTATTGGCCGGATCAGCGGTGTACATCGTCGCTGCCGCCGCGCCACCGGCGGCGGAATCGAGCGTCGCAATACTGATGAGCGCCCACACCCGCACGTCCGCTGCCGGATCGCGCAGCGCCGACTGCAGCACCGTCCGCGACGCAGATGAGGAATCGCGAGCCATCCCGCGCAACGCATCTTCGCGCAGCCACGCCGAGTGCTCGTTCAACGCCACCAGCCGCCGGGTCGCGGACGCGATCGAATCGCCACGGGTCGCAAGCTGCTCCAGTGCCCACTGCCGGCCGCGGATGTCCAGATCGTGCTCGGCCATTTGCGAGAGCTCGGCTTCGGTCAGATCGCCGGTCACGGTTCCGAGCAACCAGCCGCCCTCATCGAACCGGAAAGACAGGGGCGCCGACGGAAGCGCGATGGCGAAGGTGTCGGTCTGGTGCCGCACCATGATCTGCTGCCGCACGACAGAGTCGCGCGTGATCACGCGGATCGTGGCGGGGAATTGAAAGACGGGACGCTGCGAATCGATGGGCTGCGTCTGCGTAACGATGACGTGCAGCGTTTTCAGGTTTTCCGCCCAGTGCCGGGTGAAGCGCACCTGCGGATACCCAATGCCATACGCCCACTGGTCGAAGAACCAATCCAGGTCACAGTTGCAGGTCTTCTCCATCGCGACGGCGTAGTCGGCGGTCGTCACGGGCTTGTACGCATTGTCGACCAGGAACCGGTGCATGCCCGCCCAGAACACAGAGTCGCCGAGCAGGCGGCGAAGTTGGTGCGCGAGCTGCGCGCCTTTCGGGTAGACGTGGCCGGAGAAGAACAAGACAATCGGGTCGGTGCCCTGGTACTGTCCCCAAACAAGCGGGCGCAGCTCGTTGCGGTCCGCATCCATCGCCTGCTGCTGCTCGCCGTACCAGTTTCGCTCCGCAGCGTCCCAGCCGCGGGTTTTCTCCTCCTGTACCGATTCCATGTACGTCGTGATGCCTTCGTTGAGCCAGATGTTGGCCCAGTTGGCCGTGGTCGTCAGGTCGCCGAACCACTGATGCGCCAGCTCGTGGGCGTCGAGACCGCGGCCCGCGAAGTCGGAGGCGTCGCCGGCGTCCTGCAGCGCTTGATCGGTCTGCGTCGTGGCGGAGACGTTCTCCATGCCTCCGTAGGTGAAGTCGGGAATGATGGACTGGTCGTACTTGTCCCAGGCGAACGGCACGCCGAGAACCTCGGAATACAGCTCGATCATGGCCGGCGTTTCGCCGAAGGCCCGCCACGCCGAGTTGACGGTATCGGCGTAGGTGTAGTACTCGACCGGGATCCCGCGCCACTGGTCGTGCAGGATCGTGAATGGTCCCACCACGACCGAATAGAGGTACGTACTGGCGGGCTTCTCCTGCACCCAGTGCCAGACGCTTTGCGTCGTTCCTTTGACTGGCGTAACCCCGGCGAGCCGACCGTTGGACAGCACCTTGAGGCCCGAGTCGGCGGTAACGAAAAACTCCCAGGTGGTCTTGTCGTTCGGTGCGTCGTAGGTGGGTACCCAGGCCCGCGTTTCGGTCGCTTCGCCCTGACTCCACACGACGTTGCGCCTCGGCACGATGTAGAGACCCCGTTCGGGGAAGCCGTGATAGCGCAGCGTAAACTCGACGGTGTCGCCGACTGCGGCCCGGCGCGCGAGACGCACGGTTACGTGCGTGCTGTCGGCCACCATGCGCAGCGCCTGACCGCGCGCGTCGCGCGCCGCGTCGATCGTGAGATGCTCGGCGTCGAATCGGACGGTGTCGGTCGGTCCCTGCGTGATGGCCACGCGCGACGTCACTTCACCGAACAGCTCGCGCTGCGGGACATCGAAACGGACGTGGATCGCCTGATGGAGCAGATCGAAGCGACGCGGCTCCTGGGGCCAGTCGCGCGGCGGGACATAGGCGCCGATCACCCCAGTCGGACGCTGAGCGGAGAGTGCCCCGGCACTGAGCGTGAGCAGGGTGGCATAGGCGAATAGACGAACGGACATGAATGAGACCTCGAGTTACTGGAACGACGGCGGGATTTGAACGCCTAAGAAGGTAGCGGAAAGTTGGAAGGTGGGAAGGTTGGACGGTGGGCAAAGAAAACGGCCCCCCTACGGGAGCCGTTCCTTCCAACATTCCACCCGTCCAACCGTCTATTGGACCGCGTTCACCATGTCGAAGATGGGTAGGTACATGGCAACCACCATGCCGCCGACGATGACGCCCAGCACGACGATCATGATCGGCTCGAGCAGCGACAGGAGCGCGCTGACGGCCGCGTCGACCTCGTCGTCGTAGAAGTCGGCGATCTTGGTCAACATTTCGTCGAGACCACCGGTCTGCTCGCCGACCGCGATCATCGAGATCACCATCGGCGGGAACACCTTCGATTTCTGCAGCGGCGCCGCGATCGTGTCACCGCCCGCGATCGACGCGCGCGATTCCATGACGGCGTTATGGATCACCATGTTGCCCGCGGTGCGTGCCGTGATCTCCAGTCCATCGAGAATCGAGACGCCCGACGAGATCAGCGTGCCGAGGGTCCGCGTAAACCGTGAGACGGCGGACTTGCGCAGCAGGTCGCCCAGGACGGGCAAGCTGAGCAAAATCTTGTCGATCTGGAGCTTGCCCGGCTGAGTCTTGTAGTAGCGGTGGATCGAGAACACGCCGAATCCGGCGACGCCGATAATCGCCCACCAGAAATTCTTGAGGACGTTGCTGGCGCCGATCACGATGCGGGTCGGCAGCGGCAGCGCGAGGTTCACCGACGCGAACATGTTCTGGAAGGTCGGGATGACGAAGATGAGCAGCACGGCGACGGCGATGGCGGCGACGCTGAAGATGACCGCCGGGTAAATCATCGCGCCCTTCACCTTGCGCACGATGGCGTCGTTCTTTTCCAGGAACTGCGCCAGGCGGAGCAGGATCGTGTCGAGAATACCGCCGGCCTCGCCCGCGGCCACCATGTTGACGTACAGGTCCGGGAACGCCTTGGGGTGCTTACGCAGCGCGTCGGCCAGCGTGTGGCCGCTCTCCACGTCATAGACGACCTGGCGCGTGATGTCAGACAGGACCTTGTTCTCCGTCTGCTGCGCCAGGATGTCGAGCGCCTGCACCAGCGGCAGCCCCGAGTTGATCATCGTCGCGAATTGGCGGGTGAAGATGACCACGTCGCGTGTTTTCACGCCCGCCCGGAACGAGGCCAGGAGGCTGCCACCCTTGGCTTTTGCTTCCCGCACCTGCACGACCACCATGCGGTTCTTCCGCAGATGGGCGATGACGTCGTCACGCGTCTTGAGGTCGATCTTGTCGGTGACGAGATCGCCCTTCATGGTGCGCGCAGTGTACTCAAAGACCGGCATGGCTACCTCCGGACGGCGACTTTAGGTGGACCACCTGCTTGCGCCGACGCCGGAGCTGGTGCGCCATCTTTGTCGTCCGGCGGCGCTTCCCCGATGGATCGCAGGAAATCGTTCGGCTTGGACGTCACCCGCAAGCATTCGTCCTTCGTCACTTCCCTGCTCATGTACAGCTGGTACAGGGCGTCGTTCAACGTCTGCATCCCGTATTTCTTCCCAGCCTGCATCGACGACTCGATCTGGTGAACCTTGTCGTCGCGGATCAGCGCGCGGATGGCGGGCGTGCAGATCATGATCTCCGCGGCCATCACGCGGCCGCGGCCCTTGGCGCGCTGGAGCAGCGTCTGGGTAACCACGCCCTCGAGCACGAAGGCGAGCTGGGCCCGCACCTGCGATTGCTGGTGCGACGGGAACACGTCGATGATGCGGTTGATCGACTCCGCGGCGGAGTTGGTGTGCAGCGTCGCGAACGCCAGGTGACCGGTTTCCGCGATCGTCAGTGCCGCCGAAATCGTTTCGAGATCGCGCATTTCGCCGACCAGCACGACGTCGGGGTCCTGCCGCAGCGCGTACTTGAGCGCGGCCTGGAACGAGTTCGTGTCGGTGCCGACCTCGCGCTGATTGACGATGCACGACTGATGGCGGTGGATGAACTCGATCGGATCCTCCACCGTGATGATGTGGCCTTTCAACTCCTTATTGATCTTGTCGATCATCGCCGCCAGCGTCGTGCTCTTGCCGGACCCGGTCGGGCCCGTGACCAGCACGAGCCCGCGCGGCTTGTCGGCGAGTTGGGCCACCACCTGTGGCAAGCCAAGCTCCTGGAACGTCTTGACGCTGAAAGGAATTTGCCGGATGACGACCGAGACGCAGCCGCGTTGCTTGAACACGTTGCCGCGGAAGCGGGCCAGGTTCTGGATGCCGAACGAGAAGTCGAGCTCGTTTTCGGTCTCGAAGCGCTTCTTCTGGTTCTCGGTGAGGACCGAGTACGCGAGCGACAGCGTGTCCTTGGGTGTCAGGACCTCTTCGCTGGAGGCGCTCACGATATCGCCGTCGACGCGCAGCTTCGGCCGCTCGCCGGCGACCAGATGGAGGTCGGACGCGTCCTTCTCGATCATCTCCTCCAGCAGCGCCCGAAGATTGACTGGCATGCTCGCTCTCCTTATCCGGCAGCGGTTTCTTTGACGACTTCTTCGAGCGTGGTGATGCCCTTCTTCACCTTCATCATGCCGTCCATCCGCAGCGTCAGCATTCCCTCTTTGACGGCGAGACCGCGGAGCTCCTCCGTGGACGCGCCCTTCAGGATCTCGCGTCGCAACGGGCTCGTCAGCGACATCACTTCGTAGAGGCCCTGGCGGCCGCGGTACCCCGTTCCTGCGCAGGTGTCGCAGCCGGCACCCTTGGAGAATGGGCCTTCTTTCTTATCGATGCCAAAGGCGTGCATCTCCTCGGGCGTGTACTCGTGCTGCTGCTTGCACTCCTTACAGATGCGGCGGACGAGCCGCTGCGCGACGATCAGATTGACGGCGCTGGCGACGTTGAACGGCTCGATCCCCATGTCGACCATGCGGGTGATGGTCGACGGCGCGTCGTTCGTGTGCAGCGTCGAAAGCACGAGGTGGCCCGTGAGCGCGGCCTTGATCGCGATCGAGCCGGTTTCGAGGTCGCGGATCTCGCCGACCATGATGATGTTCGGGTCCTGGCGCAGAAACGCTTTCAGCGCCGCCGCGAACGTCATTCCCACCTCATTACGCACCAGCACCTGGTTGATGCCGAGCAGGTTGTATTCGACGGGGTCCTCGGCGGTCATGATGTTGACGTCGATCTGATTGATCCGGGAAAGCGCCGAGTATAGCGTCGTGGTCTTCCCGGAGCCGGTGGGCCCCGTCACCAGTACCATGCCGTACGGATTCTCGATCGCTTTCAACAGGTCCTGCTCGGCCTGGGGTTCAAATCCGAACGTCTTGAGGTCGAGCGTCAGGTTGCCCTTGTCGAGAATTCGCAGCACGATCTTTTCGCCGAACAGCACCGGCAGTGTCGAGACGCGGAAGTCGATGACGCGCTGGCCCATCTTGAGCTTGATGCGGCCGTCCTGCGGCACGCGCCGCTCGGCGATGTTGAGCTGCGCCATGATTTTGACGCGCGACGTGAGCGCGGCGCGCATCTTCACCGGCGGCTTCATCACTTCCTGCAACGCGCCGTCGACGCGGTAGCGGACGCGCATCTCATGCTCGAACGGCTCGATGTGGATGTCCGAGGCGCCACGCTTGACGGCATCGGTCAGGAGGCCGTTGATGAGCTTGACCACCGGGGCGTCGTCGGCGAGGTCCTCTTTCTTGACGTCCTCGTCTTCCTGGTCTTCTACGACCTCGAGATCTTCGCCTTCGGCCTCGACGCTCTTCAGCAGGCTCTGCAGCTGCGCGTCGGATTGCTGGTAGTAGCGGTCGATCGCGTTGCGGAGCGTGTACTCCCCCGCGATGACGGGGAAGACGTCGCAACGCGTGATGAACTTGATGTCTTCGATCGCGGTCACATTGTTCGGATCCGCGATGGCGACAGTCAACGTTCTCCCCTCGCGTTTCAGGGGAAGGACGGTGTGCTTGGTGGCGATGTCGGGGGGGAGGAGCTTCAGGATCTTGGGGTCGACCTCGAACCGCGAGAGGTCGACGGCGGGCATCCGGTATTGCCGGGCCAGCATCTTGCTGACCTCGGTTTCCTCTATAAAGCCCAGTTTTACCAGGGTATAGCCCAGGCGCATGCCGGTGTTTTTCTGCTCCAGCAGCGCCTTCCTGAGCTGTTCCTGGGTGATCAGGCCTTCGCGGACAAGGATCTCGCCCAGCTTGTCCTGGGTAATGGCAACGCTTGCCGTATGCAACTCGTTGAATTTGAAGCAGCTAAAATGGGATTTGGGGTTACCCGGGTCAAGGTTTTGCGGCCGAAACGCCCGAAAACGAGACAAACGGTTGTATCGCTTTGAGTAGCGTCGGTCCGACGCCGGATACGCTGTCGAGGCGGTCGAGGCTGCCAAATGGACCGTGCTCGGTGCGCCACGCAACGATGCGCTGCGCGAGCGCCGGGCCGACGCGTGGCAACCGCGTGATTTCGCTCACGTCCGCGACATCGAGATCGACGTGCTCTCCAGGCAGGAGCGGGCGCGACAACTGCGCCGCCTTTCTCGCCGTTTCTCGCAAAGCGTTCGGATGCGATGCCGAGCTGGACTGGAGTTGGACGTCACCCGGTGGAGCGTCAGGCGATGGAGCGAGGAAATAGTGTACGGCCGCGCCGGCTAAGGCCAGGCAGGCGAGCATGAGGGCGGCTCGTTTGTCATCCATGCCACCAACATGCTCCGGCTAAACGCTATTGCCGTACCAAAGAAACGGCGACATCACCAACAATCTGCAGACTCTCGGCGCTCACTTTGTCCAGCGTATCCTCGGTGGTGTGCCAGTACGGATAGTCGAAGTCCACGACGTCGATCGCGTGAATACCGACCTTTTGGAGGGAGACGTGATCGTCGGTCAGGGTGTGCCGTACGTTGGGGATGAAGTATCGCTGATGCCCACGATCGGCCGCCACGTTCCAGACGTGCTGCACGACTTCGGGCGCAAACGCCATCGATTGGCCTTCTTCATAGATCTGCAGGTCCTTGTCCCCGACCATGTCGAAGAGAACGGCATAGAGCGGCTGGTAGCCGGGCGGCTGATGCGCGGCAAACCACCGCGACCCGATCAGGACGTCGTTCGTGTCCGCGAAGTCGCCGTAGTCTTCGCCGTCGACGAACAGGAGATCGACACCAATCGTCGGCGGCTTGGACTTGAGGGCGTCAGCCACGCCGAGGAGCACGGCGACACCGGAGGCGCCATCGTTGGCGCCGGGGACCGGCAGCCGCTGCTGTCCGAGGTTCGCGCTCTTGTCGGCCATCGGCCGCGTGTCCCAATGCGCCAGGAACAGCACCCGGTCGGTGGCCTGCGGGCGGAAGCGCGCGAAGAAGTTGCGTAGATGCAGGACCTCGCCGGTGCGCAGGCGATGATCGATCTGCTGCACGATCACCGTGTCCGCCCGCGCCTTCAACTCAGACAGGAGCCAGTCGGCCTCCTGTTGATGCCCGGGTTTGTTGGGTATCCGGGGACCAAACGACATCTGCTTCTGGACGTAGGTGAGCGCGGTTGCGCCATTGAACTCGACCGGATTGGACTTGCCTCCGCCAGCCCGCGCCTGACAGCCGAGCGCAAGAAGCAGGCCTACGCACGACGCCCCACGCACGACGCACGTCTTCATCGAATTTGTCCTACGCTCGTGGAGAGTTGAACGAAGGCGGTGATCACGAACTGCGCGATCTTGCGGTTGCTTTGTCGCTCTTCGTTTAAGACGTATGCCATCTGAAGTCCCGCGCTCATGTTGTTGGGAATATCGGTGTCCATGGTAAGCTGGGCCTGCGACTGCCGGCTGTCCACATAGGGCACGCAAGTGTCCTCCCCCGCGCGTTGCAGGCACGTCGTATTGTCCGCGACCGCATACCCCGCGGTCGTGCGGATGTTGGGCCGCCAGCGCGCCGTCCCCGTATGCGGGGGCCGGAAGGAGAAGGTCACCGTCGCGTTTTGCGCGTTGCGCGTGCTTCGAAACAGGTTGCCGGCGCTCATCCGGTCGGACGAGGTTCGCGACAGATCGAAGCTCGTAAACACGCCGCCGACCCAGGTCAACGTCGCCGATGGCGTCAGCGCCTTTTCGACTGTGCTGTTCACGCCCATATTGCCGAGCCCGGGCAGGTCGAATGTCGGCTGCTCGTTGACGGACTCCGATCGCCGATAGCCCAGTCGCGCGTTGATGTTCGAGAGCACCCGTCCGATGAACTCGCGCGACGGGCTTACCGACCAGCTGATCGTACCGTTCGGCCAATCGGCGGTGCGGGTGCGGATCGGCACCTGCTCGCCGGCGCGCAGCGTCCAGACGATGCCGCGGGTGAGCCGATAGCCGGCGTTCGCGCGAAAACCGAGCGGGAGGATCGCAGTGCCGCCGGTCGTCAGTGTCGTCGTCTGTAGCGCGGACGTCGCGAGAATGCCACCCGACTGACGAAATCCGTCGAAGCCGCCCAGCGCGAGCTGATACGTCGCATCCGGCGTCGCGGTAGCTCGGCTGAAGATCGATCCCTGCTGCACGCCGTACGTGACGTCGAGCGCCGTGATACGGCCGAGCCATCCGGCAATGCCCGACGAATCGCCGAAGAGCGCCTGTCCGATGCGGTGCACGTCGAGCTGCGCGCCGGTCTCGAGGCGACGCGCGTTGCTGAATGCCGCGGGGACACGGAACTCCCCCGCGGTGTCGCCGATCGTGCGCGCCGGCGCAGGCGCATTCGGATCTCGCGTAAACATGAATTGTGACCCGACGGTCGCGCGGGGCCGAATCCAGTTGCCGCGCACCCGTGGCGTGAGCGAGATCGACGTCGTGATCAGCCGCTGCGTCTCGAGCCCAATGTCGTTGCCGAACAGCGAGGTGCGCTGCTGGCGAATCAACCGTCCGATGGTGGTCGAATCGCCGTAGTCGCGCAGGTCACGCGTCGAGACGGCGTCCACGCCGACCTGGACCCCGCTCAACGGCGTGAGCTGGACGCCGGCGGCGTTCTGCCACAACCGTGTGCGCGAGATCGCGGGCGGCGCGGTGTCGCCGACTGCGGCGACCGGCAGCAAGTACGTGAGCCGCTGGGCATCGTTGCCGACGAGACCGGAGCGGAAGTGGATGCGCGACGGGTTGAGCCGCAATACCATCCCCGCGACGTTGACGAGCATCGCGTTCGGCGCGGATGTGTAATCGAGGTTGAACGCGTAGCTCGAGGAGTTCGCGCTCGACAGCGACGTGCGCGCATCGCCGCTCGCGTACGACCCCGTGAGTGAGAGCGGATCCAGCAGCCAATGCGCAACGCCGTTGCTCGCATGTTGCACGCGCCGCGCCGAGAACGAATAACTCGAGACGCCGTTGTGCGGCGCGCGCAGTCCCTGGAGCGCATCGCCGCGCACGTCGGTGCCGCTCAGGTAGAACGGCTCGCTGCCGGCGAGTGATCGCTGGAACGTCACCGGAATGGACAGCCCCCAGCGGTCCGGCATGAATCGATCCAGACGCACTGTCCCGCTGACGTTCGCGGAGTTGTCGGTGGAGTACGATGGACTCTCGGTCAGCTGACGGAATTGGCCGTCACGCCGCGACACGCTGAGCGACAGATCGACGACGTCGCCCGCGGTGACGGCGATGTCGAGCGCGCCGGCCGCACCGGTCTCATCGACCACGTCGCCCAGACGAATGTCGTCCACCCAGACCTCCGCCTGATCCACGATCGCCGCGGTCTGCACGCGCCAGATGCCCGCCGCGATCTCTTGCACGCGGGCCAGATTGGGCGGCGAGTTGCCGGGGTCGCGGATGTGCGCGATGTAGGGGCCGTCGCACATCACGTACGAGGAGTCGGAAATCAGGAGACTGGAGTCAGGGCAGCTCGAATAGACGTGCGGGCGGTCTCCTCGCAGCCAGGCCTGCTCGATCTCCGCGCGTAGTGCGAGCCAGCGCTCGAGTTGGACGACCACTTCAGGCGTCCACGTCGTCGTCTTGGCCGGCGTGTGATACATGTAGAAGTTGTCCTGGTCTTTCCCCGCCTTGATGAAGAACTCGAGGTCGCCATCCTCCCAGCCCGCGCCACGGCCGCGCGCCCACACGCGCAGCGTGCGGTACTTCAGGAAATTCTTGTCGCCCTCCGTCGTGAAGCGGAGATAGGCTTCGCCGCGGTCGCCCAAGCCCAGCCCGCTCGCCAGGATCCGCATGGAGTGCTCGTTGATCTCGGTGGCGGTGAGCTGGAAGCCGGCGTTGCGTTGGCTCGCTTCGTCGACCACGCCGGGCGGCGGCGTGTAGCCGAGGTCCTGGTTTTCGGTGCTGACGACAGACGCGACGACCTCTCCCACTCCCGTCCCGCGCTCGCCGCCGATGCCGAGGATGGGGGTGTCGGCGCGCTTCACCCAGGTGCTGCCGACGAGCCTCACGCGGGACAGCGCGAACGGCAATTCCTGCTCGGCGCCGGTCGGCGCGGGGGCGACGACAGTGATGCGCAACGACTGGATTTGGCGGAGGCTGGGATTGCCGATCTGGAGCGTGTCGGTGCGGAACGGGATGCGATACAAGCGCCAGCCCGCGCCGTTCACCATGCCGCCGTCGCGCACGTAGTAGCGCCCCCCCGGATCGCCGATCGCAAAGACATAGCGCACAAAGCTCTCCGCCGTGCGCACGCCGATCACCGAATCGAGCGCGAAGTCACCGTCCTGATCTTCCGTATCCACCGCGCCATTGTGCCGGCCGCAGCGGGAGCGAATATCGCCGAGCGCGAACGGGATGAATTGTCCGTTCCGCTGGGCCGAGCAGAGCGGCAATGTGTCGACGACGACACCGCGCGTCGCGTCCACGATCCCGTCGGTGACGCGATCGGACAGAATGCCCTCGTCGTTCAGTGTCGCGCTCCATGTCTGCGTGCGCGGATCGCGCTCCGAATCGAGCCGGCCCACGCCGGTGCGACGCACGCCGGTGTAGGTCGTGTCGCCCGCCGGGCTCACCGTGAACGAATCGGGAACGAACGCGATCGCGTCCTCGAACACGCCGCCGAAGTCGAACAGCACCGTCGCGCGGTTGGCGCGCGCGGTGCGGTTCGCATCCTCCCAGACCCAGAACTCGAGAAACTCGACGCGCGACAGATCGACGCCGGTGGGCGACAGCGCCTGCGTGATCGAGCGCCAGCGCGGCGCGTTCTGGGGCGGCCGCACCCAGTTCGGGACGCCCTGTTGATTCGCCAGGCCCAGGATCGAATCGGGCTGCAGCGTCAGCCACAACACCGGCTCCGCGGCCTGCGTCTGTCCCGAAAACTTCAGCGTCGGATCGATCTGCTGCGGCAGAAACTGAATCGGCGCCGATTGATTCCCGCTGATCGTATATGGCAGGCTCTGCCACGTGAGAAATGCGGCCTGATTCGGATCGAACGTTCCGGTGAAACCGAGCGACTCGACGCCGCGGACCGATGTCGGGATGCTGCCCCAGTGCCAGGCGTTGTCGGCGAGATTGATTGACGAGCCGGATGTGCCCTCGAACTCCTCGATATAGGCCTGCCCGACTCGGTTCGGCGATGGCTTGGACATGGCCAGCTCGCCGTTCACCGTCAACACGGACGGCACATCGGCATGGGCACCGGGCAAACCGCTGACGAGCCTGGTCAGCCATGCCGGCTGAAAGCGCAGCTGCGTCGAAATGCCGCCGATGAAGCCGGATGAAGGCTCGAAACCGAGAGGGGGACGCGTGAAGGTGCTCTGCTCGCGCTGGAAAATGCCCAGCAGGTTCACCTGCCCCAGGTCTCCGAGATCGTAGCGGGCCGACAAACCGTACGTCGTCGTGGGCGCGATGTCGAACGCCGCCCGCTCCTCGAACTGCGCGCGGATCTGGGTTGTGCCCGCGCCCTGGAACAGCGCATCGGGGTTCTTGAACTGCACTTGCCCCGTCGTGTAATCGATCGTGTAGTCGATCTCGCGCGTGAGCAGCCGGTTGCCGAGGTAGAGCTTTTCGCTGCCGTCGCGGATCTGGAAGCTGTTCAGCGACAGGGTGGAACGATCCGGCGACTCGGTGGCGAGCGCATGCAACCGCAGCGTGAACACCGACGGCGGTCCCTGAATCGCCAGATATGCCCGCGGCGTCCGGTACAACGAGTCGTTGCGCTCGGCGGCGGTGAGTTTGGTCGAGTCGGCGAAGGGCGCGAGGTGCGGGAAGATGATGAACATGTCGCGCACCGGATCGCCTTGATTCGGGTCACGCAGCCGCGGAAACAGCCGGTTGTACTGGTCGAACTGGGTCGGGTCGTTGGCCAGAGCCACGCCGAGGCGCTGGAGATAGGTGTCGCCCGTGAGGCCACGCTCGCGCTGGTTGACGCTCAACGTGAGCGCCACGCTGTTGCGATCGACTTCGCGGCCGCCGACGCGATAGGCGTTGCGGATCTCGAAGCGAAACGAGGGCGACGAGGCAGTGACTGAGGGTTTGGGATCGTATACGAGCCGCAGCGTATCGACCTTCGCCGTGTCGATGCGGGCGCCGATCGGGAACGTGCCGATCGAATCGATGCGGCTCGCCGTGATGTAGGAGACGGCGAGGTAATCGCTTTGGTCCAGCCGGTTCGTCAGCGCGAACCACGTTCCGGTCGGATCGACGTAGTAGTCACGGCCTTCCTGCAGGATTTCCCAATCAAACGGTCCTTCGCGCTGCACGGCGCAATCGATGGCGCGGAAGCCGGAGCCGCACGCGACGGCGCGCACGCCACCTACGTTCTGGTTGCCGATCTCGGTCGGTGCGATCGCGCGCCGGCGATAGACGCGCAGCGCGCCTACGGTGAGCGAATCGGGGCGCAGCACCTGGTCGAGCTGCAGAATGTCGATCGCGGGATAGCCGGGCAGCGCGGCGGGATCGATGACGAAGAAGAATCGACCGGACTCGTAGTCCAGGTCGCGCGCGTCGCGGTCGAGCGGCTGGCTCGTCACGTCGCCGATCGTGTAGAACCGGTCCTTGACGATGTTGCCCTTCTGCTGCGCCACGATGCCGCGGAATTCCAGCGGCCCGAGCTGCGCGATCGCCTGCACGCCGAAGTTGTTCGCCGGAATCGCGGCGGTGATGAAACGCGAGGGCGGCGCCTGGAACGTGACATTGCCCGCTTCGACGCGCTGCAAAACCTCGTCCTCCAACCCCTGGTACCAGACGTGGAGATTGTTGTTGGCGTCGAACTCGCGCTGGCTGTCGAAGTCGACGTCGACGTGCAGCCGCTGCCCCACGACGCCCGCGGTCCGGATCGCGTATTGCGGATTCGGCGTGATGGTGGGAAATCCGGCGCTGCATCCCGAGAACGTCACCTGCTGCTCCTGCGACGTGCAGCGCAGGTTGCGAAACTGATCGGCCTTCAGCTCCAGCCTGAGATTCAGGTTCATCCCTATATCGGCATAGGGCGTAGCAGGAGACGGTGTCGGCGACGGGACGGCGGCTACTGCGGGCGGCGCGGGGGCGGCGGAGGGCGGCACGGGCGCGAACAACGAACGACGGTGGGCGAGCACCGACTCGGCCCAGATGCGCGCGATGATCGCCGGCGGCACACGCGCGCCGAGCCGGCCGCCCGGTTCCAGCGCCGCATTGCGCGGCATGGCAAGTGGCGGCAGCCCGAACGTGGGAGCCTGCGCATGTGCCTGGGGTACGACGACCGTGAGGGCGAGTCCAACCAGCTGCGCGAGACGCCGCATCCCTTGTAGAGACTTGGGGTTCCGAATATAATGGCGCGACCAATCGTGCGCATCCTCAGCCGTTACATCCTGCGGCAACATCTTCCTCCGCTCGGATACGCGCTCGCGGCGCTGACGTTCGCGATGCTCGTCAATCAGATCGCGAAACAGTTCGGCAATTTCGTCGGCAAGGGATTGCCGTGGGGCATCATCATCGAAGTATTCGCGCTGTCCATCCCGTTCATCGTCGCGATGACGCTGCCGATGGCGGTGCTGGTCGCCGTGCTGTACACGTTCAGCCATCTCGCGGCCGACAACGAAGTCACCGCGATGAAGGCGGGCGGCGTCAGCATCGGCCGGATCATGGTGCCGGTCCTGGGCGGGGCCACGGTGATGACGCTGATCGCGTTCGCCTGGAACGACCAAATCCTGCCGCGCTCCAATCACGAGCTGCGCACGCTCCTCGTCGATATCCAGCGCAAGAAGCCGACCTTCCAGCTGAAGGAACAGGTGATCAACGAGGTCGTGCCGGGCCAGTTCTTCCTGCGCGCCGCCCGGATCGACGCGGCCGCAAACACGCTGACGGACGTGCAAATCTACGATCTCCAGGATCCGGACCGCCGCCGCATCATCACGGCGGAATCGGGCCGCATGGCATACACGCCGAACGGCACCGATCTGTATCTGACGCTGCGCAACGGCGAGATCCACGAGATCAAGCGCGCCGTGCCCGAGCAATTCAATCGCACGTTCTACACGTTCAATCGCATCAAAGTCGCGGGCGTCACCAACACGTTCGAGCAGACGCAGAACGACGAGTACCGCTCGGACCGGGAGATGGGCGTCTGCGAAATGCAGGACGTCGTGGCGCGCGCGCGCCGTGACGAAGAGCGCGCGCATATCGAGGCGGTCAACGCCGTGACCGGGGAGCTGCGCCGCCTGAGCAAGCTGGCGCCGGTGACGACGCCCGCGCCCGATACCGGCGCTCCCGCGCCCAGCACCTACTGCAAGGCGCTCGGCCTCGTCGCGCGGCTCGTCGCGCCGCACTCGGCGGAGGCCGCGCGCACAGCCAGTTCGGACGATCAGACGCCGCGGCCGGCCGCGAACATCGGTTACGATGCGCAGCTGGTCACGACGCCGTCGGCGTACGCGCAGCGGCTGCGCGCCGCGCGCCAGCGCGGGGCGATCTACGAGGTCGAGATCCAGAAGAAGCTCGCGATTTCCGTGGCCTGCCTCGTATTCGCGCTGCTCGGCGTCCCGCTGGCAATCCGCTTCCCGCGGGGCGGCGTCGGCCTCGTGATCGGCTCGAGCCTCGCGGTGTTCTCGGTGTATTACGTCGGTCTGATCGGCGGCGAAGAGCTGGGCAATCGCCTGATCGTGTCGCCGTTCGTGTCGATGTGGATGCCGAATGTGATCTTCACCATCGTGGCGTTTCCGCTGCTTTGGTCCTCGCGCCACGCCGGCAGCACGGCGCACGGAGGAGACTGGCAGGAAGTCCGGACGACGCTGTTCGGTTGGATCCCGCGACTTATCGGAGCCGGGAGCCGATGATGCGATTACGCATTCCGCTCTCCGTTTCCCGGCTCCCGCTGGGCAATACACTCGACCTGTATCTGCTGCGGGAGTGGCTGCGTGTATTTCTGGTGACGCTGCTCGGCTTTCCGATCCTGGTCATCGTCATCGATATCACCGACAAGCTCGACACCTACATGGGCCGCGGCATCAAGCCCGCCGTCGTCGCGCTGTCATACATCTTCGATTTGCCCGAGAAGATGTTCCTGGTACTGCCGGTCGCCGTCCTGTTTGCGACGGTGTTCACGGTCGGCTCGCTGGGCCGCCACTCCGAGCTCACGGCGGCGAAGGCCTCCGGTATTTCCTTCCATCGCCTGGTGCTGCCGCTCTTTCTCGCCGGCGCGATCGCGTTTGTCGCCGGGCTGCTGCTCGGCGAGATCGCGCCGGTCACGACGTCGAAGCGGCTCGAGATGCTCGGTGAGAAAGCCATCCGCTCCACGTCCTCGCGCTACAACTTCGTCTACCGCGCCGACCGCGGCTGGGTGTACGCGATTCGCGCGCTGGAGCTCAAGACCCGCGAGATGACCGATCTCATGCTGGAGCGCGAAGGCACGGGCGGGGCGTATCCGACAATCGTGCTGGCGGCGCAGCGCGCGGTATACAGCGACACGGGCAAGTCGGCGCGGCGACCGCATTGGA
Source organism: Gemmatimonadales bacterium (assembly GCA_035309945.1). Taxonomy (GTDB): domain Bacteria; phylum Gemmatimonadota; class Gemmatimonadetes; order Gemmatimonadales; family GWC2-71-9; genus 20CM-2-65-7. The sequence goes on along the minus strand of DATGEQ010000045.1, from coordinate 4 downwards.
CGCT
>DATGEQ010000044.1:0-18981 GCA_035309945.1 Gemmatimonadales bacterium | reverse complement strand
AAGTAGTAACCGAAATCCGACAGGTGCCGGGCATAATGGCGTGAGGGCCGCACCAGGTCGTTCAGTCCGAACCGCGGGAACAGGATGCCGCTGCGGCGGCCGCCGCGGATGTCCTGGAAGATGAACGGCAGCCACATGATGGGCACGTCACGCACGTACAGCACGGCCGGCCGGGCGATCATCGTGCGCTTGTTGATCCATTTCGCTTCGCCGACGGCAAAGTGATAATCCGGCACGGGCTGCGGGTCGGACGTGACGTTCGCCGATTTTGCGTACACCCGTGTTGCGTTCGAATCCATCGCGAGGCCTTCGCTGCGCATGTACCACGTCGCGGCGCCCTGTTGAAAATCCGTCAGCGCGTCGCGCACCGTGCCGCGGCGCAGGCACGTGTCGTAGCGCATCCCCTCGCCGACGAGCACCGTGCCGTGGTCGAACAACTGCGGCTCGCCGGCCGCGTTGAGCTGGCAACTCGCCTCGTGATAGCGAATCGAATCGGCCTGGAGCTGCGTGCCTTCCCGGTCGACGAACGCCTCGCGCCGCAGGAAAATCGTCTGGCTGTCACCCTTGAAGACGAGTGTGTCGGCGACGTAACGCGTCTGGCGGTATTCGGGCAGTTTGAGCAATGAGTCGATGACGGAGTCGGCTGGAGGGAAGGATCGCGAGGGAGCCGTCGGCAGTCCCATTTTACGTGCCGTCGCGGTATCCACGCTGCGGCCACGCGTCGTATCGCCCGGTGCTCCGGGCGGTTTCGCCGTCGTGTCTCGGACAACGGGGCGCTGCGGCGGAGGAGGCGGTGGGTTCTGCGCATGCAGGGACCCAACACCCAGGACGATCAGCGCCACCGTCACGGCCGCCATACGCCGCGTGCGCCGCCGGCTGGCAACCCACGCGCACCAGATGCTCACCTCGTACAGCAGGATCAGCGGGCCCAACATCAGCAACATCGACACGGCATCGGGCGGCGTAAGCAGGGCCGCAAGAAACGCCGAGATGACGATCGCGTAACGCCGTTGGCGCGCCAAAAATTGCGGGGTCACCACACCCAGCGACGCCAGAATCGTGACCACGAGCGGCAGCTCGGCGATGAGGCCACACGCGATGACGAACGGTACCGCCATCCCGAAGTAGCGGTCGATCGTGATCATCGGGGCAAGGTCGGCGCGTTGGAAACCAAAGAACACGCGCAACGCCGCCGGCAGCAGCAACTGGTAGCAGGCGAACCCGCCCGCCAGAAACAAGATCACGCCTCCCGCCAATGCCGGGACAATGAGCTTTTTTTCGCGATCGTACAGCGCCGGCGCGAGGAACGCCCAGATCTGGTAGACCACGACCGGTGACGCCAGCAAGCAGCCCAGTGCGAAGGCGACCTTGAGCGTCAGGAGGAAGGGCTCGGCGGGACTCGTAAAGATGAGGCGGCCGCCGGGCAGGTACGGCGCGATGGGCCGCTTCAGCAGCTCGATGACGTCGACTTTGCCGAGGAGGAACCAGCCGACGACGGTGCCGATCGCGATCGCGAGCAGGCTCCAGAGAATGCGCCAGCGCAGCTCCTCGAGATGATCGAGGAACGGCATTTCACCGCGCGCATGCACTGTCGGGGGTCCGGCCACAGCCAGGTCGGAGGCCTGTTACGGTCGCAGGCGCTGCTGATTTTGCCGCGCGAGATCGGCTTCGGGGGAGCGGGGATAGCCCGCGATCACGCGAGAGTAGAAGGTGCGCGCCAAGGCTTTATCGCCGCGCTGCTCGGCGAGGAGACCCTGCTTGTACAGCGCGGACGGGGCGCGCGGCGAATTCGGGTAGGTCTTCACCACCTGATCGTACACCGCCGCAGCCGAATCGGGTGCTGACTGTTCGAAGCTCTCTCCGATGTAAAACAGCGCGTCCGGTGCCCGCTCGTGCGTCGGATACACGCGCAGAAACTCTCGGAAGCCCAACCGCGCGGTGATGAGACTGCCGCGGCGGTACTGTTGCAGCGGGAGATCGTACATCTGGTCGGGTCCCGGACCGGCGGGATTGCCGGACGAGCCGACCGGCGCGCCAGACGCCGCAGGAACGGCCGCGCCCGCGTCGGGCTGCTCCGCGCGCGCTTCAATGCGCGACCGCAACTCGGTGAGCCGTTGCTGGCTCTGGCCCGTGAGCTCCTGCACCGTCACCAACTGCTGCTGCACGGACAAGAGCTCGGTGCGGAGATCGCCGCGCAGCTGCACGAGGTAGGCCTGCTGCGCGGCGAGCGCCTGCTGCAGCAGCCGGACGGCGGCCAGGATCGTATCCCGTTCCGCCGCCCGCGCCGCGTCACTCTTGGCGAGATCGGCCTGCAGCGCCTGGACCTGGAGATCGACCTTCCGGACATCGCCTTTCAGCGCGCAGCCGGCGGCGAGCCACAGGCCCAGCACACCCGCCTTACGGACGGCGGAGATTGTCACCGCCGCTCGTGATCTCGAATTCGTCACGCCGGTTCTGCGACCACGCCGACTCGTCGTGGCCCTGCACCAGCGGTTTTTCCTCGCCCCACGACTGCGTCTCGATCCGGCCGGCATCGATGCCGTGGCTCACGAGATACTGCTTTGCCGCCTGCGCGCGCCGGTTGCCGAGCGCGAGGTTGTATTCGTCGGAGCCGCGTTCGTCGCAGTGCCCGCCGATCCGGATCTTCAGGTCGGTATTGGCCTGGAGAATCGCCACCTTTTGATCGAGCGTCGCCGCGTCTTCAGACCGAATGTTCGACTTGTCAAAGTCGAAGTGGATCATCGTTGCCAGCGTGGTCTTCACCTCGTCGCTCGTGCGGCTCAAAGCGGCCAGGGAATCCGCTGCGCGCTGCCGGGCGACGCGCTCGGAGTCTTCGCGCGCGCGTCGCGCTGCGTCCGCCGCCGCCGCTGCTGCCGAATCCTGTCTCGCCTTCTCGGCGGCTGCCGCTGAATCGGCATTAGGTGTCACCGGCGCCGGCGCGGGCTTGCCGCCGCACGACGCGGCCGAAATGACCGCGGCACCCAAGCCGAGTACGAGGAGCAACGATACCGATTTCATCTATCTCTCCAGTGAGGGGGTGGAAGTAGGAGCCTCCGAAAGCCGTGGAGACCAGGAGGCCAAACGCGCGCCACTCTGCTGCAAGAGCGGCCGGATTCGGCCGGTGTCGAGATCGATGATCCACAACTGGCGGTAGCCCGACCGGTCGGACGTAAAGGCGAGGTGGCGGCTGTCGGGCGCCCAGGTCGGATCCTCATTCCGTCCCACCGACGTGAGCTGCCGCACGGTACGCGTACGCACGTCCAGCACGAACACCTGCAGCGTCCCTGCCACATCCCGGTGAAACGCGACCGATTGCCCATCGGGCGACCATTCGGGTGCATTGGACGCGCCGGTGACGCCGTAATCGAATGGTGCGAACAATTGCTGGTCCGTGCCATCCGCCGCCATCACATAGATCTGCGGCAGACCCGGGCGCGTCGATACGAACGCGATCCGCTGCCCGTCAGGGCTGAACGTCGGGGACAAGTTGTCAGAAAAGCGCCCCACGGTCAAGCGCCGTAAACAACAGTTGTTCTTGAGGTTGATCGTATAAACATCCGTGCCTTCTTCCGTGGCGCGACTGAAGGCGAGCGTTTGCCCGTCCGGCGAAAACGCAGGCGTGAAATCGAGCGCCGTGCCCGTCGTCGGCACCGGCGTGCGTTTGCCCGTCGCCATATCCTGCACGTACAACCACCCCTTCCCCGCCTGAAACTCCATGTAGGAAAAATGCTCGCCGTCCTGGCTCCAGGCGGGCGACATCGCTTGTCGGTCCGTCGACGAGACGAGCTTCTCGCCCGCGCCGTCCTGATCGATCTGGTAGACCTTCCCGTCTTTGACGAAGAGGATCCGTGTCGCCGCGATGCCCGCGGTGCCGAGTGCCGCCTGCACGACTTGATCGGCGAGCCGGTGCACCGCGAGGCGGAACGCCGGCGACGAGGCGGGCGGCAATTGCGCCTTCACGACGCGGCGAATCCCGGCGGCGGCGATGTCGTGCAGCGTGGCGACGGTCGTGTCGCTCGCGGCCGTGATGTCGAGCGCGAAATCGGCGCCGAGCGCCTGATAGAGCGGATAATTCAACGAGCTTTGCCCGCCTCCTCCGCCGCTCGCCGATCGATTGCCGCCCGCCGTCGAGCGCCGCGCGTTGCCCGTGGGCGTCCGGCTGGGTGACGGCGTGGCCAGGCGAATCGAATCACCGCCCGGCATCGTGATGATTTCGAAGCGGTCGCTGTAGTCGAGATCGCGAGCCACGATCGCGCGCACCGAGTCGAGTCCCATGCCCGTGCGCGGCAGCAGCACCATGCCGGGCCGGACACCGGGCTTGTACACGATACCGATGCGGACGCCGCGGTCGATGGCGCTGGTGTCCTGCGCCGAGAGTTGGCCGGCTGGAAGGTTGGAAAGAAGCACCACCGCCGCAGCACATTCCCACAAGCCAACATGCCAACGCTTCATTGTCTCTGTCCCGAGAAATAGAACCGCACGAATAGCACGTCGCCTTTCCAGCCATCGGGTAGCATGCCGAACGCGTGAAACCGGCCCGCTTCCTCGACCGCACCTTGGGCCTCGAGATCGAACGCGAAATTGCCGGAACGCCGGATGAATTGCAGATCGGTCACGGAGCCGTCGCGATGCACGAAAAATGATACCTCGGCCTCCAGCGGTGTGCTCTGCGCGGGACGTTGCCAGCGCCGGAGCACCTGCGAGACGATGTTCTGCAAATACTCCGGAAATGGGAACGCCACGCCTTCGGTGCTGACGGTCGCAACGTCATTGCCCGTCGATGGCTTCTCGCCCGGCAGCGGCTGATTGGTCGGCGTGGTCCGCGGCGCCGCTTCACGTTTCGTTTGGTCGCGCGTGGGTGGCGGCGTCGCACGCGATACCGTGCTCTGCGGCGCCTTTGTTTTTGGTGCCGGTGCGGGCCGCTCCTCGGCGGGCCGGTCGACGGCTTCGGGCGCCTTCCGCGTCTCCATGTCGGCAGCCGGGGCCGCGACCAGATGCACGCGATACGTCGGCGGCATGCGCGCGCGACCGCTGGGCGTCCCAAACAGCAAAACGACGGCGATGCCGTGCACCACCACGGTCCCGGTGAGCGCCATGCCAACCGGCGCGGGCGCCCCGCCGCGTCCTCTCATCGATTGATCGTCTCCGGTTCGGCGACGAGTCCCACGTCCTGCACCCCCGAGCCGCGGATCACCGCGAGCACCTGCACGACGCGCGCGTACGTGACTCTCCCATCGGCTCGCAGATACACCCCCGTGGGGCGTTTCGTTCGCACGAAAGCGGGAAAGGTGGCGGCGAAATCCTCATACGAAAGCGCGGCCTGGTCGAGATAGATCTTGCCATCAGCGTCGACGGTCACCACGAGCCCCTGCTTCGGCTCGATCGCGCGCACCTGCGCGCGCGGCAGCCGGACGTCCACGCCTCCCTGCATGATGGGCGCGGTGATCATGAAAATGATCAACAATACGAAGGCGACGTCGACGAGCGACGTGACGTTGATATCGGCATTGAGCGGCAACTCCCCGTGTCCTCGAAGACCTCCGCCGCCGCTCCCAAGTAACCCGGCCATTAGATCCGTCCTTCCCGTGCCAGTGTCCCCACAATTTCTTGCGCAAAGCCTTCGAGCTCGCCGGCGAACAGGCCCAGCCGGTTGACGTAGAGGTTGTACGCCATCACGGCAGGCACGGCGACCGCCAGGCCGCCGACGGTCGTGACCAGCGCTTCGGCAACACCGGGCGCGACAGCCGTGATGTTCCCCGAGCCGCCGACCGCGATGCCGATGAACGCATCCATCACGCCGAGCACCGTACCGAGCAGGCCGAGCAGCGGGCTGACCGAGCCGAACGTCGCGAGCCACGGAATGAAACGCGCGGCGGTGTCGCGCTCCGCCGCCACTTCCTTCGCCAGTACCATGCGTAACGCTTCCAGCTGCGTCGTCGTCAGCGTGGCGGAAGCGGCAGGCGTGGCCGGATTCGATGGCCCGCCCGCACCTTTTAGGCTACCCGGCTTGAGCTCCGAGAAAAACTGGACGGCTTCGCGCAGCAGGCGGTTATAGGACGATGGCGGCAGTCGCATCGCGGCGTGGTAGGCGTCCTCGAGGCGCGGCGCCTTCTCCACTTCCGCCAGAAAGCGGTCGCCGAGTTGCCGCATGCGTCGAAACTGCCACCACTTCAAGACGATCAGATACCACGACACCACCGAGAAGACGGCGAGAATGGCAAGCACGAACTGGGTCTCGCGACTGGACGTGAGGACGAGCTCCCATGGCGTCGTGGGAATCGCTCCGCGAACCTGTAACAGCACCCTTAACCTCCTCGGTAACCGTTCGGGTGCGCCTGATGCCAGCGCCAGGCGCTGCTCAAAATCTCTTCCAGACTGGAGTGCGATGCGCGCCATCCCAGCACCGTCCGGGCCCGCTGCACTGCCGCGACGAGCTCCGGTGGATCACCGGGGCGCCGCGGACGCTCGACGGTCGCGAGCGCTCGAGCCGTGACACGCCGGGCGGCCGCGACGACCTCGCGCACGGAACGTCCCGTTCCCGTCCCCAAATTCACCGCCAGCGGCGCGCCACCGTCGAGCTTCGCGTCGAGCGCGCGGAGATGCGCGTCGGCGATGTCGCTGACATGAACATAGTCCCGTACCGCGGTCCCATCGGGTGTCGGATAATCCGTCCCATAAATCTCGAGCGGACGTTTCCCCAGCGCGGCGGCAAGCACATTCGGAATCAAATGCGTCTCGGGGTCGTGGTCTTCACCCAACCGCTCCGTGGCGCCGGAGGCGTTGAAGTACCGCAGGCTCACGACTCCCATGCCGCTCTGCGGACCCGATTCAGCGAGCAACCGCTCGAAATCGCGCTTCGTCTCGCCGTAAGGATTCACCGGAGCCTGCGGCGTGTCCTCGGTGATCGGCACCTGTGCCGGATGTCCATACACCGCGCACGACGAGGAGAACACAAAGCGTCGCACTTTGGCGCGTATGGCCGTCTCCAAGAGTACACGGGCGGCCGTCACATTGTTGGTCACATACTTCTGGGGCTGCGCCACCGACTCGGCGACCAGCGCGAAGGCCGCCAGGTGGATGATGGCGTCGATACGCTCCCGTTCCAGCAGGGCCGCGACCAGCTCGCGGTTCCCTACATTGCCTTGCACGAACGCGGCCTCCCGGGCGACCGCCTGCCGGTGGCCGGCGCTCAGGTCGTCCAGGACGACCACGTGAAAGCCCCGCTGGAGAAGCTGATCTACGACGACACTACCGATGTACCCTGCGCCCCCGGTGACGAGAATGCGCGCGTCGCTCGTCACTCAGGCGGCTCCAGTCCGAAGAGCCGCCTGACCGCCTCGAGTAGGCCGTAACCGCGCCCTTCTTCGGCCGCGCTCTTCAGGGCGATGGTCGGCTCGTGCAGAAACTTGTTGAGCAGTGCCTGGCTGAACTGCTCGAGCTGCGCGCGATCGTCCGGGCTCAAGTGCCCGAAGCGCCGAAGCGCGCGCTCGAGCTCCGCGGCGCGGACGTGGTCCAGCCGCTGGCGCAGCTCTTTGATCGTCGGCACGACGCCGAGGCCGCCGTACCATGCCCAGAACAGATCGGCTTCTTCTTCGACGATGCGCTCGGCGCCGGGGATTTCGTCACGGCGGCGCGCCGTCGCCTGTGCGGCCACGGTCTGCAGGTCGTCGACATCGTAGAGGAAGACGTTCTCGAGCTGCGCGATCGACGGATCCACGTCGCGGGGGACGGCAAGGTCGAGAATGCAGAGCGGTTTGCCCCGGCGCGCGCCACCGCCGATCACGGCGCCGACGCGCTCCCAGGTGACGACGGCATGCGGCGCCGCCGTCGAGCAGAGCGCGATGTCGACCGTCGCGAAATGCGGCCACGCCTCATCCAGCGATATCGCTTTGGCACCCAACCGCTCGGCGATCGCCCGGGCCCGCTCGTGCGTGCGATTGGCGACGAGCGTCACCCGGACGCCTTCGTCGCTCAAGCAGGTCGCCGCAAGCTCCGCCACGTCGCCGGCGCCGAGAATGAGGGCGGTGCGGCCGGCGAGATCACCGAAGATCTTTCCCGCGACCGCCACGCCGGCGGACGCGGCGGACGCCGTACCCATCCCCAGTCCCGTCTCGGTGCGCACGCGCGAGCCGACGTGCAGCGCGGTCTGGAACAACCGGTGCAGTACCGGACCGGCCTGCGCGCGCGACATCTCCCACGCGTCGCGTACCTGCCCCTGGATTTGCGATTCGCCGAGGATCATGGAATCGAGTCCGGCGGAGACGCGATACAGATGTCGCACCGCTTCGCGGTCGCGCGCGATGTAGCCGTACTCGCGCGCTCCGCCCGGCGCGGGATTCGCGGGAAGGCGCTCGCCCAGCAGCGCCCAGACCGTCTCCAGCACGGGATCGTCATCGTCCCCGACGAGATAGAACTCGGTGCGATTGCAGGTCGAGAGCAACACGCCGCCACTGGCGCCCGCCGCCATGACGCGGGCCAGCGCACCGGGCACCTCGTGCGCACCGTGCGCGAAGCGCTCGCGCACATCGAGGGGCGCGGTGTTGTGGTTCACGCCGGCGACCTTGATGCCCATGGCCTTGTGACCCGTCACAGAAACCGTTCGGCGCCCGGCTGTGTGAGCTTGAGCGCGACGTAGACGAGCAGCACCGCGCAGAATCCCGCGATACTGGCGAGCGCGGCGCGGCGGCCGGCCCAATGGCGCACGACCCGCACCCACACCGTCCATCCCAGGACGACCCAGGTGAACAGGCCCCAAACGATCTGCGCCTTGGCGACGTGCAAGCCGCCTTGACCGGCAAACTGCGCCCCGTACCCGAGCGCGAGCAGCACGCCCAGCGTCAGCGCGGGAAACCCGGCCACGAGCGCGAATTGGTTCAGCTGATCCAGACGCTCGAGCGGCGGAAAGAGCTGGAACACCTGACCGAACCGGCGTGCCTTGAGCTCGCGAAACTGCAGCAGGTACAGCGCCGCGGCGATGAACGCCAACGCCATCAGGGAGAGTCCCAGGACGCTGAGGGCGACGTGCAGCACGAACCAGACGTTTCGCGCGGCCCCGATTTCCGGCGCCGGCGTGAGACCGGCCAGCAACGCGAGCCCGAGCAGGCCGGTTGCGAGCGGTCCGGCGAAAAACGACACCGCGGACCCGCGCAACAAGCGTTCGCTCGCGAGCTGTAGGAGCACCAGACAGAGAGCGAGCATCGAGAGCGCTGGGCCCAAGCCCACGAGCGTGAGCTGCGAGATCGCGACGACATGGACGGCCGCGCCCGCGCACGGGATTGCGATGATGAGCGCCCGGGGCGCCGGCCGGAACCCCATGAATGGCGCCCAGGCGAGCGCCGCCGCCAGACCGTACAGCGCGAACGCAACGAGATGGAGGGTGATGATCACGACACTTGCCTGCCGGGCCCGCGTTGGGCGCAGGCCCGGCCGCCGTTCAGGACGGCATTTTCTTGACCAGTCGTACGGGCAGTCCCTGTTCCAGCGCGGGATTCATGATCTGTAACAGCAGTCCAGTCGCCGAGCGCTCGCGTGTGTGCACGATCATCATGACCGCGCGAACTTCTTCGGATGCCGAGCCCGCAAAACCTTCCGCGGGTTTGTAGACCTCGAAGATGTCCCCCACCGCGACGCCGTCACGGCGTCCCTTGTCGATGAAGTAGTATTGCTGCGCTCCGGCGATCGGATGCGGATCGCGGGCGCGCAGCAGCTTGCCGGTGAGCCCGTGCTCGACGGCCGTCGGGCGAACCTGGCCGGGATCGTGGAACGGCTCGAGCGGCATCGCGACGAAACCCTCGTGGATTCGCGCGAACTGCATCACGACTTCCGAGAGCACCTGTTCCTTTTCCACCGACGTCACGCGCGCGACCCCGATCGGTACGACGACGTCGCCCCAGTTGCCGAAATCGAGCCCGGGGTCGAGACGCGCAAGCAACAGTGAATCCCCGACGTGATACGACGCATTGTGCGGGGGCTTGATCGAAATTTCTTCGAAGGTCGTCGCCGACGTGCGTTCGGTGAGCCGGTGAATCGCCGGCGTCGCGGTGGCGCCGAGGATTTGCCCCCACGGGAGCCGCTCGTTCTCACTCAGAAATCCGGCGGCATAAAACTCACCCGCGCGAATCGGCCGGTAGGGCTGATGGACGTATGCGCGGAGCACGTCCTGCACCACCTGTTGACTCGTGCGGCGGCGGTCGAAGATGGTTTCGTAGCTTTCGTTCACGGTCGTCGGCGGCGGCGCCTCGACCGGCGCGAACTGCGTCGTATCGGCCGGAATCGTATCCACGGGCGCCGCCTTCGTGGTATCGACCGGTACGACCGCGACCACAGTATCACCGGGTGGTGGCGGCGGCGGCGCCGCCTTTACGGTGTCGCCAGCCGCTATGGTCGTATCCTGCGGCACCGAGACCGTTGTGTCGGTGCCCTGCGCGAGTGTCGCGGACTCCGAAATGCTCAGGACCTCACCGGGATAGATCCAGTGCGGATCCTCGATGACGTTGGTATTGAGGCGATAGATCTCGGGCCACAGCAGCGGATCGTTGAAATACATCTGGGCGATAGACCACAGCGTCTCGCCCTTGACGACGGTGTGAGATGACGGAAGACCCTGGGGAGCGGCGGCCGCTTGCGTGGTGTCCTGCTGTTGCTGCACCACCTTCGTCGTGTCCTGCCCCTTGACCTTTGTGGTGTCCTGAGCGGGCAGGACACGACACAGTAGCGGCAACGCCGCCAGGGCCAGCACTACGGTGCGCTTAGAACGGCAGATCGTCGTCCTCCTCATCCAGCGCCTCCGGGAACGCGTCGAGCGATTCTGGGGCCTTGCCGCCAGCCTCTGCGGCCCCCTTAACAGCACCCGCTCCGACTGGAGCAGCTCCGCCTCTCGATCCCAGCATGATCAGCTCGCGCGCGATGATCTCGGTGACGTAGCGCGTCTGCTTGTCACGGTCTTCCCAGGTCCGGTATTCGATCCGGCCTTCCACGTAGACCTTATCGCCCTTCTTCAGGTACTTCTCGCAAACGTCGGCCAGGCCGGACCCGGTCTTGTTGTTCCAGCAGATAACCCTATGCCAGTCCGTCTTTTCCTGCTTTTCCCCGCCGTTGCCCGTCCACTGCCGGCTCGTCGCCACAGAGAGGGTCGCGACGCGGGATCCACTGTTCGTGCTGCGCACTTCGGGATCGGCACCCAAGTTCCCGATCAGAATGACCTTATTGAGACTGCGGCTCACAACAACCTCCAGCGATATTGCGGGTAGGGGTCCAAGGGTGCCCAACACTATATAAATCGCAAGTCATTCTGTCAATCAAAGATACGCCACGTGTACCGAAGTTATGCATCAAGTCGGAGCACGATCGCGTCCTCCACCGGGCGACGGTAATACTGCTTCCGCCGACCCACTTCCTTGAATCCCACAGCGGCGTATAAGCCTCTCGCAGGCGCGTTCGATTCGCGCACCTCGAGGTAGATCTGCCCGACGCCGCGCGCCTTGAGCGCCTCGACCACGTGCTCCACGAGTGCGCGGCCCAGTCCGTGACGCCGGCCGTCCGGGCCGACGGCGAGGTTCAGGATCTCCCCTTCGTCCGCGGCATCGAGGGCCACGACGTAGCCCGCAAGCGCTTCGCCCTCTGCTGCGGCAACGAAAAACAGCGCGTACGTCACACAGTCGGAGAAATCCTGACGCGACCATGGATCGCTGAAGACTTCCTGCTCGATCGCGTGAACCGCGCCGACGTCGCTGAGCTTAGCGGGACGAATGCGGAAGGGGGCGGCCGTGGCGAGTCTCCCATTTCACCTGCGCTTCGGCGGGACGGCCGTAGACGGGTTCAGACGTGCTCCCCCCAATCGACCGGCGCGTGCCGTGGTACGAGAAGAGCGCCAAGAGCGATCCGGCGAGCGGAGGCAATGCTTCCAGGCCAACGGGCTCCCGTCCAGTCCAGGACAAGACGGATTCGCGATACCGCTGCGCGCCATCTCCCACGGCCAGGACCGGCGGCTGACCGCCTGCCGCCGCGAGTTCGGAGATCGTGAATACGTCGGCGGCGACGCGTGTGGCGACTTTGTCCGCCTCGAACGCGTAAATCGCCCCGAACACCTGGCCGCGGAGCGCATCATAGCACGCCGCGACGGTGTCGACACCAGCACCGTACGCAGCAGCAAGGAGTGATGGAATCGCGACCAGCGGTAACTGTCGCTCTTGCACCAGAGCCTTCGCCGCGGCCCAGCCGATGCGCAGACCCGTGAAACTGCCTGGTCCATCCCCGACGATGACCCCGCGGATTTGACCGACGGACACCTCGACCCGCTCCAGGACTTCGTGGATCATCGGTACGATTTGCGCGGCGTGTTGTCGCGAGCCTCGAGTCGACCGGGCGACGGTACCGTGATCAGTGCGAACGGCGACACTGGCAAATTCAGTCGCCGTGTCGATCGCGAGCCAATGCGTGCTCATGCGACCGCAAGCTCGTTGACGACGCGGCGCGCCGGATCGTCGTCGTAGGAAAGCTGGAAATGCCGGTCGAGCGGCGGCGCCCAGACGCCCGCGCGCTCGGGCCACTCGATCAAGATGATCGCCCGCGCGCGCATCATGTCGTCGAAGCCGAGATCGCGGGCTTCGTCGGAATGACGCAGGCGGTAACAGTCCACGTGATACACCGGCGTAGGCCCGGCGTCATAGTGATGCACCAGCGCGTAGGTGGGGCTCGTTGCGCGCGCCCTGGCCCCAAGTCCGCGGCAAATCGCCTGCACGAGCGTGGTCTTCCCGGTGCCCAGCTCGCCCGAGAGTCCGATGGCCGTAGGGGCACGGAGCTGGGCACCCAACTCCTCACCGAACCGGCTGAGCTCGATCGCGGACAGGCGCATCGGGTGGAACTGCCTTCAGTTCGAGAAGTTGGTCGCGCAATACCGCCGCCAGCTCAAAGTCGAGCTCCTCGGCGGCGGCCTGCATTTGCTGCTCCAGCATGCGGATCAGGGTGTCGCGCTCGGCCGCATTGGCGGGTCGGCGAATCGCACCGGCAGCCGGCTTGCCCGCGCGCGCATCCGCAACGCGGGTGACAAACCGGATATCGCCGACCGATTTCACGATCGACCGCGGCGTGATGCCGTGCTCGGTGTTGTAGGCAATCTGCGTGACGCGCCGGCGATTCATCTCCTGCAGCGCGCGCTCCATCGATCCGGTGACGTGGTCCGCGTAGAGGATGGCTCTGCCGCTGAGATTGCGGGCCGCGCGGCCCACGGTCTGGATCAGCGATCGGTCCGAGCGCAGGAAGCCCTCCTGATCGGCATCCAAGACCGCGACGAGCGAGACCTCAGGCAGATCCAGCCCTTCGCGGAGCAAATTGATCCCGACCAACACATCGAATTCGCCGAGCCGTAGTCCGCGAATGATCTCGACGCGTTCGATCGCGTCGATCTCGGAGTGGAGGTAGCGCACGCGCACGCCGTGTTGCTGCAGGTAGTCGGTCAGATCCTCGGCCATGCGCTTGGTGAGCGTGGTGACCAGGACGCGCTCATTCTTCTTCTCGCGCAGCCGGATTTCGCTGAGCAGATCGTCCACCTGACCGGCCACAGGACGAATCTCGACTTGCGGATCCACCAACCCCGTCGGCCGGATGATCTGCTCGACGATCACGCCCTGCGAGAGCCGGAGCTCATCAGCGCCCGGCGTCGCCGACACGAACACCATCCGTGGCACGAGGCCCATGAATTCGTCGAACCGGAGCGGCCGGTTGTCGAGTGCCGACGGCAGGCGGAAGCCGAAGTCGACGAGCGTCTGTTTGCGCGAGCGATCGCCCTCGTACATGGCGCCGAGCTGCGGCAACGTCTGGTGCGACTCGTCGATGATGCAGAGATAATCCTTCGGGAAATAGTCAAGCAAACATGCGGGACGTTCGCCCGCCTGGCGGCCGCCGAAGTGCCGCGAGTAGTTCTCGATACCGGCGCAGCGTCCAACTTCCATCAGCATGTCGATGTCGAAGTGCGTGCGCGACTCGAGGCGTTGCGCTTCGAGCAGCTTGTGCTGCGCCCGGAGCTCGGCGAGGCGCTCCGCCAATTCGGCGCGAATCCGCGTGACCGCGCGCTCGATCGTGGCGCGCTGCGTCACGAAATGCGTCGCCGGATAGATCGCCGATTTGTCCATCTGCCGGATGACGTTGCCGGTCAGGGGATCGATCTTGGCGATGCGTTCGATCTCATCGCCCCAGAATTCGATCCGCACGGCCTGCTCGTCGTAGGCGGGGAACACCTCGACGGTATCACCCCGCACACGGAACGTGCCGCGCTCGAAGCCGATGTCGTTGCGCTGATACTGCACGGCCACGAGATCGGCGAGCAGCGCATCCCGCCCCCGCGTCTCGCCTTTTTGCGCCGTGACGAGCAGCTCCCTGTACAGCTCCGGATCGCCGAGGCCATAGATCGCCGACACGCTGGCGACGATGATGACGTCCTCGCGCTCCGACAGGCTCGAGGTTGCGCGCAGCCGCAGCCGCTCGATGTCGTCGTTGATGGAGGAGTCTTTGGCGATGTACGTGTCGGTCGACGGCACGTACGCCTCGGGCTGATAGTAGTCGTAATACGAGATGAAGAACTCGACGGCGTTCGTCGGGAAGAACGTCTTCAGCTCGCCGTACAGCTGGGCCGCGAGCGTCTTGTTGTGCGACAGCACGAGCGTCGGCTTGTTGAAGTTCGCGACGACGTGCGCCATGGTCATCGTCTTCCCCGACCCCGTGACGCCGAGCAGGGTCTGGTACTTGTCTCCGCGCCGTAAGCCCTCGGTCAGCTCGCGAATGGCGCGTGGCTGATCCCCCGCCGGGGGCGGCGCAGTGCCAAGCTCAAAAGGCATGATGGGGAAAGCTAACCGACGACGACTTCGGCGGGACCGCTCGAATCCCGGCGCGCAATTTCCGTCACGCCCTTCACCTTGCGGACGGCCTTCAGAACCTTGTGCAGGTGGGTGTGGTTCTCGACCTCGACCAGCACCGAGCCGAACACGATCCCGTCCTTCGACGCCAGCTCGGCGCTGCGAATGTTGGTGCCGGTGCCGCTGATCGCCTCGCAGATATCCGCGTACAGGCCCCGCCGGTCCTCGCCGCTCACCGCCAGACGAACCACGAACGTCTCGCCTTCCACCTCGCGCCAGTCGATCTCGACCCGGCGGTCCTCGTCCCCCGACAACGTCAGAAGATTCGGGCAGTCATTGCGATGGATCGAGATCCCTCGTCCCTGCGTGACATATCCAACGACGGGATCACCCGGCACCGGCTGGCAGCACTGGGCGTACCGCACCATCAGGCCTTCGACGCCGTGAATCTTGATGCCGCGGCCCAGCCGCAAGCGCTCGATCACGCGGCCGAAGGCGGTCGGCTTCGGTGCCTGTTGATCGTCGGTGGGCAGCTCGGGATACAGTGCCTTCAACACTTGACCGAGCTGCACGTCGCCGCGTCCGATTGCCGCTTCGACTTGCTCCGCCGCGCCGAGCGACAGGGCCGAGGCCGCTTGCGCCAACTGGTCGGGTGTAGGCGCATCGAGCCGCCGGCGGCGTACCTCGCGTGCGAGAATCTCTCGGCCCAGGGTCACGCTGCGCTGCTGCTCTTCCTGCTTGATCCATTGCCGGATCTTCTGACGCGCGCGTCCGGTCTGCACGTGCGCCAACCAGTCGCGCGACGGCTTCGCCTGGGGGCTCGTGAGCACCTCGATCGTGTCGCCGTTGCGGAGCGGGCGATGCAGCGGCGAGATCCGGCCGTTCACGCGCGCGCCGTTGCAGTGCTGGCCGACTTCCGTGTGCACCATGAACGCGAAATCGATCGGCGTCGCGCCTTTGGGCAGCCGCTTCACGTCGCCGCGCGGTGTGAACACGAAGATCTCGTCCTGATAAAGATCGATCTTGAGAAATTCGAGAAACTCCTCGGGGCTGTGCGCTTCCTGCTGCAGCTCGATCAGCTGGCGGAACCAGGAGAGATGGCGATCGAGCTCGTCGGGGCTCTTGCCGTTCTCCTTGTACAGCCAGTGCGCCGCGATGCCGTACTCGGCCGTGCGGTGCATGTCGCGCGTCCTGATCTGGATCTCGTACAACTGGCCGCCGGGTCCGAACACGGTCGTGTGGAGCGACTGATAGCCGTTCGATTTCGGACTGGCGATGTAATCCTTGATCCGTTCCTGCAGCGGCGTCCACGTGTGATGGATGATGCCGAGCACGTGGTAGCAGTCGGTGATGCTATTGACGAGCACGCGAACGGCGAGAAGGTCGTAGATCTCCTCGAACGGCTTGCCGCGCTTCTTCATCTTCTTGAAGATCGACCAGAGGTTCTTGGGCCGGCCGACGATCTCCCAGCCGACGATGCCGGCGCGCCGCAGCTCGTCCGAGAGCGGCGCGCGCATCCGCTCGATCGTGCGATCGCGCTCGACGCGGCGCGCCTTCACCTGCCGGCTGAGCTGCTTGTAATCGTCCGGCTCGAGATACTTGAACGCGAGATCCTCGAGCTCGGCCTTGACGCCGGCCATACCGAAGCGGTGCGCGAGCGGCGCGTACAGCTCGCGCGTCTCCTGCGCGATCCGGCGCCGCTTTTCGATGGGCAACGGGTCGAGCGTGCGCATGTTGTGCAGCCGATCGGCCAGCTTGATGATGATGACACGCGCATCGCGCGCGACCGACATGAGGAGCTTGCGGTAATTCTCCGCCTGCTCCTCGGCGGTCGAGCGGAACGTCAGCGCCTTGATCTTGGTCAGTCCATCGACCAAATCGGCGACTTCGTTTCCGAAGTCGCGGCGCAACATATCGAGCGTGACATCCGAATCTTCGACGACGTCATGTAGCAGCGCCGCCGCGATGGTCGTGGTGTCCATCTGCTGCTCGGCGAGAATCGTCGCGACCGCGACACTGTGCGAGACGTAATCGTCGCCCGAGAGGCGCTTCTGGCCCTGATGCGCCTGGGCGCTGATTCGGTACGCCCGCGCCAAGAGGTCGAGATCGAGACGGTCATGCTGCGCCGCCACGGCCTTGGCCAGCTCAGGCGCGAGCATCGGCGCCGGGGCCGGGGCGGGGGCCGGGACCGGGGTCTTGCGTGGCGTTGGGGCTGGTGGGGGGGTCCCCGCCGTGCTCGTCACAGCAGTCCCGCCTCCGCGAAGCTCACGTATCGCTCTCCTCCGATGACTACATGGTCGTACACCGGCATGTCCAACAGGCGCCCGGCATCGACCAATTGCCGGGTCACCGCCCGGTCGTCCGCCGAGGGGGTGGGATCGCCACTCGGGTGGTTGTGCACCACGATGATCCCCGCCGCCGCCTCAGCGATCGCAGCTCGAAACACTTCCCGCGGGTGCACGAGCGAGCTGTTCAGAATGCCCCGCGTAATCAACAGATCGGCCAGAATCTGGCTCTGGCTCCCGAGCGCGAGGACGTGGAACTCCTCCACTGGGAGGTCGCGCAACCGTAGCGCATAGTACCGCCGAACGTCATCGGGGCCGCGGATCCGCTCCGGTGGCGGTTCGGCTTCCACGCCGACCCGCCGACCCAGCTCGAGTGCCGCCGCCACCCGCGCCGCCTTGATGCGTCCCACACCCGAGATCCGGCCGATTTCCGCCGCGGGCCGGGTCGCCAGCCGCCGTAGCGAGCCGTCACTGCGAGCCAGGACTTCCGCGGCAATGGCCAGCGCATCCCTGCCCCGGGTGCCCGTTCCTAGGAGAATGGCCAAGAGCTCCTGCCCCGTCAACGCACCCGGCCCCGCTGCCCACAAACGCTCGCGGGGACGGTCCGATTCCGTGTGCTCGGAAAGACGCAGCGGCATGGCTCAAGGTTGCCATGCCGCCGCCGTCAGAGGTAACCCAAAGAACGCGAGGTGCTGCTACGCCGTCGCTCCGTGACACTTCTTGAACTTCTTCCCACTGCCGCAGGGACACGGGTCGTTGCGGCCCACGCCGGCGTAGGGATTGGGCGGCGCGAAGGCGTCCGAGGCCCCTCCGGAGGCGCCTCGTTGAGTTGACGGCGGTGGCGGCTGATCTTGTGATACCAATCCGTCTGCTGCCGCCTTGGACGCCGTCATCGGTGGTGGGCGACGGGAGCCCCCAAGGGGTCCCGGCTTGGGTTTTTTGACACCAGGCCCGCCCACATCTCCCGACCCCGGCGGTGGACCAATTTCGATCTGCAACTTGAGCCAGCGCTCCCCGAACGTCGTGTGCAGATCCTTCCTGAGGCCGACGAACATCTCGAACGCATCCTGCTTGTACTCGACGAGCGGGTCTTTTTGGCCCCACGCGCGGTAGTAGATGCCCTCGCGGAGCTGGTCGAGATCGTACAGGTGGTCTTTCCATTTCTCGTCGATCACGCCCAGCGTGACGTGGGACAGCGCCTGCTCGGAGAGGTTCGTGGCGCCGACCTTCAGCTCGACGTCGCGCAGATAGCCGAGCTTTTGCTGGAACGCTTCGCGCCCGGCCGCCTGCGCCGCACGAACCAGCTCTTCACGATTACGAATCACGGTCGGGTCGGTGACGCCCGGAATCGCGATCATGAACTTCTGGAGGAACTCGGTGTCGATCAGGCCGCGATCCCACTGTGCGGGATCGTCGTAGGCGGCGATCAGGCTGTCGGCATGCTGTTCGACCGCCGCGTCGAGCATCCGCTGCGCCTCCGCCTTCAGCTCCTCGCCACCCTCGAGCGCATACAGCCGCTGCGAGTAAATGACTTCGCGCTGCTGGTTCATGACGTCATCGAACTGCAGCAGCTTCTTGCGGGCCTGGAAGTTCTGCAACTCGACGCGCTTTTGCGCCTGGCCGATCGCGGCGGTCACCCAGGGATGCGTGATGACCTCGCCCTCCTCGGCGCCCGTGCGGTCCATGATGCGCGCGATGCGGTCCGAGCCGAACAGGCGCATCAGGTCGTCTTCGAGCGAGAGGAAGAAAATGCTCTGGCCCGGATCGCCCTGGCGCCCCGACCGCCCGCGCAGCTGCCGGTCGATGCGCCGCGCTTCGTGGCGTTCGGTACCGATGATGACGAGGCC
>DATGEQ010000043.1:0-26184 GCA_035309945.1 Gemmatimonadales bacterium | reverse complement strand
TGCGTGCATGTCGTCGGCTTCACCGCGCGCGGCAGGACCGCCAAACGCAATCTGCAGCGTCCGCGCGAGGCGGCGGCGGAGGTCGCGCAGGCCGGAAAGGGACCCACGGCTCTGCTGTTCGGCCGCGAGGACAAGGGCCTGTCCAACGAGGACCTCGATCGGTGTCACCGGATCGTGACGATCCCGAGCGACCCCGCTTATCCGTCGCTCAATCTGGCGCATGCGGTCATCATCATGCTCTACGAGCTTGCGCTCGCGCGAGGCGCCGACGCTCGACCCTTCAAAGCACCGCGCCGCACGGCCGAGCCGGCCGACGCCGCGGAGCTGGAGCGGCTCTTCACGGACGTGGCGCGGGCGCTCCAGACGATTGATTTCTTCAAGACCCGCAACGAGGACGGCGTCATGCGCACGATGCGCGAGATCGCGCATCGCCCGCCACTCGATGCGCGTGAAGTCAAACTGCTGCGCGCGATGGCCATCGAGGTCACGAAATACGGTGAACGACTGGCGCGTTCCGGGCTTCACGTCGACCGGTAGCAAACGGCCTGATGCGCTCTTCGGCACGCCCGCGCGGATGACGCGGGCGGCGGGATGTCGCGTCTGGGACGAGCACGGTCGCGAGTACGTCGACTACGTGATGGCGCTCGGCGCGGTCGCCCTCGGTTACGGGCATCCGGAGGTGAATCGCGCCGCGGAGGGCGCGCTCGCGGCCGGCGTGGTTGGACCGCTGCCTCCGGTCGCCGAGGCAGAGCTCGCCGATGCCCTGAGTGAGCGGATCCCCTGGCTCGAACAGATGCGATTCCTCAAGACGGGCGCGGAGGCGGTCGCAGCCGCCGTGCGTATCGCGCGCGTCGCCACCGGCCGGGACGAGTTGCTCGGCTGCGGATATCACGGATGGCTCGACTGGTGCCAGGGTGCCGAAGGTGTGCCCGCGGCCGTCCGCGGCCTTTTCGCCGAGCTGCCGTTCAACGACGTGGCGGCCGGCCGCGAGATGATTCGCGCGCGCGGGCCTCGGCTTGCGGCGGTCGTCGTCGAACCGGTCGTCGTGTCCGAACCCACGCGCGAGTGGCTCCAGATGCTGCGGGGAGAAACCGAACGCGCCGGGGCGATTCTGATCTTTGACGAAATCAAGACGGGTTTTCGGCTCGCCATTGGTGGCGCCGTAGCGCGCTACGGATTGCGCCCGGCGCCGGACCTGGTGGTCTTGGGCAAGGCGCTGGCGAACGGGTTTCCGCTCTCCGTGGTGGGAGGCCGCAAAGATCTGATGGCGGCCGTCAATCGGACGTGGATCTCATCGACGCTGGCCACCGAGAGCGTGGCTCTGGCGGCGGCGCGAGCGACGCTCGCGGTGTTCGAGCGGGAGAACGTGTGCGAGCATCTTCACCGCGTGGGCACGAGGCTCCTACATGGATTACACGAGCTACGGCGCCGCCACGCCGGTCTCGTCACCGGCGTCGCGGGTCTCGCCGAGATGTGCTTTTTACATTACGCGACCGACGAGTTGTCCCGTGCCGCCGCGCAGCGGGCGGCAGAGCAGGGCCTGCTGTTCAAACGGACGGCGTACAACTTCGTGTCCCTGGCGCACGACGAGGGCACGGTGGACCGTACCCTCGACATACTTGGCGCGTCGTTGCAGCAGCTTCAGAAGAGCGTGTAGGCGCTCACGAGCAGGAAAATCACCACGGACGCAATGATGACGACCGCGGTGTAGCCCATCGCGCGGTCCTGCGGGACCTTCATGAGAATCGGCAACCCGACATATAATAGGTACAGCGAGTACAGCGAGACGATCACGCCCACCATGATGAGTCGGGCGTAGATCGAGAAGACGCCGGCGAGCCACATCGGCGTGCTGGCGTACGCGGCGACCTTCAGCGCCTGAACGGTGTTCTTTTGTCCCCCGAAGCCCGGCGCCAGCAAGCTGATCACCTGGGTGAGCACGAAGACCGCCACGAGCGCCAGGATGTAAGAGATCAGCGCCCACGTGATGGCGTCGGAGATCGAGATGGACGTCGTCAGCGTCGTCAGCGCGATCCGTTGGCCGAACATCAAGCGGCCGAGGGCACCGGCGATCGGACCGATGGCGGCGAGCGGCAGGATGTATTTGCCCCAGATCGCGCCCGGTTTGGTGAACTCGGTGTCTACCTCTTTGAACGTCGCGCGAGGCTCGAACAGGATGGAGCGCGCGCGGCTCGCCAGCGTTTCCATTCAGGTCTCCCGACCGAAGGACGCCCCCAAGATAAAAGCGCCGTAGATTGTGGCAATGCTGATCGACGTTCACGCGCATTTCTACCACCAGCGCACGCCCCGATCCGATTGGCGCGAGCGCAACGCGAGCCGTCTGGGCGCCGGCGAGAAGATCGGCATCACCGTGCACGTCGCCTCGATTCTCGGCAGCTTTGGCCTCACCTCGCCCACCTATTTTCCCTCGCCGCGCGATGTCACAGCGGGGAACGACGCGCTGCTCGCGCTGCAGCGCGCGCACCCCGAGCGCATTCGCGGCTACGCGTGCGTGAACCCGAATTACACGGCGCACGCGCGCGCCGAAATCGTGCGGTGCCTGGATGCCGGAATGATCGGCATCAAGCTCGCGGCAAGCCGCCGGGCGGACGATCCGCTGCTCGATCCGATCGCGGCACTGGCGCGCGAGCGACGGGTCCCCGTGCTCCAGCACATCTGGCAGCACCGGCGGCACGACTGGCCCGGTCAGGAAGCCTCCGACGCCGTCGAGCTGTGCACCCTCGCGCGCCGTCACCCGGACGTCGCGTTCATCCTCGCGCACATCGGCGGCGGCGGTGACTGGCTCCACTCGCTCCATGCCGTCCGCGACGTTCCCAACGTCTATGTCGACCTCTCCGGCAGCGGTGTGGATGGCGGCATGCTCGAGGCGTGCATCGAGAGCGCCGGCGTCAGCCGGCTCGTGTGGGGTAGCGACATCACCATGGATACGGGCTGGGCCAAGCTCCGCTATCTCGAATCGCAGCTCACGCGGGAGGAGATCGCGGCCATCCGCTGGAAGAACGCGGCGCGCATCTTTCCCGCGGGCGCGTTTCCGTCGGACTGATGCGCGTCGACTGCAACGCCTTTCTGGGCGCCTATCCGTGGCGCAAGGTGCCGGGAACGTCGCCCGAGGCGCTCGTCGCCGCGCTCGCGCGGACGAAGATCGATGTCGCATGGCTCACGCACCTGCCGAGTCTCTTCTGGCGCGATCCCACCGCGGGCAACGCGTGGCTGTGCGAGACGGCAAAAGCGCACAAGGGCTTCAGGCCCGTGCCCACGGTCCACCCCGGGTTGGCGCAATGGGAGCACGTGCTCGCCGATGCGGCGAACGCCGGCGCCCCAGCGGTGCGGTGTGATCCGCTGTACCTGGGCATCGATCCCGCGGGCGGGGAAATGCGCGTCCTCGCCGCGGCGTGCGGCGCCACGCGCGTGCCGCTCATGCTGGCGGTGCGGCTCGAGGACGCTCGCCAGCGCCACCCCAACGATCGCGTGGCCGAGTTGCCCGCGGCCGCGGTGCGCGCGCTGATCCGGAGCGACCCGGACGTGCGGTTGATCGTGACGCACGCCGACCGTGCGTTCATCGAGGAAGTCCATTTCGGCTCGACGCCCGAAGAAGCCCGACGCATCTGGTGGGACATTTGCTGGATCTGGGGGCCGCCGGAAGATCATCTCGCGACGTTGCTCGAAACGATCGGCAGCGAGCGATTCGTCTTCGGCACGGGGCAACCCCTCCGCTTGCCGGAAAACAGCGTCGCGAAACTCGACCTGCTCGATCTGAAGCCCGAGACGCGCGCGGCAATCGAGTCGCAGAACCTCGCGGCGCTCGCCAGTGGAGGGGACGCCTGACTGCGACCCTGCGCGAGCGACTCGAGTGGGGGCTGATTCCCGCCGTCCCGGTCCCGTTCCGCGGCTCTACCATCGATGAAGCGGCGCAACGCGCGTATGCCGCATGGATGGCCGCCCAACGCATCGCGGGCGTCGCGGTTTGGGCGCACACCGGTCGTGGGCCGCATCTTACGACGCGCCAACGGCAAATCGTGCTCGCGGCATGGCGGGCCGCGCTCCCCAACAGGACGATCGTTGCCGGCGCCAATTCCGTCGACATGGCGCGTGAGGCCAAACGCGGCGGAGCCGATGCGCTGCTCGCGTTCCCGCGCCGTATGGACGTCGTCGACTATCATGCAGAGCTGGGACGCGAGCTGCCCGTATTTGCCTTCTACTTATACGAGGCGGCGGGGGGCGTCGACTATGACGACCGCACGCTGCATGCGATTCTCTCGCTGCCCGCGGTTGCCGGGATCAAAGTCGCGACACTCGACTCGGTGATGACGTTCCAGCGCATCGCCGCCGTGTTGCGCGATCATCCGGACAAGCTGCTCATCACTGGCGAAGATCGGTTTCTCGGCTACTCGCTGATGCTGGGCGCGCGCGCCGCGCTGATCGGGATGGGCGCGGCATTGACCGATCTGCAAGCGGGTCTGCTGCAAGCAAAATGCGCCGGTGACACCGACGCCTTTCTGCGCCTCTCCACGCAGTTGGACGCCTTTTCTCAAGTGACGTTCATCCCGCCGATGGAAGGCTACATCCGCCGCATGCTGTGGGCGCTCGCCGCCGAGGGTGTCATTCCGGACGATGCCTGCGACGATCCGTGGGGTCCGGCGCTGCCGCCCGCCCAGCGCGAAGCGGTCCGGCGCGCCCTGCGCGAGGCGCGCGTACGATAAAACGTCGCGAGTTTCTCACAACCAGTGCCGCCGTGGCGCTTGGGGGGAGAGTCCTCATGCCGCAAGCCAAGCATCCTCACGTCGTGGTCGTCGGTGCCGGCGCGTTCGGCGGCTGGACCGCCCTGTTCCTGCGACGCCAGGGCGCGCGGGTCACACTCGTCGATGCCTGGGGACCGGGCAACTCCCGCGCGAGCTCCGGTGGCGAGACGCGCGTGATTCGCGCGACGTACGGACCGCGCGCGATCTACACGCACATGGCGGTGCGCGCGCTCGCGCTATGGAAGGAGAACCAGCAGCGCTGGCGCCGCCAGCTCTACCACCCGATCGGTGTGCTTTGGCTGGTCGAAGGCGATGAGCAGTTCGAGCAAGCGGCGATCCCGATCCTGCGCGACGCCCACGTCGCGTTCGAGCTGCTGCAAGGCAGTGACCTCGCGCGGCGGTTTCCGCAGATCAGCACCGATCAGGTCCGGTGGGCGATCTTCGAGAAAGACGGCGGCTATTTGACGGCCAGGCGCGCCTGTGCCGCAGTGCTCGACGGCTTTCTCGCCGAAGGCGGCGAGTACCGCCAGCTCGCGGTGCAGGGACCGATTGCAGCAAGCGGGCGTGAGCTGTCGGCAGTTACGCTCTCTGACGGCAGTCGGCTGACGGCAGATCGCTTCGTATTCGCCTGCGGCCCGTGGCTCGGCCCGCTGTTTCCCGACGTGGTGGGCGAGCGAGTCCATCCCACGCGTCAGGAGGTATTCTTCTTCGGCACGCCGCCCGGCGACCAGCGTTTCACCGAGGAGGCGATGCCCGTATGGGCCGATCACGGCACGCGGTTCATGTACGGCATTCCGGGAAACGAGTGGCGCGGGTTCAAAGTCGCCGACGACACACGCGGGCCGCCGTTTGACCCGACGAATGGCGATCGCACCGCGAGCGCACAGGCGCTGCAGATTGCCCGCGACTATCTCGCGTATCGCTTTCCGGGCTTGAAAAACGCGCCGCTCCTCGAGTCGCGCGTGTGCCAGTACGAGCAATCCGGCGACGAGCATTTCATCATCGACCGACATCCGCAGGCGGCGAACGCGTGGATCGTCGGAGGCGGATCGGGGCACGGGTTCAAGCATGGCCCCGCGGTCGGAGAGCTGGTGGCGCGACTCGTGCTCACCGGGGAAGCGCCGAATGAGCAATTCCGGCTTTCGCGTTTCGCTCGCTGACGACTTCGAGCGTTTCAAGCGCGCGCTGCCGCACGATTTTCCGGCGCACGTGCGCGACGCCTATGGCATCGATCTCTCGGCCCGGTATCTGGGGCAGCCCCTCCCACATCCGGTGGGCAAAGGTTCCGGGCAGCTCTCGCTCAACATCGGTCAGCTCGAGACCGACGCCGAGGCGGGACTCGCGTTCGCGGTGCTGAAGACGGTGATCGCGCAGGATGCCGCGGGCGCACAATCGATGAGCGCGTGGGCGATTCACGGAAGCAAAATGAAAGTCGAGCGGCGTGGCGCCGGCTGGACGGTGACGTGGAAGGGAAGGGGCTGGGATCGCTCGTTCGACGACTATCTCGCGCTCGTGCGCGCCGGATGGGATCTCACGCGGGGCGCCCGGCTGCTCGTGGTCCCGTCTGTAAAGTATCATCTGCCGCGCTTGCACGAGGCATTTCGCGACGAAGAGTACGCCTTTACGACCCGGGCACTCGCCAAAGCGTGGGGCGAGTCGCCCCTCCTGCTCGAGAAAGACTTCTCGCCGACGCTTGCCGGCGATCCCCTTGCGGATGAAAAGCAGCAGGTCCTGCGTTGGTTGCGTGAGGTGCCGCAACACATCCGCGCGTACGCCGACGTCCGCTTGGCGATGAAGTTGATGAACGCCCGTTTCGACGACGACTATCAGCGTGAGATGATGGATGCGGCAAGCGGCGCTGACGCACTGGTGGTATTCAATCGACTGTTTGATGCGAAGCAGGGCGTGGCGTACGGAGGGCCGGAACTGAGCGACCGAAACCTGCGAGTGTTGAGCGGCCGACCATACGACCGCCCGGCGCAGTTAAGCGGCACCGGCAACATCAACACGGGCCGCATGATCGTCGAGTACGCGGTTCGCGGCTGCTCGTCCGTCCAGCTGCACACCTTCTTCCAACTGGCGCTCGAGGAATATCCGGCAACGGGGGGCTCACGCACGCAGCGCGCGCTCCACGCGCTCTTCTTCGATCCGCGTGACGGCCTGGTCGCGGTGATGCTGGAGCGCGAGGCGGCGGGCATACTGCAACGGCGCGGCGGCGTCTTGCACTTTCTGGATCTTCTGCCAAATGCGTATCGCCCGCGCTGAGCTGTTCGAGCTGGCGCTGCCGCTCACCGAACCGTTCGTGATTTCCGGCGGAACGATGACGGAGCGTCGTTCGATCGTCGTCGCGCTGCACGACGACGACGGCCATGTCGGGTACGGCGAGTCGCCGCCCTTTCAATTGCCGTTCTACTCGGAGGAAACACTGGCCGGTGCGCGCGAGCTGATCGCTCGCGCGCTTCTGCCGCGCGTCGTGGGTCGAGAGTTCGCGGGACCTGAAGCGATCGACGCGATGCTCACCGAGGGCGTGCGCGGAAACTGGTTCGCGCGCGCCGGCATCGAAACGGCCGCCTGGGACCTCGAGGCCCACGCGCGCGGCACGGGTCTCGCCGCTCTGCTCGGCGAGCGGCTTGGTGTGAAGCCGGCGAGCTCGGTTGACTGCGGCGTGGCTCTCGGCATCCCTCCCGACCGTCGCGCTGACATCCTGACGAGCTGGGTCTACGAAGCAGTGCAGCGCGGCTACCGTCGCGTCAAGATCAAAGTCGCGCCGGGATGGGATACGGCAGCCGTCGCCGCCGCGCGCAAGGGCATGGCGGGCACATCCCAGCCGCTGACGGTCGACGCGAATGGCGCCTATGAATGGCCGCGCGACGAGGCGGCGCTGCGCGCGCTCGACGACGCCGGCTTGCTCTACATCGAGCAGCCGCTGCATCCCGACGAGCTCGTCGGTCACGCCAAGCTCGCCGCGACCTTGCGGACGCCGATCTGCGTCGACGAAACGCTGCGCGACGCCCGCGCCGCCCGTCAGATCATCGCGCTGCAAGGGCCCAAGGTGTGGAACATCAAAGTGCATCGCGTCGGCGGCCTGACCGAGGTCTGCCGCATTTACCGACTCGCCAGCGAGTACGGCGCGGCATTGTGGGCCGGGACGATGCCTGAGTCGGGCATCGGCTCGCAGGGGCCGCTCGCCGCCGCGTCGCTGCCGCTGTTTACGTATCCATCGGACCTCGAGCCGTCCACACGCTGGTTTGGGCGCAATGGCGACGTCATCAAACTCACGATGGGGAAGGACGGGCGTATGGCAGTGCCGCAACAGTCGTGCGCCCGGCTGCTCGATCCCGGCCGATTTCGCCTCTTGACGGCGCCTGTACTTTGGGGGCGCCATGACCAAGCCGACGACGGATTACTGGGCTAGCCATCTCTACTTGAGTCCGCGCCAGCGGCCGAAACCGGATCAGCCGGTGCGCGATCTTTCCCCCCGGGCCGCGCAGCGTTTCAAAAAAGCCCGCGAAGAGCTGCGCAGCCTGCGCCACGTGACCGAGCAGGTGGTCTACCTGGGCACGACCTGGAAGTGGGTCTGGATGTACGAGGTGGGCGGTCGCAAGCTCGGCTACCTCCATCCGATGCAGTCGGGCGTCAGCGGTACGTTCGTCTTGTCGGGGCCCGAGGAGCAGGAAATCAGCGCGACGAACGGGTTGCCGCGGGTGATCAAACAGGCCGTGCGTGACGGCAGCCTCTTCGATGGCGTGCGACATTGCTGGATGGAATTCGCAGACCTCGACGCCGTTCAGGCATTTGTCGACGTCGTCAGGTTGAAATACCAGCTATTGGCGCGCCCTGAGTAGTGCGGGCGCGGCATGCTGCGCCCCTACTTGTGCCGAATTCCGCCTCCTGCGTAAATTCGTCAGCCTTCTGATGTAGCAACTGTTCCAGAATAAGAGGTCATCTGCGTTCATCCGCGGTCGTGGTGTTGATCCTCGCCCTCCCGCCTGTGGTCGCGAACGGCCAACAGGCTCCAGTTGCTTCGTCGCGTTACAAAGCCCCCGTCATCAGTGATACCGGCGCCCTCAAAGGGCCGCGGCAGCCGATCTTTTTTCGGCACGACATCCATGCGGGGCAGGACCAGATCCCGTGCATGTACTGCCATTACTCGGCCGCGATATCGACGGAGCCGGGACTGCCGTCGCTCCAGACCTGCTTCGGATGTCACCAGCTGATCAGCGGGTCTACGCCGTCGCATCAGGCGGAAATCAAGAAGGTCCGCGACGCGTGGCGCGACCGGAAGCCACCGGAATGGATTCGCGTGTACGCGCTGCCGGGCTTCGCGCGCTTCCCGCACATGCGACACATCAAGGCGCTCGGCACGCAGTCGTGCACGACGTGTCACGGCGACGTGCAGCACACGCCGCAGATCGAACAAGTCTCGACCTTGCGGATGGGATGGTGCATCCAGTGCCACATCAAGAACAACGTTTCGCGCGACTGTAGCGTGTGTCACTACTGATATGACTGACGCGATCAATCGACGGAGATTCCTGAAGGTCCTCGGCGTCACCGGTGCCGGCGCGGCGACGCTGTCGGCGTGCGGGATCGGCCCTGAGCCTACCGAGCGCCTGATTCCGTATCTCGTCCAGCCCGAAGACCAGGTCCCCGGGATCGCGACGTACTACGCAACGACCTGTCGCGAGTGCGCTGCGGGGTGCGGCGTGCGCGTTCGCGTGCGCGAGGGACGCGCGGTCAAGCTCGAAGGCAATCCCGATTCGCCGATCAATCGCGGCCGGCTGTGCGCGCGCGGCCAGGCGGCATTGCAGGGGCTGTACAATCCCGATCGCATTCCGCATCCGATGATTCGCAACGCGCGCGGTGTGCTCGAGGACATCGACTGGGACGGCGCCATTCAGCGCCTCACGGCCAAGGTTCGCGAGTCGCAGGGCAAGGGGATCGTCTTCCTGACCGGAGCCGAGCAGTCGACGTTCGGAGATCTGATCGACGAGTGGCTGAAGCAGATCGGCGGCCGGCGCGTGAGCTACGAGCCGTTCGGGTTCGAAGCGCTCCGCGCCGGCAATCGCATGACCTTCGGTACGACAGCGGTGCCGACGTATGATTTCGCCAACGCGAAGTACATCCTCTCCTTCGGCGCGGACTTCCTCGACACGTGGCTGTCTCCCGTCGAGTTCCAGAACGGCTTCACGCGGGCGCACGCGTTCGATGCGGGCCGCCCGGCGTCGATGGCGAAGTTCGTCTACGTGGGCCCGCGCCTGTCGGTCACCGGCATGAACGCCGACGAGTGGATCGGCGCGCGCCCCGGGACGGAGGGCATGCTGGCGCTCGCGCTCGCTCAGGTCATCGTCACCCAGCATCTCGCGCGCGTCCCCGCCGATGCGAGCCGGCTCAGCTCGTTGCTCGCGGGCTATGCGCCGCGCGCCGTCGCCACGGCGATCGGCATCGAGGAAAGCGTGATCGTGCGGCTCGCGAAGGAGTTCGCAAGCTCGGGAGGCGGCCTCGCGGTCGCGGGCGGCATGGCGACGCAGGGCCCCAACGGCGCCGAGATCGTCGCTGCCGTCAACATCCTGAACTACGCCGTCGGTGCCGTCGGGACGTTCGTGAAATTCGGAGCCGAGCTCGCGATCGGCTCGACCAATACGTTCGGCGACATCGCCACGCTGATTGCCGACATGGCGGCGGGCAAGGTCGGCTTGCTGTTCGTGCACGGCACCAATCCGGCATACACGGCGCCGGGCGCGTTCCCGCAGGCGCTCGGCAAGGTCGCGTACAAGGTGAGCTTCGCGTCGTTCATGGACGAGACGACGGCGGCCTGCGACCTCATCCTTCCCGATCATCATGCGCTGGAGCAGTGGGGCGATTCGCGGCCGCGCGCCGGCGTCACCGCGCTGCAACAGCCCGTGGTGCAGCCCGTGTTCGACACGCGGCACGCGGGCGACGTCATTCTCAAGCTTTCCGGCAAAGCCGGGACGTTCCAGGATTATTTGCAGGCGAAATGGAAAACGAAACACGCGGCGAACTTCGATCAGTACTGGATGGAGTCGCTGGCCAAGGGCGGCATCTACGCCGAAGCGCCGGCGCGCGCCGTCCGTTTGGCTCCGACTGCCGCGCGAATCAATCCCGCCGCCCCGGCCGTCTCCACCGCGCAGGAGCAGGACGTTGTCGTCTTCCCCCACCCGATTCTCCACGATGGCCGCGGCGCAAACCAGCCGTGGTTACAGGAACTGCCCGATCCCGTGTCGAAGATCTCCTGGCACAGCTGGGTCGAAGTGCATCCCGACACCGCGGCACGCTGGGGTCTCGCGACGGGTGACTTCTTGCTGCTGAAATCGGCTTTCGGCGCGCAGAAATTCCCGGCCTGGATCACCCCGTCGGTTCGCCCCGACGTGTTGGCCGTGCCGACCGGTCAGGGCCACACCGCATACGGCCGGTACGCCAAGGACCGCTCCGCGAACGCATTCGAGCTGCTCGGCGCGCAGGCGAACGGCTACGGCGGCCGGAACTTCACCGTCCGGGCGACCGCAACCAAGACCGGCGAGCATCGCAAGCTCGCGACGGCCGAAGGCAGCCCGCGCGAGCTCGGTATGGGGACGACCGAGGTGCTGGCGCTGTCGCGCGCGAAGGCGCTCCACCCCGGCGATCATCCATTCCACTACGAAGAGACGCCGGAGTACGCGAAAGAAGCGGTCGCGTGGTGGGCCGAGCGCCAGCATGAGAAGGCGTCACACGGCAACTACAAGGGCGAGCATCCGCGCTGGGGTCTCGCGATCGACCTCGCCAAATGCACCGGCTGCTCGGCGTGCGTGACGGCGTGCTACGCGGAAAACAATCTCGCGACCGTCGGAGAGGAGCTGATGCAGCGCCGCCGCGAGATGGCATGGCTCAGGCTCGAGCGCTACTGGCGTACCGACGCTCACGGCACAGTGCAGGGCGCGGTCATCGAACCGATGCTGTGCCAGCAGTGCGGCAGCGCCCCGTGCGAGCCCGTCTGTCCGGTGTTCGCCGCCTATCACACGCCGGATGGGCTCAATGGCCAGGTCTACAATCGCTGCGTGGGCACGCGGTATTGCTCCAACAACTGTCCCTACAAGGTGCGGTTCTTCAACTGGTACAACTACGCCGAGCGCGGCGGCGAGTTCGAAGCGTTTCCCGAGCCGCTCTCGATGCTCTTGAATCCCGACGTGACGGTGCGCGAGAAGGGCGTGATGGAGAAGTGCACGTTCTGCGTGCAGCGCATTCGCGGCGCGCAGCACCAGGCGCGGATCGAGAATCGCGCGGTCAAGGACGGCGACATCGTCACCGCCTGCCAGCAGACCTGCCCGTCCGACGCGATCGTGTTCGGCGATCTCAACGACCGGAACTCACGCGTCTACGAGCTTGCCGGGAATCCGCGCGGCTATCACGTGCTCGCCGGCTTGAACACCAAGCCCGCCATTACGTATCTCGCGCGCGTCGTCGATCAAGAAACTCCGCGCAATGGCTGATACGCATCCAGCTCCGCCGTCTCGCGTGACGTACGACTACGTCACGCGCACCATCGCGCGAACCCTCGGCACGCCGTCGCGCGGCTACTTCCTGCTGCTCGCGGGGGCGGTGACGTTGCTCGCGATCGGCATCATCACGCTGCTGTTTCTGCTGCGCTACGGGCTGGGCCTGGCGGGCTATTCGCACCCGGTGTACTGGGCCGTCTTCATCACCTGCTTCGTGTTCTGGGTCGGCATCGCGCACTCCGGGACCCTGATTTCGGCGATCCTGTTCCTATTCCGCTCGGGTTGGCGCACGGCAGTCTACCGTACGGCCGAAGCGATGACGGTCTTCGCCGTCATGACCGCCGGGTTGTTTCCGCTCATTCACATCGGGCGGCAGTGGTACTTCTACTGGCTGATCCCGTACCCCAACGAGCGCGGGCTCTGGCCGAACTTCAAGTCGCCGCTGATCTGGGACGAGTTCGCGATCGGGACGTACTTCACGGTGTCGACTGTCTTCCTGATCATGGGCTTGATCCCCGACATCGCGGCCGTGCGCGATCTCGCGACCGGATGGCGGAAGAAGCTGTACGCGATCACGTCGATCGGTTGGACCGGCTCGAACGAGCAGTGGCGGCACTACTCGCGCGGATATCTCTACCTCGCCGCGCTGGCGACGCCGCTCGTGCTGTCGGTGCACAGCGTCGTCTCCTGGGACTTCGCGATGGCGCTCGTGCCGGGCTGGCACGCGACGCTGTTCGCGCCGTACTTCGTGGCCGGCGCGATCTATTCCGGCGTCGCCATGGTCATCACGCTGCTCGTGCCGATTCGCTACATCTTCAGGCTGGAAGAGCTGATCACCATCAAGCATTTCGAAAACCTCGGCAAGCTCTGTCTGCTGACGGGCTTGATCGTCAGCTACTCGTACGTGACCGAGAACTTCATCGCCTGGTTCAGCGGTGACGAGCACGAGCGCGCTGCGTTCTGGTATCGCGCGTTCGGCCCGTTCTGGTGGGCGAGCTGGACGATGAACATCTGCAACGGCCTGTTGCCGTGGCTGCTCTGGTTCAAAAAAGTGCGGACCAACATCACGGCGCTGTTCGTCATCTCGATATTCGTGAACATCGGCATGTGGTTCGAGCGCTACGTCATCATCGTCGTGTCGCTCGCCGGCGAGCCGTATACCAACTGGACGAACGCCGTCTACAACCCGACCTGGGCCGACTGGGGCATCATGGCCGGCTCGTTCGGCTGGTTCTTCATGTGGTTCCTCCTGTTCGTGAAGAACTTCCCGGCCGTCTCGATTTCTGAAGTGAAGGAAGTGCTCCCGCCGCCACGGCGCGGGAGGGTTGCGGCGTCGCGATGAGTCCAACCCTGCGGTTGCCCGGCTCCGTTCGCGAGCTCTTCAGCCCGCCGCCGAAACCCGGCGTGCTCGGTGTGTTTGGACACCTCGATACGACGATCGCGGCGATCAAGCAGCTCCGCGAGGCCGGTCATACCGATTTCACGGTGTACTCGCCGATTCCGCGCCACGAGCTCGAAGATGCGCTGGCCCAGCCCGTCAGTCCGGTGCGGATGTTCACCCTGATCGGCGGCATCGCCGGGTGCGCCATCGGCGCCTGGCTCTCGCTGTGGATGTCGGAAGACTGGCCGATCCAGGTCGGCGGTAAACCGATCGGCTCGATTCCGCCCTATGTCGTCATCATGTTCGAGATGACGATTCTCTTCGGCGCGCTTACGACCATTCTCGGCATTCTGCTGAATGCCGCGTTCGCGGCGCGTCGCGCCGGCAAGATCATGTACGACCCGCGGTTTACGAACGATCGGTTCGGCATCTTCGTCCCAGCCGAGGCGGGCAAGGCGCCCAAGGTGGAATCCATACTGCGCAGCGCGGGCGCGGAAGAGGTTCGCCGTGGCTAGCCTGCGACCCGGCCGTCTCGGCCTTGCCGCTCTTGCCGCCCTTGTTGTGCTGGCGTGCGATCCCGACAACGTCGTCCACAAGGTCGGCTGGTTTTCGACCATGCGGCACCAGCGCAACATCAAGCCCTACGCCCGGCCGATTCCGCCGGTCCCGGGCACGGTGCCCGTCACCGGTGCGGAGCTGCCGCTCACGCGCGAGACAGCCGATCGGCTCGTCAATCCGCGCACGCGGACCGCCGAGTCGCTCAATCGTGGACAGTGGGTTTACCAGACGTATTGCCTGGTGTGCCACGGCGAGAAGGGGCAGGGCAATGGTCCGGTGTCGATGGCGGGCGGGGGCCCGTTCCCCGGTGTGCCGTCGCTCGTCGATCCTACGCGGCCAAAAATGACGGACGGCGCGATCTACGGGATGATCGTCGAGGCGCAGCGCATGGGACGCGGCCTGATGCCGCGCTACGGCGATAAGGTGCGCGGGATCGATCGCTGGGATCTCGTGAACTACGTGCGGAGCCTGCAGCTCAACGCCCGGAACGGAGGCGGCCAATGAGCGCTGCCGTCGCCAACGCCAGCAGGTCCGATCTCGTTCAGAAGGCGCGTCAGGGCCCGGCCGCGCGCTTCATGCTGTTCGGTGCCGTCGCGGCGATCGTAGGCGGCATCGTGCTCGTGCTGGGCGTGATGGGCGGTCATCCGGAGCGGACGTGGTGGGCCTATCACGCGAACTTCGTGTTCTGGGCGGGGATCGCGCAGGCGCTGGTCGTCTTCGGCGCGACGCAGAAACTCGCCAAGGGACACTGGTCCGGTGTCATCATTCGCTTCGCGGAAGCGAACGCCGCGTTTACCACGGTGACATTGGTGCTGTTCGTCGGGCTCATCATCGGGCGCAACTACATCTTCACCTGGCTCCACGTGCCGCGCCCCGATGTCGGCTGGTGGCTCGGGACCAAGTGGTTCTTTCTCCGCAACGGGACGATCCTCGTCATCATGTCGTGGCTCTCCTGGCGGTTCGTGCGGCACGACATGGCGCCCGATATCCGCGAGCTGGCGAGCGGAGAAGCGGTGGAGCGGACCGAAGACGCGCCGCGGATTTCGCGCGACGCCGCATTCCTGGTGCTCGGCTTCGCGTTCGGTTACAGCCTGCTCGGCTTCGATTTGATCATGTCGCTGTCCACCAGGTGGGCCAGCAATCTCTTCGGCGCGTTCTACTTCATGGGTAGCTACCTCGGCGCGCTGATGATGCTGGCAGTGCTCGCCATCGTGTTACGTCGCGCGATGGGACTCGACGGCATGTACACGGCGCGGCAGCAACACGACCTCGGCAAACTCTGCTTTGGTTTCACCGTCTTCTGGGCGTACCTGATGTGGTCGCAGTTCCTGGTGATCTGGTACGGCAATCTCCCCGCAGAGACCTACTTCATCTTCTATCGGCTCTCGGGCGTTTGGCGGCCCGTCGGCACCGCGGTGTTTCTCCTCGTCTTCCTCGTCCCGTTCATCGGGCTGCTGGGCGTAAAGCCGAAACGATTCTCACCAACCATGGTCGGCTTCGCGCTCGTCAGTCTCATCGGGATTTGGCTCGAGCGTTATCTCGAGGTCGTTCCATCGATCAACGGCGGGACCGGTCCGGTGATCGGCGTCACCGAGATCGGGGTCACACTGTTTTTTGCCGGCCTGTTCGTTCTCTCCTGGGGTTGGTTCGCGTCTCGCTATCCGATCATTTCGCCGCGACTCGCCGCTGATGCGTTGGAGCGCGAGCAACACTGACCATTTCCAGTCGTTAAGAATCCGCGACGCGGCTAACGCGACCCGCCCTGGGTGAGTAGGTTCTCCTTCTGGGGAGGGGATATGGCAGTTGGGCGTCTGCTCGCAGCGGTCGCGGTGATTGCCGCGTGCAGCGACAACGGTCTTGTTCTTCCTCCGGCCCCTTCGTCTCCGCCGCCGCGTGGCCATTCGACGACGATTCTGGTTGTGGACAACTCGTTCCGTCCGAGCTCGGACACGATGCCGGCGGGGACAGTGACCTTCCAATGGTCGATGGGCGCGACATTGCACAATGTGACGTGGACGAGTGGGCCGGGGACATTGCCGGCGAATTCTGGCAATAACGCGTATCCAAATACGTATCAGGCGACACTGCAGAAGGGGATGTACACCTACATCTGCACGATCCATGGCGCGAGCATGAGCGGAATCATCGTCGTCCAATAGGCGGACATCACACACGTCCGGGTCATTAGTCCACCGCCGACACTCCCATCGGAACCCGGTGTACCACTAGGGCATTTAAGTAAAGTTGTCCCGACCGTCCACCCACCTGGAGGTGTTATGAAGATGGTTCGTTTGCTGGCGATTGCGGCAATTGCTGTCGCCGCGGCCTGCGGCAACAGCACCGGATACAGCAGTCCTCCACCCGCACCACCGCCGCCGCCGCCACCGCCACCGGGCGGGCATACGACAACAATCACGGTAGGCATGGGTGGCAACAATTTCACGCCCACTCCGGACACAGTGACGCATGGGACGGTCACGTTCCAATGGGCCGCAGCCTCGGTCACGCACAACGTAACCTGGGACACAGGACCGGGGACGTTGCCGCCGAATTCCGGAAACATGGGTGCGGGCTCGAGCTATCAAGCAACGCTTGCAGTCGGCACTTACACGTACCACTGCACGATTCACGGGGCGGCAATGAGTGGGACGATCGTCTCGCAATAGACGGCGGATTGTCGCAGGACCACTCCCGGGGCGGACAACGCTCCGGGAGTTTAGTTTTTTCGCATGAACCTGTGGCGGGCGGCGGCCGACTTGATTCGTTCCGAGCGCTCCGGTGCCCTGGCAACCGTTGCGCGCGCGCGCGGCTCGACACCCGTACCCGCCGGCGCCAAAATGCTCGTCGGCTCCGCGGGACGGTTGATCGGAACTGTCGGCGGCGGCTGCGTCGAAGCCGACGTCGTCGGTGCTGCATTAGACGCGCAGGCTCACCGGCGTCCTGCGCTTCTCACCCATCGTCTGAACGCCGATCTCGCCGGTGACCTCGGTCTCTCCTGCGGCGGTACGGTCGACATCTTCGTCGAGCCGTTGATCGCCGACGACGCGTATGTGCGCGTCCTCGAGCAGGCGGCATCCGCGGACTCGGGTCTCGTGCGAACCGCGACGGACTGGGAAGCCGCGGGGCCGGTGAAGACCTTCGAGCCTCTCACCAGCGCGCGACCTGGTGCGCCTGCGTCACTGACGCGCGACGGCCGATACGTGGAAGAGCGCCTGACGCCCGCGCCGCGCTTGGTGATCTTCGGCGCCGGTCATGTCGGCGCGGCAATCGCGCGTGCCGCCGCGGCGGCCGGCTTTCGCGTCGTGCTCGTGGACGATCGGGCGGACTATGCGGATGCCGCGCGCTTTCCGGATGGTATTGCGGTTCTCGTCGCCGACGTCGACGCGGCGCTCGCGCGCTATCGGCTCAACGCAAGCGATGCCGTGGTCATCGCGACACGCGGCCATCGCAATGACGCCCTGATCCTCGAGCGCGTCGCACCATCACCAGCGGGATACGTGGGCCTCCTGGGCAGTCGTCGCAAGAAGATCGTCGTGACCAAGGGGCTGACGGCCGCGGGCGTGCCGGCGAAGAGCCTGAAGCGGGTCCGCGTCCCCGTGGGACTCGCGATCGGTGCGGTGACGCCGGAGGAGATCGCGGTCAGCGTCGTTGCGGAGCTGATCGCGTGGCGGCGGCAAGACCGCTAGGGCTGGGAAGGCAGCGGCAGCGGCCGCACCTGCTCGAGCAGCCGGTTCAGTGAGTCCGCCGAGACCGCGCCACCGATTTCCACGCGCAGCTTTCCGACAAAGCGCGCCAGCATGCGATCCTGCCGCTCAGCCACTCTCGCTCGCGCGATGAAACCGGCGCCGGCCGAATCGGAGAGTGTCGGTCCCGCCTGCCATTGAAAAATCTGGATCGCCGTCGTTGAATCGAGCGCCTGCTCGACAACGACCTCGCCATTTCCCGCCGGGCTGCGGCGGATACTCCGGACCGTCAGGCCCGGGAGACCGACGGGATCGGTGCCGAGGAACGACGCTGCCGCGCGCCGATCGATGATGGGCCACGCTGTTGTCGCGAGCCGGCCGGCCGGAACTGCACCGATGCTCGCGGCGGGAGTGTAGACCCGCTGAGCGGCGAGAGCCGGCGCGGGTGCCGTCTTCACCTCGACATCGGCCTCGCTTCGGAGCGCGCGCGCGACGTTCGTCTCAGAATCGATTCGCTGCCGGGCGGCGAGCTCGTCGGCCGCCCTCCGGTCGCTCGGCTTCTCGCGCCGTGCGAGACGACGTTCAGGTGCAGGCGCACCGGTACGGGGCGGGGGCGGCGGTGCCGATAGCTCCCTGGCCGCTGGTTGGTTGGACACACTCGCCGGAGTTCGGTCCGCCAATTGTGAGACGGGCGGCAGCTTCGGTTGCCGCAAGTAGTAGCCGATGCCGAGGGCGAGCAGAATCGAGGCGGCCCACGCGAGCGAAACGCGAATGCGCGAACGACCGACCCTGGGTCGGCGCCCGAGCTGCTCGATTGGCGGGGCAGGACGCTCGACCGGGCGCGCCGCACCAAGCAATGTCGTGGCGCGCTCCAGCAGGGCGCGCTCCTCGGCGAGTGTCGCCCGGCAGGTGCCGCACTGCGCGAGATGCGCGTCGACGGCTGCGCGTTCAGAAACGGACAACTCGCCGTCGAGGTAGGAGTGCAGCGTTCCCTCAGCCACGTGCGACATGCTGTCCTCCTTCCGTTTCCGCGTCATAGGCTTCCACGAGTCTCCGGCGCGCTCGCGCCAACGTCGTACCGATCGCGCCGCGCGCCAATCCGGTTTGCACGGCGATTTCATCGTACGACATCCCCGCGTCCCACAGCAGCAAGGCTTCGCGATCGCGCGGCGTGAGTTGTTCCAGTGCCGAACGCACACGCAGTCGTTGTGTGTCCGCATCGATCTCTTCTTCGGGCGCCGCGTGTGTGGCGTCCGGCTCGCTCTTTAGCAGGGTGAGGTGGCGTTTCTCCCGCGCCGCCCGCCGCGCCTCATCGCGCGCCATGTTTGCCGCCACCACGAACAACCAACCGCGCGCATTCTCCGGTCGATGCACCAGGGCTCGCGCGAACGCTTCCTGCGCGAGATCCTCCGCGCGCTCGGCGTCCCAGACCTTGCGGTACAGGAAGCGCACGAGCGCGGGATAGGTATTGCGATACACCTCAGCTAAATCGTCGGGCATCGTGAATCACTTAGCCGCGAAACTCTCTTACCAGCCGCACGAGCTCTCCTGGAGTCAAACTGGTTTTGCCGCCCGCTCCAATCTTGATGCTCGCGTGCCGCCCGGCCACTAATACCGCCGGCTCGAGCGCCGCGGCGTCGCGCAGCTCCGGCAATGCCTGGAGCAGCGCGAAGTAAGCGTCGCTATACGGAGCGATGCGCACCACATGCAGCGAGTCGCCCTGGCCCAGATCGGTCCACGTGCTGTCGCGCAGGATGAACAACCGGCCGCCGATGCGCTGCGTCGGATTGATCCCGGCATGCGCGCGCCGCACGCGATCGATCTCGTCGCTGTTCGTCGTGAGGGTAGCGACGCCCGAGACCGTCGCCACGTCGGTCATCGACCGCTCGCGTGCCGCGCGGCCGATGAACCCCGCTCCCGCCTGATCGACCGGCGCCGGAGCCGGAGCTTGCATGACCCGCGTCTCGGCGGCCCGGCGCAAGGCGACCGTCGGCTCCTGTACGAGATAGGACGTGTACTCGGTCAGAATGCCGTATCGCAGTGCGAGCTGCTTCAAGGCATCCATGAGCTCGGGCGTCTGGCCGCGCAGCCGAATCTCGCGCGACAGCGCGCCCACCTTCCGTGCGGCCCAGAGCTGTTGGATATACCGCGCGTCCGTCTTTTCACCGTCGACGAACGTGGTGCGAAACTCTTCCTGTCGACCGTTCCGTCGACCCGTCACCGTAATGGATTGCTCCTGACTCCCAGCTCCTGGCTCACGATACCGGCCCAGCACCACCATCTCATCACTGCCGAAGAGGTCGGGCAAGTTGCCGGGTTGGACGTCGTACAACTCGACGCCGGAGCTCGCGCTGATGGCGAGGTCGGTCAGCACCGGACTCGACACCTTCGCCGCCAGGACGCCCACGGCCCGCTCGATGTTCTCGCCGGGGCGGATGTATTCGGTGGCTCCACGGGCCCGCTCGGTCAGCCGATCGAGCAGGTACGTGTTCACGTCGTCACCGATGCCGAACGAAAAGACGCGGAACTTACCGCGACCCTGCTCGGCGGCGTTCACGATTCGCTCAGGGTCGGTTTCGCCGGTGCTCGCCTGGCCATCTGTCAGAAATACCACCACGCCCAGCGACTGCTCGGCCGGCGCCTGCGCAAACGCTTCCGTCAACGCGCCCGCGATGTTCGTGCCGCCCTCGGCCTCCAAGCTGCGAATCCAGCTCTCGGCGTCGCGGCGCGTGTTCGAACCGACGGCAGTCCATCCGGACGCGTAGCGACGAACGTCTCCGGAAAACGCGACCAGACGGAAGCGATCGCCTTCGCGAAGTGTGCCGAGGAGTTGGATGAGCGCGGATTTGGCCTGCTGAATCTTTTCGCCCGACATCGAGCCGGAGACATCGATCACGGCGACAAGGTCGCGATGCAGCGCCGCCCCGGCCGAGTCGGCAGCCGCACCAGGTGCAAGGAGCAGCATGAAGTAGCCATCCTCGCCGATCGGATGGTGCGGCACGACCGACATACCGACCAGTCCGCGCGCGAGCGGCAGAAGCAGCTCAAAGTCGCCCGCGGTGGCCGCGGCGCCGTCCGCCAACGTCACCTCAATTTGATTGTCGTGACGTGACGCTTGAATCTGATGCGTGGGGGAGTACGGATCGCCGAAGCGTGCCGCGCTGTCGACCGTCACGCGCACGCTGCGCGGCGCGTTCTGCCGATTGCGATCGCCGAGATACCGGAACCGCCAGGCATCGCCGGCGCGGTCGAGCAGCTGCGTGTATTTCAACGTGATCTTACGGGTCTCGCCCGGCGCGATTGGGAAGACACGCGCCCGAATCAGTCCCTGGCCCTCCAGCTCGATCAGCGCGGGATCGCGTTTTTGCCGCACGATCGCTTCGTAGATCGAGCGCGCCTGCGAGGCGTCCATCGCCTCACCGCGCAGCTCCTGATCGCCTTGCCAGAGCGAGTAGCTCGAGAACACCGCCTCACCGGGAAGGGGAAAGTGGTACATCCCCTCTTCCAGCGCTGGGCCGTTGTTGCGGAACCACTCCTCGACTGTAACGCGAGCCACGCGCCCGCTGATACTGATTTGGACAGCACTGCGGAGCCGCTCGACTCGCGAATTGAGGTCTTGCGGAACCGGCCGCACCGGATCGATCCAGCCTTGTCCGGAGAGATTCGAGGATACCGCAGACAAGACGGCGACGGCTGTGACGATCAGCGACGTACGCATGGACTGCACCTGGTTAGGGACGCATGAGAGACGACGCGCCAAGGGCGTGTTGCACAAAGTGGCTGCAAGCTCCGAGCTTGCAGCCACTTGGAGACTTCGGCGTGTTGCACTTTTCTAGGAGCTTGTGGCTAGCCTATCGCGCACTGGTTGGGTCCCGATTCCAGAATCTCAGCATCCGCATCGGAGAGCTCGACGAGGCCGAGATTGGCTTCCTTGATCGTGCGGTAGGCGTCCGGAAAGTTGGTCGCATGATCCGCAATCCAGTTCAAGAATGCGCCTTCATCCTGAATTGCGGCGACCGGGTTGGTCGCGACGATCACGTCGAACCGCGCGGCGACGGCGCGGTCGGCGCGCCGTTCGGTCTCGCTCGCGTAGTGGGCGGGCAGCACGAGCAGATCACCCGCCCACTCTTGCCGGGCGCGCTCGAGGCTGCGCCAAAGCAGTTTGGCCCACGTCGCGGTTTGACCGGCGAGATCCGGCCGCCCAATCGACTGCACGAACAGGAAGTCACCGGTGAGCGCCAGACCTTCGTCGGCAATCAATGCGATGCTGCCGAGGGTATGGCCGGGCATGTGCACAGCGCGAAGCGTGGCGTGACCAAAGGCGATCGTGTCGCCATCGCCCAACGGCTGAAACGTCAGGCGACCTGGCGTCTGGTCGTACGGCGAGGCGGCATCATCCGGATGCAGGAAGTACGGCACGCGCCAGCGGGCCGCCCCGGCGCGCCCGCCGCTCACGTAGTCGGCATGAATGTGCGTATCGACGACGGCGGCGGGCGTCGCGCGCAGCTCGCGCAGTAGGGTGTCGTAGCGCTCGATGTGGCGTCCGGGATCGACGATTACGGCATCGCCATCGCTCACCAGGACATAGCTGAGCGAACCTTTGCCGACCCGATCCAGCTGCACGACGTGCGACAGCGAAGCGGTGGGGGACAGTCTCCGGGCGACGTAGACGGTTTCCCACGCCGCCATCCCGCCGACCACCGAGTACGCCTCGTAGCCGCGCTCGCGCAAGAAGGTGGTCGCTTGCTTGCTCGAGTTGCCGTGCCCGCAGATCACGGCGATCGGCCGCGCGGTATCGAGCTGCAGGGTGGCGAGATCGCGCGTTGCGAAGAGCTGCGAATTGGGATGCGCGTGAAAATCCAGCTCCGGGCCGAGCACGATGTGCCCGCGTTGGACTTTCTCCGCCGCCCGAACATCGAGCACCTGAAGCGGCTCGCCCCCATCGAGCCGCTCAGCGAGCTCTTGCGGCGGAATCTGCGGGACCGTGTGATCGGCCATTTTCGCCGTGTCTACTTGAGCGGCATCGTTGCCCCGAACAGCAACCCGAAGGTGTTGGTCGCGGCCGTACCGAGCGTCAGGTTCTTGGCGAACAGCGTGTAGTTCATTTCGACGCGGCCACCGATCGCGGCAACGAAGGGGAAGCGATATCCCCACCCGAGGTTCACGCCCGAGCGCGCGCCGCCGGAGGCACCGGTCGTTTTGATATAGTGGAGATTGCCGCCGAGCGCGCCATACCAGCCGCCGTGAACGGCGTAATCGAATCGCGCCGACAGATTCCCGGTGAAGTCGGTTCGACCACTTTCCTGAAACCGGTGAATGTCCACGCCGGGCTCGATGGCGATTCTATTCGCAATCGGAATGA
Organism: Gemmatimonadales bacterium; assembly: GCA_035309945.1. Classification (GTDB taxonomy): domain Bacteria; phylum Gemmatimonadota; class Gemmatimonadetes; order Gemmatimonadales; family GWC2-71-9; genus 20CM-2-65-7. Next base: position 2,947 of record DATGEQ010000043.1, on the reverse strand, counting down.
TGGCGAAGAGCGTCGCAGGCATCGTCACCTCGGTCGCGAGGACGGGGCCAAGCGCGCCGCCGTACACGGGGAACGCCAGTGCCGTGAGCGAAGGGCCGCGGACCACGTGCACGTTCGCATACCCGCCGGCGATCCCCAGGCCCGCCGTCCACGCGCCGCGCGAAGCAGGCGCACCCGCCGCCCGCGCGCCGCGCGCACCGCCGGCGCTGGTGGAGACGCCGAACAGTACCGAATAGACGTCCCGCGGCTGCGCGTTCGACGCCCTTCGAAAGACCGTCGCGCGCGCCTCCAGCCTGGCATTGAGCGATCGCGTGAGTCGATGCCGGAATCCGAGCGCCCCGTGCACGCCGAGCTGTGTTTCGTTTTCTCCGACGCCGTTGTTGTACGCGAGCGCGCCGCCCGCAGCGCCATAAAGCTCACGCGTCAGCGCATAGTCGCCGCGCAGGCCGAGCGTCAGGACCGTGAGTGTCGGGCCGGACGAAAACTGTGACGCCGCGATGTCGCTCTCGATAGCGAGCTGTCTGGTCCAGGGAATGGTGATGTACAGCCCCGCCGCCGATGGAACCAGGTTTCCGAGATTGAAGCCCGGCAAGCTCAACGCGTCGGTGCGGCCGCCGCGACTGCCGGCGTCCACCAGCCGGGTGAATCCGCCCTGCATCCCGAATTCGGTTTGCCAGGATCGCTGCGCCTGTGCGCGGGTCGTCGCCGTCGCCAGGATCGCGAGAAGCACGAACGCTCGTTGCACGGTAACTCCTTGGGATGATGAAAGGCGGGAAAAAGGCGCCCCAATATTGGAATTGGCGTCGTAAATGCAATGCCTTTGGAGGACTCCCGTTTTGTGGTCCTCGCTCTATATTCTCCGCTATTGTGAAACAGTTCACAAGCAAGACCCGCTACGACCCCACGCAGTCCCCTCAGTCCATGTTCCGGAGGAGTCCCGCAATGCGCTTCGCTCTGCTCACGACCGTCGTCGCCATTGGCGCGCTTGCCTGTGGCAAGAAGGGCGACCAAACCCAAACCCAGACGCAGGCTGCGCCGCCCGCCGCGCCCGCGGCAGCAGGCAACACGGCCGCGCCAGCCGGCCCCGTCGTCGAAGTCAAGATGACCGGCAACGGCAGCACCAAGGCGGCGTTCGAGCCGAGCTCAATCACGATCCCGTCCGGCGCGACGGTGCGCTTTACGAACGTCTCGGGTGGTCCCCACAACATCACGTTCTGGCCGGACTCCATTCCGCAGGGTGGGGCGGCGGCACTCCAGGGTGGTATGAAGAACACCGTCGACAACCTGTCCGGACCGTTCCTCACCACGCCGAACGAAACGTATGACGTGTCCTTCGCCGGCGCGCCCAAGGGTACGTACAAGGGCTACTGCACTCCGCACCTGACCCTGGGCATGAGGATCACCATCAAGGTTCAGTAGTGATGCCGCGCGATGTCTGCAAACGGCCCCGGCGGATGCCGGGGCCGTTTTCTTGTTTTAAATTCGCGAGCACATGAGCTCGCCATCCGCACCGGAAACCTTGGCGCAGCGGCTGCGCGCCGGACCGCTTTCCGTGCACGAAGCTACCCAGATCTGTCGCGCGCTGTTATCCGCGATCGAGAAAGCACACGCTCGCGGGACCGCGCATGGGCGGATCACCGTGGGGACGATCGTGCTGGAGAGTGGCCGGCCGCGGCTGCCTGCCGCAACCGCCTCGGCCTGTGAGTCGGCGGAGAACGATCTTCTCGCCGTCGCGGCCGTGCTCTACGAGTCCGTAAGTGGCCGGCCCTGGAACGCGGGCGCCGATCCGGCATCAGCCGACTGGTCCGGAATTCCGCGCCGCCTGCGCCGGGTGTTGCGGCGTGCGCTGAATCCGTCGCGCGACCAACGCTGGCCCGATGCCGCCGCGTTTCAGCGCGCGCTCTGGGTACCGCGGCCCCAGCATCCGATCTGGCCGGCGCTCGTCGTGATTTTGTTTGCCGCGGCGCTCATCGCAACAATCGCGTTCTGTAAACCGCTGGGACTGTGCTGGGAACGGCCGCCGGCGCAGCCTGCGGCGGGTCGGACGCATTGAGTCGCCCGGCGCCATCGTTAGGAGGGCTCATGGCATTAGTTCGTCTTCATACAACGGCTCTTCCGCTATCCGCCGTTCGTGCGGTAAATCTGATGCTGTTTCCAGAATACAAACTGAACCGGTGAGGAGACTCCGGATGCCATTACGGTGGTTCGTAGCCCTGGCCGTTCTCCGTTTGGCCGCCGCAGGCTACGCCGCGGGAGCAGTCGCCAGCCCTCGGGCCTCGAACCACTCCGCTGTCGATGACTGGAGCGGGCTCGAGCACACCGCGATCACCAAGAGCACAAAACATGGCGAGCTCGTTCTCGAGCTCCCGCCGGTCGATCTGCCGGCCGGCACGGTAGTCGAGCAGCCCGCTTCGGTCGGCGAGTTTCCCGTCGACGGCGCGATCTACGCGCTGCACGCCGAGCTGGTCGATGAGCACGGGCAGCATCTCCCCGCGGCATTGCTGCATCACATGAACGTCATGGATCCGAACGAGCGGGAGCTATTCCTGCCGATCTCACGTCGGATCCTGGCGTCGGGAATGGAGACCGGGGAAATCCGGTTCCCGTGGCTGCTGTTCGGCGCTCGCGTTCGCGCCGGCCAAAAAATTCTCGCCAACGCGATGGTGCACAACCCGACCGGCGTGGGATATCACGGCGTGCGCGTCCGCCTGATACTCAGCTACGTGCCGGCGAACCGACCGTGGCCCCTCTTTTCAGTGTATCCCTGGCAACTCGACGTTGCGTTCCCCGTCGGAGACAAATCGTTTGATCTGCCGCCAGGGCGCAGCGAACGATCCTACGAGGGAAGCCCGGCCGTCCCCGGCAAAGTGATCGTCATTGGCGGCCACATGCACGCGTATGGGCAGGCGATCGAGCTGTGGGACGCGACGACTGGGACGTTATTGTG
>DATGEQ010000042.1:0-48050 GCA_035309945.1 Gemmatimonadales bacterium | reverse complement strand
CTTCACCGCGTGCCATCCGGTGCTCTCGACCGAGGCTCGCGTCGCGCTGACCTTGCGGCTGCTCGGCGGGCTGACGACCGACGAGATCGCGCGCGCGTTTGTCGTCCCGAAGTCGACTATTCAGCAACGCATCGTGCGGGCCAAGCGTACGCTCGCCGCGGCGCACGTGCCGTTCGAAGTCCCCCGTGGGCCCGATCTGACCGTGCGGCTCGAGTCCGTGCTCGAAGTGATTTATCTGATTTTCAATGAAGGCTACGCGGCGACCGCGGGTGAGGCTTGGGTGCGGCCCGCGCTATGTGAGGACGCGCTGCGCCTCGGTCGCATTCTTGCCGAGCTCGCCCCCGAGGAGCCCGAGGTGCACGGGCTCGTGGCGCTCATGGAGATACAGGCTTCGCGCTTACGGGCGCGGGTCGGGCCAAAGGGTGCACCCGTGCTGCTGCTCGATCAGGATCGCGGCCGTTGGGATCATCTGCTCATCGGCCGGGGCCTGGCCGCACTGGAGCGCGCCGAGGCGCTCGGCGGCGCGTACGGGCCGTACACGCTGGAGGCCGCGATCGCGGCTTGTCACGCCCGCGCGCGGACCGCGGAAGAGACCGATTGGACGCGCATCGTGGCGTTGTATGATGCGCTCTCACAGCTGTCGCCCTCGCCCATTGTGGACTTGAATCGCGCCGTGGCGCTCGGCATGGCGTTCGGACCGGCTGCCGGGCTCGAGGTGGTCGATGCGCTGACCCATGATCCTGCGCTGGCGGGATATCATCTCTTGCCGAGCGTGCGCGGGGATCTTCTGGCCAAGCTCGGCCGCTTTGAAGAAGCGCGCGCCGAGCTGGCACGCGCCGCCGCGCTCACTCAGAACGTCCGGGAGCGCGAACTCCTGCTCAAGAAGATGGAGGCTCTGTGAAAAAAGCGTGGTCGCCTCAGCTGCTCAGCGTGCTGCGTATCATCGTCGCCTTCCTCTTCATCCAACACGGCGCCGAGAAGTGGTTCGCGTTCCCCGCCGCGGTCATGCCCGGCGGTGGTGTCGCCGTCATCGGCACGCTGCCGTGGTTTGCGGCGATCATCGAAACATTGGGCGGTACGCTGCTCATCTTGGGCCTGTTCACGCGGCCCGCCGCGTTCATCGTGGCCGGAGAAATGGCGGTCGCTTATTTCACCGGCCATGCCTGGCGCGGCTTTTGGCCGACGCTCAACATGGGTGAGCTGGCGGTGCTGTACTGCTTCATCTTTCTCTTTTTCGCGGCGGAGGGCGGCGGGCCGTGGAGTCTGGACGCGATGCTGGCGCGGCGGCGGTCGGCGGCGATTCCCGTCAGCCAAATCAATGATCAATGATCAATGATCAATGATCAATGATCAATGATCAATGATCAATGATCATTCGAGTCGTTCGGGGGTCCCGATAATGCGTCGTGCGTCATCGACTCGCCCCCAGGTGTTCCAGAGCAGCACGCCGCGCACCTTGCCTTCTCGGAGATAGTAGATCACGCCTTCGCGGAATTTTTCCTTCCACACGGCGTCGACTTCGAGGCGCGGATCGAGCTCGCCGACGGCCTCATAGCCGAGGGCGAAGAGATCGGAATAGAAGAAGGGCAGGTGCGTGTAGGGCGCGCCTTTGCCGACCATCGCCCGGCCCGCCGCGGCGCCCATGGAGTTGGCGTTGTCTTCGTGCTCCACGCGCATCCGAATTCCGAGCGCCGGGTTGAAGAAATTGGCGACGTCTCCGGCGGCATAGATGTCCGGCGCGCTGGTGCGGAGCATCTCGTCCACCACAATGCCGTTTTCGACTCGCAGTCCTGCCTGCTCGGCGAGCTCGACGTTGGGTTGGATGCCGAGGCCGGCGACGATCACGTCGGTGGGAATCTCTTGCCCATGCGTCGTGCGCACGACGACTTTGCCGGCGCTTTGCTGCAGGCCGGCGAGCCCTTGGCCGGTGCGGACCTCGACGCCCTGCTCGCGATAGTAGTCGACGAGGAATTTCGAGAGGTCGGCCGGATACACGCGCGCGCCGATGCCGTCTTCGGGTACGATCATCGTGACATCACGACCGACGATGCGCAGCGCCGCGGCGACTTCTGATCCGATGAACCCGCCGCCTAACACGACGAAACGCAGCCGTTCGTTGGCAAGCGCGCGCAGCCGTTTGTAGTCGTCGAACGTGCGGTAGTAGATGATCTGTCCGGTCTGCATGGGAAGGCGGCGCGGCGTTCCGCCAGTGGCCAGCAGAAGCTTCTCGTACGTGTCGACGGCGCCGCGATCGTCGGTGACGGTTTTCTTCGATGGATTGATGGCGGTCACGCGACGTCCCAGCCGCAGATTGGCGCCCGTTTTTTCCGTGCCGCGCCACACGTTCGACTCGGGGTCGCCTTTCCAAAGTCCTTTGGACAACGGCGGACGATTGTAGGGAGGGTGGGGATCGGACGAAATCATGCCGATGCCGCCCTTGGGGTCGGCTTCGCGAATGGCCTGGGCCGCGGCATCGGCGGTCATGCCGCCGCCGACAATGAGATAGCGGTAGCTGGTCATTACAGGTTGGCGGCGATCGAGAATCCGCAGCGAGGGTGTTCGCCCCGTTGGCAGCACTCTATTACCGGCGTGCCCGCGACTTGTTCGACCAACGCCCTGCCGAGCTCACACACCTCGGCATGATCGGCTGTGACGGCGGAAAGCGGGCAGCCGAAGCCCTGAAGCCGCCAGCCATCCGCGGTTTTCTCGACCGCGGCGTCGGTGCCAAGCTCGCGCAGCGCGGCGGCGGCGGCTTCGAGTCGTTGTTTGGGATTCCTGCGATGTTGGCTGCGATCGGGCTCGCCGGCAGCCTGTTCGCCCACCGCGCGCAGCAGAGTCACCGCGCGCTGGCGGCCCTGCGTCCGTACGATCTCGGCGACGAGTTTTCCCAGCACCAACGCGTACGCTTTGGGAAAAAGCTCCGCGCCCGCGCGGGTGAGGGCGTACAGGCGCGCCGGCTTGCCGCCGGTATCGCGCTGCGCGCCGACGTCTTCGACCAAACCATCGTGCCGGAGGGCTGCGATGTGCATCCGCACGGCGTTGTCGGTTAAGTCGAGCGCGTCGGCAAGACTAGTAATGCTGTGGCGCGAGCGCCGGAGGAGCCCCAGGACTCTTGCCTGGCTTTCGCCGATGAGTCGTGCCAGCGCGGTCGTCATGGGCCTCAGAATAGCTTGAAAACATTGATTTGTCCAGTAATCACAGCAAATACTTGACAAAGTGCCATAGCCCGATCAAGATCAGCGGAGATACAACACCCATCACTTTTCCCGGAGGATTTGGATGGCTCGCACCCGACACGCACTCCTCGCCGCATTGCCGTTTCTGCTGGCAACCGCGGTACATGCGCAGACCCCCCCCGCGGCCGCCTCGCCGCAGCTTTCGGATCCCCAGGTCGCACACGTGGCCGTCACGGCAAACAGCATCGACATCGATCTGGCGAAATTCGCGCGTGCCCAGTCGCACAACCGCGCCGTCTGGCAATTCGCGGCCACGATGATCCGCGACCACGGCTCGGTCAACCGGAGGGCCGCGGCCCTCGCCAAGAAGCTGGGCGTGACACCGACCGACAATGCGGTGAGCCAGTCGCTGCAGACCGCCGCGAAGGCGGCCCATGATTCGCTCGCCGGACTCCAGGGCGCCGCATTCGATCGCGCGTACATCGAACACGAAATCGGCTATCACCAGGGGGTGCTGGATGCGATCGACAAAGTGCTGGTGCCGAACACGCAGAATGCGGAGTTGAAGAAACTGCTCACCGACGTGCGGCCGGTGGTCGCCACGCATCTCGCGCACGCGAAGCAGCTGAAGACGCGACTCGAGCGCTCGCAGCGGACCACGAAGTGATCTTCTGGTTGTTGCTGTTGCTCGGTTTGCGGGCGGACGCCAAGCCGCGAATGCACACGGTGGAAATCCGCGGGATGGAATTTCATCCCGCGGTGATCACCGTCGCGGTCGGCGACACGGTGCGTTGGATCAATCAGGATATCGTACCGCACACCGCGACCGCGAGTGGTCGCATCACCTGGGACACAGGGCAGCTCACGCAGGGGCAGGCGGGTCGGTTTATCGGGCGCGCACGGGGGACGGCGCGCTACGCCTGCACCCTGCACCCCACCATGCACGGCAGAGTCATCATTCGCTGACGACCTAAGCTGATGTGCACTCCGGATTACATCGCTTGACAGATTGTCCCGGGGCGCGCTGTTCCAGTTATGTCCCTATAGACTCTACGTGGCTCTGGCCGCAGCCCATCAGGACGACGGAGATACTCAACACGCTGAGGACCGCGCGTGTCATTTCAGGTTCGCGGTCGCTCGCCGGACCAGCGCGGGCTCCTCTGATCCACGCGCCATATCGGTCCCGAATACATCGGCCCTTCGAAGCGAACGAACGCGGGAACGTCCTTGGTCACGATCCACAGGTAGCTGTCGGGCGGCGTCTGGTGCTTGAGTGCCGCGCCGACGCGTTGCAGCAGATTGAGTTTAGGCTTCAGCGTGTACCGCACCACCCCCGGATCCTGCGCTCTCGGGACGAACTCGAGCGGAATCACGATGGGCTTGGGCGTGAACGCCACAACGTGCACCGTCTGCGCATTCTGGCGGTCGAGGTTTTTCCCGATCACCGGAATCAGGCCGTTGTAGACGTCGGCGGGGAGATTGAGCTTACCGGAGTAATGGTCCTGCTTTCCATCTTTATGCGAGGTGCTGGTCACCGCGTATTGACCGTCGCCCGACAACGTCACGTCCAGGTCCGCCGCAAACGCGCGGCCGTTCTGCACGAGATGGTAGCTCTCTAATCGGAAGACGCCGTGTTGGGTGAACGTCACGGTCTCGCGGAAGACCGAGCTGTCGTTGAAATGAAAGACCAGGCGGCTCTCGATGTCGGAGTCGCGCGGCACCTGCAGCTGGTCGCCCTCGGCGAGCAGCTCGTTGTTTTGCGACCGCAGCTCGAGAAAGCCGTGCACGGTGCCCTCGGCCCAGTGGACGGCCACGCCCTCACGTGGTGCCGGAGCGAGCAGCAGCGCTGCCGCGGGCGCCAGAATCCAGCGAATGTCCATTAACTCAGTTTGGTCTTGCGGATAACGCCAGCAAAGTGGCTGGTCGAATTAATCCCTGAGGGGGATGCGGCGCGCTCGGTCCCAGAGCGCAGGCACGCGCAACCGCTTCGCTACATGCTGGAACTCCGGCAACGGACCGCCCCACCGCAGCTCGTTCACATTTGCAAACACCGGCACATCGAGTCGCAGCGTGGCGAGCGTGCGGAATAGCAGCGCGAGCGTGCGATTTTCTTCGAGCGCGGCAGACAAGCGCGCCGCGCCGCGCACCGGTACGGTCCATTGCGCGGCGTTCGCGGGGATGGCCTCGAGATGCGCGTAGCGGCCCAACACCGCGCCGGACGCCTTCTCACCCCAGCCGCGAATCCCGGGGTAGCCATCCGCGGAGTCCCCTACCAGCGCCAGGTAGTCGGGGATTGAGGCTGGGCCCACGCCGAACCGAGCGACGACGCCGCGCTCGTCCCGGAGCTCGCGCTTGCGGCGATCGAGCTGGACGATGCGCGTGCCGCTGACGCATTGCGAGAGATCCTTGTCCGGCGTGCAGATCACGACCTGCTCGACCTCCCGAGCCTCGGCGGCCAGCCGCGCTGCGGATGCGAGTGCATCGTCCGCCTCGAATTCCTCCATCGCCCACACGACTGCGCCCATGGCGCGCAGCGCGTCCTCCAGCGGATGAAACTGCGCGAGCAGGTCGGGCTCGATCCCCTCGCTCGTCTTGTAGCCGGCCCAGAGGTCATTCCGGAACGATTCGATCACATGATCGGTCGCGACGCCGATGTGCGTCGTCCCGCTCTCCAGCATGCCGAGGACGGAGCCCAGCACGCCAACGATCGCGGCGACCTCGAGACCGTCGCGATCCTGTTGTTTCGGCATCGCGTAGAAATGCCGGAACAGCTCGTAGGTGCCGTCGAGAAGATGGACGATCAAATCAGCGCGTCGATCGGGAGATGAGAGAAGAATTTCGCGGCGAGGGAGCGCCAAAAGCCCGCGCCCGGTTCAGACGTATAGCCGCCGGTCCAATGGAGGTCGCCGTTCGATCCTTCGGTGACTTCGTACGCCATTTGGGGACTGGCCCAGCGCTCGAACAGCGCCGCGACTTCGGCGGCCAGTTCCGGGCTGTGGACGAGAACGCCCACCTCGGTGTTTTGGTCGAGCGAGCGCGGGTCGAGGTTGACCGATCCGATGAACACCGATGCGCGATCGAAGACGAACGTCTTGCCGTGCAGGCTGGCGCGCGAGGATCCGATCGTTGCCCGTGACGCACGCCGTCCACCGGCGCCCGCCGCTTCGGGCCGCAGCTCGTACAGCCTCACGCCTTCCTCGAGCAAGGGGCGCCGGTACTTCATGTAACCGGCATGCACCAGCCATACATCCGTGGCTGCGAGAGAATTTGTCAGCACGCGAACGCCGATCCCGTCGCGCCGGCGCTCCCCGAACAATGCGACGCCCGCCTTGCCGGGCACGAAATACGGAGACACGGCGAGCAAATCCGAGCGCGCCGCGAGCACATAGGGTGTGATCTGGCCACGCAGGTACCGCTCGCTGCGCGTGCCCGCCGGCTGTTTGAGCTTATCCGGGGGATCGGCGATAACGCGCGCGTCCGCCCAGTGCAGGTGCAGGTTGTGCGCGCGCAAATCGCGCGCGAGGTCGGAGCCGGCGAGCGCCCGCGCATAGGTGCTGTCGTGCAGCTGCTCGCAGCGGTCACGCAGCCGGCCGCGCGCCAACGCGAACGTGGCGGGATCCACAGAAGCGAACGTGCCGAGACGGGAGATCGAGACGGCGAAGTCGCTGGCCCAGTAGGCTTCGAAGCTCGCGGTCGATTGCTGTGCGATCGGTCCGCCACCCAAGACGTCGACATCTTGAAAATCGAGCTCGCCGCGGCTGAAGTACTCGTCCCCGATGTTGCGCCCGCCCAGGATCGTGGCGATGCCATCGGCGATGAACTGCTTGTTGTGCATGCGGCGGTTCACCCGCGCGAAGCTCGTGAGCAGCTCGGCCAGGCGGAGCAATCCCGAGCGGTGGCGGTAGGGATTGAACAGGCGGACGTCGATATTGGGATGCGCGTCGAGCGCGGCGACCATGTCATCCCGTTTCTCGAGCGTGCCCCAGTCGTCGAGCAGGATGCGCACGCGCACGCCGCGATCGGCCGCCGCGATCAGGCGATCGATGATCAGCGACCCGGTCTCGTCGGGATGGAAAATGTAGTACTGCAGATCGAGCGAGCGCTCCGCCAGCTCGATCAAGACGGCGCGCGCAACGAATGCATCCACGCCTGTCGGCAGCAGCCGAAACGCGGAACGACCACCCGTCCCCTCGGCCGCACATCGCGGCTCGATCCACTCCTCAAGCCGTGTCACGAGCCCACATGCTCACGAATTTCAGACGTTTCAAGTATAAACGGAGCGGTAGAGCCTTCCGCCAGGCCGGAACCCGCGGATATCATAGCAGAACGATAAACCCTTCTCATTGGAGACCACTCATGAAATCGCTCGCCCTCATCATGACGGCTGCTTGTTTGGTCGCCGCCCCTCTCGCGGCGCAACAGGATACATCGCACGCGCGCCGGCCGGCCGCCCGCCCGCGCGCCGGCATGCGCCGGCCTGGCATGGCCGGCGGTGGTAACGAAGAAATGATGGCCATGATGCGCGAAATGATGGCGCCGATGATGCGGGTCATGGCGTACATGCCGGGCAGTCTGCTGGCGCACAAAGACTCGCTGAACCTCACCGCCGACCAAGTCAGCAAACTCACCGCTCTCCAAACCGCCAACAGAGCCGCGCACGACGCTGCCCAAAGCGACATCAAGACGCACCTGGACGAGTTGACCGAGGCGTTCCAGACCGCCGCGCCCGACACGAACGCGCTGCGCCCGCACTTCGAGGCGGCGCAGGCCGCAATGGCAAAGGCGCATTGGGCGGGACTGACCAACGCCGCCCAGTCCCGCGCGCTCCTCACGGACGCGCAGCGTCAGAAGGTGGATGCGGCAGTCGCCGCGATGATGCGGCGCGAGCACATGTAAGCGGTATTCCGGCCGGCCGTGACGAGAGATAGAATGGGCTGATGGAGCCATCGGCCCATTCTGTTCTTTCGCAGTGGGAAAGCTTCTACGTCATTGTCGGCTCTGCGGGCGGGGCACTCACCGGTTTGATGTTCGTGGTGGTTACGCTCGTCGCCGACACGAATTTGCCGCGCAGTCCGGACACGCTGAATGCGTTCGGAACGCCCAACGTCATCCATTTTGCGGCGGTGCTCATGCTCTCGGCGGTGCTCAGCGCGCCGTGGCAGCGGCTCCAGAATCCCGCTCATGTCGTAGGAGCGATGGCGCTCGCCGGCGTCATCTATGTCTTGATCGTGTTCCGTCGTATGCTGCGACAGCGCGTTTCGGGCTATACGCCGGTGCTCGAGGATTGGATGTGGCACCTGGTGCTTCCGATGATCGGCTACGCGTCGTTGTTTGTCGGCGCCGCCGGCATGGCGCACGATCAGAACTGGGCGCTGTTCACGCTCGCCGCCGTATCGCTGCTGCTTTTGAGTATCGGACTCCACAATTGCTGGGATACGGTCGCTTACGTCGTGGCGCGTCGGACGGACAAGAACACCCAATAGCCGACTCTCGAGGAGGGATTGTGCAGGCACAGAGCTACGATGCCATCGTGGTTGGATCGGGTATCTCCGGCGGCTGGGCCGCGAAGGAGCTGACGGAGAAGGGACTCCAGGTATTGCTGCTCGAGCGCGGCAAGAACATCGAGCACATCAAGGATTATGTGAACGCGACGAAAGGCCCGTGGGAGTATCCGCATCGTGGCGGACGAACCCGCGCCATGGAGGCTGCGTACCCCGTCCTGAAGCGCGACTATCCGCTCAACGAAAAGAACCTGGATTGGTGGGCGTCCGATCAAGATTCGCCGTATACGGAAGTGAAACGGTTCGACTGGTATCGCGGCTATCACGTCGGTGGCCGCTCGTTGATGTGGGGTCGCGTGAGCCTGCGCTGGAGCGATTTCGACTTCGAGGCAAATGCGAAGGACGGCATCGCCATCGATTGGCCGCTTCGCTATGCCGAGATGGCCCCCTGGTACGACTATGTCGAACGCCACGCCGGCATCTCAGGCTCGATCGAGGGCATGCCGCAGCTTCCCGACGGACAGTTCCAACCGCCGATGCCGCTCAATTGCGGCGAAGAGCTGGTCGCGGGCCGGCTGAAGCGACACTTCGACGGCAAGCGGCGAATCATTGCAGGGCGAACGGCGAATCTCACGCGACCGCTGCCCGGGCGCGCGCAATGTCAGTATCGCAACGCGTGCTGGCTGGGATGTCCCTTCGGCGGGTACTTCAGCACGCAGTCGTCCACGCTGCCGGCGGCGATGGCTACCGGGCGGCTGACGCTGCGGCCGTTCGCGATCGTCAGCGAGGTCCTGTACGACAAGGATAAGAAGCGGGCGACCGGCGTGCGGGTGCTCGATGCAATGACGAATCAGTGGAGCGACTATACCGCGAAGGTCATCTTCCTGTGCGCGTCGACGCTGAATTCGACCTGGCTGCTGCTGCGCTCCGCGACCAACGTCTGGCCCGGTGGACTCGGCTCGAGCTCGGGCGAGCTGGGCCACAATCTCATGGATCATCACTTCCGCGTGGGCGCGTCAGGAACGATTCCGGGTTTGATGGACAAGTACTACTTCGGTCGCCGTCCGACCGGCTTCTACATACCGAAATACCGCAATGTTCTCGGCGACAAGCGCGACTATCTGCGTGGCTTCGGCTATCAGGGCGGCGCCAGCCGCGAGGGCTGGGGACGGGCCGTGGCCGAGCTGGGTGTGGGCGGTGCGTTCAAGGACGCGATGGCGCAGCCCGGCGAGTGGTCGATCGGCGGTACGGCGTTCGGTGAGATGCTTCCCAACCACGCGAACAAAGTCACCATCGATCCCAACAAGAAAGACAAGTGGGGCATGCCGGTCCTCGCGATCGATTGCGCCACCGGTGAGAACGAGCGGCTGATGCGCAAGGACATGATGAACGACATGGCGGAAATGCTCGAGGCGGCCGGGGTGACGGACGTGCACACCTATGACGGCGGCTATTGGCCGGGCATGGGGATTCACGAGATGGGGACGGCGCGCATGGGGAAGGATCCCAAAACGTCCGTGCTCAATTCGCATAACCAGGTGTGGGATGCGCCCAACGTCTTCGTGACCGACGGCTCGGGCATGGTTTCGTCGAACTGTGTGAATCCGTCGCTCACCTACATGGCGATGACGGCGCGTGCCGCTGATCATGCGGTGAACGAGCTGAAGCGCCGCAATCTTTAGCCCGAATACTTTTCCGGAGGACAAGAGCCACCTATGGATAAGAACATTTCAAGAATCGCGGCGCAAAGCTCGGCCCCGACGGGAATTGATCGGCGCGAAGCAATAAAACGCGTGACGGTGCTGCTTGGCGGCTTCGCGCTGGCGAGCGGCGGCCTGCTCACTGCGGTCGAACGGGCACACGCGCGCGCCGCCACGACGCGCCGCGTCGGAGATTTCACGGCCCAGGATGTGGCCCTCCTGGACGAAGTCGCGGACACCATCCTGCCGGACACCAAGACGCCTGGGGCGAAAGCGGCGCATACCGGCCCATTCATGGCCCTCATGGTGACCGATTCGTACGACGACCAGCAGCAGGCCATTTTCCGGGACGGCCTGCAGAAGCTGAGCGGCACGGGGTTCATGACCAAGACGCCGGCCGAGCGATTGGCCCTGCTCCAACAGCTCGACACCGAACAGAATTCCTACACGAAGACGAAGGGACCGGACGCCCCGCCGCACTATTTCCGTCTGATGAAAGAGCTGGCAGTGCTCGGCTACTTCACATCGGAAATCGGCTGCACGCAGGCGCAACGGTATCGGGAAACGCCTGGGCGGTTCGATCCGTGCGTGCCGTATACGCCCGGTGAGGCCGCTTGGGCGGGGCACGCCTAACGGGGGAGGCCAAGAGAATTAATCCCGAGCGGCCCGCGAGTCGCAAATCGGTGCGCTCGCTGCGCCCAAACCCCCGATAGTATCAAGCATGGAGAACGAGAAGCTTCGCGCGCACTACCGGAAACTCAGCCTCTCTCGCCGCGTTGCGCTTCGCATCCTCGCAGCGTTTCTCGCGACGGTGGCTCTCCTGCGATCGTTCACGGCGATCATTCATTATCAGGTGTTCCCGCACGGTCCGTTTCGTGACGTGATCACGAAATCCGGGCTGCACATTCACCATCTGTTCTGGGGCATTCTGCTCCTCATGGTGACCGGTTTCGGCGCGCTCGCGAGCCGTGGGGAACGCTGGCATCTGCGCATCGCGATCGTCTTTGGCGTCGCCCTCGGCCTGACGCTCGACGAGTTTGCGCTCTGGCTCCGGCTGGCGGACGTGTACTGGACTCACGAGGGCATCGAGAGCGTCCAGGCTGTCGCGGTGGTCGCGGCGATCCTGGCCGCCTACGGGTTTGGCCAGCCATTCTGGCACGAGCTGATGCGTTTCGGGTGGCGACGTACTAAATAGGTGCCATGGACTTGCGCCAGTTGCGCTACTTTGTCGCGGTCGCCGAAGAGCTGCATTTCACGCGAGCGGCGAACCGCATCCGCGTCGCCCAGCCGACGTTGAGCCAGCAGGTGCAATTGCTGGAGCGGGAGCTGGGCGTCACGCTCCTCAAGCGGACGAAGCGGCGGGTCGAGCTCACCCATCCCGGCCGGATCTTTCTGCGTGAAGCGCAGCGCTTGCTGAGCGGAGCCGCTGACGCGATGCACGCGGTCCAATCGGCTCAAGCGGGCAAGTTGGGTCGAGTGATTCTGGTCTGCGGACCGACCCCCGCGTACATCGGGATGCTCGGCTTGTTACAGCTGCACCGCCGCCTGTTCCCGCAGGTCGAAGTGCGGTTGATCGAGTCACCCGCCCGCGATGCCATCGTGACCGTGGAGCAGGGGAAGGCGGATGTCGGACTGATTGTCCAACATTTCGAATCGCAGGTCCTGACCTGTGCGACGGTGCTCGAGCTCCCGCTGCTTGCGGCATTGCCGACGACTCATGCGCTCGCCTCGGTCGATCGGCTGTCCTTGAAGCAGCTCGCTAAAGAGCCGTTCGTCTTGTTCGGGCAACGGCGATCGGGCTTCTATGGGCGCGTGTCGGCCGTCTGTAACAGCTGCGGCTTCACGCCGCAGGTGTTCGATGAAGTCGAGGATCTCCACACGCTGATTTACCTGGTGGGCGCGGGCTACGGTGTGTCGCTCATGCCGGCAACGTTGGAGCCGACCACGCATCCTGGCGTCGTGCTCGTGCCGCTCAAGGAGAAGTCCGCGACGCTCGAGATCTCCATGATCTCGCGTGCCGATCAGGCGTCGCCGGTAGTCCTCGGCTTTCTGGACACGGTGCGCACCTGGTGTAGGGAGGCGTGGCGGCCGTGACCGCACCCGGCGGACCCAGTCACCGACCTTTGCGGTGAGGATGACCTCCTCGATGGGTCCTGGGGCCTCACTTGCGTATTCGCGGTCGCAGCGCTTGTCTTGGCGTTCAAACCCTGAGAGAGACTCATTTGCGAACAGCGACTGCTGCTCTCGCTCTTGTGGCGCTCGCGCCGCAAGCGGCGTTCCCGCAGGCCCCAACCGGGCGAGCGTGGCTGCAGGTCGATCGCGACCACTGTAACGTGATCGTCACAGCCGGCCCTTTCCAATTGCCGGCACAGATGGCCGACATGCCCACCGATATGATGATGGACGTGAGCTTGCCGGTCGCCCGTTTCACCTGGCCGCTCGACACATGGCTACGCGGCGTGCAACTGCAACTGGTGGACTCGCAAGGTCGTGTGCTTTCGCGGAGGCTCGTTCATCATTTCACGATCGAGAATTTTGACCGCCGCGACCTGATTTATCCGGTACCCGAGCGGCTCATGTCGCTCGGGAGCGAAACGGCCGACGTCTCGATTCCACCTACCATCGGCGTACCGATGCGAGTTGGCCAGCACCTCGGCCTGTGGGTGATGTGGAACAACACGAGCGCCTCCGCGATCGATGGCGTGTACGCGCGACTCACTCTGCGCTGCATCGCGCCGGACCAGCAACCGCCGCCACTCGCCGTATTGCCGTTCCACGTGGACGCCAACCTGCAGGTCGGCGGACACAATACCTTTGTCGTACCGCCCGGCGGAGTCGTGCGCACGTTCGATTTTGTCCTTCCCACGAGTGGTCATCTGCTTGCCGCAGGCGGTCATTTGCACGATCATGGCGTCTCTTTGACCCTCGAGGATCGCGAGACGGCGAAGCCGGTCGTGACGGTGACGGCAGAGCGTGACGCGCAGGGCCATGTCGTCGCGGTTTCGCGCGAGCTGCTCGCGCTGTGGACTGCAGGTCCGCATCTGCGCGCGCGGCATCCGTACCGCCTGACGGTCCGCTACGACAACCCGTCCGCGGATACGATCACCGATGCGATGGGGATCATGGCTGGATTGTTCGCGCCGGACCATATCGACGATTGGCCGGTGCTGGACTCGCGCGATTCGGCCTACACGACCGACCTCAATCTGTATTCGCCCACAGCGCTTCCCGCTGCGGACACGGAGCATGTCCCACCGATTGCAGTGGCTTCGCGGAGACATCATGCGCTGGTCCAATCAATATTGATCGGATCGGCCGGCGTATTCGTGTCGGGACTCGCCGACAACTCGATCCGCAGCGCGGTTCTGCGGACCGGACCCGAGACGCGAGAGGCGGGAGCCGTCGTGAGTCGCTGGAGCCCGCCCCTGGAGATTGGCGTCGGCGTCGCGGCGCTGGGAGCGGGCCTCGCCGTCCGCTCGCCACGTCTCGCGCGCACCGGCCGCGATGCGCTCGTCGCGATGAGTGCGGCGGGAGTCCTGACGCTTGCCGCGAAAACCGCGATCGGCCGGGAACGACCCAGCGGGAGCGGGGACTCGGACATGTTCGAGCCATTCACCTTCGAGTCGGACGACAACTCGTTCCCATCCGGTCACACCTCCCAGGCCTTCGCACTCGCGGCGGTCATCGCGGGACATACGCACAGTCGTGTCCTGAAAATCACCGCCTACGCCGGCGCCGGGATGGTAGGCGTCGCGCGCATCGCCGCCGACCGCCACTTCACTTCTGACGTGGTCGCTGGTGCGATCCTGGGGACGATTGTCGGTCATCAGGTAGTGCGGCGTCTTGCCGCGCGCGACCCACGGCTCAGTCTCCACCCGCTCGTCATGCCCGGCCAAGTCGGCATCTCTCTCCACCGAGAGTTCTGACCGTCGCACCGGACATGAGCGAGTCCTCTTACTGAGGATGGGCGAGCGGCTTGCCATCCGGGCCGACCTGAACCTCTGATCGCTTCGCGCCGTGCCTCACCTGCGCCTCGTAGGCCACGAGTCTGCCGAGTTTGGTGAGGGACTCGACCTTCGTGATTTGACCCGAGCCGGCGGCCAGCCGCAGGCCGGTTCGGACAGCTTCGGGGAGCGAGTCAAGCACGACTTGCTCTTCCACTTCCAAGACGGTGCCGGTGCTGTCGACCGTCACGTCTCGGCTCCGACCGTGCACGGTCATCTCCACCTCATAGACAGTCTGCCCGCCATCCCGCTCCGTCGTATAGCCCCGTACCGTGGCACCCTTACCCTGCTCGTCGGCAGTGCGTTGAACCGCGGCGGGGAGTTGTGAGTGCTTGAGTTTTCTTTCCTGCGTCGAGGCCTGCGACGCGAGGATCGTCACGAGCCCGAGGGCCCCGGCGAGTATTTTGATCTGCATAGTGAGCTCCTTGTTGATCGTCAAATGGTGATTCGAAGCGTTACGGATCCAGCTCCAGCAACGCGAACGTCCCCGGGAGCACCGGCGGACGCGGGCGCGGACGATCGGCCGTGGCCGCGGGCGGCGGTCCAAAGTCCGCTGTCACCGTAAACAGCCGGTGCGTCTTGAGGTCCAGCTCCATGGTGCGTGCGCCACGTTTGGTCTGCACGGTGCCGACGACCGTGAATTTGTCCTGGGCGTCTTCGTGGATGACCGTGATCGTGCCTTCCCCGTTCGAGGCGAACGCGAGTTGCGTCGCGGGGTCAAAGCGCGCCGCGTCGACGCCCTGCCCGATCGGCACCGTCGTGATCAGCTTGCCTGACTTTGCATCCGAAATCGCCATCACGCCGTTCCGACAACCGCTGAACAGAATGGCGCGCGCGCGATCGATCGCGAGCCCGGTCGGTGACTCGCAGGGCGCGAGGCTCCAGCGCCGCGTCACTTTCCTGGCGGCCGGATCAATTTCGGCGACTGCGCTCGAGTCTTCGATGTTCACGTACAGCCTGCCGGTGCCGGTCGTCACCCCAAATTCCGGCTTACCGCCAAGATCGATGCTCCCAATCCGCCGACCACTCGTCGCGTCGATGACGCTCGAGGAGCCGGCGTCGCCGTTGAAGGTGAAGACATGTTTCGTCGCGGGATCGAACAACACCGCATCCGCGTCCACGGCGGCGGTCGTGCGGCCGAGAACTTTCAGGGTCTTGAGGTCGAACACGACGACACTGCTGTCGCCGCCGGAGGTCGCGAAACCCTTACCAGTGCGGTAGCTAAACGCCACGCCGTGCGCTCGATTCAATCCGGGGATTTCCGCGAGCAGTTTGCCGCTGGTCGGATCGATCACCATCACGCGATCCTGGCGCGCGACGAACAGGCGGTGTCCCACCGTATCGAGCGTGACGTAGTCCCAGCCGCCGTCCCCCCCGAGCGTGAACGTTTTTGCGACATGATACGACTGGGCATACAACGGCGCACCGGCGAGCAACATCAAAAGCGCCGAGCCCGCGATGGCGTGGTGCCTGCGAGGTCTCATTGAAATCTCCAGGTGATGGCGGGCCGCATGAGCACGGCGTTGTTGGAATCGTAGCTGACCGCAGAATCGAGAAGCAGGCGCGGAGCGATATCTCGTCCCACGCACAGCGTCGCGGAGAGTCGCGCCGAGCACGAGCAATCCCGCGACCGGGGTGCACACGAAGAGGAGTTGCACGAGGTACACGCCCGCATACTAGCAGGCGAACCTTACGTCAACCTTACACGCCTCGACGGGAAATCGATCGCGATTCTCACGCCGAACTCTAGGCCGAGCTCGACATGGTCTCCGCGTTAGAGCTGTTCGACCTCACCGCCGCCGACCGTCGCTATCGCGGCGGCTGGAGGCGTGAACGGAGTACCGCAACGACGTGCCCCTCGCTAAGTTAGGTGCGCGCGCCACCGTAGCTCAGTGGTAGAGCTCTCGATTCGTAATCCTGCACGGCCGGCGCGCACCAGCGCTGGCCGTTGCACTTCAGGGGTGCGAGGTGACGAGTGCGACCGCCCACGACAATGAGCACCGAATCTCTTGGCACCACCATTGGCACCGCGTTGCGCAGGTGCATCAAAGGGCGCATACCATCAAGATAGGTTATTCATCGTAGGGGTTTCCCTGCTTGCGGTGCCAACTCCCTCTCCCTGAATTAGCGTGGTGAGCGCTCCCTCGAACGACTTGTTCGCCGGCGGTGGCGAGATGGGCGCGCTCATGCGTACCACGGATTGGTCCAGAACGAAGCTCGGTCCGGTAGAGACCTGGCCGCAAAGCCTCCGCACCATGCTGGGCGTCGTCCTCGGCAGCAGGTTCCCCATGTTGCTCTGGTGGGGCCCCGATCTGCTGCACCTCTACAACGATGCTTACCGCCCAATCCTGAGGGACAAACATCCTGCGTCGCTCGCCGCACCCGCCGCAGAGGTCTGGGCCGAGGTGTGGGACGTGGCTGGACCGATGGCCAGAAGCGTGCAGGACGGCGGTCCCGCAACGTGGACTGAGGACCTGCAGTTATTCATCAAGAGTGGGGATATGGCTGAGGAAACGTACTTCACGTTTTCCTACAGCCCTGTGCCTGGTGATGATGGACGGGTCGGCGGTCTCCTCAACACGGTCCAGGAAACCACGGTGAAGGTACGCAGCGAACGCCAGATCCGGATGTTGCACGATCTCGCCGCGCAGGCGGCCGACGCAACATCGGAGGACGAGGCGTACCGCATCGCGGCCGAGGTCCTCGCCGCGAATGAGTTGGATCTCCCCTTTGTACTGCTCTACGTTGTGAATGAAAACCCCGATGCGCCGCGGATCGTCGCCGCGAGAGGTTGGGAGAACAGGGAAGGCTCTTGGCCATTTTCTGAAGTCATCCGAACGGGACACGACGTTGTCGTGGATGACCTGTCCGCGCGCTTCGGATTACTCCCACTCAGTCGATGGAACGGACGGCTGGAACAAGCTATCGTCCTGCCGTTGTCTCGCGCCGCTCAATCGACACCGTCCGCGTTTCTGGTAGCGGGCCTCAGCCCGCACCGTGCACTCGATGATCGGTATCGCCGGTTCTTCCACGCGACCGCCGATCAGGTCGCCAACGTCGTCGCCAATGCGCGCGCGTACGAGGCCGAGAAGAAACGGGCGGAGGCGCTCGCCGAGATTGACCGCGCCAAGACGACGTTTTTCAGCAACGTCTCTCACGAATTTCGCACGCCGTTGACATTGATCCTCGGCCCCGTGGAGGACGCGCTCGCGCTCCCGACTCCGGCGCTTCAGAGCGAGAGCCTCAAGGCGATTCATCGCAGCGCACTGCGACTCCTGCGGCTGGTCAACAGTCTGCTCGATTTCGCACGCATCGAAGCCGGCCGCATGCAGCTGTCGCGGGTACGCACGGACCTCGCGACGCTGACTGCCGACCTGGCGAGCTCATTCCGGTCCTTGGTCGAACGCGCGGGGCTAAAACTTGTGGTCGAATGCCCGCGGCTGTCTGAACCGGTGTATGTCGATCCAGCCCAGTGGGAGAAGATCGTTCTTAACCTCATCTCCAACGCGTTCAAGTTCACGTTCCAGGGCGAGATCGTCATCAGTCTGGGTGCCGGCGCCGATCATGTAACGCTAACGGTACGCGACACCGGCACGGGCATTCCCGCACGCGAGCTGCCGCACATCTTTGAGCGTTTTCATCGCGTCGAAGGCGCCAAGGGACGGAGCTTCGAGGGAACAGGGATCGGTCTGTCGCTGGTGCAGGAGCTGGTCCGGCTCCACGGGGGAGCCGTGCGAGTCGCGAGCATCGAGGGGCAGGGGAGCACCTTCGAGGTCACGATCCCGACGGGCAGCCCAAACGTGTCCTCCGCACGCAGCGTCGATCGTGCGGCCCCTCCGGTTGTGACCGCGGTGGCGCCGTATCTCCTCGAGGCTGGGCAATGGATCGGGGCTGGCGAAGCAACGTTCGACGCCTCATCGATTCCAATGCAGGACGTTTCCGTCACACCGGATTCACCCAGCGCCACGCGTCCGCGGATCCTCGTCGCGGACGACAACGCGGACATGCGGGACTATCTCGCCCGGCTTCTCTCGGCGCGCTGGCGGGTGGAGGTGGTGGAGGACGGCCAGGCTGCCCTGGACTCAGCGCGCGCCAATCCTCCCGATCTGGTATTGAGCGACGTTATGATGCCGCAGCTCGACGGGGTCTCCCTGCTGCGAGAACTCCGCACGCTACCGCAGACCAGCCAAGTACCGGTCCTGCTGTTGTCCGCACGCGCCGGCGAAGAGGCGATGCTCACGGGGCTCGAAACCGGCGCCGACGACTATCTCGTGAAGCCATTCTCATCCCGGGAGCTGCTCGCGCGCGTGCAGACGCATTTAGAGCTGGCGCGCATGCGTCGCGAGTGGGCGAGCGAGCTGCAACGCGTCAACCGCGAGCTCGAAGCGTTCAGCTACTCCGTGTCTCACGACCTGCGCGCTCCGCTGCGCGCAATCGATGGGTTTAGCCAGGCTCTTGCCAGCGAGTACGCAAGCCGGCTCGACGAGCAGGGGCTGGGTTACCTCGAACGCGTGCGTTCGGCGACGCTGCGGATGGGGCAGCTTATCGAGGATCTCCTCAACCTCTCCCGGATCACGCGAGCGACGCTGAGACGCGAACGCGTCGACATGACGGCGATTGCGCGGAGGGTCCTCACGGAGCTCGGCGAGCGCGACCCTCAACGGAACGTCATATCCCGCGTGTCCGAAAGGCTCGTCGTCCAGGGTGATCCTCGGCTACTGACGGTGATGCTCGAGAACCTGCTGCGGAATGGGTGGAAGTTTACGTCGAAGCGCCCCATCGCGACGATTGAAGTCGGCAAGGTAGAAGGCGTCGAGGAGGCCGTGTTCTTCGTCCGTGACGACGGTGCTGGATTCAATATGGATTCCGCGCAGCGACTTTTTGCGCCGTTTCAGCGCCTCCACGCCGAGTCGGAGTTCGACGGCACGGGGATCGGCCTCGCCACGGTGCAACGGGTCGTCGCCCGGCACGGTGGTCGCGTGTGGGCCGAGGCTGCGATCGGCAAGGGCGCCACGTTCTTCTTTACGCTGGGTGAGACGGCAAGCTGACCGCAGTACCAGATTCCGGAGGCTGACGCTAAGTTTGGGCCTACCGCCACCGTAGCTCAGTGGTAGAGCTCTCGATTCGTAATCCTGCACGGCCAGCGCACGCCAGCGCTGGCCGTTGTGTTTGAGCGATGTGCGGTGACGCCTTCGATTGCCGGCGACGGTGGGCAACGAAACGTTTGACACCACCATTGGCACCACGAGCCAGACCGGTTGCTTGCAGTTTCGACACCCGCCGTTGAGTATTCTGTGCATGTACCAGGTAACGACAGAGCAGCGAGTCCGCATCGCCGATGTGTGTCGGCGCTTCGGCGTACGCCGACTCGATCTTTTTGGATCCGCCACGCGTCGTGAATTCGAGGAGACTCGCAGCGACCTGGACTTCCTCGTTGAATTCCTGGACGAGGGGCCGGGGCCGGGACTCGACGCGTACTTCGGCCTCAAGAGCGGACTCGAAGAAGTGCTCGGGCGCCCCGTT
This sequence comes from Gemmatimonadales bacterium, assembly GCA_035309945.1. GTDB lineage: Bacteria > Gemmatimonadota > Gemmatimonadetes > Gemmatimonadales > GWC2-71-9 > 20CM-2-65-7. Next base: position 28,146 of record DATGEQ010000042.1, on the reverse strand, counting down.
GATCTCGTGATGCCGGACGCGGTGACGAATCCGTACATCCGTGCGGAGATCGCCCGCGATCGCACCACGATGTATGCCGCGTGATCCTCGTGCGTTTCTCTGGGACGTTCGCCGAGCCGCCGACAATATTGCCGCATTCATTCGGGGCAGGACCGAAGCGGACTATCGGGCGCAGGCGATGCTGCATTCCGCCGTCGAGCGTCAGCTTGAGATCATTGGTGAAGCGCTGAACCAACTCGACAAGGCGGATCCTGAACTGGCCGCGCAGATTCCACATCTTCGTCAGATCGTAGGGGTCCGTAACATCCTCATTCACGGTTACGCGGTCGTGAAGCATGAACTGATCTGGCGAAGCGTCCAGGAAGACCTTCCGCAGCTCCGCACAACGGTAGATGCGCTGCTCGAGCGACGCACGGGGGACTGACACCAAAGCTCGGAGTACCGGATCGAGGGGCGCCTGACTAAGTTAGGTCGGTCGCGACGCGAGGCTCCTCGGGTTGTGGCACCACGCGGCGTAGACCTCTCGACCAACGTGGTAAACTGTTGCAGCGCAATCGCCACCGTAGCTCAGTGGTAGAGCTCTCGATTCGTAATCGAGCGGTCGTCGGTTCAAATCCGACCGGTGGCTCTCTTGACAACCCCGGACCCAGGTGGAGATTAGTCGGCCGCACATGAACCTGTCGCTCGCGCTGCTGCTCCTCGCCCTTAGTCTGCTGCTGAGCCTTACGCTCAGGAGAGGGTTCGTGGCGCGCGCGTAGCAAGATCACACCACAAGAAGTTTCGTCGCCGCGAACCCAGCCAGGTTCGCGGTTTTTTTTTCTTCAACCCGAGGAAGCCATGGTTCAGGACGTCATCATCTTCGACACCACGCTGCGTGACGGCGAACAGGCGCCGGGAAATGCGATGTCACCGGAAGTAAAGGTGCGCCTGGCTCGACAGCTGGATGCGCTCGGTGTGGACGTCATCGAAGCCGGCTTCCCGGCCGCGTCGCAGGGAGACTTCCACGGGGTACAGATGGTTGCCGAGGCGGTGCGGCGGCCCATCATCGCCGCACTGGCGCGCTGCAACGATCGTGACATCGACCAGGCGGCCGAAGCCCTGCAGGTCGCCGCGCGCAAGCGCATCCACGTCTTCATCGCCACATCCGATCTGCATCTCGAACAAAAGCTGCACATCGATCGCGCGACATGCCTGGAGAGAGTCCGCAGCTCGGTGCGGCGCGCGAAGGCTGCGACCGGCGACGTGGAGTTCTCCGCGGAAGACGCCACACGCAGCGATATCGACTTCCTCTGTGACGTGGTCAGAGCGGCCATCGCGGAAGGCGCGACAACGATCAACCTGCCCGACACCGTGGGCTATACGACGCCGGCCGAATACGCCGCACTGTTCCGCACCGTCCGCGAGCGCGTCCCCGAGACGGATCGCGTGGTGCTCAGCGCGCACTGCCACGACGACCTCGGGCTCGCCGTCGCAAACTCGTTGGCGGCGATCGAAGCGGGCGCCCGGCAAGTCGAATGCACGGTCAACGGCATCGGCGAGCGCGCCGGCAACGCCGCCCTCGAGGAAATCGTGATGGCCGGTCGCGTGCGCCCTCAGGTCGTGAGCTTCCACTGCCGGGTGAATCCGCGCGAGATCGTGCGCACGAGTCGCCAACTGTCGCACGAGATCGGCGTGTTCCCGCAGCCCAACAAGGCGATCGTCGGCCGCAACGCGTTCGCGCACGAAGCCGGTATCCACCAGCACGGCGTGCTGCAGAACGGCCTCACCTACGAGATCATCGCGCCCGAAACGGTCGGCGCCGGCGGTTCGAGCATCGTCCTCGGCAAACACTCCGGGCGCCATGCCCTCGAGCGGCGCTACCGCGAGCTCGGCTACGAACCCGACGCGACCGCACTCGATGAGCTGTACAAACAGTTCATCGCGCTCGCCGACAAAAAGCGCCAGATCCTCGATGAGGATCTCTTGACGCTCTTGCATGACGGATTTCAGCGCGCGCCCGAGGTCTACAACCTCATGTCGCTGCGGGTGACCTGCGGCACCGAAACGGCAATGGCTGAAGTCCGCATGACGGCCCCGGGGGGGGGCGGGGGAGGAGGCACGCGCGATCGCGCGGCTGTCGCCACCGGCAATGGACCGATCGCCGCCGCCTTTGCCGCGATCGGCGAAGCCGTCGGACGCAGCATCGAAGTGATCGACCTCTCGATTCAGTCGGTCACGCCGGGTCGCGACAGTCTGGGTCGAGTCGTGCTACAGGTGCGGGTCGACGGCAAGTCGCTCAGCGGTCACGGCGCGTCGACCGACGTCGTCGAGGCGAGCGCGCGTGCCCTGATCAACGCGCTCAACAAAGCCGATCACGCTGACGAGCTCGAAACCGCGGCGCTCTCGAGCAGCTACTTCTGGGGAGTGTGACCCATGAGTGAGCTCCTGACGGGCGCACAGATCCTGTGTCGGACATTGGTCGACGCGGGAGTCGAAGTGATGTTCGGCTACCCTGGCGGCGCGATCATGCCCTTCTACGACGCGCTCCACGGCCACACGGGCTTGCGTCACATCCTGGTCCGTCACGAACAGGCCGCGGCTCATGCCGCCGACGGTTATGCGCGCGCCGGCCAACGCGTCGGTGTCTGTGTCGCGACGTCCGGCCCCGGCGCGACAAACCTGGTCACCGGTCTCGCCACGGCCCACATGGACGGCTCGCCGGTGGTCGCCATCACCGGGCAGGTCGGCCGCCCAATGCTCGGCCGCGACGCATTTCAGGAGACCGACGTCGTCGGTGTGACGATGCCGGTCACCAAGCACAATGTGCTCGTCCGCGACGTCGAAGACCTCGCAGAGGACGTGCGCGAAGCGATTGCCATCGCGATGGAAGGCCGGCCCGGACCGGTGCTCGTCGATGTGCCGAAAGATGTGCAGAACCAGAAGACGGAATACCGGGTGCCGGGTCTCCGGGGTCGGGGGTCAGCAAACACCCGACACCCGACACCTGAGACCTGGAACCTGCAGCCGGTCGCCGATCTCATCGCCGCCGCCGAACGCCCCCTGCTGATGATCGGGCGCGGCGTGATCGTGAGCGGCGCGTACGCCGAAGTCCGCGCGCTCGCCGAGCGGACCGGAATCCCGGTAATCACGACGCTGCTCGGCATCAGCGGCTTCCCGCAATCGCACGAATTGCACCTCGGCATGCCCGGCATGCACGGCGAAGTGCACATCAACAAGGCGATCCAGCTCGCGGACCTGATCGTCGGGATCGGGCTGCGGTTCGACGATCGCGTGACCGGGAATATCGCGACGTTCGCGCCGAAGGCGACGATCGTGCAGGTCGACATCGATGCCGCGGCGATCGGCCGCAACGTCCCCGCGCGGGTGGGCATCGTGGGCGATGCGCGGCAGGTGATCGGGCAACTGCTGCCGTTCGTGGCGCCGCGCGATTGCCTGCCGTGGCGGCGCGAAATCGCCGAGCTCGCGCATGCGCGCACCGAGGCGTTCGCGGGTGGGCTGTCGCCCGACGTGATCCTGTCCGCGCTCGCGGACGTGACGGGCGGGCATTGCACGGTTGTCTCGGACGTCGGGCAGCATCAGATGTGGGTCGCGCAGCGCTATCCGTTCGAGCGGCCGAACACGCACATCACGTCCGGCGGGCTCGGCGCGATGGGATTCGCGGTTCCCGCCGCGATGGGCGTGCGACTGGCCCGGCCCAACGAGCCGGTCTGGGCGATCTCCGGCGACGGCGGCTTTCAGATGAACATGGCCGAAATGGCCACGATGGTGCAGGAGGGACTCGAGGTGAAGCTCGCGGTCTTCAACAACGGCTACCTCGGCATGGTGCGGCAGTGGCAGCAGTTCTTCCACGGCGGCCGCTACTCCAACACGCCGATCTGGAGTCCCGATTACGTGAAGCTCGCGGCCGCCTACGGCATTCCAGGCTTCCGCGTGAAGCGCGCCAGCGAAGTCACCGACGTGCTGCGTGAGGCAAACGCCAAGCCCGGGCCGGCGCTCGTCGAGCTGGTCATCGAGCAGGAAGCCAACGTCTTCCCGATGATCGTGCCGGGCGGCTCGTTGTCCGAGCCGCTCGAGGCGGCGCCGGTATGACCGCGACGCGCCGGACCGTGAATGTGCTGATGCGCACCGATCTGCTGACGTTGAGCCGAGCGTGTGCGGTGCTGCGGCGTCGCAACATGCCCGTGCGGGACTTCGCCGTCGATCCGCATGAACAGCCGGGCGTGTGGCGTATGTCGTGCGAGATCGATGTCGACGACGCGACGGCCCAGAATCTCGTGCTGCTGATTGAAAACGTTGTGGGCGTTAAGAAGGCGACGATAGCCCTACGATTACCCACCTCATCCGGAGAAGCCATGAGCGCACCAGTGCGCGTCTATTATGAGAAAGACACCGACCCAGCGCGGCTGCGCGACCGGGTCTTCACCATCATCGGCTATGGCAGTCAGGGGCACGCGCACGCGTTGAATCTGCGCGACTCGGGGGCGCGCGTGATCGTCGGCCTCAGACCGAATGGCGCATCCTGGAAGCGCGCGGTCCAGGATAGTCTGGATGTACGGCCCGTTGCCGACGCGGCGAACGCGGGCGACGTGATCATGATCCTCGTGCCCGATCCGGAACAGCGGGCGGTCTACGACGCCGCCGTCGCGCCGGTGCTCGGGCCGCGGAAGACACTGATGTTTGCGCACGGCTTCAACATCCACTTCGGCGAGATCGCGCCGCCGCCGTCCGTCGACGTCTCGATGATCGCCCCGAAGTCGCCCGGGCATTTGGTGCGGAGCGAGTACGAAGCGGGGCGCGGCGTGCCGGCGCTCGTCGCTATTCACCAGGATGCGACCGGACAAGCGCTCTCCAACGCGCTCGCTTACGCGCAGGGAATCGGCTGCGCGCGCGCGGGCGTGCTTGCCACCACTTTCGCCGAGGAGACCGAGACCGACCTGTTCGGCGAGCAGGCGGTGCTGTGCGGCGGCGTGACCTCACTGATCCAGGCCGGCTTCGAAACGCTGACCGAGGCCGGGTACGCGCCGGAAATGGCGTACTTCGAGTGCCTGCACGAGCTGAAGCTCATCGTCGATCTGATCTATCGCGGCGGCCTGGGCTTCATGCGCCATTCGATCAGTGACACGGCCGAGTACGGCGACCTGACGCGGGGGGAGCGCGTGATCAGCCCGGCGGTGCGCGCGGAGATGCGGCGGCTGCTCGCGGACATCCGCAACGGGACGTTCGCGAAGGAATGGATCGCGGAGTGCCGGGCCGGCGCGCCGCGCTTCAAGGAGCTGCGGAAGGCCGCGCAGGAACATGAGATCGAGGAGGTGGGCGCCCGGCTCCGTGCCATGATGCCGTGGACCGAGGAGGGCAAACGCGCCGCGGCCGAAAAGGTGACGCCGCGCCCGACGCGTCCGAAGGGTCAGGAGCGCGCGCGCGCGTGACGTCCGCGCGGACGCTGTTCGATCGCGTCTGGGACAGCCACGTCGTCCAGCAGGTGACCGACGACGTGGCGCTCCTCTACGTCGATCTGCATCTCGTGCACGAGGTGACCTCGCCGCAGGCGTTCGCGGGACTGCGCCGGGAAGGACGGCGCGTGCGCCGGCCGGAGCGCACGCTCGCGACGGTGGATCACAACGTGCCGACGGACGCGCGCGGCGGATCGCGCGCGATCGCCGACCCCGTGGCGGCGCGGCAGGTGGAGGCGCTCGACACCAACGCGCGCGACTTCGACATCGAGCTGTTCGATCTCCGGTCGCCGGGACAAGGCATCGTGCACGTCATCGGGCCGGAGCTGGGCGCCACGCAGCCCGGCATGCTGATTGTCTGCGGCGACTCACATACCTCGACGCACGGCGCGTTCGGCGCGTTCGCGCTCGGGATCGGTACGAGCGAGGTCGAGCATGTCCTGGCGACGCAGTGCATCGTTCTGCAGAAGCCGCGCAGCATGGAAGCGCGCATAACCGGGAGGCGGGAGCCGGGAGTCGGGGCGAAGGATCTCATCCTCGCGCTCATCGGCAAGATCGGAACGGCGGGCGCGGCGGGTCACGTGCTCGAGTACACGGGCGACGCCATCCGCGCGCTCTCGATGGAAGAGCGGATGACGGTGTGCAACATGTCGATCGAAGCAGGCGCGCGCGCGGGCATGATCGCGCCCGACGAGGTCACGTTCGCGTATCTCCAAGGGCGGCCCCGCGTGCACACCGGTGAATTATGGACCAGAGACGTCGAGCGGTGGCGTACGCTTCGAACCGACCCCGACGCGCGGTATGACAAACAGGTGACGCTCGACGCCTCGACGATCGGCCCGCAGGTCACATGGGGCACGACGCCCGGGATGGTCGCCGACATCACCGCACGCGTGCCCGATCCGGCGCGGTTCGCGAGCGATGCGGAGCGTCAGGCCGCGACCCGGGCGCTCGAGTACATGGCCCTCGCGCCGGGCACGCCGCTCGAGGGGCTGGCGATCGATCGCGTGTTCCTCGGATCGTGCACCAACGCCCGCATCGAAGACCTGCGCGCCGCCGCGAAGATCGTGCGGGGCAGGCACGTTGCCGCGCGCGTGCGCGCCATGGTCGTTCCCGGCTCGCAGCGCGTAAAGGCGCAGGCCGAAGCCGAAGGGCTCGATCGCGTCTTTCGCGAAGCGGGCTTCGAGTGGCGCAACTCCGGTTGCTCGATGTGCCTCGGCATGAACGCCGACGTGCTGGGCGCGGGAGAGCGCTGCGCGTCGACGTCGAACCGCAACTTCGAGGGTCGGCAGGGGCGGGGCGGCCGCACCCATCTCATGAGCCCCGTCATGGCCGCGGCCGCCGCCATCGAAGGACGCCTCGTGGACGTGCGCGGATGGTGAAGCCTTTCGTGACGCATCGTGGGCGGCTCGCGACGTTGCCGCGTCGCGACGTCGATACCGATCAGATCATTCCCAAGCAGTTTCTGAAGGGCGTCGAGCGCACCGGGTACGGGCCGGCGTTGTTCCATGATTGGCGCTACTTGCCGGATGGCTCGCCGGATCCGCGCTTCGAGCTGAACAGTCCGGCGGCGCAGGGTGCAACGATTCTGGTGGCGGGCCCGAATTTCGGCTGCGGCTCCTCGCGCGAGCATGCCGTCTGGGCCCTCGCCGATTACGGATTTCGCGCCATCATTGCGCCGTCGTTCGCCGACATTTTCACGTCCAACTGCTATCGCAACGGCCTGTTGCCCGTGCGGCTGCCCGCTGCGCAGGTCGATGCCCTGATCCGCAGCACCGAAGGCGGCCTGCACGAAATCCTGATCGACCTCGACCGGCAGATGGTCTCGGATGAGCGCGGGTTCTCGGCGCGCTTTGTAGCGGATCCGTACGGCCGAGAGTTGCTGCTGCGCGGTCTCGACGAGATCAGCCGCACGCTGCTCGAGGAAGACGGTATCGTCGCGTATGAGCGGAGACTGATATGAAGACGTACACGATCGCGGTGTTGCCGGGCGACGGCATCGGGCCCGAAGTGATCGCACAAGCGTTGCGCGTCCTGGAGGCGGTGCGCGAGCGATTCGAGCTTCGCATCCAGGTCGAAATCTTCCCGATCGGCGCTGCGGGCGTCAAAGCGTTCAATAACCCGCTCCCCCGCGAAACGCGCGCCGCGGCACTCCGCAGCGACGCGGTGCTGTTGGGCGCCGTGGGAGACCCGAGTCTCGACGGCGCGCCGCGCGAGCTGCGGCCCGAAACCGGGCTGCTCGCGCTGCGCAAGCTGCTCGGTGTCTACGCGAATCTGCGGCCCGTCTCCGTTCACCCGGCGCTGGCGGGCGTATCGCCGCTCAAGGCCGAGCGCCTGCGCGGCGTCGATCTGCTGATCGTGCGCGAGCTGACGGGTGGGCTGTACTACGGCGAGCCGAGGGGGCGCAATGGCGATCGCGCGGTCAACACGCTGTCCTACGCGGTCCCGGAAATCGAACGCGTCGCGCGGGTGGCATTCGAGGCGGCGCGAAATCGTCGGAAGCTCGTGACGTCGGTGGACAAGGCCAACGTGCTCGAGGTGTCTCAGCTCTGGAGGGAGACCGTGACGGCGGTTGCCCGTGCATATCCGGACGTGCGCCTCGAGCACTCCTACGTCGATACCGCGGCGATGCGGCTGGTGAGCGATCCCGCGTCGCTCGATGTCGTGCTGACCGAAAATCTGTTCGGCGACATCCTCAGCGACGAGGCGGCCGTACTCGCCGGCTCGCTCGGCCTTTTGCCCTCGGCGTCTTTAGGCGACGGGCCGGGATTGTTTGAGCCGGTACACGGCTCGGCGCCGCCGCTTGCGGGCAAAGACGTCGCCAATCCGCTCGGCGCGGTCGCGACCGTGGCGATGCTGCTGCGCCACGGCTTGCATCTGTTCGAGGCGGCTGACGCGGTGGATGAAGCGGTGGCGGCGACCCTGGAGTCTGGAGCCAGGAGTCAGGACATTGCACGACCCGGTGAACCCGCCGTGGGCACGAAAGAAATAGGCTCGCGCGTCGTGGATCTCGTGGTGGCTGAAGCGCTCGAGGGACTGTCGTGACCGACAATTTTCGGAGCAAAGAAATCACGGAAGGGTTGGAGCGCGCGCCCAATCGCGCGATGCTGCGTGCCGTCGGCTTCACAGACGGCGATTTCGCCAAGCCGATCGTTGGCGTTGCCAGCGCGCACAGCACGATCACTCCCTGCAACGCGGGTCTCGACCGCCTGGCCAAGCGCGCCGAGCAGACGCTGCGACAGGCCGGCGTCATGCCGCAGACGTTCGGCACGATCACCGTCAGCGACGGCATCTCGATGGGCACCGAAGGCATGCGCTACTCGCTGGTGTCGCGCGAGGTGATCGCCGACTCGATCGAGACGGCGTGCGGGGCGCAGCGCATGGACGGGCTCCTTGCGATTGGCGGCTGCGACAAGAACATGCCGGGCGCGCTGATCGCGATCGCGCGGCTCGACATTCCGGCGGTGTTCGTGTACGGCGGCACGATCAAACCCGGGCATTACGGCGGCAAGGATCTCACGGTCGTCAGCGTCTTCGAGGCGGTCGGCGCGCGCGGCGCGGGGCGGATGGGCGACGACGAGCTGCTCGAAATCGAGCGCCGTGCCTGTCCGGGTGCCGGATCGTGCGGCGGCATGTTCACGGCGAACACGATGTCGTCGGCGATCGAGGCGCTGGGGATGAGCCTCCCCGGCACGTCCACGATGGCCGCTGAGGATCAAGAGACGGCGGATGCCGCGGCGCGAGCGGCGGACGTGTTGGCGGGCGCCGTCCGCGCGCGCCGCGTGCCGCGGCAGATTCTCACGCGGAAAGCGTTCGAGAACGCCATCGCGGTCGTCATGGCGATCGGCGGCTCTACGAACGCGGTGTTGCATCTCCTGGCGATCGCGCGCGCCGCCGGCGTGCCGCTCACGCTCGATGACTTCGAAGCGGTCCGCTCACGCGTGCCTGTCCTCTGTGACCTGAAGCCGTCGGGCCGTTTCGTTGCCACCGATCTGCATCGCGCGGGCGGGATTCCGCAGGTCATGAGCATACTGTTGGCGAACGGCGTGCTGCACGGTGACGCGCTGACCATCGACGGCCGCACCGTTGCCGAGGTGCTGAAGGATGTACCCGCGGTACCGAGGTCCGATCAAGACGTCATTCGTCCCTGGGCTCGTCCGCTCGCGCCGACGGGGCACATCGTGATTTTGCGCGGCTCGCTGGCGCCACAGGGGGCGGTCGCGAAGGTCAGCGGGAACGGATCGCATGCGATGACGGGTCCCGCGCGCGTGTTCGATTCCGAAGAGTCGTGCCTCGCCGCGATTCTCGCGGGATCGATCCATGCCGGCGACGTCGTCATCATCCGCTATGAGGGCCCGAAGGGCGGCCCCGGCATGCGGGAGATGCTGGCGCCGACGGCCGCGCTGGTCGGCGCAGGACTCGGCCACAGCGTCGGGCTCATCACCGACGGCCGGTTCTCGGGCGGGACGCACGGGCTGGTCGTGGGTCACGTCGCTCCGGAAGCCGCCGTCGGCGGGCCGCTCGCGCTGGTGCGCGAGGGCGATCGCATCACGATCGATGCGGAGCGGCGCGAGGTGCGGCTCGAGGTTGCGGAAGAGGAACTGCAGTCGCGGCGCGCGCGCTGGCAGGCGCCGGCGCCGCGCTACACGACCGGGGTGCTCGCGAAGTACGCCCGCCTCGTGTCGAGCAGCAGCCAGGGAGCCGTGACCGATGCCTGAAGCCGTCGCGATTCAAGGCGAAGCCGGCTCCTTCAGCCACACGGCGGCGCTGGAAACGCACGGGCCCGATCTTCAGCTCGTGCCGTGTCCGACGTTTGTGGAGCTGTTCCGCTCAGTCGAAGTCGGCACCGCCACGACCGGCGTCGTACCGATCGAGAACACGCTGGCCGGTTCGGTACACGAGAATTACGATCTCTTAAGCGCGCACGCGCTGCACGTCGTCGCCGAGACCGAGGTGCGCATTCGTCATTGCTTGATCGCAGCGCCGCGCACGGCGCGGGAGCGCGTGCGGCGCGTGGCCTCCCATCCCGTGGCTCTGGCGCAATGCCGGCATTTCTTCCGCGCGAATCCGGACATCGTGCCCGTGCCGGCGTACGACACGGCAGGCAGCGTGCGCGATCTCATGAGCGGCGCGGCCCAAGCCGACGCGGCCATCGCGTCGAAGCTGGCCGCGGAGCTCTATGGCGGAACGGTTCTCGAAGAAGGGCTGGAAGACCACGCCGAGAACTACACGCGTTTTCTCGTGGTCGCGCGGCAGCCGGCGACCCAGGAGCGCACGCGCTCGCAGAAGACCTCGTTGATGGTCTCGCTCGGCAACACGCCGGGCTCGCTCTATCGCGCGCTCGGCGTGTTTGCGGATGGAGGATTGAACCTGACGAAAATTGAATCCCGGCCGCTGCCTGGGCGGCCCTGGGAGTACCTGTTCTATCTCGACGTCGTCGACACCGGCCAGGATCTGAACGCCGCGCTCGAGGCGCTGCGTCCCTACACGTCGAGCATCCGCGTCCTCGGCACCTACCCGGCGCGCTAGGTCTGCAGCTGGCCGGTGGTACGCTGCCTCAGTTCTGTTTGCGAACGAACTAAAGGATTCGCCCTTTTGGCGGATCAAGTCCCTAACGGCGCTGCGGAGGGATCGGCAGGACGACGCGGAAGGTGCTTCCCACATTCACGGCGGTCTCCACACTGACCTTGCCGCCGAACATGTTTTCGGTGATCTCCTTGACGACGGCTAGGCCGATGCCCGAGCCCCGCCCCGGCGGCTTGGTGGTGAAACCCGGCTCGAAGATCTTCGGCAGATTACCGGGTACGACGCCGTGTCCCTTGTCGCGCACCGCGAGGATCACGGTGTCGTCCTTGTGAGATAGGCCGATCGTTACGCGGTCGGCTCGCCCTTCACTCGCGTCCACGGCATTGCGAATCAGATTCGTCATCACTTGATACAGGGCGCTCGGATCGCCGTACAGGTACACGCCTTCGACCGCCGTATGCCACTCGAGCGCGACGCCGTGCTTGCGAGCGAGCGGGCGCTCGAGCGTGACGCACGAGCGTAGCACCGGCACGATGTCGAAGCGTGCCAGCCGCGCGACGCCGCCGAACGGCCTGTCCTGGATGGAGCGCAGGTAGTCGGCAGCCTGCTCGATACCCTTGGAGACATGGGCGAGGTCTTCGAGCATCTGGGCGCGGAAGCCAGGATCCAGTGCGGCTTCGCGGATACCATCGGCGATCAAGTCCACGTGCCCCAGCGCCACCGCCAACGGATTGCCGACCTCGTGGGCGATCACACTGGGTTGTCGCGCCAGCTCCCACAGCGCATCGGCCGGTGGAAGACGTGATCGCGCGGCAGCGTCCGAGGCGTGGAGCATACCGAGACTCAAGCCCACGAGCTCCAGAATGAGGCGATCTCGGCTGCGCCGTTCGACGCCACGCGGCGGCGGCGCGGCGGGTCGTGTACGCACGGGCGCGATGCACCAGCGGCCACCGTCCGGAAGGCGACATCCCACCCAGCGGCTATGCGCTATGATCGGCGCGCCCCACTGCCGCAGCGTATCGTCGAGATCGAGCAGGCTACCGGCCGGCGTTGGCCTCCCGTGGCTGTTGAGGAGGGCCTTCGCCTCGGATTGCTCAGAGATCTCCCACAATGTGACGACGCGTCCCGCCAGGGCGACTTCCCCCTGTCGTAAGACCTCCTGTGTGTATACGCCGTTCGTCGGCATGACCGCTCAACCTACGGTGCGAAGGGCTGCTGAATTAGGGCGTTTTTGCTGCATCGAGGGGTGTAGTTGCGGCATTGCCGGGCGGCGGCATAATACGCGGCTCACCCCCGGATCTCACGGAGACCCTCCATGAAGAAATCCAATTGGTCGCGTCGTGAATTTCTCGAAGCAAGCGCCGCCGTCGCCGGCCTCACGATCGCCGGGAAGCCGTACCGCCCCGGCGCCCGCATCGCGCCGAGCGACACCGTGCGCTTCGGCATGGTTGGCGTGGGCATGCAGGGCAACGGGTTGCTCGGCACCTCGATCCAGCTCCCGGGCGTCACGTGCGCCGCCGCCGCGGACCTCTACGACGGCCGCCACACACTGGCCAAAGAAATCGTGCGACCCGATCTGCCGACGACGCGCGAGTACCGCCGGCTCCTCGACGATAAGAACATCGACTGTATCGTCGCCGCCGTGCCCGATCATTGGCACAAACGCATGGTCGTCGAGGCGGTGAGCGCGGGAAAGGACATTTACATCGAGAAGCCGATGTCGCACACCGCCGCCGACGGTGAGGCGATGGTCGACGCGGTGAAAAAGAGCGGGCGGATTCTGCAGGTCGGCTCGCAGCGCGTCAGCTCGCAGATTTGCGCGAAGGCCAAGGAGATGGTCGCGTCGGGAATGCTCGGTGAACTGATGCTGGTCGAGGGCTGGCTCGGCCGCAACGACCCCTGCGGCGCGTGGGAGTATCCGCCGCCGCCCGATCTCTCGCTGCAGACGGTCGACTGGGACACCTGGCAGAATGACGTGCCGAAACGCCCGCTCGATCCCAACATCTTCGCGCGCTGGCGCTGCTGGAAGGAATACGGCACCGGCGTCGCGGGCGACCTGCTCGTGCACCTGATCAGCGGCATGCAGTTCATGCTCGGCATCAACGAGCCGCCGAAGCAGGCGATGTCGATGGGCGGCATCCGGCGGTGGAAGGACGGGCGCAACATGCCGGACGTGCACGCCACGCTCTACTACTACGGCGCCGACAACGTGCCCGTCTACATGCGACTGAACCTCGGCACAGAGATGCCCGAGCAGTACCGGATTCAGGGGTCGAAGGGCATCCTCGAGCTGACGGGGAACAGCCTCACGTTCTCACCGCAGAGCGGCACGGATCAGTATCCGTGCTATTACACGGGCAGCTATCCGCACGCACTGCGTGAAGCCTACCTCACCCAGTGGCACAAGGAGCATGATCTCCAGCCGGGACAGCCGCCGACGCTCGCGGAGACGGTCACGTTCACGACACCCGACTTCGACGACACCCGTCCTCACCTCTGGAACTACTTCGAGGCGGTACGCACGCGGAAGCCGGTAGTGGAGGACGTCGTGTTCGGCCGCAACGCGGCGCTCGCCTGTCACATGGCGAACGAATCGTACTTCCGCCGCGCCGCCGTCACGTGGGATGAAGCGTCGAAGACCATCAAGGGGTGAGGTGCAGCAGCACGAGTGAGTAGGCGTTGACGGGGTAAGTAGCGGCGGGTGGGTGGGCGCTGGGGCCACGCGCGGTGTCGATCAGCGCCCTCCATCCCCCCGTTGCCGGAAGCGCGAAATCGACGGCCGCGTCGCCCGCGTTGACGAGCAGCAACATGGTGTCGCCTTTGATCGGCTCGCCTTTGTCGTCCGTCTCATCGGTGGCTTCGCCGTTGATCAGCATGCCGAGGGAGCACGTCTGCGCCTTCTTCCAGTCGTCCTCGGTCATTTCGGCGCCATCCGCGCGGAGCCAGGTGAGGTCCTCGACGCCGGGGTGCTCGACGATTTGACCGCGAAAGAAGGTGCGGCGGCGCAGCACCGGGTTCTCCGCGCGAATCGCGAAGACGCGACGCGCAAATTCGAGCAGGTCCTGACGGCGCCCATCCAGCGTCCAGTCCACCCAGGTGATCTCGTTGTCCTGGCAGTAGGCGTTGTTGTTGCCCTGCTGGGTGCGCGCGATCTCATCGCCGTGCGAGATCATCGGCACGCCCTGCGAGAACGCGAGCGTCGCGAGGAAATTGCGCATCGCGCGATCGCGCGCCGCGAGGACCTGCGGATCGTCGCTTGGTCCTTCGGCTCCCCAGTTGCGGCTGATGTTGTCGCTCGAGCCGTCGGCGTTGTTCTCGCCGTTCGCCTCATTGCGCTTCTGCTCGTAGCTCACCAGGTCGTGCAGCGTGAATCCGTCGTGACAGGTGACGAAGTTGACGCTCGCGTGCGCCGCGCGCTGGGTCCACTCATAGATGTCGGCCGAGCCCGACAGGCGTGAGGCGAGATCGGGCACCTGGCCCGATTCACCTTTCCAGAACCGGCGGACGGTGTCGCGATACTTGCCGTTCCACTCCGCCCAGCCGACGGGGAATTTGCCCACCTGATAGCCGCCGGGCCCGACGTCCCACGGCTCGGCGATGAGCTTGACCTGCGAGACCACGGGATCTTGATGGATGACGTCGAAGAACGCGCTCAGCCGGTCGACGTCGTACAGCTCACGGGCGAGCACCGGCGCGAGATCGAAGCGAAAGCCGTCGACGTGCATCTCGATGACCCAGTAGCGCAGCGAGTCCATGACGAGCTGCAGCGTGTTCGGATGCCGCATGTTCAAGCTATTCCCGGTGCCGGTGAAGTCCACATAGTGGCGCGGATCGTCGGGCACGAGGTGATAGTAGGCCCGGTTGTCGATCCCCTTGAACGCCAGTGTTGGCCCGAGGTGGTTGCCTTCGGGTGTGTGATTGTAGACGACGTCGAGAATGACCTCGAGGCCGGCGGCGTGAAACGTCCGCACCATCGTTTTGAATTCGGAGACGGGATCCGCGATGGCATACCGGCAATCGGGCGCGAAGAAGCTGATCGAGTCGTATCCCCAGTAATTCGTGAGCCCGCGTTGGACCAGATAGCGCGACGGAATGCAGTGCTGAATGGGGAGCAGCTCCACGCTCGTCACGCCGAGCGCCTTGAGATGCTCGACGATGGGCTTGGCGCAAAGGCCGAGGTAGGTGCCGCGGAGTCGCTCCGCAACATTGGGGCAGCGGATCGTCATGCCTTTGACGTGGCATTCGTAGATGACCGTCTGATTCCATGGAATCTTCGGAGGCCGGTCGCCTTGCCAGTCGAAGGCGGGATCGATGACGACGCATTTCGGCATCGCGCCGCCCGAGTTGCGATCGTCCTGTTTCAGGTCTTCGTCGGGACTGCCGATCGTGTAGCCGTAGGGGGTGTCGTCCCAGCGCACGGGGCCGGTGATCGTCTTGGCGTACGCGTCGAGCACGAGCTTGGCGGGATTGAATCGCAATCCCCGCTTTGGGTCATACGGCCCGTGCAGACGATAGCCGTACATCTGGCCGGGGTGCGCGTCGGGGAGATAGCAGTGCCAGACCTGGTTGGTCCGCTCGGGGACGTTGATGATTCGTGATTGATCGGCTTGATCGGCGGTATCGAAGAGGCAGAGCTCGACGCCGGTCGCGTCTTCTGAGAAGAGGGCAAAATTTACCCCCTGGCCGTCCCACGTGGCGCCCAGGGGGTAAGGCTTACCCCGCCATACACGCGCGTTCATGTGCTTCGTAATTTCGCCGTGCTGCGGTCTGCTGCACAGCCTGCAGACGGATTAGTCCCTAAGGAAATGTCGGGGCGCAGCATGCTGCGCCCCGACCTTCCACGTTGTCAACCAACCCGTCAGTTACGGACGACGGCTGCCGGATTGTCCCCGCGCCCCCGGAGCTGCGGGAGCCGCCGAGGGGGAAGCGGGAGAAGCGGGCACGGCTGCGGTCCCGACTGCTCCCTTTCCAGCCGGCATCGCCGGCGTCGCCGGCGTGACCGGGCGATGGCTCAGGCCCTCGGCCTTACCGCGCGACCGCGTGGCCCGATGCGCCGCAACCTTTGCCTTCGCGGTGCTGGACGCATGCGAGTTTGGTACGCCCTGCGCTGAAAGCAGCGCGGGAACGACCACCGCCGCTGCAACCAGCAAGAATTTGCGAAGCATTGCACCCTCCGTCGAAAAAAAGGTGGCCATCAAAAACGGCCACCTGAAAGACGTCCGGCGGGGTGGTGGGGTCACACAGCGTTTCAAATCGTGGTGATCGCCGTCACGCCTCCGCGCTCAGCGTGACCTTGAATCCTTTTGCCTTCAGACTTGCGGTGAGGCCGGCTTTCTCCGTAGAGCGCATGAAGGCCTCGTCGGGATCGATCACCTTTTTCTCGACCAGCTCGAGCAGCGCGTCGTTCAGCGTCAGCATTCCCAGCTTCTTGCTCGTCTGAATGATGGACGGGATCTGAAACGTCTTGCCTTCGCGGATCAGGTTCGAGATGGCCGGCGTCGTGAGCAGGATCTCGCGCGCGGCGACGCGCCCGCCGCTGATCTTTTTGCACAAGGTCTGCGAGATCACGCCCTTGAGCGACTCCGACAACATCACGCGGATCTGCGCCTGGCGGTCGGCAGGGAACTGATCGATGATGCGATCGACGGTCGAGGCGGCGGTCGTGGTGTGCAAGGTCCCGAACACGAGATGGCCGGTCTCCGCGGTTTCGATCGCAATGGCGATCGTCTCGAGATCGCGCATCTCGCCGACCAGCACGATGTCGGGATCCTCGCGGAGTGCCGCGCGCAGCGCCGACTTGAAGCTGCCGGTATGGACGTGGACCTGGCGCTGCGTGATCAGGCATTTCTTGTTTTCATGGACGAACTCGATCGGGTCTTCGATCGTGATGATGTGATCGGTGCGCGTGCGGTTGACGAGATCGATGAGCGCGCACAGCGTCGTCGACTTGCCGGAGCCCGTGGGACCGGTGATGAGCACCAGTCCCTTCTTTAGATAGCAGAGCTTCTGGACCTCCTCCGAAAGACCCATCTCCTCGACGGTCACGACCTTCGCGGGAATCACCCGGAATACCGCCACCGGCCCCTTGCGGTCGCGCGCCGCATTGACGCGGAAGCGCGCCACGCCCCCGATCTCGTATGCGAAATCGGTATCGCCGTCTTCCTTCCATTCGCCGCGGTTGCGCTCCGGCATGATCGACAGCACGAGCAGCTCGAGGTCGTTCACGTTCAACGCCGTCCCGGACTGCCGCTTGATCTCGCCGTGCGTCCGAAACATTGGCGGCTCCCCGACCCGGAGGTGGAGGTCGGAGCTGCCCGAGCTGACCAGGGCGCGCAGCAGTTTGCCGAGCTTCTGCTCGGCGGCCTGATACTGCGAGGCTGCAAACTCGCCCGGCAATGCGCCGGGCGCGGCGGCGGGCATTTCGGGCGGCGGACTTTCGACCATCGGCGCCGCGGCAATCACCGACGCGCGCGGCGGCTTTGGCGCGGCGGCGGGCTCGGGAACCCTGGCCGCTGCCGGCGCCGCCGCTGGACGGACGGCGGTGATCGCGGCGACGGCCGGAGTCTCCGGAACGGCGGCTTGCTCCTTCGATTCGCGGCGAATGGCCGAGATGACCGCGGTCAGGCGGCCCGACTCCGGCACGATCCGCACGCGCACGAGGCCGCTGCCGGCCGCGTAGTCGAACTCGGTCTCGGACTGATGGTCGATCTTGTCCGCCGCCTCGGGCGGCGCGACTTCGACCATCAACGCGTAGATGTGCTGGTCCGTGAGCGGCTGCTTCGACACTTTGCGCGGCTTGCCGTCCTTGACCAGCGTGACCGGCTCGTCCGGCAGCAGGTACAGCTGATCGGCGCGCTCGCGCAGCATGACGTCGACGAACGGATCCAGCCGTGCCGGCATTAATCAGTCCTCAGGTCGCGCATAGAGCACATGCGCGCAATTGACGAGGTGCAGTCGATCGGCCGTCGTGATCCCAAAAAACGGTTGCGCCGATGCGTTCAGATAGTCCAGCAGGCGGGAGTGATGCTGCGGCAGCTCGAGCGTCGCCCATCCGCTCAGCTTCGACCCGTCCGCCAACGTAATCTCGAGACTCGCCTGTTTGGCGGCTGAAAGTCGCGCCGTGTCTTCCGTTTCGGGGCGCGGCACCGCCAACGTCACGGTTCGCGCCTTGGCGACGAGCAGCACGCCGCCAGGATCGTCCTTCGGCCGAAAGGGAAAGAACGCCTCAGGCCGGTTCAACATATCGAGTGCGGTCTCGGGGCCGGCGTGCTGCGGAACACGCTCCATCACGAAAATCTCCCCATCGCATTTCCCGCCACCCGCCTGAAGCAGCGTCGCCGGTACGGCGACGCGCGGCATGGCAAAGCCGGTCAACCCCCGCTCCGGCCCTTGCACGCGACCGACACCGGCGCCCGGTTGCCGCACGCGATCGTCTCGTTCATGCCGCTCACCACCGGGCCGCACGCGGTGCTGTGCGCCGTCTGGGTCGCCTCGGCGGCCGTGCTGCCGGCGGCGGTCGCGCAATTCGAGCGGCCGTTGAATTCGACGCAGACGGTGCACTCCTGCGTCGCACGCGCGGTGGACATGTAGAAGAAGATCGCGATGATCGCCGCGATAACGGCCAGCGTGATTCTCGTCGAGCGTTTCATGGGTTCTCCCCAGCCCCGGTTGTCCCGGCCCGAAGGTGGTATGCGGCGCGAATTCGCGCCAGTGGCCGGCGTCACTTAACGTGTAGGGTATGACTGGCATTCTCCGCCTCGTCATGGTCGGGCTCGATCTGCTCGCGGTCTTGCTGATCCTCGCGGCGGCATCCGCCTGGCGCGATCGTCATCACCTGAGCTCCGGTGTCGGTTTCCTCGCGGCGGCGCTGTGCCTCTCGCTCTCGCTGCTGCTGGGCGTCATTACGGTCGGCATCCACGGCTATCGCGCGTTCACAGCGGAGGCGTTGGCAGCCACGATCAAGACCGAGCCGATCGGCCCACATCGCTTTCGCGCCACCGTCATCCTGCCGGACAAGAGCCTGCACATGTTCGATCTCGCCGGCGACCAAGTCTACGTCGATGCGCACGTGCTGAAGTGGCGGCCGATCGGGACACTGCTCGGGCTCGAAACGGTATACGAGCTCGACCGGATTGCCGGACGCTACCAGGCGCTGAGCGACGAGCAAACCCAGGAGCGCACCGTCTACTCGCTGGCGACCAGCAAGCCGTTCGATGCGTTCGACATGGCGCGGCGCTATTGGGTCCTCCGTCCGCTCGTCGATGCCGAATACGGCTCGGCCACGTTCACCGGGTCGACCACGCCCGGCGGGGCGAGCTACGAAGTGCGGGTTTCGACGACGGGACTCCTAGTAAGGCCTTCCGGAACCAGGTAAGCTTCTCGCCGTGGCGGAGAAGAAGCCTAAACCCAACTACTCGAACGCGTGGCGTGAAGCGCGGGTGCTCATCTGGCAGCACCGCAGCAGGCTCTTTCTCGGGCTGGGCCTCATGTTGGTCAATCGCCTCTCGGGCCTCGTGCTGCCGTGGTCGTCGCGCTATCTGATCGATCAGGTCTTCGGGCAGAAGCGGGTCGAGCTGCTCGGCGTCATTGCGGTCGCGGTCGGCGCGGCGACGATCGTGCAGTCGGTGACCTCGTTCGGCCTGTCGCAGATTCTCGGCGTGGCGGCGCAGCGGGCGATCACGGAGATGCGGAAGTCGGTGCAAGCCTTCGTGTTACGCCTGCCGATCGCGTACTTCGATTCCACCAAGACCGGCATCCTGATCTCGCGCATCATGACCGATGCGGAAGGGATCCGGAATCTCGTCGGCACCGGGCTGGTGCAGCTCGTGGGCGGGCTCGTCACCGCGGTCATCGCGCTGGGCGTGCTCTTCTGGTTGAACTGGAAACTGACGTCCTTGTCGATCGTGGCGCTCGTGCTCTTCGGTGGCGGCATGGCGTACGCGTTTGCGAGGCTGCGCCCGCTGTTTCGCGAGCGCGGGAAGATCAACGCCGACGTGACCGGCCGCCTGGCGGAGACGCTGGGCGGAATTCGCATCGTGAAGGCCTATCGGTCGGAGCGCAGCGAGCGTCTGGTGTTTGCGCGTGGCGCGCACAAGCTGTTCCGCAACGTCGCCACGACCATGACGGGTGTCTCCGGCGTCGGCGCTTTTGCCCAGTTCGTGATCGGCGCCATCTCGATCGTGATGATTCTGGTCGGCGGCCGCGCCGTCCTGTCGCAGGCGATGACGCTCGGCCAGATGATCCAGTACGTCTTCTTCGTCGGGCTGGTCGCTCTGCCGCTCATCAACATCGCGTCGATCGGCACGCAGATCACCGAAGCGTTCGCGGGACTGGACCGGATTCACGAGCTGCGGCGCATGACGACCGAGGACGCCGAGGACGCCACGCGGCAGCCGCTCGGCACGATCCGCGGCGATGTGGCGTTCGAGCACGTCACGTTTTCCTATAAGCCCGGCGTACCGGTGCTGAAAGACGTCTCGTTCCGGGCGTCGGCCGGCTCGACGACCGCGCTCGTCGGCTCCTCGGGATCGGGGAAGAGCACGCTGGTCAGCCTGGTGCTCGCCTTCAACCGGCCGGATCAAGGCGGCGGCCGCGTCCTCGTGGATGGACGCGATCTCAACTCCATGCGCCTGGCCGATTATCGCACGCAGCTCGGCGTCGTGTTGCAGGACAACTTCCTGTTCGACGGCACGATCGCCGAGAACATCGCATTCGCGAAGCCGCACGCGGCGCGGGCGGAGATCGAAGCGGTGGCGCGGATCGCGCACTGCGACGAATTCGTGGAGCAGTTCGACGAGAAGTACGACACGGTCGTGGGCGAGCGCGGCGTCAAGCTGTCGGGCGGGCAGCGCCAGCGGATCTCGATTGCGCGCGCGATTCTGGCGGACCCGCGGATTCTGGTGCTGGATGAGGCGACGTCGAGTCTGGACTCCGAAAGCGAAGCCAAAATTCAGGACGGGCTCCGCGCGCTGCGGCGCGGCCGGACGACGTTCGTGATTGCGCACCGGCTCTCGACGATCCGGAGCGCCGATCAGATTCTCGTGCTCGAAGGCGGGCAGATCGTGGAACGGGGGACGCACGACGAGTTGTTGGCGAAGAATGGCCGGTATCGGCAATTGTACGACAAGCAATACCATTTCGAGCGGGATCGATTCATCAATCCGGGCGAGGATTTTACGCCGGAGCCGGAAGCGTCGGTTCCGGTACCGTCAGTAACTCCGCCGACACGTCTCTAGGCGCAAGCTTCATCCAGTTGCGAAGTTGCGCAGACAGCAACGTGGCTCCCAGCTCCAAGCTTCGAGTCGCAAGAAAAGGCAACATCGCACGCGATTAGGGTACGGTATCTCTCCCGCGTTTCGCCATAATCGCTCCATGGGGCACTTCAAGAAGCTCAAAGCGTGGGAACACGCGCGGGCGCTGGCGATCATGTCTAAGCCGCTGATTGCGCGTTTGCCGGCGGATGAGCGCAGCGGTCTGGCGGATCAATGGCGTCGAGCGTCATCCAGTGTCGTCCTGAACATCGCTGAGGGAGCGAGCCGTGGCGGGACAAAGGAGTTTCGTAAGCACCTCGGTATCGCTCGAGCATCTCTCGATGAGATCGAGGCGATTATTGACTTAGCAGTTGGATTGGGATACCTGACTCGCGACCAAGTCAGCAAAGTCGCTGCGATCCGCGATGAGTGCGGTCGAACGGTATTCTGGTTGATGAGAAAATTGAGCGAAGCGACGAAGTAACTTGTCGCCTGCAGCTTGGGCTTGGAGCCGCTTCGCCGTCTGCGCAACTTCGCAACTGGATGAAGCTTCCTACTTGGAGCTTGGGCTCCAGATAGCAGTATGGAATTGCTCCGACCTCGGCGCGAGCTTGCCTCTCCCTGCCGCATACTCTTTCCAGGTCACGGGCGCGTAGTCATTCGGCACTCGCCTCATCGTGATACATCCTTGAACCGGGCAGACGGCAGCGCAAAGATTGCACCCCACGCACGCTTCTTCAATGATCTCGACGACCGGCCCGCCGTTGTCGCGCGGCAGGCGCCGGATCGCCTGGTGCGCGCCGTCCTCGCACGCCGTCCAGCACAGCTCGCACTTGATGCACTTCTCCTGATCGATGTGCGCAAGCAGATGATAATTGAGGTCCAGATCTTCCCACTTGGCCACGCGGGGCAGCGCACGGCCGCGGACGTCGGCGAGCGAGCGATGGCCGCGCTCCTCCATCCAGTTCGAGAGCCCGTCGATCAAGTCCTCGATGACCCGGAAGCCGTAGTGCATCACTGCCGTGCACACCTGCAGCGTCCCGGCGCCCAGCGCGATGAACTCGGCCGCGTCGCGCCAGGTGGAAATGCCGCCGATCCCGGAGATCGGAATGTTCACGGCGGGATCGCCCGCAACCGCCGAGACGAGGTGGAGCGCGATCGGTTTGACCGCGGGTCCACAGTAGCCGCCGTGGCTCGATTTGCCGGCCACCGAGGGCTGCGGCTCGAACGTCGCGAGATCGATGCCGACGATCGAGTTGATCGTGTTGATCAATGAAAGCGCATCGGCGCCGCCCTTCACGGCCGCGCGCGCGATGTAGGTGATGTCGGTGACGTTGGGCGTGAGCTTCACGATGACCGGAATCGTGGCCACCTCTTTCACCCATTCGACGATCTGGCAGGTGTAATCGGGCACCTGGCCGACGGCACTCCCCATGCCGCGCTCGCTCATGCCGTGCGGGCAGCCGAAGTTCAATTCGATCCCGTCGGCGCCCGTGTCCTCAGTCCGCTTCACCATCTGATGCCACGCCTTGCGCTGTGATTCGACCATCAGCGACGCAATCACCGCGTGCTTCGGGTAATTGCGCTTGACCTCCGCGATCTCCTTGAGATTCTCGGCGATGGGCCGGTCACTGATCAGCTCGATATTGTTGAAGCCCATCATCCGGTTCTGGCCAAGATCGACCGAGCCGTAGCGCGAGAAGACGTTGATGATCGGCTCGCCAATCGTCTTCCATACCGCGCCGCCCCAACCCTGATCGAAGGCCTTGGCGACCTGGCCGTATGTGTTGGTCGGAGGGCCTGACGCCAGCCAGAAGGGATTGGGACTCTCAATGCCAGCGAAGGTGGTCTTAAGGTCGGCCATTGGTCAGCCTCTCGTGAATCCTTTTCGCGGCGGCGACGCCTTCCGCCGCCGCGTTCACAATCTCCGCTCCACCGTTCGCGCAGTCGCCGCCGAAGAACACCTTGGGATGATCCTTGGGCCAGGCCAGCTCGCGCCGTTCTCCCTGGCCGATCGCGAAGATCACCATGTCGCAGGGAATCCTGTCGACGCCGCCCGACGTGCGGACCTCCAGGCCGGCGACGACGCCATTCCCCAGCACGCGCTGGGGCGTTGCATTGAACCGAAAGGCGCAGCCGTCCCGCTTGGCGAGCTCGTACTCATAGTGATAGCACGGCATATCGGCTTCACCGCGCCGGTACACGATCGTCGCGCTCGCCGCGCCCAGGCGCTTCGCTTGCGTGACGGCGTCGATCGCCGTGTTGCCGGCGCCGACCACGACGACATGCCGGCCGACTTTTGTCTGATTGTATGGATGGGTCTTGAGGTGGGCGATGAACGAAAGCGCATCGACCACTCCGGCAAGCTCCTCGCCGGGAATGCCGAGGCGCCTCGTTTCTCCCAGTCCGACCGCCACGAACACCGCGTCGTAGCTTGCCAGCAGCGTGTCGAGCGAGTCCACCATCACGCCCGTCTTCAGCTCGACGCCGAGATCCAGGATGTCCTGCACTTCGGCGAGCGCGACGTCGGCCTTGAGCTTGTATTCGGCGATGCCATAGGTGTTCAATCCGCCGGGCTGCTTCCTGGCCTCGAACACCGTCACGGCGTGGCCGTAGCGCCGCAGGTCGCGGGCGCAGGCGAGCCCCGCGGGACCGGCTCCGACGACCGCGACCCGCTTTCCGGTGTTCGGTCCGGGCGCGAACAGGCGGAGCTTCTGCTCGAGCACGTAATCGGTCGCGTGACGCTGCAGCAGCGCAATCTTGATCGGCTGCTCGTCGCGCTCGTTCAGCACGCAGGCGCCCTCGCACAGCACTTCGACCGGGCAGGCGCGCGCGCAGGAATGCCCAAAGGGATTGGCGTCGAGGATCACGCGCGCCGAGCCGCGCAGATTACCGGTCGCGATCTTCTTGATGAATGCGGGGACGTCGATGTGCGTGGGACAGGCGATCGTGCACGGCGCGTCGTGGCAGAACAGGCACTTGTTCGCTTCCAGCAGGGCGGCGTCGTTCGTCAGCGCCGGCGCGATCTCCGCGAAATTCGCGATCAACTGCTCATCGCTCAGTCTGGCGGCAGCCTCAGTCAACGACACGGACCCCCTCATCGATCCTGCTGCGCTGTGGTGCGCCTGTCATGCGCATGCCGGCAGTGTAGACGATCCCCGCGATCAGGAAACCGACAAACCATGCCCAATTGTAGATCGCCGCGAATGGGCCGGACCCTTGGTGCCCGCCCAAGGCCGCGCTGAAGCCGGGGAGACTGGGTGCGACGCCCAGCGCCAGGGCCAGGATCGCGACCCAGTTTACGCCGCGTGTGAATTCATAAATTCCGTGCCGGCGGTACAGGTCGTTGACGAGTAGGTCGCCGCGCCGCAGCACGAAGTAGTCGGCGATCATAATGCCCGCCACAGGGCCGAGGAGCGCGCCGTAGCCGATCAGCCAGGTGAAGATGTAGGCCGCCGCGTCGTTGTAGAGTCGCCACGGCATCATCACGATGCCGATGATCGCCGTGATCATCGCTCCCTGCTTGAACGTGATGCGGTGCGGCGCGATGTTCGAAAAGGCGTTCGCGGGCGCGACGATGTTCGCGGCAATGTTGGTCGTCAGTGTCGCCACGATCAGGCCCGCCATCGAGAGCATGATCATCAGCGGCCCCCCGATCCGCGCGAGCAGCGCGACCGGATCGGCGATCCGCTGGCCGAAGATCACCAGCGTCGCATTCGTGACCGCCGCCCCGATGAACGCGAATAGTGCCATCGTCGCCGGTAATCCCACGGCCTGGCCGACGACCTGATCGCGCTGGCTCCGCGCGTAGCGCGAGAAATCGGGAATCGACAGCGCCATCGTGCCCCAGAAGGCGACGGCGGAGGTGAGTCCGGCCCCGAAGACGCTCGCGACGGCCGGACGGGCGGACGGGGCGACCGGCGGGTTGGCGAGCATAGGGCCGAGTCCGCCCGAGCGAACCCACGCCCAAACGAACAGCGCTGCCCCAACGGCCAGGAGAAAGGGTGATCCCCACGTCTCGAGGAATTTGATCGAGTCCATGCCGCGCAACACGATCCAGACGTTCATCGCCCAGAAGATCATGAAGCAGAGAAACTCGCCGCTGTTGAGGCCGACGAACGCCGGCAACATCGCCGGCAACGTCGCGATGCCCGGCCACATCGCCTCGATCAGTTTATAGATCGCCCACCCGCCGATCCATGTCTGGATGCCGAACCAGCCGCACGCGACGAGCCCGCGCAGGATCGCGGGGATGTTGGCGCCGAGCACGCCGAACGAGCTGCGCGCGAGCACGGGGAAGGGGATGCCGTAGCGCGTGCCCGCGTGCGAATTGAGCGCGATCGGCAGCAGCACCACGACGTTGCCGAGGATGACGGCGAGCACCGCGGCCTGCCACGTCCAGCCCTGATCGACCAGGCCGGACGCGAGCGTGTACGTGGGAATGCAGATCGCCATCCCGATCCACAGCGACGCGATGTGCCACCAGTTCCAAGTGCGCCGTTCGGGCGAGACCGGCAGCAGATCTTCGTTGGCGAGCTGCGTCCGCGCCGGCAGCGTCATTTCACCTCGGCGAGCGCGCGCTCCATCCGCTTGCAGCCGTCGTCGACGTCCGACTTGCTGATCAGCATCGACGGCGCGATGCGAATCACGTTGCCGTAGAGCCCGCCCTTGCCGATGAGCAAGCCCTGTTTCTTGGAGGCTTCGAGAAACGCCGTGGTTTTCTTGGGCGACGGCTCCTTGGTCTTGCGATCCTCGACCAGCTCGATCCCCTGCATCAAACCCATGCCGCGCACGTCACCGATGAATGCGAAGCGCTTCTTGAACTCCTCCAGCGCATCGCGCAGTTGCTTGCCGCGCTCCGCGGAGCGCTTCGGGGTGTTCTCGCGCTGCATGACGTCGATCGTGACGTCGACCGCCGCCATCGAAATGGGATTGCCGCCGAACGTCGAGAGCGAGAGGCCCGTGAAGGCGTTCGCGACCTCTTCCGTGGCGATCGTCGCGCCTACCGGGAAGCCGTTGGCGATGGACTTGGCGAATGTCATGATTTCGGGATTGACGCCCCAGTGCTCGATGCCGCACCACTTGTCGCCCGTGCGACCCCAGCCGGTCTGCACCTCGTCACAGATGAAGACGCCGCCGTACTTGCGCACGATACCGACCGCGATCTCGAAATACTCCTTGGGCGGTGTGATGAACCCACCCGCGCCCTGGATCGGCTCGGCCATGAACGCGGCCGGACGGCCGTTCGTGGTCGTGCGGATCAAATCCTCGACGTCCTGCGCGCAGCGAATGCCGCAGTCGGGATACTCGAGGCCGAGCGGGCAGCGATAACAGTAGGGGGAGAGCGCGTGCTTGACGCCGGCGATCTGCGTCGGCAGCACGCGCCAGGGTTGTTGGCCCGTGATGGCGATCGCCCCCTGACTGCGGCCCGCATAGCTGTGCCGCAGGACGATGAGCTCCTGCTGGCCCGTGTAGATCTTCGCGAGCATGACCGCGGTTTCATCCGCTTCGGTGCCGCTCGTCGTGAAGAAGCTCTTCTTGAGCTTGCCCGGCGTGATCTGGGTGAGCTTTTCGGCGACGGTGACTTGCTCGACCGTCGGATAAACGCTGGAGGTGTGGACGAGCCGCGCGACCTGATCCTGGATGCGCTTCACGAACTCGGGATGCGAGTGCCCGATCCCGGCGGTGAGAATGCCGCCGAAAAAGTCGAGGTATTCGCGGCCGTCGAGATCCTTCACGCATGAGCCCTCTGCTGCGGTGATGACCACCGGCTCCGCGTAGTAATTCGCGACGCAGGGGAAGAGAAACTCCTTGTGCTTTTGACGTACGGTCTGCGAATCCATCAGTGTGTTGGCTCCCGCTTGAGGAATTGGCCACGGCCGATATCGCCCACGAACTCTCCGTCCCGTGCCTGGACCTTGCCGCGAACTGCCACGACCGACGCGCGGCCCTTCTGCTCCCAGCCTTCGTACGCGTTGTAATCCACCTTCGAATGACTGCACTCTTTGGAAAACTTACCGCGATAACTCGGGTCGTATACGACGAGGTCGGCATCACTGCCGAGCTGGATCGTGCCTTTCTTGGGATAGAGCCCGAAGAGCTTCGCGGCCTGCGTCGAGCAGGCGTCGACCATAGCCGACAGGCCGAGCCGCCCGGCGGCGACGCCGCAGGTGTGAACGAGGTCGACGCGCTCCTGCACAGACGGAATACCGTTGGGAATCTTCGTGAAGGCGTCGGTCCCCATTTTTTTTTGATCGAACCGGAATGGCGCGTGATCGGTCGCGATCGTGCTGATCTGCCTGGTCTTCACGCCGTTCCACAGCACGTCCTGGTTTGCCTTGTTCCGGAGCGGCGGCGACATCACGTACTTCGCCCCCTCGAAGTTCGGCCGCTCGGCGTACGTCTCGTCCAGTACGAAGTGCGGGATCACCGATTCGATCCACACGTTTACGCCGCGCTGCCGTGCCGCCAACGCCGCGCCGACTGCTGGCGCGCAGGAGGTATGGACGATGTACACGTGCGTGCCCAGCAGCTCCGCAAAGGTGCACAGATGATTGACGCCGTCCGCTTCCACGACCGGCGGGCGCGACGGACCGTGCCATTCAGGACCTGTCTTTCCGGCGGCGAGCAGGGACTTCTGCAGCGCGTCGATCGCGTCGGCATTCTCGCAGTGCGCGGTGACGATCACGCCGAGGTCTTTCGCGAGCTTCAGGGCGGCGAAGAGGTGCTCGTCGGAGAGGTTCAACGCGCCCTTGTACGCGAGAAAGACCTTGAACGACGCGACGCCGGCTTTGACGATCTCGCGGAACTGTGCGCGAATGCGTTCTTCGAACCGCACCACCGACATGTGAAACGTGTAATCGACCGCCGCGAGTCTTTCCGCCTTGGACTTCCACAGCTCGAACGCCGCGAACGGCTCG
>DATGEQ010000041.1:0-44989 GCA_035309945.1 Gemmatimonadales bacterium | reverse complement strand
GGCGAGCACCACGAGCGCATCGACTTCGGCGGCGCGGCCATCGGCGATCGGAATGTCCGGCGGCGGCCGCCGCGCGTCGAAGATGCGAACGCCGCGCGCTTTCGCGAGCGGGCCAAGCTCGGGATCATCCCCGACAAAAGTGTGCAGGCCGCTCCAGATCTCGAGTTTTCGTTCGATGGCGCTGCGGAGCCAGGCTTTCCATTCGTCCGGCAGCTTCCCGCCGGCAGGAGCGATCCCGACCATGACGGCCGTCGCTCCCTTGCCTTGCCCGATGCCACGCTCGAAGTCGCCGACCACGGGGATGTTGCCACCAAAGCCGAGCACCTGTTGCGCGGTCTTTCCGGCCTGCGTGCGGTCGAGTACCGCGACGATGCGCTCGGGGAAATAGCGAATGCACGAGTTGGCGGTCTTCGACGTCAGCGGCCCGAAGTCGCCGTCGGCAATGATGAGAAAGCGATGTTGGGGAACCGTCATTGCTTTGACGTGACGACTTGCCGCCGCTCGACTCCGGACCACGGCTCCGTCGGGCGCAGCACGGCCGGCTTCAAGCGCCCGGGCTCGCCGTACACGTGACTGTGCAGGACGTGGCGGACCAGCACCATCGTCACGCACAGCACCGGGACCGCGACGATCAGCCCCACGGCGCCGAGCAAGCTTCCCATCACCAGCACGCTCGCGATCGTGAGCACGGGCGGCAGCTCGACTGTGCGCTGCATGATCCGCGGCACCACCACGTTCCCTTCCAGGACATGGACCACGACGCCCAGTAACAGCACGAGCAGCACCTTCAGCCAGTCGCCGGACGCCACCATGAACAGCGCGGGAAGAATCGTGGAGAACAGCGAGCCGAAGAACGGTATGATCGCGACCATGCCGGTGAAGATCCCGAACGCGAGCCAGTAGGGAACGCCCAGGGCGAGCAGTCCGATGGCCGTCAGCATCGCGAGTACCGCCATCGCGATGAGCTGGCCGACGACCCAGGCCCGCAGCGTGGCCGATGCATCGTCGAACACCTGGGTCGCGATCGCCCGGTGACGGGGGGCGAACAGGGAGATCAAACCGTCACGATAGAGGCCGGGCTGCCGCGCGAGATACAGCGACATGACCACGACGCTCGCGCCCTCGATGAAGAGCATCCCGCCGCCCCGCACATACTTCAGGATCGAGCCGCTCAGGAATCCCACCGTCCCGGTGACGAGACTCGAGACGTATCCCGAGGACGGATTCGCCAGGTCCGTCTGATCCAGCACGGGATATTGGCTGGCCCAGCGCGCGAGCACGCTCTGGATCTTTGTCAGCGTCTGCGGCAGGCTGCTGATGAGCGCACGCGTCTGCTCGACCAATGGCGGCGCGAGCAAGGCGCCGATGCTGGCGATGACCGCCAAGGTGGCGAGCACCGTGACGGCCAAACCGATCCAGCGCCGGAGGCCGAACCGCCGTTCCGCCCAGTCCGTGATTGCCGACAGGTAGACCGCCACCAGGATCGCGAGGAATACCAACAGCAGGACGTCGATGACTTTGAGGACGAACAGGACAAGCAGGGTCGCAACAAAGAGCGCCACGAACGTGGCGCTCGACAACCGGTGAGAGGAATTCCCTTCCGACCCGTTCAGCTCTTCTGCTCCGCGTCGTCGTCTTCGAGCAGCTCGGCGTCTTTCGCGCCTGTGCCGAGCGCACGCGCTTCCGCCTGCGTGCCACCGGGAAGCAGTCCCATCTTGCGCTTCAGCGCTAGCAGCTGCTGATCGGCGTCGGCTTTGACCTCGAGGCCCTGGAACTGCTTGATCAGCGTATCGCCCGAAAGGTCCTCGTTGACTTCAGCGGCGGCGATGAGTTTCCGCTCCTCGTGCTCGATTTGCTCCGCCATCCGCTCGAACGTCTCGAAGGCGCTCTTATCCGAGATCGCGCCCATCGTTTCCTGAATGCGCTTGTGGGCCTCGGCGCGCTTCTGGCGCGCGATCAGGATGTTCTTCTTGCGCTTGGCTTCTTCGATCTTGTCGTTGAGCTGACGCAGCGATGCCTTGAGCTTCTCCGTTTCCTCGCGATGCTTGACCCAGGTCTCCTGCAGCTGGACCGCGTTCTGCACGTGCTCGTTGTAGCGGAGGAGCGCCTGCTTGGCCAGATCGTCGCGCCCTTCCTGGACGGCAAGCACCGCGCGCTTTTCCCAGTCCTCGGAAAGCTTTTTCTCCTGCTCGGCCTGAGCCGACAGCCGTTTCTCATCGGCGATCGCCGCCGCAACCTGTTGCTTGGCTTTCGCCAGCTGGTTGCGCATGTCGATGATGAGCTGCTCGAGAACCTTCTGCGGGTTCTCGGCGCGTGAGATCAGATCGTTGATGTTCGACCGGATCAGTGTGGAGAGACGATCAATGATCCCCATAGCGTGCTATGCTCCTGGCAGTGAGCGCTCGCGCTTCTGTGCGAGCAACCGCTCCGCAAAATCCAGCCGTTCAGCCATCTCGCTGATCTGGCCCTGCATGTCGATCACCTTGTGCTCCAATTCGGCGACGTGCCCGGCGTCGATCGCATCGGCGCCAATGTCGCTCATGCCTTTGCGCCGAATCTTCGAGCGGATCCGCTCGGCGATGGCGGCCGCCAGGTCCGACTTGAAGAACCCGTACACGACCACTCCCGCAATCACCGCCACGGCGATCACCCCGATCAACGGCACGAGCTGAGTGACCAGGAAGTTGGGATCGACACCCGGCGGCGGAGGAGTTGCTTGCACCATGAACATTGTCGCGCTCCCTACGCCCCGGATGGATGACCCGTTTCCGCGTGCGACATCAGGCCCGCGGCTTCCCGAGCTGCCCGCTTGCCTGGCCCTGGCCAAGCAGTCGTTCGGTAAAATCTACTCGCTCCGCCAGTTCCGCCACTTCGCGGCGCAATTGCTCCACACTCTCGATCAGCTCCGCCTGCTCCTCCGCCGTGCCGGCGCCCTCGCGCGGCAGGGTCCCGTGCTTGAGCCGCTCGGCTAACGCCTTGCCCACCGGCGAGAGCGAAATCATCCAGAGGAAGAATCCGCTCACGGCCACAATGGGGATGAACAGCGCCAGGATGTCTTCCATCAGCCGCTCCGTGGTTTGGCGAGGAGCCGCTCAGCGAAATCCATGCGTTCCGCGAGCTCAGCGACTTCCTGGCGAATCTCCTGCAGCTCACCCAGAATCTGATCCCGCTCGACCGGCTCGAGCGCGGGCCGGCGATGCTCGCCCGAAATCCGTTTCGCGATCGCCGCGGCGACGGGCCGCAGCACCGCGAAGGCGCCACCGAAAAACACGACGGCGGCGACGGCTTCGGGACCGCTCATTGCTCCGTCTTCTTCACTAACAACCGTTCGGCAAAGTCCATGCGCTCGCCCAAGTCGCCGATCTCGCGCCGGGCCTGCTGGAGTTCGGCGAGCAGATCCTCACGCATCATCTGAAGCTCTTCTTTCACGCCGCCATCCGCGCGCCCGCGGATCCGCTCGGCCAGTGCCCGGGCGACCGGGAATAACAGGACGATGCCGCCGACGATGCTGATCGTGAAGAGAAAGGCGACGCCTTCCGGCGGCATCAGCGTCCTCCCGGCGGCGCGAGGCGCTCCGCCCGATCATCGCGCCGCGCGAGCACGCGCTCGGTGAAGTCCAGGCGTTCCTGCACGTCGGCGAGCTGGCGTTGAAGCTCTTCCATGTCCGCGCGAAGGTTTTCGACTTCGCCCAACGGCATACCCTTGGACGCCGCCGCAACCTCAGCCCATTTCGCTTCCATGGCCGTGTGCTCGGGTGACGACCAGCTGCCGATCCATTGTGCGAGGGCCTTGCCAATGGGGCCCCGCAGCACGACCGCCGCACCGCAGGTGAGGGTCATGAACACGAATATGATGGCGACCAACGTCGGCTCGTTCATCCGACCGCCTTCCCTCCGTCAACCTGCGCTTTCAATCTCCGGCTTGCAACACCTTGCGCAGGAATTCGCCTGTGTGAGACGCTTTGGACTGCGCAATCTTCTCGGGTGGGCCTTCCGCGACCACGCGTCCACCCAGCTCGCCGCCTTCGGGGCCGAGATCGATGACCCAGTCGGCCGTTTTGACGACGTCGAGATTGTGCTCGATGACGACGACTGTGTTGCCCTTGTCCACCAGCCGGTGCAGCACTTCCAGCAGCAACCGTACGTCCTCGAAATGCAACCCGGTGGTCGGCTCGTCCAGGATATACAACGTGCGGCCCGTATCCCGTTTGGCGAGCTCAGTCGCGAGCTTCACGCGCTGCGCTTCGCCACCCGAGAGGGTCGTCGCCGACTGTCCAAGGTGGATGTACCCGAGACCTACGTCGTTGAGCAACTCGAGTTTCGTCCTGATGCGCGGCTGGTGCTCGAAGAATTCGAGCGCGTCGGCAACGGTGAGGTCGAGCACGTCCGCGATCGACTTTCCTTTATATCGCACTTCCAACGTTTCGCGGTTGTAACGCCGGCCTTTGCAGACCTCGCAGGGCACGTAGACGTCGGGCAGGAAGTGCATCTCCACCTTCACGAGGCCGTCCCCCTGACAGGCTTCGCAGCGGCCGCCCTTCACGTTGAACGAAAAGCGACCGGGGCCGTATCCCCGCAGCTTGGACTCCGGCAGGTAGGTGAACAGCTCGCGGATCGGGGTGAACAGCCCCGTGTACGTCGCCGGGTTCGAGCGCGGCGTCCGGCCGATCGGGCTCTGGTCGATGTCGATGACCTTGTCGATATGATCGAGGCCTTCGAGCCGCTCGTGCGCGCCGGGCACGACTTTCGCGCGATAGAAATGGCGCGCGAGCGCCTGATAAACGATGTCCGTGACGAGCGTCGATTTCCCGGAGCCCGACACGCCCGTCACGGCGACGAAGAGCCCGAGCGGGAATTCGACGCTGAGATTCTTGAGATTGTGGTGCGTTGCGCCGACGACCCGCAGCGTTCGATCGCTGTCGGCAACGCGACGCCGCGGCGGAATCGGAATCCGCAGCTCGCCGCGCAGGTAGCGCGCGGTGAGCGAATCCCGATGGCGCAATACCTCAGGCAACACACCGGCCGCGACGACCTCGCCCCCATGCCGGCCGGCGCGCGGTCCGAGGTCCACGACGTAGTCCGCCGAACGAATCGTCTCTTCGTCATGCTCCACCACGAGCACGGTGTTGCCGAGATCGCGCAGGTCTTTGAGCGTGGCAAGCAGGCGCGCGTTGTCGCGCTGGTGCAATCCAATCGACGGCTCGTCGAGAATGTAGAGCACCCCCACGAGCCGGCTGCCGATCTGCGTCGCCAACCGAATGCGCTGCGCCTCGCCGCCCGAGAGCGTCACGGCCGAACGATTCAGGGTGAGATAGTCGAGCCCGACGTCGACTAAAAAGCGCAGCCGATCGGTGACCTCCTTGAGGACGGGGCGCGCGACTTCGGGGTCGAGTCCCGGCCGTCCATTCATTCGCAACGGGATCTTCGAGAAGAAGTCGAGCGCCTCGCGCACCGGCAACGCGACCACATCGCCGATGCTCTCCCCCGCGACGAGGACCGACAAACTTTCCGGCTTGAGCCGGCGACCGCCACAGGTCGGACACGGTTGCTCGACCATATACTGCTCGAGCTGCTCGCGGACCGCATCCGAAGCGGTCTCGCGATAGCGTTTTTCGACATGATCGAGCACGCCCTTCCAGCCCGACTCGTACGAGCCGTGCCAGCGCTCGCTGTCGTACTGATACGTGATCGTCTTCCCGGGGGCGCCTTTGAGCAGGGTCTTTTGTACCGGCGCGGGGAGATCGCGCCACGGCGTGTCGAGATCGAACTTGTATGTCTTGGCGAGCGCCGGCAGCACCACCTTCCTGAGATAGCCGCTCGGCTCGCCCCAGGGCAGCACCACACCTTCGAGAATCGAAAGACCCTGGTCGCCGAGCACGAGATCGGCGTTCACCTCGCGGCGCGTGCCGAGCCCCGAGCAGTCGGGACAGGCGCCGTAGGGTGAATTGAACGAGAACTGCCGCGGCTCGAGCTCCGGCAGCGAGAGGCCGCACTTGGGACACGCATAGCGCTCCGAGAAGAGCCGCGAGCGCGGGCTGCCTGTCTGCCGCACCACCTCGACCACACCGTCCGCAGCCTTCAACGCGGTCTCGATCGAATCCGCCAGCCGCGCGCGGTCGGATGGACGCACGACCAGCCGGTCGACGACGACCGCGATCTCGTGGTTCTGGCGGCGGTTCAGCTTGGGGACGTCGGAGAGATCATAGGTCTCACCGTCGATGCGGACTCGCACGAAGCCCTGCTTGCGCATCGCTTCGAATTCATCGCGGAACTCGCCTTTGCGACCGCGCACCAGCGGCGCGAGCACCTCGATCTTGGTCCCTTCCGGCCACCCGAGCACGAGGTCGGTGATCTGCGACGCGGACTGCCGCTCGACCGGCGTGCCATCGTTCGGGCAATGCGGCGTGCCCGTCCTGGCCCACAGCAAGCGGAGGTAGTCGTAGATCTCGGTGATCGTGCCGACGGTCGAGCGCGGATTGGCGCCAGCCGTCTTCTGCTCGATGGAGATGGCCGGCGACAAGCCCTCGATGGCGTCGACATCGGGCTTGTCCATAAGGCCGAGGAATTGGCGGGCATAGGCGGACAGCGACTCGACGTAGCGGCGTTGCCCCTCGGCATAGATCGTGTCGAAGGCGAGCGACGACTTCCCCGAACCCGAGAGTCCCGTGATCACCACTAGGGCGTTCCGGGGCAGCTCGACGTCGATGTTCTTGAGGTTGTGCTCGCGGGCTCCGCGAACGATGAGCGCATCGCCGGGCATAGACCCGGAGGCTAGCCCGGTTATGGCGCTTAGGTCAACTCTCGGAACCAAGGGCCGCCTATTGCCGCCCTTGTGTCGATTTCCTACGTTAGCACCCCGATTATGAGCCAACCCAGGGATCGAGGCCCCAAGCGCGAGCGTCGCTGGCAGACCTCGCAGGAGCGGGCGCGCGTCGCCGCCGAGCTGATCGAGGAGGCCGAGTCGCTCACGCGGACCGCGGCGATCGCTTCCCCGGACGACGTCGCGCGCGATCAGCTGCCGCCGCCGCTGCGCGTCGCGCTGTCGATCGCGACTCCACCGCCGTCCGAGATCGTGGACAAGCTTGATGACGGCGAGCCGCCGGAGCCGCCGCCACCACCGGCTCCCCCGCCACCGCCTCCTACAACCGCGCCGGCTGCGGCCGCGTCCCCGACGCCGCAGCAAGCTGCGCCCCCAACGGGAGACGATCCCCTCTATGTCACCGCGCGGGAAGCGTCGGAGCGCGGCGAGATCGATCGCGCGGCAGCGGCCTATCGCGATCTGTTGCTGCGCGATCCCAACCACGTGAAGGCGCGCAATAATCTCGCGCTCATTCTGGATGCCCGCGGCGATCGCGACGGCGCGCTCGCGGAGCTCGATCGCGCGCTCGAGGTCGAGCCCGATAACGCGGCGCTGCTGCTCAATCGCGCCGCCGTCCTGGGCGCCACCGTCCGGTACGCCGCCGCGCAGCGCGACCTGCAGCGCGTGCTCCGAGCCGATCCGAACAATGTCGAGGCGCTTTTCAATCTCGGCATCGTGCTCACGCGGCGCGGGATGTGGCGCGAAGGCATCGATCAGTTGAAGCGCGTGGTCGAGCTCGACCAGGAACGCGCCGCCGCCTGGTATCACCTGGGGGAAGCGCTCAACCATGTCGACGATCTCAGCGGCGCGCTCGCCGCCTACGAGCGCGCGGTCGAGCTGCAACCCGCCAATCCCAAGGCGCTGTACGGCATCGGCAAGGTGCTCGATCGCCTGAACCGGCCTGATGAAGCGACGGCAATGTACCGCCGATCCCGGGAAATGACCGGTAGGTGATTCGCGTAGTCGTGGACGATCTCGCGTCGTTCGCTGCTGATGCACTCGTCCGGCCCGCCACCACGCGTCTCGATCCCACCGCAGCCGCGCTGCGCCGTCTCGAAATCGTCGGCGGCCAAGAATTTCAGAATCGCATGCGCCTCAGCCGCGAGCTCGCGGTGGGCGCCGCGGTCGTGACGGCCGCGGGCGGAGACCTGCCGGCCGAATTCGTCATCCACGCCGTCATTCGCAGCGAGACGGAGCCGGTGACGCGCGGCAACGTCGCGCGCGCCTGGCTGTCGACCCTGCATCAGGCCCAGGAGTGGGAGTTCGCGCATCTCAGCGTGCCGCCGCTCGGCACGGGCGCCGGCAACCTCACCCTCGAAGATTCGGCCGAGATCATGGCGACGGTGCTCCACGCACACAAAGGCAGCGCGCAGTTTCCCACCGATGTGTCGTTCGTCGTCGAGCGATCCGAGGAACAGCTCGTGTTCGAGGCCGCGTTGCAGCGGGCCGTGTCGTGACGCGGCGCCGCTGGGCGGTCGCGATTCTGGCCGTGTGGGTGATCTCGCTCGGCTGGCTCGTGAAGCGGGAGATGTTTCAGACGACCGGCGCACGGCTCGCGGCGGCCGCACTCGCGGTTCCGCCAGGCGCCCTGTACTACCGGCTCACGGTCGGCAGCCAGCAGGTCGGGTACTCCTCCACGACGATCGACACGCTCCCCGACGCACTGCGGGTCGTGACGATCTACGTGCTGGACATCCCGGCGCTGGGCAAGATGCATCGTACGGCCTCGCGCAGCACGGCGATGGTATCGCGCGCGCTGCGACTCCAAAGCGTAGACGCGAGGTTCGACGGCGATCTCGGACAATTCGAGACACACGGCCGTGTCACCGGCGATTCCATCCTGCAAGTCACCATCGTGTCCGGTACGGATTCGGAAACCACGCGCGTCCCCATGGCGGGGCCGTTCACGTTGCCCGCCCTGTTACCGCTGCGTCTCGCCTTCGGTGGCGAGCTCAAGTCGGGGCGGTCTTACGCGGCACGCCTGTTCGATCCACTGCTGGTCACGGGACGCAGCGTGACCGCGCTCGTGTCGGCCGAATCCACGCTGGTCGTCTCCGACAGCGCCGATCTGGACTCCACGACGATGACCTGGGTGCCCGAGCACTTCGATACGGTGCGCGCCTTTCGCATCGACCACGACGCAAACGGCGCGGGCGTTCCGACGCGTAGCTGGATCGACGCTCAGGGCCGGCTCGTTCTGGCGTCGACCGATCCGGGATTTTCGACCGAGCGGGCCGCGTTCGAGATCGTGTACGAGAACTTCAAACACCGCGACACCATGCGGCTCGCGCGCAGCAGCAGCGCACCTCAGCCCGGCGATATCATCCCGCTGACGGCATTGGCCGCCGGCGTGACACACGTACCCCCGGCGCGCGCGCGGCTGCTGCTGCGCCTGAACGGCCGCGACACTGTTGCAATCGTGCAGGCCAGCGCCTCTCAGACCAATGCGGCGTATCGCCTGCCATCGCGCGACACCGCACTGGCGCGCTGGCTCGCGCCTGAGCCGCTGATTCAGAGTCACGATCTGCGCATCATAGCGCAGGGACGCCGGATCATTCAGGGCGAACGCGATCCGGCGCGCGTCGCCGCGCTGCTCACGCATTGGGTCCACGGCACGCTGCGCCGCGCTCCACTGGGAAGCGGCGCACCGAGCGCCGAGCGGACGCTCGAATCTGGGCGGGGCGACTGCAATGGGGCAGCGACGCTGTTCGTGGCGCTCGCCCGCAGCACCGGACTCCCAGCCCGCACGGTCGCCGGGCTGATCTATCTGGACGGCCGCTTCTACTATCACGCCTGGGCCGAGGTGTTTCTCGGGTCTTGGGTCGCCGTCGATCCGACGTTCGATCAGTTCCCGGCGGACGCATCGCGGCTGCGGATCGCCACGGGCGGCCTGGCACGGCAGGCTGAGCTCCTGCCGCTGATCGGCCGGCTGAAGCTCGAGGTCCTATGATTCGCCTGGAGAATCTCACCAAGCTGTACGGCAGCTTCGTTGCCGTCGACGACATCACGCTCCACGTGCCGCGCGGCGTTCTCTACGGTTGCCTCGGCCCCAACGGCGCCGGGAAGACGACGACACTGCGCATGATCGCCGGCATTCTTCGTCCCTCGCAGGGGCGCGTGCTGCTCGGCGGCGACGACGTACAGAAGAACCCGCTCGCCGCGAAAATGCGGCTCGGGTTCATTCCTGACCGGCCGTTCGTCTACGACAAGCTGACCGGCGCCGAATTCCTGCGCTTCGTGGCCGGACTCTACGGCCAGCAGGGCGACGTGGTCGAGCGTCGCGTCGCCGAGCTGCTCGAGGTCTTCGAGCTGACGAGCTGGAAAGACGAGCTGATCGAGGCGTACAGCCATGGCATGCGCCAGAAACTGATCATCTCGAGCGCCCTGATCCACCGGCCCGACTGCATCGTCGTCGACGAGCCGATGGTCGGCCTCGATCCCAAAGCGGCGCGGCTGCTGAAGGACATTTTCCGGCAGTTCGTGCACCGCGGTGGCACCGTGCTCATGAGCACGCACACGCTTGAAGTCGCCGAAGCCATGTGCGATCAGATCGCCATCATCCAGCACGGCAAGATCGTGGCCGCGGGCACCGTGGGGGACGTCCGGCGGCAGCACCAGGCCGGCGACGCGTCGCTCGAGGAGCTGTTCCTCAAACTCACGGGTGGCGCGCAGGTGCGTGAGCTCATCGAGGTGCTCGGGGGGGGCGCGTGATCCAGCCGTCGCTGCTGCATGTGCTCCAGCCGAAGTGGCGCACCGCGCTGCAACGATTGCGCGAAGAGCGCGCCAGCGGCGGCACGAGCAAGCTGGTCGTCCTGATCCTGGTCGGCGGCGCATTTTGGGCGCTGGTCTTCTGGATCCTGTACCGCATCCTCAAAGGGTTGCGCGCCGCCCAGGAGCTCGGGCCGCTCATTCCCGGGAAGATGCTCGGACTCATTCTCCTTTCCTTTGTATCGATTCTCATTCTGTCGAACGTGATCACGGCGCTCTCGAGCTTCTTTTTGGCGAAAGACCTCGACCTGCTCGTGTCCGCGCCCGTGGACTGGCTCCGGCTCTACCTCGCGAAGCTCGGGGAGACGCTGCTGCACTCGTCGTGGATGGTGGCGCTCATGGCGATGCCGATCCTCACGGCGTACGGCGTGGTGTTCAAGGGCGGCATTCTGTTCGCGCCGTATGCGATCCTGGCCGTGATCCCGATGCTGATTCTGCCGGCGGTGGTCGGATCCGCCGTCACGTTGATTCTCGTCAACATTTTCCCTGCGCGTCGCACCCGCGACCTGCTGTCGATCATCGCCCTCGGCGCGGCGGGCGGCGTCATTCTGCTCTTCCGGCTGATTCGGCCGGAGCAGCTCGCCCGGCCGGAAGGATTCCGCAACCTGCTCGACTTCGTGATCCTGCTGCGCGGTCCCACTTCGCCGTTCCTGCCGAGTGAGTGGACGTCGCAGGCGATCATGGGTTTTCTCCGCCACGAATTCGATCCACTGCCCCTGATCCTCCTATGGAGCACGGCCGCCGCGTTTGTGACGTTCGGGGCGCTGCTGCATCGCGCGCTGTATCCGCAAGGCTTCACCAAGGCGCAAGAGGGAGCCGAGCGGTTCGTGCGCGGCGTGTTCTGGCGCTGGACAGTCGGGTCGCTGCTCGGCTGGCTGCCGGTGGCAAAACGGGAATTCGTGCTGAAAGACATCAAGCTGTTTTTCCGCGACACGACGCAATGGAGTCAGCTCATTCTGCTCGCCGTGCTGGTCGTGGTTTATCTCTTCAACATTCAGGCGCTGCCGCTGCATCGCGGCGAGCCGGTAGGCTTCTTCTACGTCAATCTGGTGTCGTTCCTGAACCTCGGCCTCGCCGGCTTCGTGCTGGCTTCGATCGCGGCGCGGTTCATCTTCCCCGCGGTCTCGCTCGAGGGGCGCCAGATGTGGCTGCTGCGTTCTTCACCGCTCGACTTGCGGGCGCTGCTCTGGTCGAAGTACTGGGTGGGAACCATCCCGCTGCTCATCCTGGGGCTGATACTGACGGGACTCACCAACGCCCTGCTCCAGGTCACGCCGTTCATGATGATCCTGAGTCTCGCGACGATGACGGCAATCACGCTGGCGATCTCCGCGATGGCGCTGGCGTTCGGCACGCTCTACCCGCAGTTCGAGACGGAGAACGCCGCGCAGATTCCGACGTCGTTCGGCGGGCTCGTGTTCATGATGGCGACGATTGCGCTGCTCGCGGCCGTGCTGATCGTGCTGTCGCGCGCCGTGTACACATATGTCCGCTCGGCATGGGAAGGACAGGCCATCGGCGTGACGGCGGAGATGGTAGCCTGGTTTGTCGTCGCCGCGGCCTTGTGCGCCGCGGCGACGACAATTCCACTGCGGTTGGCGTTGCAGAAAATGCAGACCTTCGAGTTCTAGCCTATCGCCAGCTGATTCCCCCGACGAGCTGGAAGGAGCTGTTGTTTTCGAGGATGAATTTTCCCTCGACATAGGGCCGCGCGCGCCCGCGCCGTCCTTCGAGTCCCGTGAACAAGTTGAGACCCGTGTTGCTCCCACTGACGCCGCCGGCGGATGCATGGGTCCAGTTCAAGCCACCGCCCAGATACCAGAAATGGTAAGGCGTCGGCGGCCGATACTTGAGGTCGAAGTTGAGCGACCAGAGCGAGCCGGCACTGACGAAGTAGTAGTCAAACGAGGGATAGAAATCGACCGCCGGCACGATCGGCCAGGAGAGCTGCGCGCCGAGGATCGCGTTGCCGCCGTTGTCAAAGTTGTAGCCGACGTGCGCGCCAAACCGCGGGCCGGTACTTCCGACGACGCGGCGCCGATATCGTTGGGCGTCCGCCTGCGACGCCGTCACGGCCACGAGCACGAGCACTACGAACAGCCGCGCAACCCATCGGTTCACGACGTGCTCCAGAGTTTTGGGATGCAGACTGATAGGAAACGCGTGCGGAAAACGCAATAGTCAGGCGGCGACGCGGGCCCCGCAGCGGTTGCAGTAGCGCGCGTCACTCTCGAGCGCGGTGCCGCAGCGGACGCAGAAACCTGAGGCCACTGCTAACCGGCGCCCGCACTGGGAGCAGAAGGCGGCATCCTTCTCAGGCTGTGGACCGTGCTCGGGACAACGTGCCTCGTGCGTCGTGCGTGGTGCCTCGGGGGCCATTGCCGACGTAGGACGCACGACCGACATTCGTTCCCCTCGCATCGCTGCCAATGCTGCGGCCGTGTACTTCGCCTTGAGCTGCGCGTAATCGGCATCGGACAGTTTGCCGGTCGCCCGATCGAACTCGATTTCTTTCAGGGCACGCAGCGCGACCGCCTGGGGACTCATGTCGTCGGCGGGATCTTCGCCTTCATCCGTCGGGGATGCCGCGACGGTCGGCTCGGTTGGCGGACGAAGGATCGGTAGCAGGACGTAGTAGATGGCACCCGCCGCGAGCAGGATGCCGACGATCAGCTCAACCATCGAGCTTCGCCAGCTCTTGGCGGAGCCGTTCCAGCTCCTCAGGCGTGGCATCGAGAGGCGGTGCACTCGCCGGCGCCGGCGTCTGCGACTCACGCGTCCAGCGGTACAGCAGGAACACCAATACCGCGCCGGCAATGACAATCAGAGCCCGCGGCAAGTAATAGCCGAGCAGGTTGAATCCGCGCCGCGGCGGGGCCATCAATGCGGCCTGCCCATATTGGGCTACAAACGCATCGATCACCTGCTGCGCCGTTTGGCCCTGCCCCGCGAGGCGAAGCACTTCCTTGTGGAGCGCGGGGCTGTAGGTGCAGCTAAAATCCGTCGTGCGACATGTGTAGATGTCGAGCCCGCAGCCGCAGGTGCAGCGGAGCTTCTTTTCGATCGCCTGAATGTGAGCGTCATTGTCGGCGGCGGTGATCGGCGCCTGCGCGCGACCGGCGCGATCGGGATCGTAGACGCGACCGCCGCGCACCGTGTCCTGGATGGCTGCTCCGGCGCCCGCCACGGCTGCCGCCAGAAACGCCCGACGACTCAGCGCGTCCATCACCGCACAGCCTCCAGTTTCACTGCATAGCCCGCCTGTGACCGTGGCTGACGGGGCCCCGTCCCTGGCGGCGGTCCGCCACCCGGCCACAGCACAATCAATCCGCCGATCACCAGCACAAATCCGCCGAACCACACCCACCAGACCAACGGGTTGATCGTGAATCGAAAGACGGCCTGTTCCGTTCCGTTGACGAGTCCGGCCAGGACGATGTACAAGTCGACCCGCAGGCCGCTCATGATGCCGACGGCCGTCGATGGCTCGAATGTCTTATTGCCGAGCGCGTCGACGTGCTGACGTTTTTCAGTGCGCACGCGACCGATGGGCTTACCATCGCGCTTCACCTCGATGAGCGCTGCCGTCACGTACCGGTTGAGCGTGTTGTACTGCGAAATGCCGAGATGGGTGAAGGTGTACAGGTGCCCATCCCGCCCCATGAGCTCCGCCGATTCTCCCGGACGGAGCGTGGCCTCGGTCTCGGTCTTGAACGACATGCCGGCGAATGCGACGAAGAGCAGCACGATGGCGACGTGCACGATGTAGCCACCGTAGCGGCGCCGGTTGCGCGCGAGCAGTTGGAACAGAGCCAAGACAGTCGGCTCCCCGTATTGCCGATGCCGGGCACGCGCGCCGCGCGCAAACTCTTGGATGACCGTCGCGAGCACGAAGCCGCCAATGCTGACGGCCATGAGCGCGCCGACATCCCGAATGCCCGCGACGAGCAGGATCAGGAGCACGAACACACCGCTCGTCAGCGGAACCGCGAACTGTCGCTTGAGATTGGGTATGGACGCGCGGCGCCACGCGATCAACGGCCCGATGCCGGTCAAGGCCAGAAGCCCGAGGCCGAGCGGCACGTTGACCTGGTTGAAAAACGGCGGGCCCACGGTGACCTTCGTGCCTTTGAATGCTTCGGAAAGGATCGGAAAGAGCGTGCCCCACAACACGGAGAACGCAATACCGATGAATAGCAGGTTGTTGAAG
The DNA here is from genome assembly GCA_035309945.1 of Gemmatimonadales bacterium. Lineage (GTDB taxonomy): Bacteria > Gemmatimonadota > Gemmatimonadetes > Gemmatimonadales > GWC2-71-9 > 20CM-2-65-7. The sequence continues at coordinate 30,153 of DATGEQ010000041.1, read as the reverse complement.
AGGAAGCTTGCCTCGCGACTGACCATGGACTCGAGCGTGGCCTCAGCCTCGAGGAGCGGCAGGCGCGTTACATAGAGCGCGATGCTTGCCGCCGCCGCGAGCAGCAAGAACCAGGCGAAGAAATAGCCGACCGGCGACTCCGTGAACGAGTGCACGCTCGCAATCACCCCGGAGCGGGTGAGAAACGTGCCGAAGATCGACAGCAGCCATGCGCCGAGGATGAGAGCGAGGTTCCACTTCTTCAGCATGCCGCGCTTTTCCTGAATCATCACCGAATGCAAGAAGGCGGTCATGACGAGCCACGGCAGCAGCGCGGCGTTCTCCACCGGATCCCAGGCCCAATAACCACCCCAACCCAGCTCGACGTACGCCCACCACATGCCGATCAACAGTCCGATGCTCAGGAACAGCCACGATACCAAGGTCCATTTGCGAATCGCCACCAACCAATCGCTATCCAACCGCTTCGTGAGCAGCGCGGAGATCGCAAACGCGAAGGGAATGGTGATCGAGATGTAGCCCAGGTACAGCATCGGCGGATGGAAAACCATCCCCGGATTCTGGAGCTGCGGGTTCATGCCGCTGCCATCCATCGGCACGAACGGCATCCGCTGGAAGGGGTTTGCGGCGAACAGCATCACCGTGATGAAGAACGTCGCGACAGTGCACGTCACCGCGGCGACGTACGGCAGATAGACGCGATGGCGGCCGCTGGTCATCACCTGCACGAGCATCGCGAAGAAACTCAGCACGCTCGCCCAGAACAGCAGGCTCCCCTTTTGTCCCGCGTAGAGCGCCGACCACAGATAGAACGTCGGAAGATTGCGGCTCGTGTACGCGGCCACATACTCGAGACTGAAATCGTGACGGAAGATGCCGATCTCAAGCGAGATGACCGCGACGAGCAGCGCGGCGAACAGCGCGAACGTCGCGTGTCGCGCGCTCTGCTGTAGATCAGCGCGGCCTTGCGCGCCGCCGACGAACCCGGTGATCGCCCCCCACAGGCCGACCAGGAAGGCGACCCAGAGAGATAGCGTTCCTAGCAGCGCCATTTATGCCTTGGGAACGGCTTCGTACCGCGACCCGCACTTCGCCAGCACGTTGGTCGCGTGAATGACACCATCGTGTTGCAGGCGTCCCTCGACCACGACCTCGACCGAGTCGGTGAACGTGTCGGGCGGCAACCCCTTGAAGACGACGGGATAGCTTACCGTGCCGTCAGTGATATGGAAACTCAACGTCTGGGTGGCGACGTCCTTCGAGACCGTGCCGCGCACGACGTGCGCGCCGACTTTCAAGCCGAGATCATAAAACGACGGATCGGCCGAGACGCGCTGCGCCAGCTCGCTCGGCGTGAGAAAGTACTGGCCGGTTTGCTTGATTCCGGACGCCATCAGATAACCGACCGAGCCGACGATCAAGACGGCGCCGAATGCGAATTTGGTCCCTGCCTTCATAGTCCTATTATACCACCCTCTGGCGAGCCCGCTCTACCGCCCACCGCACGGCCGCCGGCGCGGTATCCATGCGCGGAATATCGACCGCCTGCTTGAAGGAATCGTGAAGGCCGACCACGGGCTTATTTATCCGCTGCGCGAGCGCGATCTCTGACAACGTCCCCACACCGCCGCCGATCGCGATGAGCGCGTGTGCCGTACGGACGATCAGGAAATTGCGCATCTCACCGAGTCCGGTCGCGAGCGGCACGTCGATGTACCGATTCGCGACGGACGGATCGTCTCCTGGTAAGATCCCGACGGTGACACCGCCGTTGCCTTTCGCGCCTTTGGCGGCCGCTTCCATCACACCGCTCAGCCCGCCGCACACGAGCACGGCACCCGCTTCGGCGAGCAAGCGCCCGGTCTCCTCCGCCAGCGTCGCCTCTTCGATCGTGCAACTGCCACCACCGATCACGGCGACGACGAGACGACGGCTCATCCAGCCCAGTGCAGCGCCGTCTGCACCGCGCGATGCCACTCGGCGGCGCGCGCTTGGACGGCGCGGCGCTGCAACCCCGGCGTGAAGCGCGTGAACATGCGACCGGCCAGGAAATCGTCGGCGGATTGCCATAATCCCGCGCCCAGGCCGGCAAGTCCCGCCGCGCCGAGCGCCGTGGTTTCCACGATATCCGGCCTGGCGACAGCGACGCCGAGCACGTCGGCCTGAAACTGCATGAGCCAGTCGTTTGCGGCCGCACCGCCGTCGACCAGCAGGCTGGAGAGCTTGAGCTTCGCATCGGCGAGCATGGCGTCGAGCACGTCCTTGGTGCTGAACGCCATGGCCTCGAGTGCCGCGCGGACGAGGTGCGCTCTGCTCGAGCCACGCGTCAGCCCGACGATCGTGCCGCGCGCATTGGGCTCCCAGTGCGGCGCGCCGAGTCCGACGAACGCCGGAACGAAGTAGACGCCCCCCGTGTCCTCGACGCTGCGGGCGAGCGGCTCTGATTCCGCTGCGCGCGCGATGATGCCGAGACCGTCGCGCAGCCATTGCATCGCGGCGCCGGCGATGAAGACGCTGCCCTCGAGCGCGTACACCGGCTCGCCGCGCGGGCCGCACGCCAGCGTCGTGAGCAAACCGCGCTGGGAGACGGCGCGCTTCTTTCCGGTGTTGAGCAGCAAAAATGCGCCGGTGCCATACGTGTTCTTCGCCTGGCCGGGCTGCCAGCATCCCTGGCCGAACAGCGCCGCCTGCTGATCCCCGGCCACGCCGCTGATGGGGATCTCGCTGCCGAAGTACTCGGCCGCGGCGATTCCGAAATCGCCGCTCGAGGTGCGGACCTCAGGTAGCGCGTCGCGCGGCACGCCGAAGAGCTTCAGCAGATCACCGTCCCAGGCGCGCTTGCCGATGTCGTACAACATCGTGCGCGAGGCGTTGGTGTAATCGGTGGCGAACGTCTGTCCGTTCGTCAGCCGGAAGATGAGCCACGTATCGATCGTTCCGAACACGACGTCGCCGTTCTTCGCGCGCTGCCGCAGCCCCTTCACGTGCTGCAGCAACCACTCGACTTTGGTCGCCGAGAAGTACGGGTCGAGCACGAGACCGGTCTTGGAGCTCACCAGCCTCTCCTTCTTTTGCTTTTTGAGCTGCGCGCAGCGCGCCGCCGTGCGACGATCCTGCCACACAATCGCGCGGTGCACCGGCCGGCCGGTCGCGCGTTCCCAGGCGCAAATGGTCTCGCGCTGATTCGTAATACCGATCGCGTTCGGCGTCACTTTCGCCTGGGCGATCGCCTCACGCGCGGCGTCGATCGTCACGCGCAAAATCTCTTCGGCGTCGTGCTCCACTTCGCCCGGCGAGGGAAAGTGTTGGGTGAATTCCCGGTAGCCGCGGCCGAGCACTCGGCCGTCGGCGCCGACGACGAGCGCGGTGGAGCCCGTCGTCCCCTGATCCAGCGCGAGCACAGCGGTCATTGAGCAGACTCCGAGAACGGTGGTTGAAGGACGCCGCGATCGGTGATGAATCCCGTCACGTACCGCGCGGGCGTCACATCGAACGCGGGATTCAGAACCGTAGTCCCTTCGGGGGCGATCGACCGCCCGGCAATGACGGTGACCTCCAGCGGCGCGCGTTGCTCGATAGGAATCAGGTCGCCCTCCGCAAGCGCGACGTCAACGGTCGACCATGGCGCCGCGCAGTAGAACGGCACACCGTGGTGCCGCGCCAGCACGGCCAATCCGTAGGTTCCGATCTTGTTGGCAAAGTCGCCGTTGGCGCAGATGCGGTCCGCGCCGACAAGAATGATGTCAACTTTCGCCTGGCGCATCAGCGTCGCCGCGGTCGCATCCGTGATGAGCGTGGACGGAACACCGGCGTGCTGCAGCTCCCACGCGGTCAGCCGCGATCCTTGCAGCAACGGTCGAGTCTCATCGATGTACACGTGTATGTTGCGCCCTTGTTCATGCGCGAGATAGATCGGCGCGAGCGCGGTGCCGATGCCGCCGGTCGCCAGCGCGCCGGTGTTGCAGTGCGTCAGGACGTTGGCGCCCTCGGGCAGCAGGGCTTGCCCGTACTCGCCGATTTTGCGGCACATGGCGCGATCTTCTTCCCAGATGGCGCCGGCCTCCACCCGCAGCCGCTCCCACAGCTCCGCTCCGTCACCCGCCGTCGCCTCGGCAACACGCAACATCCGCTGCAGCGCCCAGCGCAGATTGACCGCGGTGGGGCGGGTGTCTCCCAGCAGCGCAGCGAGCGCAGTCGCTTGCGTCAGAAATGCCGCGCGCGCCGCCGTGCGCCGGTCGCGCAAACCCGCGACGAGTCCCATCGCGGCGGCGATCCCGATCAGCGGAGCGCCACGGACCTGCAATTGCTTGATGGCATCCGCCACCGCTTCAGCGCTTTCCAGATCACGCGTGATTTCTGCTTCGGGTAGCGCGCGCTGGTCGAGGATACGGACCGCGCCGCCTGGAGACCACGAGATCGCTTGGATGGGCACGAAACCTAAACTACGTGGGGTGTGGGATGTGGGGAGTGGGGACTACATTAGGCATTCTCACGACCCCACTCCCCACTCCCCACTCCCCTCGCCTTCGGCTACCATTTCGCCATGAACTACCAGACTCTCCTCTTCGAGATCCGTGACGGTATCGCATTCGTCACGATCAATCGCCCCGACAAGCTCAACGCGCTGAACGATCAGGTAATGCTCGAGCTCGCCGATGCCGCCGAGCGGATCGCGACTGAGCCGGCGATCAAGGGGGCGATTTTGACCGGCGCGGGACCTAAATCGTTCGTCGCCGGAGCCGACATCGGTGATCTGTCGCGGCAGGGCCCCTTCGACGGCAAGGCGCGCGCGCAGCGGGGACAAGCCGTGCTGCGCCGGCTCGAGACCTGCGGCAAGCCGGTGATCGCGGCGATCAACGGCTTCGCGCTGGGCGGCGGCTGCGAGCTGGCGATGGCGTGTCACATTCGGATCGCGAGCGACAACGCCAAGTTCGGGCAACCGGAAGTGAAGCTCGGCATCGCCCCGGGGTACGGCGGTACGCAGCGGTTGCCGCGCCTCGTGGGCAAAGGCGTCGCGCTGCAGCTGATTCTGACGGGAGAGATGATCGACGCGCAGGAGGCCTATCGCATCGGGCTCGTCAACAAGGTCGTGCCCGCCTCCGACTTGCTCGCGGAATCGGAGAAGATGATGCGGGGTATCCTCGCAATGGGGCCGCTCGCGGTGCGTTTGGCGATGGAGGCCATCGATCAGGGACTCGAAATGACCCTCGACGAGGGGCTGCTACTCGAGGCGAACCACTTTGGCCTGCTCGCCGCGACCCAGGACATGAGAGAAGGGACCAGCGCATTTCTGGAAAAACGCTCGCCCAAATTTCAGGGACGCTGATCCTCCTGGCCGTCGCGGGATGTCTCGGCGATCGCCCGCGACCGGGCCCGCCACAACTGTCGTTCACCATCGACGACACCACCGTCACCGCGAGCCGCGTCGATACCGTGAGCGGCACGCTGCGCGCGACCGACGCCGACGGGATCGACTCGGTCTGGGTCACCGTGGACTCGCAGCTGCACGCCCAAGACGCCGGTTTCAGCCAGACATTCAACACGTCCTACCGGTTCATTGTCTCCCCGGGACAGGCGCCCGGCACCCACATTCCGATGTCGCTTCGCGCCCGCGATGTAGCTGCGTTCGTGACCCAACGCGACACGTACGTGGTGGTGGTACCGTAACTTCCACAGCCGCTTAACTGTTGACAGGACAATAACTTCCAGCTACTTTACGGGCTGTGACGGACCGTCCGGAACGCCCGAAACACAGCCGTCCAGTGGCAGTTGCCGAAGCCCTCGCGGGGTACCTCAAACGGGCCGGTTTGGCGCGTCGGGTGGGGCAGGCGCAGATGATTCCCGACTGGCCGCGCCTGGTCGGACCGCAGATCGCCGCGGTCGCCACCCCGGAAAGCATCTCGCCTGATGGTGTCTTGTTCGTGCGGGTCGCGACGAGCTCATGGATGAACGAGCTGCAGCTCATGACGCCGGACATCATCGCTCGCGTGAACGCGGGGCGCGGTGCCGGACGCATTACGACCATTCGCTGGCTCCTTTCACGTTAGGAATTTGATGCCTAAGAAGAAGCCCGCCGCACCACAAAAAGAGAAAAGCAACGGCGGCTATCAGGCCGACTCCATTCAGGTGCTCAAAGGGCTGGAGGCGGTCCGGCGCCGTCCGGCCATGTACATCGGCTCCGTGTCGGCGCGCGGCCTGCACCACCTCGTCTACGAAGTCGTCGACAACTCGGTGGACGAAGCGCTCGCCGGCTACTGCACCGAAATCGGCGTCACGATTCACTCCGACAACGCGATCACCGTCGTGGACAACGGTCGCGGCATCCCGGTCGACATTCACAAGACCGAAAAGAAGCCCGGCGTCGAAGTCGCGCTCACGGTGCTGCATGCCGGCGGCAAGTTCGACAAGAGCAGCTACAAGGTGTCGGGCGGGTTGCACGGCGTCGGCGTGTCGGTGGTGAACGCGTTGTCGGAAAAGATGGAGGTCTGGGTCGATCGCGACGGCAAGCGCCATCACATGTCGTTCGAGCGCGGTGAGACCAAAAAGAAGCTCGAGGTGGTAGGCAAGGCAAAGGGCACCGGCACGACTGTCTGGTTCAAGCCGGACGACAAGATCTTCACCGAATTACGGTTCGATTACGCCACCATCGCAAACCGGCTGCGGGAGCTCGCGTTCCTCAACAAAGCGCTCACGATCAAGCTGAAGGACGAGCGGCGCGGCAGCACCAAAGAAGAGACGTTCTACTACAAGGGCGGGCTGTCGGAATTCGTCAAGTGGATTCTGGGCAACCGCAAGACGCTGCACCCCAAGCCGATCACCTTCGAGGCGAGCCGCGAGGACGTCGAGGTGGAGGGCGCAGTCCAATACGACGACCAGTACAGCGAGAATACGTTCACCTTCGTGAACAACATCAACACGCATGAAGGCGGCACGCACCTCACCGGCTTCAAGGCAGCGTTGACTCGCACAATCAACGAATGGGCGAAGCAGGACGGCGCCCTGAAAAAGGAAGAGTTCACCCTCTCCGGCGACGATGTGCGCGAGGGACTGAACTGCGTGCTGAGCGTGAAGGTCAAGGTCCCGCAGTTCGAGGGTCAGACCAAGACCAAGCTCGGCAACTCCGAAGTCGAAGGCGTGGTCAAGACGGTCGTCAACGAAGCGCTCGGCGAGTTCTTCGACAAGAACCCGAGCGTCGCCCGCGCGATCATCGCCAAGGCGATCAGTGCGGCGCGCGCGCGCGAAGCCGCGCGGAAGGCGCGCGAGCTGGTCCGCAAGAAGAGCGGCCTCGATGCCGGCCTCCTGCCCGGCAAGCTCGCCGACTGCTCGCTCACCGATCCGAAGCTGTGCGAGATCTATCTGGTCGAGGGTGATTCGGCCGGCGGCTCGGCCAAGATGGGGCGCGACCGCAGCTATCAGGCGATCCTGCCGCTGCGCGGCAAGATCCTGAACGTCCAAAAGGCCCGCATCGACAAGATTCTGTCCAATGAAGAAATCCGCACGATGATCACCGCGATCGGCACCGGCGTGGGTGACGACTTCAAGGTGGACGAAGCGCGTTACCACAAGATCATCATCATGACGGACGCGGACGTGGACGGTGCGCACATCCGCACGCTGCTGCTCACCTTCTTCTATAAGGAGATGAAGCAGCTGATCGACATCGGATACATCTACATTGCGCAGCCGCCGCTCTACCGTGTCTCGAAGGGCAAGGAAGAGTTCTACGCCTACGACGAAAAAGAGCGGGACAGCTACGTCAAGCGTCTGACCAACGGCAGCGAAAGCAAGGCGGCGATCAGCGTGAGCCGCTACAAGGGGCTCGGCGAAATGAACCCCGACCAGCTCCGCGACACGACCATGGACCCGTCCAAGCGCACGCTGCTCAAAGTCACGATGGAAGACGCGCTCGAGGCGTCCCAGCTGTTCGAGACGCTGATGGGCGACGAGGTCGAGCCGCGCCGCAAATTCATCGAAGAGAACGCCAAGTTCGTTAAGAATCTCGACGTCTGATGGCGTTCGGCGCCGCCGTCGCGGTTCTGGTCATTGCCTTGGCGTGGTTCTTTTGGCCCACCAAAGCGGCGCCCCCACGCGACCGCGACAACCCGGAGCTCGACGAGGCCGAGCGCGAAGTGCAGGAAGCACCCGACGAAGAAACCATCCGCGACTGGGGCCCGGGTACGGGCCAGAAACCCCTGCCCTAGATCAGCTCCTCCACGCCGGCTTTGGTGACGCGGTGCGATACCAGTCGTAGCGGTTTCTGCGTCAACTTGTCGCCGATCACGATTGCGCGTTTGAGCGCATCGAATCCCGTCTGAATGCCGTCGGCGTCCTTGGCAAAGACCGAGGCGATCGGCTCTCCTTCCAGCACTTTGTCGCCGGGCTTGACCGTTATGACGAATCCCACCGTCGGGTCGATCGTATCTTCGACGGTGTGGCGGCCGCCGCCGAGCGCGATGATCGCGCGGCCAATGGTGCGCGGCTCCACGCGCTGGACGACGCCGGTGCGCGCCGCCGCATAGACCTCCACCGCCTGGGCCTGCGGCAGCACCGACGGATCCTCGACGGTTTTGGGATTGCCGCCCTGCGCCTCGATAATCTGCTCGAACTTCTCAGCCGCCAGGCCCGACTCGATCGCCGTTTCGAGCTTCTTGCGCGCCTTCTTCGTGTTCTTCTCGATACCCGCTTGAATGAGCATCTCGACACCGAGCGCGTACGTGACCTCGAGCAAGTCGGGCGGGCCTTCGCCGCGAAGCGCGAGTATCGCTTCCTCGGTCTCGAGCACGTTGCCGCAGGCGCGGCCGAGCGGTCGATCCATGGCGGTGATCAGCGCGATCGTGGGACACCCGCGATCCTCGCCAAGCGCGATCATCGTCTTCGCCAGCTCGAGGCCGCGCTCGACCTCCGGGAGAAACGCGCCGCTGCCGTTCTTCACGTCGAGCACCAGACCGTTCAATCCTTCCGCCAGCTTCTTCGACATGATGCTTGCGGAGATCAGCGGAATCGATTCGACCGTTCCCGTGACGTCGCGCAGCGCGTAGAGCTTGCGATCCGCCGGCGCGATCTCCGCAGTCTGGCCGATCAGCGCGCAGCCGAGCTTCTGGACCTGCGCCTTGGCTTCGGCGAGGGAGAGATTGGTGCGAAATCCGGGAATGGCCTCGAGCTTGTCGAGCGTGCCGCCGGTGTGACCGAGGCCGCGACCCGACATCATCGGCACCGCGACGCCGCACGCGGCGACGAGCGGGCCGAGGACCAGCGAGACTTTGTCGCCGACGCCGCCGGTCGAGTGCTTGTCGATGCGCGGCAACTTGAAGCCGTCGAACGACAGCCGATCGCCGGAAGCGAGCATGGCGTCGGTGAGCGCCGCGAGCTCCGCCCGCTCGAGTCCGCGCATGAACACGGCCATGAGCAACGCCGCGATCTGATAATCGGGAATGCGGCCGGCCGTGTACTCCGCGACGAGCGCGGACCATTCCTCGGGACTCAACGCGCCGCCGTCGCGCTTGCGCTCAATCAGGGGTACCACGATCATTGGTTCATGCGCCTTTCCCTCTGCCTGCTCGCGCCGCTCGTCGCCACCAGTCTTGCCGCTCAAACAGTAGCTCAGCATATCGCCGAAGGCGACAGCGCCGGTTTGATGCATCCGGACGTGCAGTTGCGGCACTACCAGGCGGCTCTGGCTCTCGATTCTATGTCGTATGAGGCGAACTGGAAGGCCGGGCGCGCGATCGCCGACGTGGCCAAGCAAATCGAGGGGAACGCGGATTCTCTCAAGCGCCGCCGCGACAGTCTGTACGCCGTCGGCCGGGTGTACGCCGAGCGCGCGATTCGCGCCGACTCGACGAAGGCCGATGGCCACTACGTCCTGTCGATGGTCCTCGGCCGCTTGTCACGCACCAAGGGCAGCAGGGAGCGCGTGCGGTACGCGAAAATCATCTACGACCAGGCCGCGCGCGCGCTCCAAATCGACTCGAACTACGACCTCGCGCACCACGTGCTGGGCGCGTGGCACGCCGAAGTGAAACGACTTTCCGGCATCCAGCGCTTCTTCGCGAAAGCGCTGTTCGGCGGCGGATTCATGGACAAGGCGAGTTGGGACTCCGCGACACATCACCTGCAGCGCGCGGTCGCGATCGCGCCCAATCACATCTATCACCGGCTGGAATTGGCCGAGGTCTACACCGATATCGGACAGTATTCCAAAGCGCGGGAGCAGCTCCAGATCATCCCGACGCTGCCGAATGCAGATGTGATGGATGCCGAGTACAAGAAAGATGCTGCCGACTTGTACAAAGACATCAAGAACGAGAAGGACGAGAAGTAGCTGTTATCGGCGCAGCTACAACGGCTTCTTCTCCCGCGTGCTGTCGCGCTCGACCCTACGATCCCTCGGTCGGCGCTCGCCTTCGGGGCGCCGTTCTGGAACCGGCTTCTTCTCTGTCACACGACCGCGGCGGTCCAGCCGCTCGCTTCGCTCGCCCGCACCGGGCGCGGCCCGAGAGGGCTGGACAGGGGCCGGTGCTGGGTTCGAGGTCCGGCGCCGCTCTGGCGGCGGCAAGACGGCAGGCTGTACCACCCGCGACGGCGGTAGTCCCTCGCGGACAGGCCGCAAGACCGGCGCGGATGTCCGATCCGCCGGTTGCGAATTCGCAGCGGCATCACGGACAGCCGGACGCGTGGGGGCGGGGGCGGCGGCGGCCGAGCGTACGAATCGGCGTGGGTTCGCCTCGGGCGTGCTCGTACGCAGCGTGCGGATCGTTGCGTCATCGAGCGGGCGGCCCGGGTGGGCTGCGAGCGCTTGCTGGCGCGCGCTGAAAGGCACCGGCGCGGGGGCAGGCTGCCGCCGGACGACAACTTCCCGCGTCGTAATGATCGCGGGTGGCTGCCGCACCGGAACGATCGCGGGCTGCGCAAGGACGCTACGCCGTGTGGGTGTCACCCGAGCCGCGAAACCCACAACCCCCCCTTGCGCGAGCCGCTCGCGCGGCACGACGATCACGCTCTGGTGCACGGGACGAGACTCGACGAACGTCTCATGCGAAACCACGGTGACCGCATCGGGTTCACGGCGGTTACGGTAGTTGATGTTGGTGATGTTCACATTGGTCACGTTGATGTTCGTGACGTTCGTGACATTCGTGACGTTCACGTTGCGCACGTAAGTGTTGCTCACACGATAGGCCGGGTAATACGGCTCTTCCGGCGCGAGCGGGAACCAGGCGATGTCGTCGCCCGCGCCGACGGAAACGCTCCAGCCACGCCCACCCACGAACGCGACTAACGCGGGGGCATAGACCGGCCGGGCGACCACGCGGCCCGGCACCCACGCCCAGCCGCCGCCCAGGTAGACCCAGCGACCGTAATGGAACGGCGCAAACCCCCACGGCGCGTCGTCGATCCAGGTCCATCCCCACGGCTCGACCCAGGCCCAGTGCCCATCGCGGTACGGCGCCCAGCCCACCACCACCGTTCGAGGGACCCAAACGGCGCCGTACTCGGGCGTGTCGCGCCAGTCGCCGTTGTCATCCAGGTCTTCGTAGCCTATCACATCGTGCGACACGTAGCGCGCCGAGCGCGCATCGTCCCAGCGCCGGTCGCGGCTGGCGCACCAGTCCTCCCAGTCGTCAACGCGGATCGCATCGCGGACATCGTAAGACGGAGCGTCGCCTCCCGCGACTACGGCGGTCTGCTCAGGGTGCACCGTGAATGCCGAACCCGCGGCGCTCACCTCCGCTTCCCCCCCGCGCACGGTCACCGACGTGGTGTCGCCGGTGGAGTCGACGTCTACGCGGTAAGTGCCGGAACGCAGCAGGGAGACTGCGCCGCTGGGCGTGTCGATCTCGAGACTCTCGTCTTCCCGGAGATTGCGCACCCGCACGTTAAGCGAGCCTTGGGCCAGCCGCACTTGCAGAGTGCGGTCGTCGAGGGCGAGGAATCCGAACGCGGTCTGCGGTGCGAGGCGGAATGCGCTCGTCCCGACGGTGATCTCGGCGCGCGCGTCGCTGTCGGTCCAGAGATGATCGCCGTTTTGAAGCGGGTAGTTGATCGTCGCTGCGGCCCAGTCATCCACATCGCCCGGTCGGAACGAGACGGAGCCCGAAAGGAAGCTCACGCGACCGACGCGACTCGGGGGATCCCGGTCGGAACTGTTCCTAGGCCGATCCCCGCCTTGGAAGGCTGGGAGGATGGCCAACAGCAACAGCGAACCCAGGCGGGCGGTGAGCATGCGTCTCCTCCTGAAACTGGGTACGGCGTCCGGCGGCGTCCTACAATACAACTAGCGCCCACCCTTCATCAAACGCTCGATGGCTTCCGTCGTCCGCGGCGCGCCATCCGACAGCCATTCCCCGCCCTTCGCCGTCACCAAAACGTCGTCTTCGATCCGCACGCCGAGCTGCTCGGCCTCCAGATAGATGCCGGGCTCCAGCGTGATCACCATGCCCGGCTCGAGCGGCCGCGCGATCCCGACATCGTGCACGTCCATCCCGATCGGATGGCCCAGGCCGTGGTTGAAGTACTCGCGGTCGTCGCAGGTGCGCTCGCCGCACAGCGTGCCGGAATGGTCGCGCATGTAGCGCCGCGCGATCGCATCGAGCTGCCGCATCGTGATGCCGGGACGAATTGAATCGAACGCCGCCTGTTGCGCGCCGAGCACCAGATCGTAGATCGCCTTCTGACGCGGCGTGAACTTGCCGTTCACGGGAAACGTCCGCGTCACGTCGGCGGTGTACTGGCCCCACTCGGCGGCGGCATCCATCACGACGAGATCGCCGCTCTCCGTCTTCCGTCGATTGACGTCGTAGTGCAGCGTCGTCGAATTGGGGCCGCTGCCGACGATTGAGGGATAGCCGAGCCGGTCGGCGCCATTGCTGCGGAAGCCTTCCTCCAGCACCGCTTCGATCTGATACTCGTACATCCCCGGACGCGTCGCGCGGATCGCGGCGACATGGCCGGCGGCGCTGATGTTCACCGCGCGGCGCAGGCGCGCGATTTCGTCCGAATCCTTGACCACGCGCATCGAATCCACGATCGGCAGCAGATTGCGGACGTCGGCACCGGAGAACGCGGCGTCCGAAATACGCTTCTCCTCGCGCGTGTTGGGCCCCATCGGCACATAGACCGGCCCGCCGAAGCGCAGCCGCTGCAGGCGGTGATCGAGCGAATCGAGCGGCTGGACGTTGGCGATCCCGGAGAGCCGCACCGCCACACTGTCCGGGCCGAGGCGGAGACCGGTCCAGCGCTCTTGCGACGGCGTGCGCGGGGGGAGAAACAGAACGGTCTCGAGTGAATCAGGACCGCGCGCCGTCATCAGGAGCCACGCGTCCTGCGTCTCGAGCTCGGTGAAATAGTAGAACGTGTTGTCCTGTCGAAAATCGTTGTCCTGCACGTAATCCTGCTCGATATTGCGCTCGTGCGCTGCGGGAACGAGCACCGCGCCGCGGCCGATGCGTTTGAGCAGTGCGAGACGCCGCGCGGTGGTGGCGGCGATGTTTACGGGGCGTCCCATGCCCGGTAGCTCCGGCACCACGTTGTATGCCCCGATGGGCGTCGCGGGCGCAGACTGCGCGACGGCCGCGAGCGGTATTGCAGCAGCGAAGAGGACGAGCGAACTGAGTGTGCGCATGGTCACATAATCTACTCGTGCTTGACTAGCTTCGAGTCCTCCGCAAAACTATTGCACCCATGACAATCAACTCGGCACTCACACACGCGGAAGCGGAACGGCTCGCCGCGCGGATCGCCGAGCTCGAGCATGAGCGCAAGCACCTCCTGGCGGTCATCGAAATCCTGAAAGAAGCATCGAGCTCCTTACACTTCATTGACATTCTCCAGGCCATCGCCCGCAAACTCGGCGAATCGTTCGGGCTCGACCGCTGCTCCATTTTCCTCGGCGAACAAGGCGGCCGGCAAGTGCGGCTCGTCGCGTCGTACGAAGATCCCACCATCCGCAATTACGTCGTCGATCTCGAGCGCTATCCCGAGCTGAAGCGCGCGATGCAGAGCGGCGAGACGGTGTTCATCCCCGATGCCGCGAACGAGCCGTCGCTCCGTCACGTGAAGGGCGACCTGATCAATCGCCGCGTCAAGTCGATCACCGTCGTGCCGATCACGTGGCGCTCGGTGGCGATCGGCGCGATTTTTCTCCGCACCTTCCGCGACGGCCCCACCTTCTCCGACGCGGACGTGCGGTTCGTGCAGGTGGTCGCTTCGCTCACTGCCCAGAGCCTGCGCAATGCGCACCGCTACGAGCGACTCGCGCAACGCACGCACGAGACGAGCGAGCATCTCAAGCGCATGGAGCTCGAGCGCGTCGCCCTGCTCGCCTTCCTCCGCCGCCTGCTCGACACCTTCGGGCAGCGCGAGGGCGCGTGGGGCGAAGGTCTCCTCCCCAGAGCCAGCGCCGAGGAGATCGACCGGCTGGTCGGCGTGGCGATGGCCGTGATCCAGGAAGAAGCCAAAGGTCGGTGAAGCCCGCAGCACGCGCCGCTGAGTTGCGGCGCATTCTCGAACGCGCAAACCACGCCTACTACATCCTCGACAAGCCGGAGATGTCGGACGCGGAGTACGACAAGCTGTTCCGCGAGCTGCAAGAGCTCGAGGCCAAACATCCCGAGTTCCAGACTCCCGACTCCCCGACGCTGCGCATCGGCGGCGAGCCCGCGACGGCGTTCAACAAGCACCGCCACCTCGTCCCGATGCTGTCGCTCGCTAACGCGTTCACCGAGGCCGAGCTGACGGAGTGGGAGGAGCGCAATGCGCGCCTCGTCCCCGAGGTCAAAACCGCGGGTTACACGTTGGAAGTGAAGATCGACGGTGCGGCGGTAAGCCTGACGTACGAGGACGGCGTCTTCGTCACGGGGGTGACGCGCGGCAACGGCATCGAGGGAGAAGATGTCACCCCGAATCTGCGCACCGTGCTCGATCTACCGCTGCGGTTGCGTGGCAAAGGGTGGCCCAAAAAAATGGAAGTGCGCGGCGAAGTCTATCTGCCGATCAGCCAGTTTGCGGAGACCAACAAGCAGCGCGAGAAAGCCGGCGAGGCTCCCTACGCCAATCCGCGCAATGCCGCCGCGGGCGCGCTCCGGCAGCTCGATTCCAGGAAGACGCGGGCGCGCGGCCTCCGCGTCTTCACCTTCCAGGTCGAAGCCCCCGGACAGAAATTCGCAATCGATTCGCAGGAGGAGCTGCTCGCCACGTTGCTCGAGTGGGGATTGCCCGTCGAGCCGCATCACAAACGCGTCGACGATCTCGCGGCCGCGCACGGCGAGATCCGGAAATTCGAGGAGCTCCTGCCCAAGCTCGACTACGGCGCCGATGGCGTCGCGGTCAAAGTCGACAACCGCGCGCTCTACGCCGAGCTCGGCACGATCGGCAATCGCGAGCCGCGCTGGGCGATCGCGCGCAAGTTCGCCCCGGAAGTGCAGCTCACCAAGCTGCTCGAGATCCGCATCAATGTCGGCCGCACCGGCGCGCTGAACCCGTACGCGGTGCTCGAGCCGGTCGAAATCGGCGGAGTCACGGTCTCCAACGCCACGCTCCACAATGCCGAGCTGATCGGCGCCAAGGACATCCGCGAAGGCGATTGGGTGGAAGTGACGCGCGCCGGAGAGGTCATTCCACAAATCCTCGGACCGGTCAGAGAGCGGCGCACGGGCGCCGAAAAGCCGTACAAAATGCCGGAGAAATGTCCGAGCTGCGGCTCGCAGGTCGAGCATCCGCAGGAAGAAGTGATGACGTACTGTCCCAACATTTCGTGCCCGTCGCGGATCCTGGAATCCATCGTCCACTTCGCGAGCCGCAGCGCGATGGACATTCGCGGCCTCGGCTACGAGCGCGTGCGCGCGCTGCTCGACGCCAAGCTGATCCACGACGTGGCCGATCTCTACGACCTCACGCCGTTACAGCTGCTCACGCTCGAGGGATTCGCGGAAAAATCGGCGCACCAACTCGTCGCCGCGATCGGCGAATCCAAGCAGCAGCCGCTCTCGGCCCTGCTGTTCGCGCTGGGCATCCGGCACGTCGGAGCGCAGGGAGCGAAGCTCCTGGCGCGGCACTTCGGAACCATGAAGACGCTGGCGCGCGCGTCGGCTGCGGAAGTCGGCGAAGTCCGCGGCATCGGCCCCGCGATCGCCGAGGCCGTCGCCGGATTCTTTGCGGAGCCGCGTAACCGCAAGCTCATCGAGCGTCTGGAAAAGCACGGCTTGACCCTCAAGGAGACCGCGACCGCCACCGGCCCGCGGCCGCTCGCCGATCAGACCTACGTCGTGACCGGCACGCTGCCGACGCTGTCGCGCCAGCAGGCCCGCGACTTGATCGAGGCGGCGGGCGGTCACGTCTCCGACAGTCTTTCGAAGAAAACGACGGCGCTGGTGGTCGGCGCGGACCCGGGATCCAAGCTCGACAAGGCCAAGGCACTCGGCGTCGCGCAGATCGACGAGGCGGAACTCTTGCGCCGCGCGAACCGCAAACCCTAAGTTGGCGCGCATATGACTCCCCCGCCCCCGCCGTTTGACCTCGCCATTGGGCGCGGTACGTTGCGCCAGCTCCACGCGAGCCTCGTCAATCACGCCCCCGATCAGGCGATCGCGATTCTGCAGGAGGCGGGATACGCCGCGGGTGAAGCGATCTACCAGGCGTTCGGGAAGTGGCTCGCCGATCGCACCGCGGGAGGCGTCGACAGTCCCGGCAATCTCGATTCGGAGCTGTTGACCGAGATGCTGTCGGAGTTCTTCAATAGCGGCGGCTGGGGCACGGTGACGCTGACGCCCATCGGCACCAACGCACTCGCAATCGACTCCGCCGACTGGGCGGAAGCGGAACCCGGTTCCGCACAGGCACCGATGTGTTCTTTCTCGGCCGGCATGCTGGCGGATTTTCTCGGCCGCATCTCGGACGACACCGTGGCGGTGCTGGAAGTGGAGTGCCGCAGCAAGGGAGACGGCCGGTGCCGCTTCCTCTCCGCGCCACCCGATGTGTTGGATAAGGTCTACAACGAGATGACAGCCGGCAGAACGTATGCTGAAGCGTTGGGTGCGTAGTCGGGGCGCAGCATGCGGCGCCCCTACCTGCGCGCTACGCTCACCCCCTCCAACAACATCGACGGCGACCACCGCGCCCCCAGCCAGCGGCCGTCGTTCCCAAACGCCCCGATCTTCTTGAGCAAGTCGTAAGCATTCCCCGCCACCGCGGCGTCTTTCACCCGGCCCGTGACTTCGCCGCGCTGCACGCGATAGGCCAGCCCTACCGGATGGCTGAAAGCGCCGCTGATCACGTTCCCTTGCCCCACGCCGATCAGATCGTCCACGATCAATCCATCCGCGATGCCCGCCAGGAGGCCGCCACCCAGGGGATGTACGGGCGCAGCATGCTGCGCCCCTCCGTCGCGTCCTGGTGCGCCGATGCCATCCGTCACCCTGAACACGACGTTGCTGTATCCGATGTGCGGCTTGCCGAACACGCCGCGCTGGCCGTTGCCCGTGCTCTGCGTTTTGGCCCGCGCGGCGGTCTCGAGATCATAGACGAAGCGCCCAACCTTGCCGCGCTCGACGAGCGGCGTGCAGCGCGACGGCACGCATTCATCATCGATCGGGCGCGACGCGGGCCGTCCGGGCGTCAGCGGATCGTCCACGATGGAGAGCCGCTCGTCGAACATGCGCTCGCCGACTTTGCCGGCGAGCGGCGAGCTCCCCTGGAGCACCGTCTTTCCCGATAAGGCCTGCTCGAGCGGCAAGACGACCGCGGCAAGCCCGGCCGGCGTGAACACGACGGGAAGCGCCCCCTCGGGCGGCGCGACGACTTTGAGCGCCGCGGAGAGCCGTGTCTCTACGGAGCGCACGAGCGCCTCGATGTCTGCATCGCTCGGCATGTCGGCGCCGACGTATTGGTCGTAGACCATGAGGACATCGTCGCCCGCGATCCGGGTGATGTCCGCGGTCACGGCGATCCCGGTCGCCCGGTAAGCGCCGCGAGCGCCGGCGGCATTTCCCACCGCGGTCTCGGCGACCTCGCGCTCGATAGCGACATTGATCTGGCAGTCCGGGCGGGAAAGCCGCTCGACCAGCTGTTTGCCAATGCGGATCAAGTCTTCAAGCGAGGCATTGGCGGTGCGATCAAAAAACGTCGGAATCGCTGGCAGCGTCTGGGTGGCGGCGGCCGGGAAATCGAGCTCGACCTTTTCGCCCAATTCCGCCGACGCGCGCGCGCGATCGACGAGCGCTTTGAAATCGGGCTTGGCGGCCGTCGTGCCGGCCACGCCCATCCGTCCACCGGCGACGACACGCAGATTCAGGCCCGTCTCTTCGGAGACCCCCGCCGCTTTGAGGCGACCCGATTCGAAGCCAACCGCGGTCTGCTCCTCACGGCGCCACAGGGCGTCCCCGTTTTCGACTTTGCCGCGCGCGGCTGCGATCAACGGATCGATCATACGTCACCACCGATCAGCGCCTGCTCGATGCGCACGTGCGGCGCGCCTTCGGTCACCGGCAGCGGGAACTGGCCGCCCTTCCCGCACCCCCCGCCCATCTGATTCCAGGTGAAATCGCCCGCAATGTGGTCGATCCGATCGAGCGTCTGGAACAGGTTCCCCGCCAGCACGACATCCTTCACGAGCTCGGCCACTTTCCCGTCGCGGATCATGTGGCCGTAGGCCGCGGTGAACGAGAAATTCTCGAGCATCGTCTGGCCGCCGAACGCGCCGCACGCGTAGACGCCGAGCTCGATGTCGCCGATGAGATCGTTGAACCCGACGCCCTTCCTTCCCGGCGCGATGTACGTGTTCGTCATCCGCACGATCGGCGGATGCCGGAACGAAATGGCGCGGGCGTTGCCGGTCGGCCGCTCGCCGAGTTTCGCGGCGGTCTCGCGCGAGTGGAGGCGCCCGACGAGCATGCCTTCCTTGATCAGCGCCGTATCCTGCGTCGGCGTGCCTTCGTCGTCGTAGGGGAGCGTACCGCGCAGCCCCTTGGCCGCGCCGTTGTCACCGACGTTCAGCACGGCTTTGCCGAACCGCCGGCCCAGCGACATCATCTCGCGCGCCTGCGGGTTCTCGTACACGGCGTCGGCTTCCGACAGATGGCCGAATGCCTCGTGGATGAAGACGCCGGCGAGCTCGTTGTCGAGGATCACGGGATAGGCGCCGCCGCGCACGCGCGGAGCGGACAGCAAATCGACCGCGCGTTGCGCGACCACGCGGAACTGGTCCTCGAAGTTCTGAACGCTCCTCCACCCTTTGCGCAGGCCGATCGACTCGAGACCCTTTTCGATGTTGCCGTTACTGCGTCCAATCGCCGTTCCCGAGACGACGACCTCGGGGCGGAGTTGGTAAAGCAACGCACCCTCGGAATTGACGTACCAGACTTCGGAGACTTCGTCGCGATAGCTCGATTGCGTGTCCACGATCTTGTTCGACACGGCGAGCATGGCGCCGTTGTAGCGATCGAGCAGCTGCTTCTTTTCCGAAAGCGGGATGCCGCGCACGTCGCCGTCCAAGTCGAGCAGGGCGTCCGCGGTTTGGGGAGCGACGTCGGCCAGCCGAATCGGCTCCTCCAGGCGGATCGCGCGGGACAGCTCGTTGGCGCTTCGCACCATGCGGGGCAGCTCGTCGAGCGAGGTGAACGAAGCGATACCCCAGCCGTACCCCTTGTTGAGGACACGGACAAAGCCGCCCTGATCCTCACTGACCGTCGCGGTCTCGAGCCGCCGGCCGCGGAAGACGACGGCGGAGCTCCAGGTGCGTTCGACGCGGATTTCGGTGTAATCGGCGCGGGACTGTTTGACGGCCTCGGCTAAACGATCTTTCAACTGGTCTCTTTCAGTTTGGAGCGGTAATCGGGGCGGACGACGATCTCACCGTTGACGATGACTTCGAGATCCCACGGCAGGATGATGAAGTTTTCGTTTTCGAGCGCGAAGAAGTCGGGCTTGTACGTCCCCGTCTTGAACGACACCGCCGTCTTTACGGCGGCCGGCTTCTGCTCGCGTACCGCGGCGAGCGCGAGCTTCATGGTACTGCCCGACTCGCACGTTTCATCGACGAGCAGCACCCGCTTGCCGGTCATGAGCCGCGGCGGTCCGGCGATCACGGAGCCTTCCCGGGTGATCGCGATCGACGCGAAATCGCGCTGCAGGATGCTCGCCACCACGGCG
This sequence comes from Gemmatimonadales bacterium, assembly GCA_035309945.1. GTDB lineage: Bacteria > Gemmatimonadota > Gemmatimonadetes > Gemmatimonadales > GWC2-71-9 > 20CM-2-65-7. The sequence continues at coordinate 10,011 of DATGEQ010000041.1, read as the reverse complement.
CCGGGAATGACACCGGCCTTCGCGATGCCGATCACGACTTCGGGGTCGTATTCGCGGAACACCTTCAGCGCGAGCACCCGGCACAATTCGCCGAAGAATGCCCAGTCGACCTGGAGGACGCCGCGAGGGGTCTTACTGCGGGAGCCGGCAAGGGGAGCGCGCGAGGAGGGGGGGGCCATGCGCGGATTCTACATTGCCAACGTCAACAGCCGCAAGCTATTTTCGCCGCATGAGTTTTTGGCGCCGCCTGTTCGGCGGAGATTCGGGCAACGCGGACCTCAAACCACAACGCCTCGACTATCTCAACGAGGCGTTAGCCCTGGAACGACAGGGGGACTATGACGCGGCGCTGACGTCCTACCGGCTGGCGCTGCGCGATCACCCGAACGACGCGCGCATCCTCCAGAACATGGCGATCGCGTTCACCAAGACGCGCCGCTACGACGAGGCAATCCGCCATTATCGCCGCGCCCTCGAGCTGGACGCCTCGCTCGCCGGCGCCCACTACGGCCTCGCGTTTCTGTTGCTGCAACGCGGCGATCCCGACGGCGCCGCGCAGCACCTCAAGACCTTCCTCGCGCACCCGCCACGGGGTCCAGACGCGCAAAAGTGGATCGAGCACGCGACACAGGCCCTGCACGACACCAGCAGGAGTCTGGGTGAGGCGGGGGGAGGAGCCGCATCAGCCCGCGCGCCGTAACGCTGGGAGCACTAGTCGCCGTTGCCGTGGTGTTCGCCTGCAAACTCAATACTGACGTGAACCAGCCGGTAGCGATCGAAATCGTGCTGCCGGACAGCGGCCGGGTCGAAGTCAGCGATACGTTCCGGCCGAGCGGCCGCGTCCTCAACGCCCTCGGCGATTCGGTGCAAGCGCCGCTGTTTTGGGTGTCGTTCGACTCCACACTGCAGGTGCTCGACAGCACGACGGGTGTCTCGCTCGGCATCGCGCCCGGCTCGGCGCGACTGCAAGCGCACACCACCGGCAAGCTCTTCTCGAATCCGCAGACCGTTTCCGTCTTGCCGCATCTCGATTCCCTGCTCGCCGCCGGACCGACGCGCGACACGGTATCCGTGACGACCGACTCGCTCTCCGACTCGCTGGTCGTCCAAACCTATTCCACCGGCGGAGTAACGAGCAGTCGTCCGGTGATTTTCTCCGCTACCGTCTTTCCCGACAGCGGTCCGGTCGTCACATTACTGCCAAGGGATACCGTGTTGACCGACTTCTCGGGCATTGCCGTCACGCAGGTCCGGCTGCACGCGGGCCCGGTGCCGGACTCGGTCGTGGTGACGGCGACCATGAAGCACCTGGACGGCACAGCCGTTCCGGGCAGCCCCGTGACTTTTGTCGTGGAGTTCAGACCATGAGTCGAGGCACACTCACCCAGCTGTTTTTCACAACCGTCGATCGGCATGCCGGCCAGGCCGCGGCGTTTCGATCGAAGGTCGGGGGAGCGTGGATTGCGGTGACGCACCGCCAGGCGCTCGAGCGCGTGCAAGCGATCTCGCTCGGCCTACGCGAACTGGGCGTCAAGCCGGGCGACAAGGTCGCGCTGATTTCCGAGAACCGGCCCGAATGGGCGCTGACCGATTACGCGTGCCTCTGCGCGCGCGCGACCGACGTCCCGATCTACCCGACGCTCACGGCGCAGCAGACCGCCTACATCCTCCGGGATTCGGAATCGGTGGCGGTGTTCTGTTCGACTGCGGAGCAGGCGGCGAAGGTCCTCGAGGTGCGAGGCGAGCTGCCCGGCCTGCGCCACATCGTCGTGTTCGACGCCGCGGGCGCCGATCAGCACGCGGCGGTGATCCCGCTCGCCACGCTCGAAGCCAAGGGGCGCGGGGTCGTCGCGAAGCATCCGAATTGGAAAGAGGAGGCGCTGAGCGTCGGCCCCGAGGATCTCGCGACGCTCATCTACACGTCCGGGACCACGGGCGATCCGAAGGGCGTGATGCTCTCGCATCACAACATCTGGTCCAACGTGCAGGCCTGCCTCCAGATCATTCCCATCGGCGTCGGCGATGAATGCCTCTCGATGCTGCCGCTGTCGCATAGTTACGAGCGGATGGTCGATTACACCCTGTTTCAGGCGGGCGTGATCATCAATTACGCCGAATCGTTCGACACCGTGGCCGCGAATCTTGCGGAAGTGAAACCGACCGTCGTGCTGTCGGTGCCGCGGCTCTATGAGAAGGTCTACGCGCGCGTCCTCGAAAACGCGCTCTCGGGCAGCGTGATCAAGCGCAACATCTTTTTCTGGGCGAAGGGGGCGGGCGAGCAGTGGGTGACCTCGGCGCTCGCGGGTCTACCGATTCCCGGCGCCCTCGCGCTCAAGAAGAAGATTGCGGACCGCCTCGTGTTCTCGAAGCTGCGCGCGCGAACGGGCGGCAGGATTCGCTTCTTTGTATCCGGAGCGGCCCCCCTCTCGGCCGACATCGCGAAGTTCTTCTACAGCGCCGGCCTCCCGATTCTCGAAGGCTACGGGTTGACCGAGTCGTCCCCCGTGCTCACGCTCAATCCGCTCGACCGCATGAAGCTCGGCACCGTGGGTCGCGCCATCCCCGGCATCGAGCTGAAGATCGCCCAGGACGGCGAGATTCTGGCGCGCGGGCCGAACATCATGCAGGGCTATTACAAGCTGCCCGAAGCGACGCGCGAAACCGTCGATCAGGACGGCTGGCTGCGCACCGGCGACATCGGCGAGCTCGACTCCGACGGCTACCTGAAGATCACCGACCGCAAGAAGGAGCTGCTCAAGACGGCGGGCGGCAAATACATCGCGCCGCAGCCGATCGAGCTGGCGGTCAAGCGCAACAAGTTCGTCGCGAACGCGATGCTGTACGGCGATCGCCGCAAGTTCCCGATCATTCTCATCGTCCCGAATTTCGACAACCTCGATCGCTGGGCGCAGGAGCGGAGCCTCGCCTACCGCACCCGCGCCGAGCTGATCGAGCTGCCGGACGTGCAGGCGAAGGTGGAGCGCGAGGTGATGAGCATGCTGCCGCATCTCGCCAGGTTCGAGACGCCGAAAAAAGCCGTGCTGATCGAGAAGGACTTCACGATCGAATCAGGCGAGCTGACGCCGACGCTCAAGATCAAGCGGCGCGTGGTCGAGCAGCATTACAAGGACGTCATCGATGCCGCGTATACAGCCGGGGATGCGATAGCGGCCGCGATAGAAGGCTAGCGCTTCTCTCCCACCCACAGTCCATTCTCGGCCGCGAGCTTCAGGAGCCCGATCGGTAATTCGGGCTCTTCGTTTTCCACCACGAACCGCCGGCCGCGCAGTAACACGCGATGGGCTTCGACGAGCCACGGCGAGGTCGCAAGATCGGCGCCGACGACGACGCCGCGCGCCATCGCGGTGCGCAGCGGCACCTTCTCGCTGGCGTAGAGCAGCGACAGCGTCGGCCGCTCCTCCAGCTCGCGCGGCGCGTTGACGCCCACGAAGTGGATCCCGGGCATCAGGCCGGCAAGCCGCTCCGACTGCCGCACCGCCGCGCCCACGAGCACCACGTAGCCGCCGGGACCTGACAGCTCGAGCAGCGCTTGCAGCGTCGCGGCGTCCCCCGAGGGCAATGGTGAGGGCGGCACGTAGACCGGCCTCGGCCCCGACGATTCCCTCGACACGCGCTCGCGGCTGCGACGGAAGTTCACGATGCCGTGCGAAATCGGATATTCCTTGTGGCACACCGGGCAGCCGATGACTCCGGAGCGCACCATCCGGTCGCGCATTTCGCCCGTCGAGAGCACGAGCATCTCCTCCCGATGCGCCTCGGGGCAGCGGAGCATCTCGGTGAGCTCGATATGCATCAGCCTCTCGGCGTATAGATCGCCGGCAGCAGTCGAATCTCGGTCACGGCGACATGCTCCGGCTGCGTCACGGCGTAGACCACCGCGGCTGCGACATCCTCGGCACGCATCATGTCTTTGCGCTTGGTGAACCCCGGCTTCGCATCGGGATCGACCGCGTTCCAGATATCGGTGTCGACCGGCCCCGGTGAAATCAGCGTCGTGCGTACCCCGCTCTTCGCGGTTTCCTGGCGAATCACTTCGTGCATGCCGCGCAGCCCGAATTTGCTGGCCGCATACGCGGCCGAGCCCGAGAATCCGATGTAGTCGGAGATCGAGCCGATCGTCACCAGGTGGCCGCTCTTGCGCGCGACCATCTTGGGCACGAGCGCGTGCGCGAAGAGAAAGGCCGCCGTGAGATTGGTCGTGAGCGTTTTGCTGAAGTCCTCATACGACGTCTCGGCCAGCGACTTGATGAAGAAGATCCCTGCATTGTTGACGAGCACGTCGGGGACGCCGACGTCTTTTTCCACGCGCGTCACCGCGCGGGTGACGTCGGCCGGTTGCGTCACGTCACAGGCGATGTCCAACCGCCGCTCGGTAGACGCGTCCTTGAGACTGCGCGCCACGCGCACCACGTGCATACCCGACGCCCGCAGCGCGTCCGCGACGGCGAGCCCGATGCCCCGCGACGCGCCCGTCACGAGCGCGATCTTCACAACGAGAAGGTACCGCCGTGTACGAGCCGCAGGAATTCATCGCGCGTCTTGGCGTCGTCGCGGAACGCGCCGCGCAACGCGCTGGTCACCGTCTTCGAGTTCTGCTTCTCGACGCCGCGCATCATCATGCAGAGGTGATACGCTTCGATGACGACGCCGACGCCCATCGGCTTGAGAACGCCGCAGAGCGCCTCGGCGACCTGATCGGTGAGCCGCTCCTGTACCTGCAGGCGGCGCGCGAACACCTCGACGACGCGGGGAATCTTGGAGAGACCGACGATCCGCCCGTTCGGCAGGTACGCGACGTGCGCGCGCCCGAAGAACGGCAACATGTGGTGCTCGCACATCGAGTAGATCTCGATGTCGCGCACGCAGATCATGCTCTCGTGCTTTTCCTCGAACAGCGCATCGCCGATCACCTCGTCGACAACCATGCCGTAGCCGCGCGTCAGCCACTTGAGCGAGGCCTCGACGCGCGCCGGCGTCTGCAGCAGGCCTTCCCGCTCCGGATCCTCGCCCAGCTGCTCGAGCATCTCGTGAACGAGCTGCTTGAATGGAAGACGCGACTCCGGCTTCGCCGGCTCCGCGTGGGATTCATGGAACTTCACTTGATGTTGAGCCATAGTATCTTGGTCCCCCGTGCGATTCCTAAAGCTACTCGTCTCGCTCGCGCAGGCGGGAGGCTCCGCGGTCGCGGCGCTGTGGACGTTTCCGAGCATCCTGGTGTCGGCGTTCCTCGTCGCCTGGGGCGCGGAAGCGGCGCAGTTCCTGATGTCTCAAGGCCTCGCGCTCGCCATCCTCGCCTGGTTGCAGACCCTGCCCGAGTTCGCCGTCGAAGCCGTCATCGCCTGGGAAGCGGGAAAGAATCCCGAGCGCGCGCATCTGGCCATCGCCAATCTCACCGGCGCGATCCGCCTGCTCCTCGGGCTCGGCTGGCCGATGATTTACGTCGTGTCCGCGTTCTCCGGCCGGAAAAAAGGAGAGCGGAAGCTGCCTCCCATTACGCTGCGGCGTGAGCACGCGGTGGAGGTGGTCGGTCTGCTACCCCCGCTCCTCTACTTCGCTCTCATCATCTGGAAGCAATGGATCGGCTGGATCGATGCCGTCGTCCTGATCGCGCTCTATCTGCTCTATCTCTACGTGCTCTTCCTGCATCCGCCGCAAGAAGCGGAGCAGGTGGCCGACGCGCCGGCCGTCGCGCGATGGGCGTACCGGCAGCGCGGCTGGCGTCAGAAAGCCGCGATCGGCGGTCTGTTCGCGGCGGGTGGCGCGCTCCTGTTCGTCACGGCGCACCCGTTCCTCGAGTCGATGCTGGCGCTCGCCGGCGTGTTTGGCGTGAGCCAGTTCGTGCTGGTGCAGTGGGTCGCGCCGTTTCTCTCGGAGTTTCCCGAGAAGGTTTCGGCATTCATGTGGGCGAGACGCGAGTCGCACGCGCCGATGGCGTTGATGAACATGGTCTCGAGCAACATCAATCAATGGACCGTGCTCGCGGCGATGATTCCGCTGGTGTTCGGGTACTCGCACTACCACCACACCGGCACCTGGGCCGATTTCCATTTCGACGCCGAGCAGCGCGTCGAAATCATTCTCACGCTGTTGCAGAGCGGCCTGGGAATCATGCTCCTCGCGAGCATGGAATTCGACTGGGTCGAGGCGTCGGGACTGCTCGTGCTGTGGGCGGTGCAGTTCTTCGTCCCGCATTTGCGGGAGGAAGTGTCGGTCGTCTACGCGGTGTGGATCGTGGTCTTGTTGCTGGGATTTGCGCTCAAGCGCCAGCGGCTGCTGGCGCCGCGGTACTTCTGGGAGAGCATCCGGAAAAAACGATCGGCCGGCACCGCGTAAAGCGGCCCAGCCGACCGGTTACGACAGGAAACGGAGAGGATTATTGAAGCCCGAGAGTAATGACTGGTCCCTCACCACGAATTCTGTCTTCCCCAATCGAGGGGGCGTGACATGGGCCGCAGTATCTGGGTCCACTATCGAGCCTGTTGGCTCAATAATTTGACTCCCCGTTCCTGCGTACTAGAATACTTTCCGTCCCTCAAAGGTCAATCACCCTGAATTTGACACTGCTCGTCGCTGTGATCTTGATCATTGTCTGGGCGTTGCTGCTCTTCGTGGCACAGGTGCCGAGCGGCGCGATTCACATGCTCTATGCGGCCGCCATCACCTTGTTCGCACGCCGTATTCTGGTGGGCGCGCCGCGGTTTGTGTCGTAGCGCCTCTAGCCCAACGGGAGCTGTAACCGGGCCACGCAGCCGTGCGGGCCGTCCCTCCGATTGGCGATCGTCAGGCTCCCCCCGTGTGCCTCGGCGATTTGACGCGACAGCACGAGCCCGATCCCGGACCCTTTCGGCTTGGTCGTGAAAAACGGCACGAACAGATTCGACGTCTCGGGAAGACCCGGCCCGTCGTCTTCCACGACGACTTCGAGGTCCTGCGACCCCGCCGCCGGTCCCCAGCGCACGTGCACGCGTCCCGTGCCCCCCGCCCCCGCCCCCGCCCCCGCCCCCGCCCCCGTGGCGAGCACGGCATCGGCGGCGTTCGTGATCAGGTTGATCAGCAGCTGATCGAGCTGGTCGCCGTCGGCGCGCAACACGGCGGCGGGACCGGGCGGGGGCGTGACGGCGACCGGGACTCGTGTCTCGAGCCGCGCGACCCGCTGCACCCACGCAGCAACGTCGACCTTCCCGAGCTTCGGAGGCGGCAGCCGCGCGAGCCGCGCATAGCTCGACAGAAACCGCGTCAGCGACTCGGAGCGCGTCGCGATCAGCTCGAGCCCCTTGTCCAGGTCGTCGCGCGACAACTCGCTCGAGCCATTACCCGAGACCAGCTGCTGCAGCTGCTGCGCCACCGACTTGATCGGCGTGAGCGAATTGTTGATCTCGTGGCCGAGCACCCGGATGAGCCGCTGCCAGGCGCGGCGCTCCTCCTCGCGCAGCGCTCGGCTCACGTCGGCGAGCACCACGAACTGGTGCGGCCGCCCGCCCTGCCGGAACGACCCGCGCCGCACCTCCCAGCGATCGCTCGCGGTGGCGAAGGCCAATTTGATCACACGGGGTGCCTCGCCCTCGAGGCAAGCCCCGAGCCCCAGCTCCACGGCCGTTCGTCCGAGGAGTCGTTCGGCGTTCGCGCCAAGCAGGCGCTCGCCGCTCGCGTTTACGAGGCGCAGCGCGGCATCCTCGTCGAAGGCGAACACCGCCACGTCGATCTCTCCCATGACGCGCTGCAGCAGCGCCGTGGCCTCGAGCGCGCCGAGGCGGCGCTCCTTCAGCTCGTCGGTGAGGACGTTCAGCTCGAGCATCACGAGACCGAGCGCGTCCTCGGTGTTGGGACGGCGGGCGCGCAGCGAATAATCCCGCTCGCGCAGCGCCGCCAGCATGTTGGAGAGCGTTTGCAGCGGCCGCACGACGCGCTCGCGCAGGGCGAGTGCGAACAGGAGCCACGCGGCGACGATCAGCACGGCGAACGTCCAGCGCACGCTGTCGCTCGTGTCGCCGGAGAAGAGGAACCAGAGGGCGACGACGACGGCGGGAAGCCCGCCGAGCAACGCGAGCCCGAACACCTGCGACTCGTGCGCGCGCTGCCGACGCTGCCGCTTCAGAAACCGTGGCGCTCGAGGCGCCGGTAGAGGGCGCTGCGCGAGAGGCCCAGCGCCTTGGCGGCGGTGCTGACGTTGCCGCCGGCCCGCGCGAGCGCTTTCTGGATCAGCACGCGCTCCACGTCCTCGAGACTCATGTCTTCGAGCCGCGCGGGGGCGTCGCCGGGCGCCCGCAGGTTCAGGTCGACGGCGCGCACCGTGTCGCCTTCGGCGAGCAGGACCGCGCGCTCGACGGCGTGGGCGAGCTCGCGCACGTTGCCGGGCCAGCCGTAGGAGAGCAACCCGCGCATCGCGTCGGCGTGGAACGTGTGCAGCGGTTTGCGATAGCGGGTGGCGTATTCCTTCAGGAAGTGCGCCGCGAGCAAGGGGATGTCGTCGCGCCGCTCGCGCAGCGGCGGCAACCGGATCTCGATCGTGTTGATGCGGAACAACAGGTCCTCGCGAAACTTCCCGGCGGCGACTTCACCCGCGATGTCCGCGTTCGTTGCCGAGAGCACCCGCACGTCGACCTTGCGCGTCTTGGACGAGCCGACGCGCTCGAGCTCACCGGTCTGCAGCACGCGCAGCAGCTTCGCCTGCTGCGACAGAGTGAGGTTCGCGATCTCGTCGAGGAACAGCGTGCCGCCGTCGGCGACCTCGAACCGGCCGACGCGGTCGGTCTTGGCGTCGGTGAACGCGCCCTTCGTATGGCCGAACAGCTCGCTCTCGAACACGCCGTCGGCGAGGCCGCCGAGGTTCACGGTGACGAGCGGGCGGCCGGCCCGCGTCGAGGCGGCGTGCAGCCAACGCGCGACGACCTCTTTGCCGGTGCCGTGCTCGCCCGTGATCAACGCGTTGGCGTCGGACGGGCCGACCCGCTCCATCAGGCGGAGCACCGGCTGCATCGCCGGTGCGGTCGCGATCAGCTCGGGCGTGCCGTCCCTCCGCAGTGCGCGGTTCTCGCTTTCCAACCGCTGGCTCGTCCGGATGGCGCGGCCAAGGTCGATTTGGGTGCGCAGCTGCTGCAGCAGGCGGGCGTTGTCCCAGGGCTTTTCGATGTAGTCGCGGGCGCCGCGGCGCATCGCTTCGACGGCGCCCTCGATCGTGCCCCAGGCGGTCATGACGAGCACCGGGAGGGTGGCGTCGAAGCCATGAAGGCGCGACAACAGATCGAGCCCTTCGATCCCGCCAGTGGTGTCACGCGTGTAGTTCATGTCGATCAGCAGGGCGTCGAAGTCGCTTGTTTCCACGGCGGACAAGACTCGACCAGGAGACGTCGCGGTTTCGACCTGGTAGCCCTCGCCTTTCAGAAGTAGGCGGAGAGCCTCGAGGACCGCGGGGTCATCATCGGCTACGAGGAGTCGGGTCGCGAGCGGAGGCACGGTGCTAAAGGTGGCAGGTGTTGGGTGTCAGGTGGTAGGTATGCAAGAAACCGCTCCTCAACGCGTTATTTGGGTCTGTTTCTTCGCCTGTGCCCCTTCAAGATTGCGGTTGATGACCCATTCCACACGGTCGAACGTTGTCCGGAGTTATCGCGACCTGCTCGTCTGGCAGCGTTCTATCGATCTCTCAGTCAGCGTCTACAGCGCCACGGATCGCTTTCCAAAGTATGAGATCTACGGGCTCACGGCGCAGTTGCGACGAGCCGCTGTGTCGATCCCATCGAATATTGCCGAAGGACACGGGCGTCATCATCTCGGTGACTATCTCCACCATCTATCAATAGCGAACGGCTCACTCAAGGAGCTGGAAACACAACTCGTGATCGCATCGCGCCGCCAATACTTGAACTCGGACCTTGAACGATCCCTATTTAATTCGAGCACCGAAGTTGGTCGTATGCTCTCAGGATTGACACGATCGCTCCGGGCGATGAGGCGGCGATCCCCTAACACCTGACACCTGCCACCCGACCCCTG
>DATGEQ010000040.1:0-13051 GCA_035309945.1 Gemmatimonadales bacterium | reverse complement strand
GTATCGACGGCCGGGGAGCGTCTCGCCGCCGACGTGCGCGCGCGCGACATGCACCTGACGACCGGATTCCTCGGCACGCCGCAGCTCTTGCCGGTGCTGAGCGCGACCGGTCACCTCGACGAGGCGTACGGTCTGCTGTTGCAGCGCACCTATCCGTCGTGGCTTTACCCGATCACGCGCGGCGCGACGACGATGTGGGAACGGTGGGACGGCATTCGGCCTGACAGCTCATTCGAAGACGCCGGGATGAATTCCTTCAATCATTACGCGTTCGGCGCGGTGGGCGATTGGATGTATCGAACGATCGGGGGCATCAGTCTCGACCCTTCCGCGCCGGGCGGCAAGAAGATGTTGATTGGGCCTGTCCCGGGCGGCGGCCTCACGCACGCGCGCGCCTCGCTCGAGACACCGTACGGGAGCGTAGTTTCGTCGTGGCATGTCGAGGCACACAGATTCGTGCTCGATGTCACCGTTCCGCCGAATACGAGCGCCGATGTGACGCTTGCGGGGACCACCGCCGCGCATGTGAGCGGCCTCGCCGGCGTACGCGCGATCCAGCAGCGCGGCAGCGACGTCGTCGTGACCGTCGGGTCAGGAGACTACGAGTTCACAGTTTCACGCTGAGGACTCCGACTTCCGCCGCACCTGGTCCCGATTCCGTAAAGACACGCGTCCAGCGCCCAGTCTCCTCCGCGTAGCGCGCGGCGATTTCGCGTACGTGACGCTCCGCCTCGATCGTGCCGAACACCGCCACGGTGCCGCCGCTCCCGCCGCCCGTGATCTTCGCGCCGAACAGCCCGCGCTCGACGCCGGCCGCCTGCACCAGCTCTACCAGGCGATCCGTGCCGTCGCTGCCGAGGCCGCAGGAGCCGTAGCTCCGGTGCGATCCGTACATGAGTTGGCCCAACTCAGGGGCCAGGCTCGCTTGTTGGGGAAGGGCGCCGAGTAGCGCGGCGAATCGATCGACGCGGGCTTGTTCCATCACCGGGTGTGCCGCGGCGCTCCGCACCGGGTAGCTCCGCTCGGCTCGCACGACGGTCGCGATATCGGTGATGCCGCCGTAGCGCTCGAGGAATTCGTCGCCCCGCATCGCTTCGGGCAAACAGGGAGCGAGCTCGTCGAAGTCAGGTGGCGTGAGATCGGCGAGATAACGGCCGCGCCATGGCGTCGCGGTCGTGAGGATGCGCAGCCCCATGAAGGCGGCGGTGCGCACGGTGCCGTAGTCCGCGCCGGAGACCGCGTGACTGATTCCGGAGTCGATGCCGTAGAATCGATAACCGGCGGGAACGGCGACGTGATCTTCGATCCTTCCCGGCTGACAATGCAGCTGCAGCAAGCGATCCTGCTTGCCGCAGGCGCTCGTCATCTGATCCATGATCCCGCAGGGCGCGCCGACGACGTGGTTCTCGACCATTTGACATAGCGCGGCGAGCTCGGTCGGAGGGATCGCGACATCGTAGGCTGCGGCGACCGCCGTCGCCGTCGCCACCTCGAGGGCCGCCGAAGACGCCACGCCGCGTCCTTCGGGCACGGTGGAATCGATCAGGATTCGCAATCCCTGCGCCGCCGAGCTCCGTGCGAGCAGCGCCTGTACCACGCCGACGACGTAGCCCGCCCAGCGCTCGCCTTCGTGCATGCGAAACCAGAGCCCCAGCTCTTCCGGCTCGGCGAGCGGCAACTCGATGCTGAAGAAATCCCAGCGTTGCCCCCGCCGGGTTGCGATGTCGCAGTGGCGCTCCGCCTGCAGTTGCGCGGTCACCGTGGTCGCGCAGGCGAGCGGCAGCTCGAGCACGCGGGCGCCGCTGTAGTCAGCGATCCCGCCCATGACGTCGAGCCGGCCGGGCGCGCGCGCGCTGTACGTGGGTCGTTCCGGGGATATGAAGTTGCGCAGACGCCGATCGTCGTCCGAGGGCAGGGACTGGAGGAGGTCGATCGCCGGTTGAAACCAATTCACTTGAGGAGCTGCCGTCGTCGCAGCGCGGCTTGAAGCACGGGCTCGATGGTCGAGCGCAGCCGCGCGTTCGCGTATCCCACCCAGGCCATGTTCGTCGTGAGGTCGAATGGCGCGTCCACGGGCTTACCCGCGGGATCCGTGACGAGCACGCCCGCTTCCGTCGCGATCAGCACCGTGGCCAGGTCGTAGGGATGACAGCACAATCCTCGCGGGTTCACGAGCGGGCGCACGTCGGCGATGAAGCGATCGTGTCCGGCCATCAGCTCATAGAGCTCGCCACCCGTGCACGCATACTGGTCTTCGAAGCACGCGGCGCGACCGGGCTCGGCGGTCACGAGCGCCTGCACGATTTCGTCGTCGAGTGCGGCGAGGACGTCGCGCGCGCCGGGAAAAAAACGCACGACTGTAGCGAACCCGTGCGCGATCGTACTCGCATCGGACCGCCGCAACGCCAACGGCTCGGCGTTGCCGGACAAGCGGTTCCAGCGGCGGGCCTTCACCCCTTCGCCGCGCACCGCCCAGAGCTGATCGGCGAGATGCTGCTTGAGCAGCGGGATCTCGGTCTGGACCGCGAGCTCGATGTCGGACAGACGGGTCGCGGTGCCGCGATTCGGCGCGACACCGGTGAGAATCCAGGCGCTGCGCTTCTGATACATCAACCCGCGCGTGCCGTCGAGCGGATCGACGAGCAGGCGCCAACGGCAGTCCTTCTCCTGGGCGCCGCGCGGCAATACGAGCGGCGCGCTGAGTCCTTCGGCGATGAGGCAGACAGGCTCATCACGCGCCAATGTGCTAAAGCCGTGCGCAAGCGCGTCCTCGCCGGCGCGGTCGATCGCGTAGATCGTGTCGCCGGAGTCGCCCGCTCTGGCCGTCAGTTGCTCGGTCGTTTGGCGCGCACAGGCTTCGAGCACCGCGGCCCGAATCGACTCGTGTAGCGCGAACAGTGGATCGAGGAGCTTCGCGGCGCTGCTCACTTCATCCGCCTTGTGTGTAGTGCGTGCCGGACACCGCCTGCAGCTCCGCTGCCTTCTCTTCCGGCGCCGTGTCGTTCAGGAAATTCCCTCCGCCGATCTCCGGGCCGGCGAGATATTTGAGCAGCCCGGGCTTGCGCAACGGCGGATGGATCTCGATGTGGAAATGAAAACCGGGTGGCGTTGTATCCGTGGGCGATTGGTGCAGCACCATTACGTACGGAAACGACATCCGCCACAGATTGTCGAGTCGAATCAACGTCTCACGCAACACCGCGGCAAAGTCGGCGAGCTCGGCGGCCGAGAGATCCGCGAGACTCGCGCGAGTCTCTCGCGGCGTCACGTATGTCTCATAGGGATAGCGCGCAAAGTACGGGATAAAGGACAGGGCGCGATCGCGGCGCACCAGCAGCCTGCGGCCGTCGTCCTCCTCGGCGCGTATCACGTCCTGAAACATCGGTCGCTGGTACTCGGCGAGATAATCGGCCTGCGCCGCGGCTTCGAGCTCGATGGTGCGAAACACGAAGTTGGTCGCGTAGATCTGGCAATGTGGGTGCGGATTGCTGACGCCGACAACTTCCCCTTTGTTCTCAAATACCAGCACGTGCCGCACGTCCGGCAAACCGCCGAGCTCCCGGTACTGCGCCTGCAGCGCCTGCAGGAGGCCGAGCACTTCGGACTCGGGCAGCTGGGCGAGTGTGAGATCGTGGCGCGGGCTGTAGCATACCACGCGAGCGCGCCCCGTCGCTGGAGTCGCCTGATAGATCGGAACGGCGGGGCTCGTCGCGGCCGGCGCAGCCGGGCCGACGCAAGGATGGTCGTTGTCGAAGACGTACACGCCGCTGTACCGCGCGTTGCGTTGCCCCGAGCTTCGCGCATTGCCGGGGCAGAGGTAGCAGTCCGGGACGTATGCCGGCAACGCGCGCGCGGACTCGCTCACGCGCTCGCCCTGCCAGGGGCGCTCGTTGCGGTGGGATGAGATGATCACCCATTCCCGCCGCAGCGGATGCCAGCGTTGCTCCCAGACCATGCGTGTCTCCGTTTGACAACCCGTCAAAGCGAGCCGAGTATCGCCGGGATGCTACAAGGCGGCAAGGACACCTATCGGCCCCGGCCGGAGCACCATTTCACGTTCGGTCTCTGGACGGTCGCCAATCAGGGGCGTGACCCATTCGGCGAGCCGGTGCGCGCGCCGCTCAGCCCCACGCGCATCGTGCAGAAACTGTCGGAGCTTGGCGCCTACGGCGTCAATCTGCACGACAACGATCTCGTGCCGTCGGGAGCGACCGCGGCGGAGCGCGACCGGATCGTGAAAGAGTTCACGCGAGCGCTCCAGGACACCGGCATGAAAGTGCCGATGGCTACCACGAATCTGTTTTCAGATCCGGCGTTTCGAGACGGAGCGTTTACCAGCCGTGACGCGCGCGTGCGTGCGTACGCGCTCCAGAAGACGCTCGCCGCCATCGATCTCGGCGTCGAGCTTGGGGCGACGATCTACGTGTGCTGGGGCGGACGCGAAGGGGTGGAAACCAACGCCGCGAAGGATCCGCGCACCGCGCTCGGCTGGTACCGTGAGGCAATCAACTATTTGTGCGAATACGTACGCTCGCAGCGCTACGATCTGCGATTTGCGCTCGAGGCGAAACCGAACGAGCCGCGCGGCGACATCTTCCTGCCTACCACCGGCCACATGCTCGCTTTCATTTATACGCTCGATCATCCGGAGATGGTGGGCGTCAATCCCGAAGTCGCGCACGAACGGATGGCGGGCCTCGATTTCTCGCATGCGGTCGCCCAGGCGCTCGACGCGGAGAAACTGTTTCACATCGATCTCAACGGCCAGCAGATCGGGCGCTACGACCAGGACTTGCGCTTCGGCAGCGACGATCCGAAGGGCGCGTTCTTTCTCGTGAAGCTGCTCGAAGACGCGAAATGGCCGGGGATGCGCCACTTCGATAGCCACGCCTACCGCACCGAAGACGAGGCCGGCGTGTGGGACTTCGCCGCCGGCAGCATGCGGACCTACCTGATCCTGAAAGAAAAAGTCGCGCAGTTCAACGCCGATCCTGAAATTCAGCAACTGCTGTCCGAGACAAACACGACCCACTCGTCCACCTTTGCCGAGCTGCGCAAAACGAGTTTCGATCTCGGCGCGCTCCGCCGGCGCGGCTACGCCTACGAGCGGCTCGATCAGCTCACCATGGAGCTGCTCCTGGGAGTACGGTAGCCTGTTCCTCGGTCTCGACATCGGCACCAGCGGCGTGAAAGCCATTCTCGTCGCTCCCGAAGGCGACGTGGTTGCGAGCGGCACGGCACCGCTCGCGCTCGCGACACCGCAGCCCGGTTGGACGGAGCAGGATCCTGAAGATTGGTGGGAGGCGAGCTGCGCGGCGATCCGCGACGTGCTCGCGCAGCGTCCGGGTGTCGGTGTGGAGGCGGTCGGCATCTCCGGGCAGATGCACTCTTCCGTTTTCCTCGATCGAAACAACGCCGTCATTCGACCGGCACTGCTCTGGTCGGACGGGCGCACCACGGCGGAATGTCGCGAGATCGAAACACGCGCCGGCGGCGAGGCAAAGCTGCGCGATTGGGTCTGCAACCCGGCGCTCGAGGGGTTCACGCTGCCCAAAGTGCTGTGGCTCCGCAATCACGAGCCCGCCGCATTCGCGCGGTTGGCGAAAGTGGTGCTCGCGAAGGACTTTGTGCGACTGCGCCTGACAGACCGCATCGCGACCGAGCCATCAGATGCCTCGGGCACGCTCATGTTCGATCCCGCGCACATGCGCTGGAGCAAGGAGATGCTCGCGGCAGTGGATCTGTCGCCGGCACTGCTTCCCGACGTCGGCGGATCGGCAGAGGTGCTCGGCCGCGTGACCGCAGCGTCCGCGAAGCTTACGCGGTTGGCGGCGGGAACCCCGGTCGTGGGAGGTGGCGCCGACAACGCATGCGGTGCCGCGGGTGTCGGCGTCGTGACACCGGGCGAGGCCGTGTCGAGCTGGGGGACATCGGGTACGGTTCTCGCGCCGATGCCCGCTCCTCGCGTCGATCCTCGATTGCGCGCGCACACGTTCTGTCACGTGGCGCCGGATTTGTGGTACATGATAGGTGTCGTCCTCGCCGCCGGCGGCGCGTTTGCCTGGTACCGCGACCAGTGCGCGCGCGAGCTGCCGGAACGAGAGCGAGACGACGTGCTCGTCGATGAAGCCGCCGCCGTCCCGCCGGGCGCCGCGGGCGTCACGTTCCTTCCATATCTGCAGGGAGAGCGCACACCGCATCGCGATGCCGCGCTACGCGCCGCGTTCGTGGGCTTGAGCCTCGCGCACCGGCGCGGTCACATGACGCGGGCGGTGCTCGAAGGGGTCTGCTTCGCGCTGCGCGACTCGCTCGTGATTCTGCGCGAAGTCGGCTTCGCGCCCGCGCAGCTGCTGTTGACCGGCGGTGGCGCGAAGAGCGCCTTCATTCGCCAATTGCAGGCCAACGTTTTTGGCGTTCCGGTGACGACCGTGAATCGCGAAGAGGGTGGCGCGTACGGTGCAGCCCTTCTCGCCGCCGTCGGCGCGGGCGCATTTTCCGATCTCGAGTCCGCCGCGCGGCGAACGCTCACGCGCCGATCACCCACGCCGCCCGAGCCGACGGTCCAGCGACAATACGAGGAGATTTATGAGCGTTTCCGAACACGCATCGTGGCAGCGCGCGCTTAGCGCCGCGCTCTTGCTTGTCGCCGTCACGCCGCTCCACGGCGCTGCCCAGCAGGTCGATACGACGCTATGGGCGCAGCTGCGCTATCGCTTCGTCGGTCCGGAGGGTAATCGGGCAATCGCCGCCATCGGGGAACCCGGCAACCCGCTCGTCGCCTACATCGGCGCCGCATCGGGCGGCATCTGGAAGACCGAGGACGGCGGCGTGCACTGGCGGGCCGTCTTCGACAGCCAGCCGGCGCAAGCGATCGGCGCGCTCGCGATGGCCCCGTCGGCGCACAATGTCGTGTGGGCGGGGACGGGTGAGACGTTCTTCATCCGCTCGATGACCGCCCTCGGCAACGGGGCCTATCGTTCGACCGACGGCGGCCGCAGCTGGCAGCACATGGGCCTCGACTCGACCGGGCGAATCGCCCGGATCGTCATTCATCCGTACAACTCCGATATCGTCTTCGTCTGCGCGCTCGGTCGCGCGTACGGTCCCGCGCAACAGCGCGGCGTCTATCGCACCGGCGATGGCGGCAAAACCTGGACGCGCGTGCTGTTCGTCGACCCGAACACCGGCTGTTCCGACCTCGCCATCGATCCCGGCGACCCCAACACCCTGTTCGCCGGGATGTGGCAGTTCGAGATCAAGACCTGGCATCTGCAAAGCGGCGGCCCCGGAAGCGGACTCTGGGCGTCACGCGACGGTGGACTCACCTGGAAGCGCCTGGCCGGTCGTGGCCTTCCCGAAGCATCGCACGTCGTCGGCAAGATCGCGGTCGCCGTTGCGCCCTCGAATCCAAATACCGTGTACGCGCTGCTCGAGGATCAGGACCCGAGCCTGTACCGTAGCGAGGACCGCGGCGCTACCTGGCGGCTGGTTTCGCGCAACCACGACATGGCCGAGCGTGCGCCGTACTACGTGCGGTTCACGGTGGCCCCGGACGATGAGGATCGGCTCTACTTCGTCTCCGTGCGGTTCACGATGTCCCGCGACGGCGGCCAGTCACTCACGCGCGTTTCCTTCGCCGCGGGCGGCGACAATCACGACGTCTGGATCGATCCGCTGAATCCCGATCGCATGATGATCGCGCACGACGGTGGCGCAAGCATCACCGTTACCGGCGGCAAGAGCTGGAGCCGGATCGTGCTGCCGATCGCACAGATGTACCACGTCTACACCGACACGCGCGTGCCGTACTACCTCTACGGCAATCGCCAGGACGGCGAATCGTACGTCATGCCGAGTCACAGCCTGGCGGGCCCGATCACCGAGGGCGAGTGGCGCCACGTTGGCGGCTGCGAGAGCGGCTTCGCCATTCCCGACACGGTCGACAACACGACGGTGTGGTCGGGGTGCTATGACGGCGGCCTGGAGGTCTATGATCTCCGGACCAACCACGCACGCAACGTGCGCGTCTGGCCGGAAGCGGGTTACGGTTGGCGCCCCGCCGATCTGAAATACCGCTGGAATTGGACTTTCCCGATTGCGATCTCGCCGCACGATCACACGCACGTCTACGTCGGCAGCCAGTTCGTGCATCTGACGACCGACGGCGGCGCGAGCTGGCGGGTGATCAGCCCCGACCTCACGCGCAACGACACATCGCACCAGCAAAGCTCGGGCGGCGTGACGACCGACAACCTCATGACGTTCGACGGCGCCACGCTGTTCGCGATCGCCGAATCGCCCGTGAAAGCTGGAGTCATCTGGACGGGCTCGAACGACGGCGTCGTGCACGTGACCACGGACGCCGGCGCGCACTGGGCCGATGTCACGGCGGGAATCCCCAAACTCGCGCCCTGGGCGAAGATCGTGAACATCGAGCCGTCGCACTTCGAAGCCGGCACGGCGTATCTCGCTGTCGATCTGCACGAGCTCGACGACCCCGACCCCTACATCTACAAGACCACGGACTTCGGTAAGACCTGGAAAAGAATTTCCGAGACGTTCCCGCGCGGGCCGCTCTCTTTCGTGCACGTGGTGCGCGAGGATCCGGTACGGAAGGGGCTGCTGTTCGCCGGGACCGAGAACGGTCTCTACGTCACGCTGGACGACGGCGCGCGCTGGCTGCCGCTGCAGACCAACCTGCCGCACGCGCCCGTGGCGTGGCTCACCGTGCAGCCGCATTTCCACGATCTCGTGGTCGGCACATACGGGCGCGGCTTCTACATCCTGGACGACATCTCGCCGCTCGAGCAGCTCGATGCCGCCACGCTGGCCAGCAGAGCAGCCGTGCTCGCGCCGCCGCCGGCATATCGCTTCCGGCAGCAGCAGGCGATCACCGACGCGCCGAACAGCGCGGTGCAGGCGGAAAACGGGCCGCCCGGCGTGCCGATCACCTACTACATCTCCGGCACGTTGGCGGACACGACCACCGGGCCGGCGACATTCCCCATCGCGTCGTGCAGTCCCGTTCCACCGCCGACGCCACCCGCTCCCAGCGACAGCGCGCGCCGGCCGAGGCCCGCCAAGATCGTGATTCTGGACGCGCAGGGCGACACGGTGCGCGTGCTGCAAGGGCAACGCCGGGTGGGCTTGAATCGCGTGTGCTGGGACATGCGCTACACCGCACCCGCTACGCCGAAGCTGCGCAATCCGCCGCCGGGCAAGACGTTCGTGCGCGTCGGCGGCGACGGCACGCGGCCGCTCGTGACCTGGGATCTCGACCTCTCGCTTCGTGGTCAGCTCGTCGTCCCAGGGACGTACACGATCCATCTCGCGGTCACGGGTGCGGACACCACCGCTCCGGCTGTGACGGCCACGCAGTCGCTCACGGTTCTCAAGGACCCGAACACGGCGGGCACGGACGCGGATGTGCAGGCGCAGGGCAAGCTCGCGCGCACGATCCACACGGAGCAGGACAGCGTCGCCCGCATGATCAACCGCATCGAGTGGGTGCGAAAACAGATCCGCGATCTGGCCGCGCAGCTTCGCGATTCGGTCTTCCTTGGCGACTCGACGGCGCGGCGCGTCGTCCGGCTCGCGGACTCGCTCGACCGCCGCGCGGTGCGGGTCGAGGGCGAGCTGTTCGACGTGAATCTGACAGGCTCGCGTGAGGACGCGTTCCGCCATCCGATGCAGCTCTACGGCCGCCTCGCGGCACTGCAATCGGACCTGGCCGAAAATGGGGCGGACTTTGCGCCGACCACGCAGCAGGTGGCGGTGCACGACCTGCTCGCTCAGCGACTGGCCGATGCGTCGACGCGCTTCACGGACCTGATGACGAAAGCAGTCCCGGCATTTGTCGGTGAATTGCGACGGACACCGCTGCGCGATGTGATTGGGAGCGGCGCGCCATGATCGGCGTGATGCTCTGCGTCGCCTTGGCGGTCCAAGCTCCGGATTATCGGAACCCCGACCTGCCGTTCGAGCGACGCGTCAACGATCTGGTGTCGCGGATGACGCTCGCGGAGAAAGTTTCGCAGATGCAGGACGTCGCGCCGGCCATCGAGCGCCTCGGCGTCCCTGCCTACAACTGGTGGAACGAGGCGTTGCACGGTGTGGCGCGCTCGGGTCTGGCGACGTCGTTTCCGCAGGCGATCGGCCTCGCCGCCACCTGGGACGACTCGCTGATCTTCCGGATGGCGACCGTCATTTCCGACGAAGCCCGCGCCAAACATCACGAGTACGTCCGGCAGGGGTCACGCGAGCGCTATCAGGGCCTCACGTTCTGGTCGCCGAACATCAACCTGTTCCGCGATCCGCGCTGGGGCCGCGGCCAGGAGACGTACGGCGAAGATCCGTTCCTCACCGGCCGCATCGCCACGCAGTTCATCCGCGGCATGGAAGGCGATGATCCCAAGTACTTGAAGACCGTGTCCACGGTGAAGCACTTCGCGGTTCACTCGGGACCGGAGCCCGAGCGGCACACGTTCGACGCCGTCGTGAGCGAGCGCGACTTGCGCGAGAGCTATCTGCCGCACTTCGCGGCGGGGATTCGCGACGGCCACGCCTATTCCGTCATGTGCGCCTACAACCGCGTGCTCGGCAGCCCCGCCTGCGGGAGCGATCTGTTGCTCAAACAGGTGCTGCGCGGGGATTGGGGATTCTCCGGCTACGTCGTGTCCGACTGCGGCGCCATCAACGACATCTACGAGCGTCACAAAGTCGTCCCGACCGCGGCCGCGGCGGCGGCGCTTGCCGTGAGAGCGGGAACCGATCTCGAGTGCGGCAACGTCTACGCGAGTCTTGTCGACGCCGTGAACCAAGGTCTGATCTCGGAACAGACAATCGACCGGGCGGTGCGGCGACTGTTTCTGGCGCGCTTCAAGCTCGGCATGTTCGATCCGCCGGAACGCGTGCGCTGGGCGCAGATCCCGTTCAGCGTGCTCGATGCGCCCGCGCACCGCGCGCTGGCACGGCAAGTCGCCCGCGAGTCCATCGTGCTGCTCAAGAACGCGGGCAGCGTGCTCCCGCTCCGCAAAGACCTGGGAACGATCGCCGTGATCGGCCCCAACGCCGACGACAAGCCCATGTTGCTCGGCAACTACGAGGGCGCGCCTGCCGATTCCATCACGCCGCTCCGCGGCATCCGTGAGGCCGTCCCGCACACGCGCGTGCTCTACGCCCGCGGCTCCGATTGGACGGGAGCGAGCGACTCATTGCTCGCCGAAGCTGAGCGCGCCGCGCAGCAGGCGGACGTGGTGGTGCTTTGCCTTGGTCTGACGTCGCGGCTCGAGGGTGAAGAGATGCCGGTCCAGGTCGCGGGATTTCGCGGCGGCGACCGCACGAGTCTCGACCTCCCTGCCGCGCAGGAGCAACTGCTCGAGCGGATGGTGGCGGCCGGCAAGCCGGTCGTGCTCGTCCTCATGAGCGGCAGCGCGGTTGCGATCAACTGGGCGGACGAGCACGTGCCGGCGATTGTCGAGGCCTGGTACGGCGGGCAGGCGGCGGGAAGCGCGCTAGCCGACGTCTTATTCGGCGATTACAACCCGGCGGGCAGGCTGCCCGTCACGTTCTACAAGAGTATCTCAGACCTGCCGGCGTTTGACGATTACCGCATGGCGGGGCGCACCTACCGGTTCTTCAAGGGCACATCGCTCTACCCGTTCGGATACGGTTTGAGCTACACGACATTCGCTTACGAGAATCTGCGGACGAACCGCGCGACCATCGGCCCGCGCGACACCGTGGTGGTGTCGGTCGACGTCTCGAACGCCGGCCAACGCGCCGGCGACGAGGTCGCGCAGTTGTACGTCCGGCATCTCGGCTCGCGCGTCGAGCGGCCGATTCAGGATCTGCGAGGCTTTCAGCGCGTGTCGTTACAGCCGGGCGAAAAACGCACTGTGGAGTTCAGGTTGCCGGCGGCAGCGCTCGCGTATTGGGATGCGGGCAGACACCGCTGGATTGTCGAAAGCGAGCCGGTCGAGATCGACGTGAGCTCCTCGTCCACCGATCTCCGGTTGAGGAAGACGATCACGGTGGGGCGGTAGTGGTTGTATCACGCCAGCCTCCAATAGATCGCGTACCGCTCGTCGAAAATTGTGTGGAACGGCACGAGCCTCATGTCGTTCGCTTGGAATTCAAGACCGTGTTCGGATCGCTTCACTGACGCACTCAGGTCTGCCCCCAGGTGCAGCTCCGGCGCCGCCCTGGGCTGCTCTTTGTATTCGGGCACCTCGCGCGGTTTTGTTGGCGCGGCCCGCAACGTCTCCGGCGTCAGGCCCTCGGTCCCCAACCGTCCGGCCAGGACCATCGGTCCATACATCACCGCGGCGAGCGTCGGGTCGTCCGGCATGGGATGTAGGTGCAGGCTCATGGGCAGCTTGATCGCGACGCTGTCGCCGTTGCGCCAGGTGCGATCGAGTACGAAGTAGCCGCCTGCCGCGGCGAAGCCGTCGAGCGCATGGCCATTGAGTGCGGCGGTCCCGCCTTGCGTCGCCCAGTACGGTACGCGGATGCGCAGCGCAAATCGTACGGGCTTCGCGGTGTGAATGCGTAACGTCGTGCTTTCTTCCTGGGGGAACTTCGTCTCCTGCACGAGCCGGACACCACGCTCCGACCAGTTCAGCTCCGACGCAATGAAGAGATTGACGTAGACGCCCGCATCGTCGTGGAAGTAGATCGAATCGCCGAGTTGTGAGAACGCTTCGCTCATCGTTCCGGTGCAGCACCAGTAGTCGTGCTCCGGCGTTCCAAACAGCTTCCACAGCCCGGCGGCGAGGTTGACGTAATACATCTTCTCGCCGTCGCGCGGATGCTGGCTGCCGAGGATGCCGTTGAACAGCGCGCGTTCGTAGAAGTCGGCCGCGGCGGGATCCGCGGTCCAGCCAAAGATGTGCCGCGTGAGCTTCAGCATGTTGTACGTCGTGCAGTCTTCCTGCGTGTAGCCGGACAGCTCGGTCGACAGAATTCCCGGATCGGTGTTCCAGCCTTCGCCGTTCGACGTGCCGCCCGTGGCATACGCGCGCTGCGTCGTGACTTCGCGCCAGAAATATTC
>DATGEQ010000039.1:0-17782 GCA_035309945.1 Gemmatimonadales bacterium | reverse complement strand
CTCAACCGCCTGGGCGCCACGCAGACGATGGAGCGCTACCTCAGCTTCATTCTCAACATCGCCGCCGAGGGCGCCGACCGCGGGGGCCCGCTCGATCCCGTTTACACACTCACCGGACATCGGCTACCGGCCGAGCGCATCGTCGACTCGCTGCCGGGATACCGCGGCATCGGGCCCGTGCGCGTGGGCAACCAGGCGTCGGAGCAGGTCCAGCACGACGTCTACGGCTCGTCCATTCTCGCCGCGACGCACGTCTTTTTCGACCGGCGCCTCGTGCGTCAGGGCGATGAGGCGTTGTTCCGCCGGCTCGAACCGCTGGGCGATCGCTGCGTCGATCTGTTCGACAAGCCGGATGCCGGCCTGTGGGAGCTGCGCGGCAGTACCCACGTGCACACCTTCTCCGCGGTCATGTGTTGGGTGGGCTGCGAACGGCTGGGTCGAATCGCGAGGCACCTGGGACTCACGGATCGCGCCGCGTATTGGTGCGACCGCGCGCGCGAGATGCACGACGTGATTTCGGCGCGAGCCTGGAATGACAGGCTTGGCACTTTCGTCGCGACGTTCGACGGCGACACGCTCGATGCGAGCCTGTTGCGGCTGAACGAGCTCTTTTTCATCTCCGACGATGATCCGCGCTTTGCGTCCACAGTGCGCGCGATCGGCAAGGAGCTGAAGCGCGGCGACTTCGTCTTCCGCTATGTGATTCCGGATGATTTCGGCGCGCCGTCCAACGCGTTTCTGGTCTGCACCTTCTGGTACATCAACGCGCTCCATGCGATCGGCGAGCGCGACGAAGCGCGGCGCACGTTCGAATATCTGCTCGCGTGCCGCAACCGCCACGGCTTGCTCGCCGAGCACATCGATCCGAAGTCGAAGGAGCAGTGGGGGAATTTTGTGCAGACGTACAGCATGGTGGGGCTGATCAGCTCTGCTATACGATTGTCACAACGGTGGGATCAAGCGTTCTAACTGAAAGCGCAATGAGGCGCGCCTTACCGTTTGCACAACACCGCCTCCGCGGGTTCCGCGCATAGCGCCAGCGCGACGCCGTTCGTCCACCCAAATCCGTCCTGCGTCGGATACTCCCCTCCTCCTGCTTTCCGTTGCGTATTCACCACGTCGTACTTCTCCATCATTCGGCCCGTCGCGCGGTACGTCCGCTGGATCAGCGCGAGCCAGCGGCTCGCCGCCTGGTCCGCCAGATCGGCGCGACCGTAGCGCCGCACGCCTTCAATCGTCAGCCACTCGAGCGGCGGCCAGCCGTTCGGCGCGTCCCACTGCTGGCCCGACGCGAAGCCAGTGGTCACGAAACCGCCGGGCTTCAGGAAGTCGCGTTCCAGCCGCGCGGCGACACGCTTGCCTTGATCCGCGGTCGCCACGCCGAAGTAGAGCGGCGCCGCCGCGGCGAGTGACGGCCGGTCCGTGACGAGCGCACCCGTCGTCCAGCGACGATCGAAGAAGAACCCTTGCGTCGAGTCGTACATCGCGAGGATCGCCCGCCGTCTGGCGTCGGCACGCTGACTGAACCGGCGCGCCTCCGTCGTATCGCGCTTGAACCCCCGCAAGGCGGCGATGGTGCGTTCGGCATTATAGAGGAGGGCGTTCAGGTCAACCGGGATGAGGTCGATCGTCTCGAGGGTGCGCAGGTCCTTGGGATCGCGCATCCAGCGGCTCGAAAAATCCCAACCACTCTCGGCGGTCGAGCGGGCGTTGCGGTAGAATGTGGCGCGCAAGGATTCGGGCACGGTCTGCCCCATCTCCACGTCCGGCCGGTACGACTCGGGCCGCGGCTCCGCCGAGTCGTCCCAGTAACGATTCAGCACGACGCTGTCACTCAGCCGGACGACGCGACGAAAGGCGTGGCCGGTCGCGAGCGTGTCCGCGCCATTCATCCAGAAGGCGTACTCCTGCTCCATCGCATCGAGGTAGGCGAGCGCTTGTGCGGTGTCCGTCGCGCGCGCGTAAAGACCGACCATGGCCGCGAAATACGGCGGTTGGCTGCGCGTCAGATAGTAGGTGCGATTGCCGTTGGGAATGTGCCCGATGGTGTTGATCAGATGCGCGAAGTTGTCGAGCATGTCTTTCACGAGATCGGTGCGGCCGCTCTGCACCAGGCCCAGCATCGTGAAGTAGGAGTCCCAGTAGTAGACCTCCCGGAAGCGCCCACCCGGGACGACGTACGACTCGGGCAACGGAATGCGGGAAGAGCGCGCGTCCGCCGAGTCGTGCGCGCGCGTGAGCACCGGCCACAGCGCTTTGATGTGCGCAACCATGGATTGCGACGCGACGCTGTGATACTCTGCGCCTGCCTGCGCCGGCAAATCGAAGTTCTGCTCTACAAAATTCCGCAGCACGAATCCGTTAGTCCGCCGCGCCGAGTCGTACCGCGCCTCGATGGTCGCGGGTGCGGACCTGGGCCGGGCGTCGACGAACTCCTTGGAATCCGGAAAAACACCGGCGAGCTGGACGTCGGAGAACAGCGCGCCGATGTCGTGCGCAGGATCGTAGGACGACGGGCCGGCGGGCGGCCGGGCCGACGGGCGGCAACTGCTGGCGAGGAGCAGAGCGACCACTCCCCACATCCCACTCCTCACGCTTCTCGTTTTCATCTGAACACAATCCACAGCACACCGAGAATCACGGCCAGGAGAATGGAGAGGACGATCTCGAACCGCCGCTCGCCCGTCGATTCACCCTCTTTGAGCGCAGCGGCGGGCTCGCCGACATCGGGCTTGCCGAACGTGAGTCCCGCGGTTTTCTCGATGCTGGGCGGCGGCGTCGCCAAGCTCACGACAAACAGCACGACGGTGCAGATCACGAACAGCAGGACCGCGAAGTGCAGGAAGTTGATCGTCGCGATCCAGTGCCAGATCGTGCCCGGCTCGAGCCCGCCGGCCGACGCTTTGTTCGTGAGCTCGAGCACGAGCCGCAGCACGCCGAGTACCAGCCCCGTCACCAGCGACGCCATCGCGCCCTGGCCGTTCAGCCGGCGATAGAACAAGCCGAGCAGGAAGCATGCGGCGATCGGCGGCGCGATGTAGGCCTGTACGCTCTGCAAGTAGATGTAGATCTGAGACGAGATGTATTTCATGAACGGAATCCACGCGAGGCCGAGGAACACCATTACGCCCGCGGAGATTCGGCCCACGCGTACGAGCTGCTGCTCGCTCGCCGTCGGGCGCATCTTGCGATACACGTCCCAGGTCAGCAGCGTCGAGCACGCGTTGAACGCCGACGCGAGCGAGCTCATCAGGGCCGCGAGCATGCCGGCGAGCACGAGTCCCTTGATCCCTTCAGGCAAGAGCCTGGTCACGAGCGTGGGATACGCGGAATCCGGGTTGCTGTGCACGTCGGTGAACAGCGCGGCCGCGACGATGCCGGGCAGGACGAAGATGAACACGGGAAGAATCTTCAGATAGCCGGCGAAGATCGTTCCGGTCCGCGCTTCCTTGATGTTCTTCGCGGCAAGCACGCGCTGCACGATGTGTTGATCGGTGCACCAATACCAAATCCCCAGGATCGGCGCGCCGAAGACGATGCCGGTCCAGGGGAAATCGGGATGATGCACGGACTTCCACATCGAGAAGAAACCGGCCGGCACCTTTGTCTCGAGCGCCGAGATGCCGCCGACACGATGCAGTCCGATCCCCATCAGCGTGATCGAGCCCAGAATCAGCACGATGGCCTGCAGCACTTCCGTGTACACCACCGCGCGCAGGCCGCCGAAGATGGTGTAGAGCCCGGTAACGACGATCAGCACGATCGCGGCCGTGTAGAAATTCCAGCCTGTCACCGCGCGAATCACCACGCCGCCGGCGTACAACGTCACGCTGATCTTGGTGAGGACATACCCGATCACGGACACCCACGTGAAATACGAGCGCGCCGCCGAGTTGTACCGCTTCTCGAGAAACTCGGGCATCGTGTAGACGCCGCTCTTCAAGTAGTAAGGAACGAAGAGCCAGCCGAGCAGGAGCAGGATGAGGCAGGCGAGCCACTCGAACTGGCCGACGGCCACACCGCTCGCCGCCCCCGTGCCGGCGAGGCCGACGAGGTGCTCGGACCCGATGTTCGACGCAAACAGACTCGCGCCCACGGCGAACCAGGCGACGTCGCGGCTCGCGAGGAAGTAATCGGAGCTCACGTTCTTCTCGCGCACCGCCGCCCACCAGCCGATGCCGAACAAAATGAGGAAGTAGAGCGCGATGAATGCGATGTCGAAGACGTGGAGATTGCTCATTGGGTCGGCCTTCGCTTGAGGAGGTATTGAACGGCGAGATCCGTGAGCGTCCACAGCTGCACGTCGGAAGCGGAGCCATACCGTATCGGATGCAGCGCGCTGCCGTCGAACTTGTAGCTCCACAGCTCGGCGTACTGCAGGCCGGAGCGCGCCACCGCGCTCCGCACCGAATCGATCGCGCCGGGCCGATTGCGCGTGGCGAGCGCCGCGAGCAGCACGTTGACTTCTCTGCCCCACACGACGCGCGGCGAATGATAGAGATCGCGCTCGTACATCCGCCACACCGCGGGCGGCGCGTATGCATCGTTGGCGACGGCAAGACCGACGCCGTCGATGAAGAGCCCGACCGGATACGGCAGCAGGAACGGACGCAACAGCTCGGCCTCGCGGGTCGAGTCCTGGCGCTCGAGCAAGAGCCACATGCCGGGATCCGTGGTCATTACCGGAATCGGAAGGCCCGCACTGTCGAGCGAGACGGCGGGAAACCGCAGCGTGTCCCCGGGCATCCCCGCGCGGTCGACCACAGCGTCCCAATGCGCGCGCTCGCTGTCGGGCAATGACGCGAGCTTCGCGCGGACGCGGGACTCTACCTCTGCCGGCGCAAGCGACACCGTGAAATGGCGCGCCACTCCTTTCCAGGCCTCAGCCGCGCGGCGCGCGTCATCGACCTGTGCCAGACCCGGCTCTCCCATTCGCCGCAGCACGCTGTCGATCACACCGATCGCGCGGAGCGCTTGCGGCACCCAGACAACGTTGACGTCGAACGCAAAGCAGCCGCCGGCGTAGCCGACGCGACTGTCCCGCCAACTTCCCGGATGACAGTAGCCATCGGGATCGTGCTTGAAGCTGACGAGATTCTTCGCGACGGGATCGCGCGCGTACGGCGTCGCCTGCGCGGCGACGTACGCGAGGTTCTTGCGCAGCGCCGCGCCCCAGCGGCGCACGAACGCCCGTTTGCGCGCGAGCGGCACGCGCGTATTGGCGAAGTAATGGCCCGCCACGACCGGCAGCTGAAAGTCGTCGTCGACCATCCAGTAGTTCTCGCGCGTGCGCTGCAGGTTGCGCAGCAGGCTCCGGTCGCCCGTCTTCAGAAACTCGGCCACGTTCTCGCGGATCGCCTGGCCGCCGAGCGCCTCTTCGTGGCTCACGTCGCCGGCCGGGCCGAGCTTCGCGAGCGCGGCGCCCATGACGAACTCCGCCATCGTGTCGGACCACACCGGCTCCATGAGCAACGCCGTCATCAGCATGTCGCGGCCGAAGTACGTCGCGTACGTCGGCAGACCGGCCATCAACTTTTGGCGCGAGCTCAAGAGCTCGAAGCCCGAGATCTCGCGCTCGAGCCGCGGCGACTTCGCGGAGTCGGCGAAGTGGCGGAACTGTGCGTTGAAGATTTCTCGGCGAGTGAGCGGGTTCAGCGCGGGGCCATCCGTCATGATCTCGACGGCCAGCGTCACCGGTTTCGCGCCGAGTGGCTCGAAAATGATCGTGCCCCGGGAGACGGCGCAGCGCAGTTGACGGGCATCGCCCCGCAACGTCAGCCACAGATGATTCCTGCCGTCGAGACTCGGCTGGCTCACGCCGATCGTGCATTCCGCGGTGCGCGCAGTGAAGACTGGAGTCAGGCGCTCGCGATAGGCGCTGTCCATGCGGTCCGCGAACTCCGTGAATTCGCGCGGTACGAACGGCAGTGCGGCAAAGGAGTCGTGCACGCGACCGGCATAGCCGAAGTCGCGCTCGATGCGCATCGAGCCCAGGAGAAATTGTCCGAGTTGCGTTGATCGCCCGCCCGGCAGCGTGAGCGAGTAGCGCAAACCGCGGCGACCGCCTCTGCTCCACACCATCGCCGGCCGTTTATCGAACGCGACCGCCGCCGCCGTATCCTGACCGGCCTGCCGGACCGTGAATCCGATGCTCTCGTTCAGCGCGTCCGCCCAGAGGTGCACCAGTCGTCCGGTCTTGCCTTCGATGTAGATCTCCACCGAGTTGCCGCGGGAATCACGGTACAGCCGGGCTGTATAGCCTTCATACGCGGCGGAGTCGTCCAGCCCGGCGGTGGGAAACTCCAGCACCGGCGCGGTTTCCCGAACAGGTGCAGCCTGCATCGCGAAGAGAAAGGCGAGCAGCATGGGCGTACATACTCCGCCTCACGGCCACCCTTGACAAGGTCTAGAACCGGCCGCAATTGGGTACTGATAACCGTCATTCCGTTGGTCAGTTGAAACCGCCTGCGGAGGCAACATGATGCAGCGAAATCGACACGTCGGACTTATTCTCGCGTTCCTCTCGTTCCTCGCCATTCCACTCGCCGCCCAAAACGGCACCATCCACGGACAAGTCGTCGACAGCATCACCCAGCAAGGCCTGGCCGGAGCGACTGTGCAGCTCCTGTTCCGAACGGCGGGGCTGACGGTGCAGCCCGGACGTCAGATCGTGACGGATGCCGATGGGCGGTTCTCGCTCGGCGACGTCGTGCCGGGTGCCGTAACGGTCAAGGCGACGCGGATCGGGTATGGCCCGCAGCAGCAGGAAGTCAACGTGACGGCGGGAGGAACCGCCGAAGCGCGCTTCGTGCTGTCGCCGCAGGCATCGATCCTCGAGCCCGTTGTCGTCACCGGATACGGCTCGCAGCGCCGCGAAGCGATCACCGGCTCCGTGGCGACCGTCGAAGCCAACACGGCGAATGTGGGCGTCAAGACGAATGCCGATCAGCTGCTGCAGGGACGGGCGGCCGGCGTCGAGGTGCTGCAGAACAACGGCGAGCCGGGCGCGGGCGCGCAGGTCCTGATCCGCGGCGGCAGCTCGCTGAGCGCGACCAACGATCCGCTGTACGTCATCGACGGCGTCCCAGTCAACAACGTGGCGACCGAGCCGCAATCGATCGGCGTCGGCGGCGACCCGTCGCTGCCCCGCAATCCGTTGAACCTGATCAACCCAGGCGACATCCAGTCGATTACCGTTTTGAAGGACGCGTCGGCGACGGCGATCTACGGCAGCCGCGCCTCGAACGGCGTCATTCTGATCGAGACCAAGCGCGGCAACGCGTCGAGCGGGCCGACATTCGAGTACGACGGCTACGTGTCGACGTCGAGCCCATTGCGCCGGCTCGATGTACTGACCGGCAACGAGTACCGCAACTTCGTGCAGAACTCGGTCGCCTCATGGCGGACCGATTCGACGAGCTTCAGTTCACGGCATCCGGGCACCGATACGATCTTTACGAAGCACTTCGCGGATTCCGCGGCCGCATTCAACGCGCTGGCGCCGTCGCACCTGGCCGACCTCGGCTCGGCCAACACGGACTGGGCGGCGGCCATCACCCGTTCGGCGGTGAGCCACAATCACAATCTGTCGTTCTCGGGCGGGACCGAGGCCACGCGCTATCGCGCGTCGCTGAACTACGCGAACCAGCAGGGCGTGACCCTGTCGAGCGGCCTCGAGCGGATTCAGGGCCGGCTCAGCGCCACGCACTCGGATCTGAACAATCGGCTGCGGATGGATGTCAACGTCACGACCTCGCGCGTGAACAACACCTATCTCACGTATGAGAACAATGGCGGATTCGAAGGCGGCGTCTTCGAGAACGTCGCGACGTTCAATCCCACGTTGCCGGTGACCGTGACGGATTCGACCGGAACGCACTTCTATGAGGTCGGCGGCACGTCGATTCGTAATCCCGTGGCGCTGGCGAGCCAAATCACCAACATCGGTCAGACAACGCGCACGCTGGCGAACGGCAGCGCCGCATTCGATCTGATCTCCGGTCTGACGGCGAAGGTCACCGTCGGGCTCGATCACTCCGGCGGCCAGCGTCAAGAGTACTATCCGCAGTCCAACCCGGTTGGTGTGGCGTTGGGCGGCGGTTTCGCGCGGCAGGCCGATCTCGAGAACACGACCCAGACGCTACAGACACAGCTCAATTACCAGCGGCAGTTCGGCAACAACACCGTCGACGTCGTGGGTGGATACGAGTACAGCAAGTTCAGAACCAGCTCCCTTACGGCCCAGGGCATCGGGTTCTTCACCGACGCATTCAGCTTCAATAACCTGGGTGCCGCAACGACCCGGACGACGTTCTCCGACGCGGCGGAAAGTCGTCTCGTGTCTGTCTTCTCCCGCGCCAACGTCGGATTCAATGACCGCTTCTACGTGACCGGCGTGCTGCGTTACGACGGCTCGTCCCGCTTTGCCGTCGGCCACAAATGGGCCGCCTTTCCGGGCGTCTCGGGTTCGTGGCACCTGTCGCAGGAGAGCTTCGCCAAGAACCTGCCATTCTCGGATCTGAAACTGCGTGTGGGTTGGGGATTACAGGGCAATCCCAGTGTCGATCCGTATACCTCGCTGATCACGCTGGCGGGCAGCACCGACGCCACGTATCCCTGGGGCGACACGCCACAGGGTGGCGTGCTCGCAACGAGCAACGGCAATCCGAACCTGAAGTGGGAGCAGACATCGCAGATCGACGGGGCGGTCGACTTCGCCATCCTGAACAACCGGATCTCGGGAACCGTCGAGTACTACCACAAGAACACCAAGGACCTGCTCCTCACCGTCAACGTGTCGGAACCGGCACTGGTGTCGACGCAACTCACGAACATCGGCAGCTTGAGTGGTCACGGCCTCGAGCTGTCGCTCGATGCACTCGCGATCTCGCGGCCAAATCTCACCTGGCGCGGCGGACTCGTGCTGGCAGCCGAACGGAACAAGGTGGTCGACCTGGGCGGCCAAGCCTACATCTCCACGGGATTCGTCAGCGGGCAGGGCCAGTCCAATCAGGTCTCCGAACGTCTAATCCCGGGCTATCCGGTCGGCACCTTCTACGGCCCGGTCTTCCTCGGCTGGGACGCCCAGGGCCACCAGATCTTCCAGTGCTCCGCGGCGACTCCGGGCTGCGTCGGTGGGAAGACGACCACGGGCAGCGGCCCCGACCAGGCGGATTATCGCGTGATCGGCAACGCCAATCCCGATTTCACGCTCGGCGTCCACAGCGAGGTCACGTGGAATCGGTTCGACCTCAGCTTCCTGGTCCGGGCGGCGGTAGGACAGGACGTGTTCAACAACACGGCGCTCGTCTACTCCACCAAGAGCGACGCCTTGCAGGGCAAGAATTTCTTGCGGGCGGCGTTGACCGACTCGACCGGGATTCACGAGCCGGCGATCTTCTCGTCGCGCTGGGTGGAGAACGCGTCGTTCGTGCGGCTGCAGAACATCACCGTCGGGTATGATTTGAACCTGCCGCTGCTGACTCGCTCGGCGCGCAGCGCCCGCCTGTACGTCTCGGCGGACAACCTGATTCTCATCACCGGGTACTCGGGCCTGGACCCGGAGGTCTTCACGTCGAATGGCCTGGCGACCCGTGGTCTCGATTACCTCACTTATCCGCGGCCCCGCACGATCACCGGCGGCCTGCGTCTTCTGTTCTAAGGAGACTGGTCCTATGACGAGACTTTCTGTAACCATGTCGCTTAGAGCCGCCGGGCTGGTCACGCTGCTGTTCCTGCCGGTCCAGGCTTGCACTGACCTCACGGAGAATCCTCCGAGCCAGATCACCTCGAGCAACTTCTTCCGCAACGAGGCGGAGGTCCTGGCGGGTCTGGCAGGCGTCTACGCGCAGCTCCGGAGTACGGCCCCCGAAGGCAGCATCTACGACGCGAACGAGATTTCGAGCGACGAGATGGTCGTGCCGACCCGCGGCTCGGACTGGTTCGACAACGGTCAGTGGATCGACCTGCACAACCAGACCTGGACGGCAACCAGCGCCGCCACGCTCAACTTCTTCAACGGCGCCTGGAACTCCGCCTATACGGGCGTCGCGCGCGCCAACCTGTTCCTCTCGGCGGTGCAGAACGCGAGCGTGCCCAACAAGGCGTCGATCATCGCGGAGGCCAGGGCGCTCCGGGCGTTCTATTACTACATCCTGATGGATATGTTCGGCGGCGTTCCAATCGTCACTACCACCGACATCGCGCTTCGCCCGCGCAACACGCGGCGCGAGGTGTTCGACTTCATCGAGAGCGAGCTGATCGCGGCACGCGACTCCGGTTTGCCGGCCACCCGGCCCGCATCGGACAACGGGCGCCTGACGAAGGGAGCCGCGGACGCCATCCTCGCCAACATGTACATCAATGCCGGCGTATTCACCAAGGACGGCGCGAAGGGCGGGATCAACGCCACCGGATACAACAGCTGCCAGGGTATCACGGTGGCTGGTGGGACCGACGCGTGCCAGGCCGCCATCGCGGCAGCCGATCGCATTCTGAATTCCGGTAACTATTCGCTGGCCGACTCGTTCCCCAAAGTCTTCCGCTACGACAACTTCAGCTCACCCGAGAACATCTTCGTCGTCAAGTTCATCGCTGCGGACGGTCTCGGGCTCGACATCAACATGGCGGCGCTGCACTACTGCCAGTACGCGCCGCTCTCGCCATGGAACGGCTTCGCGATCATGGCGGCGGCCTACAACACCTTCGACCCGGCGGATAAGCGGCGCCGGACGATCCTGATCGGCGCTCAGAACGACGTGCTGACCGGCCAGCCCGTGACACACCGCGTTTCCGGATCGTGTCCCGCGTACACGCCGGCGAATGCGTTGATCTTCACCGATACTATCGCGGACATCCACTCGGCGACGGAAGGCGAAGGCCCGCGGATCTACAAGTGGCCGGCCGACCCGAACCACGTGCAGCAAAACAGCGGCAACGATTTTGCCTGGTTCCGGCTCGGTGAGATTTACCTCATCAAGGCCGAGGCCGAGTTTGAGACGGGGAATGCGGCCCAGGCACTCACGCTGATCAATACCCTGCGGAACCGGACGGATGCCGTCGCGCCTCCCCTGGCTGCCGTCAGTCGCCAGGTCATCCTCAACGAACGGCTGTTCGAGCTCGTGGGCGAGGAAAAGCGGCGTCAGGATCTGATCCGGTTCGGCGGTTTCACTAGTCGCACCGACGCCGCATCCGGGTTGGCGGGCGGCAAAGTTGCCCGAGGGAATGATTACGTCCTGATGCCGATTCCGCAGACCCAGATCGACGCCAACCCCAAGTTGACGCAGAACCCAGGATACTAGTTGCTGCAGCAGCATCGTAACGTAGGGGCGCAGCATGCTGCGCCCCTACTGCTTTTTCTAGCCCTCGCCGGCGCCTGCTCCGAGAGACGCGAGAAGGCCTCAGCCCCGCCGCCGGTGGGCGACAAGCTCTTTACGCTCATGCCATCCGCGTACACCGGCGTGACATTCGCGAACCGCCTCACGGAGACGCGCGACTTCAACGTCTTCACCTACCGCAACTTTTATAACGGCGGCGGCGTCGCGATCGGCGATCTCACCGGAGACGGCCTGCCCGAGATCGTCCTCACCTCCAACCAGGATGGCCCCAAGCTCTACCTGAACCTCGGCCATTTTCAGTTCCGCGATGTCACGAAGGAAGCGGGCATCGCCGAGGCCGGACGGTGGAGCACCGGCGTCACGCTCGCCGATGTGAACGGCGACGGCAAGCTGGACATTTACGTCTGCCACGCCGGGCTGAAGCCTGGCGCGCTCCGCGCGAACACGCTCTACATCAATCAAGGCGTGCGGGACGGCATTCCGCGCTTCAAAGAGATGGCCGCACAGTACGGCCTGGCCGACACCGGCTATTCCACGCAGGCCGCGTTCTTCGATTACGACGGCGACGGCTATCTGGACATGTTCCTGCTCCGCAATTCGCCGCGGCCCGTCTCCACGATCGCCGTCAAGAACGAGCGCACGCAGCGCGATCCCCTCGGCGGTCACGAGCTGTACCACAACGATCACGGTCGTTTCGTGAACGTGAGCCAGCAGGCCGGCATCTATGGCCCGACCATCGGATTCGGATTGGGGATCGCCGTCGGGGACGTGAACCGCGACGGCCGGCCCGACGTCTACGTCGGCAACGATTTCTTCGAGCGCGACTATCTCTACATCAACAAGGGCGACGGGACGTTCGACGAGGTGCTCGACAAGGCCATGCCGGTATCGAGCTACTTCTCGATGGGACTCGACATCGCCGACATCGACAACGACGGCTGGCCTGACATCTACACCGCCGATATGCTGCCAGCGGACGACTACCGGCTGAAGACGACGTCGGCGTTCGAGACCTGGGACCTGTACCAGGCCAAGGCGCGTGAAGGTTTCGACCACCAGCTCATGCGCAACATGCTGCAGCATAACAACGGCGACGGAACGTTCAGCGACATCGGCTGGATGGCGGGCGTCGCGCGCACCGACTGGAGCTGGGCCGCGCTGATCGACGACTTCGATCTCGACGGCAACAAGGACATCTTCGTCGCCAACGGTCTCGCCAAAGACGTGACGTCACAGGATTACATCGCGTTTCTCTCGAACGATCAGACGCTGCTCGCCGCCACGCACGGCGGCAAGAGCCAAGTGGACTTCATGAGCCTCATCAACGCGATGTCGTCCACCAAGCTGCGCGATTATGCATTCCGCAATAACGGCGACCTGACGTTCACCGACGTGAGCGCGGCGTGGGGCGTCGACTTGCCGAGTTTCTCGAATGGCGCGGCGTACGGCGACCTGGACGGCGATGGCGCGCCGGATCTGGTCGTGAACAACGTGAACGACGAGGCCTTCATCTTCCGCAACAACGCGCGCACCCTGTTGCCGGACAATCACTACCTCCAGGTCCAACTCACCGGCGACAGCGCGAATCCGTTCGCCGTCGGCTCGCGGGTCACCCTGCACTCCGGCGACAAACAGTTCATGCAGGAGCTCGAGCCGACCCGGGGATTCCAGTCGAGCGTCGACTACGTGCTGACGTTTGGTGTCGGGCGAGCAGATACGATCGACTCGGTGGTCGTGGATTGGCCCGACAGACGCAGGACCGGAATGTCGCGCGTCGGCACGAATCAGCGGCTCAAGATTCGCGAAGCTGGTGCGCCCGCAGCCTCACGCACGACGCACGACGCGGCGCGCACGCTATTCAGGGACGTCACCGCCCAAATTGGCTTGGACTTCGTCCACCACGAGGACGACTTCGTCGACTTCGCGCGCGAGCCGCTGATTCCCAAGATGGTGTCGATGGAAGGGCCGTTCGTCGCGGTCGGCGACGTCAACGGTGACGGTCTGGACGACTTCTTCATCGGTGGCGCGAAGGGGCAGCCGAGCGCGCTGTACATCCAGCGCCCGAACGGGACATTCGTCTCTACGAATCAGGCGCTCTTCGCGGCCGACGCGACGTCCGAAGATCTGGGCGCTGCGTTTTTCGACGCGAACGGCGACGGTGACCTCGATCTCTACGTCGTCACGGGCGGCGATGAATTCTCGAGCCTCGCCCCCGCGCTCGAGGATCGCTTGTACCTCGGCGACGGCCACGGCAATTTCCGCAAAACGCAGGGCAAGCTCCCCCCCCTCTTCAACAGCGGCTCGCGCATCGCCGTCGGCAAGGATTACGTGTTCATCGGCGGCCGCGTCGTGCCTGGCCGCTACGGCTTCGATCCGCCGAGTACGCTGCTCAAGAACGACGGGCACGGGAATTTCATGGATGTCACGGCGCAGGTGGCACCGGACCTCGCGCACATCGGCATGGTTACCGACGCGCTGTGGGCGGACGTCGACGGCGATGGGCGACAGGATCTGGTCGTGGTCGGCGAATGGATGCCGATCACGATCTTTCACAACACGGGCACGAAGCTCGTGAAGACCACGGTACGCGGCCTCGAGCACACCGCGGGGTGGTGGAACCGGATCATCGCGGGGGATTTCGTCGGCAACGGCCGCGTCGACTTCGTCGTCGGCAATCTCGGCCTGAACACGCGGCTACACGCCTCACCCACGCAGCCGGCACGCCTCTATGTGAACGATTTCGGCACCGGCTTTCCGACGCAAATTCTCACGACGTACGAGAACGGCGTCTCGCTGCCGCTCACGTTGCGCGACGAGCTCACCGCGGCGCTTCCCAATCTGAAAGACCGTTATCCCAAGTACAGCGACTACGCCGGCCAGACCGTCGAGCAGATTTTCGGTGGAGCGCTCGCGAACGCGGTCGTGAAAGAGGCGGAAACCTTCGCGACCGCATTGCTGCGGAACAACGGCGACGGATCGTTCACGCTGGTGCCCTTGCCGCACGAGGCGCAGATTGCTCCGGTCTACGGCATGCTCGCCGGCGATTTCGATCGCGACGGCAAGCTCGACCTCTTGCTTGCCGGCAACTTCGACGGCGTGCAGCCGAACATCGGACGGATGAGCGCAAGCTACGGATTGTTCCTGCGGGGCGACGGGCACGGCGGCTTCACGCCGGTGCCGGCCCGGGTGAGCGGGTTCTTCGTGCCGGGACAGGCGCGCGACATTCAGCGGCTGCGGACCAAAACCGGGGATCTGTACATCGTGGCGCGCAACAACGATCGACCGCTTTTTTTCCGAGCGAATCCGGTGCGGTCGGCGCGGCCCTAGCCCTGCTTGGTCGTGATCAGGATGACGCCGTTGGCGCCGCGGATGCCGTAGGCGGCGGTTGCCGCCGCGTCCCGCAGGACCTCGATACGCTCGATCTCCTGCGGGTTGATGGCGTTCAAGTTGCTGCCGGCGGCGGTCGGACCGAGGGGAATGCCGTTCACCACGAACAGGGGCTCTTCGTCTCCGAGAAACGTGGTCGTGCCGCGCAGATGGAGGATCATGTGCCCGTCGGCGGCGCGCGTCATCGTGAGCCCGGGCACGTGCGCGAGCAGCAACTGCTCGAGCGACATGCCGGGGGAGCGCTGGATGTCGTCGGCGGTGATGACGATGCCGCCCGCGGAGCTTTGCGGCTTTGGAGTTTGCTCGTTCGATTGGCGATGGCTACAGGCGATCAACAGACACGCGACGGACAGGAAGGGGCGAGCGATGCGGCGGTTCATGTCATCCCCCAATAGAGACGCGATCGGAATATACACCTTCCATCTCGCGCTGTGCGCCGCGCTGCTTTTGCCGAGCACGTCGCTCGGCCAATCCGCGCCGGGCGGCCCGGGCGAGATGCCCCGCTGGAGCACGGGCGGCAAGAACGGCATCGGCACGGCGCTCACGACACAATCGAAAGTATGGTTCACGCTCCAGGGCGGCATCCTCTCGGAAGTCTATTACCCGCGCGTGGACATGGCCGACGTCCACGGCCTCGAGTTCGCGGTGAGCGACGGCAAGCGCGTGTGGATCGAATCGCGCGACATGCGGCATGCCATCACGCGGCTCGATGATCGCGCACTACTGTTCCGCCAGGCGTCGACCGACTCCGCCGGACGCTTCACGATCACGAAGACCTACGTGACGGATCCACAGCGCAACACGCTGCTGATCGACGTGACGTTCAGGGGGCCGGCCCGCGACTCGCTGTACGTGCTGTATCAACCCGCGCTCAAGAATGCGGGCTACGGCAACTCCGGCTCGACCGACGCCGGAGCGCTGGTCGCGCTGAAGGTGGACGTGGCATCGGCGCTCGTAGCGAGCGCGGGCTTCGCCGCCACGTCCAGCGGCTTCGCGGGCGTGAACGACGGCTACACCGATCTGCTGCTGCATCGCCGGCTCACGTGGCGCTTTGCGCGAGCCGACAGTGGCAACATCGTGCAAGTCGCGCACATCGCTCGACCCGCGCACTTCACCCTGGCGCTGGGCTTTGGCCAGACGCCCGACTCGGCGCGCGCCACCGCCCGCGCGAGCCTGCAACGGGGATTCCCCGCCGTGCGCGCCGAGTACGTCCAGGGTTGGACGCAATACCTGACCGGCCTGCGCACGGCGAGCGCCCCCTACGCAAGAGAATTTCAGCTCGCCGCGATGGTCGTACGCGCGCACGAAGACAAGACCTATCGCGGTGCGATCATCGCGTCGATGAGCATCCCCTGGGGTTATGCCGTACCCGCTGATACGCCGAACGTCGGGGGGTACCACCTCGTATGGGCACGCGACTTGTACGAAGCCGCCACCGGACTGCTGGTCGCGGGTGACACCGCCACCGCGCGCCGCGCGTTGCGTTATCTGTTCGACGTGCAGCAGAAGACCGACGGCAGCTTTCCGCAGAACAGTTGGCTCGACGGACGGCCCTATTGGACGTCGCAGCAAATGGACGAGCAGTCCTATCCGATCATCCTGGCCTGGCAGCTCGGCATCACCGACAGCGCGACGTGGGAGCATCACATCCGGCCGGCCGCGGAATACGTGATGGCGCTCGGCCCCGCGACGCAGCAGGAACGCTGGGAGGAAGTGGGTGGATACTCCCCATCGACCATGGCGGCGGAGATCGCCGGAATGGTGTGCGGGTCGGCGATCGCCAAGGCCAACGGCGATACCGCCGCGGCGCGCCGCTATCTCGAGACCGCGGACGCGTGGAGCGCGGGATTGGAGCCCTGGCTCGTCACGACCACCGGACATCGCTCGTCGCACGCCTATTACCTGCGCATCGACGACAACAAGGACCCCAACGACGGCTACCAGCTCGACGTGCACAACGGCGGCGGCGTGTGGGACGAGCGCGATGTCGTCGATCAAGGCTTCATCGAGCTCGTGCGCCTCGGCATCAGGCCGGCGAGCGACACCATCATCGCGAATTCGCTGAAGGTCATCGATGCCACGATCCGCGTCGAGACGCCGAACGGCCCCGACTTCTACCGCTACAATCACGATGGTTACGGCGAGACGTGGTTCGGCGGCCCATGGCTCGGTCAGGGCATGGGCCGGCTGTGGCCCATTTTCGCGGGCGAGCGCGGCGAGTACGAAGTAGCCCGCGGCGCCGATCCCACGCCGTACCTCCAGGCGATGCTGCGCTTCGCCAACGACGGCGGCATGATTCCCGAGCAGGTCTGGGATCGCGCCAACGCCACGCAGGCCGGCTTCACGTTCGGCACCGGGACCGGGAGCGCCACGCCGCTGGTCTGGAGCATGGCGCAGTTCCTGCGCCTCGCGGTCGACGCGCAGGAGAAACGCGTCGTGGAGCAGCCGGCGATCGTCGGCGACCACTTCCTGCACGGCGCAAAGCCATGAAACAGATCGCTGAAGTCATCAACCTCATCCCGGATAGCGCGCAACAGCTCTGGTCCGGCAATCTCGCCGGCGCGCGGCGCGCGCTGCTCGCCGCCGATCCAGCGGCGGTGCTCGGCATTCACGGCTCCTTCGCCCTGGTGGCGCAGGAGGGCGAGCGGGTGGTCCTCGCGCGAAGCCTCGAGCGGCCGCTGCGCTATTTCCTGGCGAAGGCGGCGGACGGCCCCGTCCTCATCGTCGCCGAGCGGATCGACGAGATCGCGGCAGAGCTCGCGAGGCACGGGTGGAGCGATCAGTTCCACCCGTCGTACACACGCATGGTGCCCGCGCATCACGTGACCACGCTGCGCCTGATCGGCTGCCCTGACCCGAACCCGACGTACGAGCGCTTCTTCGATCCGCCGCGCGGCGTCTTACCCGCCGATCCGGACGTGATCGGCCGCCACTACGTCGCCGCGTTGTACGCGGAAATCCGAGAGTGGTTGACGGCACAGCACCCGAGCACGCCGATTGGCGTGCCCTTCTCGGGCGGCATCGACAGCGGAGCGGTGCTGCTCGGCATGTACAAAGCG
>DATGEQ010000038.1:0-2231 GCA_035309945.1 Gemmatimonadales bacterium | reverse complement strand
CGTCGCCGAAGCGCTCAACGACCGAAACCGACGCGCACTCCTTGCCCTCGAGACGAACGCGAGGCGTCGCTCCGAGGAGACCGGCGAGTTGGTAATCCTCGCGCTCTTCGATGTGATCGAGAGCGCCCTGCGCACAAAGACGAAGCGTGGCTGCGCGTTCATCAACGCATCGCTCGAGATCAACCGCCCAGGCCATCCTGTTCGTGAGGCCGCGCTGGCGCATCTGCGCGCTCGGGAGGGACTCGTTCACCAACTCCTCACCGAGTCGGGCGTGGAAGACGCCGACCTGGCCGCCCAGGTGACGCTACTCGTCGACGGTGCGTACGCCGTTGGTGGGTCTCGCCGGGACCCGGCCGCGGCGCGTCATGCGAAAGCTGCAGTGGCCGCCCTGCTCGCGAGCCGAGGCGTCTCCTGACGACCAATGACGGACCTCGTACTCCTGGGCGCTGCTGAAGAGGGCGCGATCGCCGGCAACCAGTTCCCCCGCGACGCACACGTGCGAGCCGCTACATGGTGATGCGGCTTCCTCTAGCGAGAGCTTGGCGGACGGACCTGCCTCGCGTGGTGCTGCTCTTGCAGGCCGGGAATGCATTCAGCTGGTTCGGCTATGGGTTGATCCTCCCGTTCGAGATCATCTACCTGCACGAGTTCCGCGGCTTCTCGACGGCGACGGCCGGTTTGGTGCTTGCGGCGATCCTGGGCGCGGGCACCTTCGTAACACTTCCCTCGGGCGCCCTGATCGCTTTCGCGCCAAGCCGATCCTGATCGCCGCCAATGTTGCGAGCGCGCTCGGCTATGCCGGCCTTGCGTTCGTCGACCAGCCGTGGCAGGCGTTCGCTTGCGCGGTCATCGGCGGAGCCGGGGTCGGCGTGACCCGCACCGCGAACCAGACGTTGCTCATCAGCCTGATAACGCCAGAGCAACGTGTTGCCTCGTTCGCCCTCGGGCGAGCGGCACAGAACCTCGGTCTCGGTCTCGGTGCGGCGGTCGCGGGTTTCGTCGTCTCCGCGGCACAGGACCTGCGGTCGTTTCAGGCGCTTTATTTGTTCGATGCGATCACGTACGTCGCGTTAGCGCTGGTCGTACTTGCGGTGGTGCCGAATCGACGCGCCGCGGCGGCGGACCCTGGCACTGGGGGAGGAGGATTCCGGGCGGTCGCCCACGATCGGATGTTCCTGATCGTCATCGCCGTGAACCTCGTCCTCATCATCGTCGGCTACGCGCTGTTCGCGAACATCCTGGCGCCGTTTGTGGCAGCGCATACACATGTCGGCCCCGGTGCGATCGGAATCCTCTTCGTCTTCAACACTTTCTTCGTCGCAATCGCGCAGCTCCCCGCGACGCGTCTCTTCAAGCGGATGCACCGAGCGCGGACATTTGCGGCGGCGAGCGGGTTCTTTGCGATTGCGCTCCTCGGCGTCTTGCCGGCGACGCTGATCCAGTCAGAGCTTGGGGCGGCGGCGCTCCTGTGCGGCGTCGCAACGGTGATCGCGATCGGCGAGTGCGTCCACTCCGTTGTCCTCGGCCCACTCGTCGCCGACCTCGCTCCCCCGCATCTCCTCGGCCGCTACATCTCGGTCTTCAGCCTGATGGTGACCGGGGGCTTCGCGATCGGCCCGGCCATCGGTGGCGCAGTGCTCGCGTACTCACCCGACGCCGTCTGGTGGGGCGGCGCCCTCGTCGCGGGAGTGCTCAGCGTGGGCTTTCTCCTCGTCGGCGATCGCATCCCGGACAAGCCGTTAGCCGCGACCGAGTCAAAGGTCCCGCCCGGCGACCCGATGCCTGAAGCCGCATGACGCAAGCGCCGCCGTCGCGCCCATGGCGTCGCCCATCACGCAGTCGCACTCAGTATCGCGTCGGCAGCAGTCCCTCTTGCACGTGACTGCGAGGCGGCGGCTGCAGGCGCGTCGATGAAAGGCGTGAGTCGACGGTCAGCTAATCGTCGTTGAACTGCATAAGACCGGTTCAGTCACGGGCGCGCGTTGCCTCGCCGCGCGTTGGGTTTCCGAAGCGTTGGTTGAGTTCAACCGCCGCTCGGACCAGGTGCTGGAGTGACTCCTCACGAACATCGTCTATGCTTTCGACCCGAATGTGGCGCATTTGGCCGCCTTCGCCCCGCAGCAAGCGATCCCGATCCGCGCGTTTCGCAAGCTCGGCGCCGCGCCAGAAGTTGACGTTGGTGTAATTCTTGAACGCTTTGACGGAGCATGCCGGGCCATTCACTTCCCACA
>DATGEQ010000037.1:0-4370 GCA_035309945.1 Gemmatimonadales bacterium | reverse complement strand
GTCGATGCCGAAGGCGCGATCGAGTCGGAATGCCCCGACTTCGTCAGTATGCTGCTGGGTTTCACGTCGGACACGCCCGACAACGTGCTGTTGCCGCTCGCGCTTTCGATGCGCGCGCACAAACATGGCGGCTCGCTGCTGGTGGTTCCGCACGACTCCAACGCCTGGCGCAAGTCGATCGTGTCGGTTCCCTACAGTGTCGCGCCGCCGTTCTCGAAGCTGCGCGAGGGCGCATCCAAAGAGACGATCGACGCGATCGGCGGGCTGACCGCGGTGGACGGTGCGGTGGTGATCAGCAACCGCTGGGACGTGCTCGCGTTCGGCGCCAAGATCGGCCGTACGGAATCCGGTCCGTTCGTCGAGCAGGTGCTCCTGCTCGAGCCCATCCTGGGGCACAAGCCGGTGCAATCGCACGTCTCAGAGCTGGGGGGGACACGCCATCTCTCCGCTGCTCAATTCGTTCATGAGCAGCGCGACTCACTCGCTCTTGTTGCTTCCCAGGATGGGCGCTTTACGGTCTTCGGATGGTCTCGACCAGCGCGGATGGTACACGCATATCGAGTGGAAGCTCTGCTGCTCTAGTGTTCACGAACGCGTCGTACACGGACTCCGACCACCATGACCGGCAGCGCTCGATTTCCGCCATCGCCGCCTCTTGCGTCATGGCAGGCCGGTAAGACCGGGCGGTCGTGAGCGCGTCGTAGACGTCCACGATTCCGACGATCTGTGCCGCGACGGGAATCTCCTCGCCGCGCAGCCGATCGGGATAGCCAGTCCCGTCGTGGCGCTCGTGATGCCAGCGAATGATCGGCTTCAGGTCCCACGGGAATTCCACGGCCGCCAGGAGCTCGAGGCCCCAGAGCGGATGCATCTTCACGACGTCGAACTCCGCGCTCGTGAGCGGGCCCGGCTTGTTCAAGATTTCGTGCGGCACGCGGACCTTGCCGAGGTCGTGGAGGTAGGCGCCGAGACGGATCGTGGTCTGCGCGGTTTCGTCGAGCTCGAGCGACCGGGCGACGGCCAGTGAGCGCTGCGCGACGCGCTCGCAGTGGCCGAACGTGTAACTATCCGCCGATTCGATCGACTGCCCCCACTCGCGGACGACTTCGAAGTACGTGGTCTCGAGCGCCGCGACCTTTCCGCCGACGTACACCAGATCGATCCGCGCGTCGAGCCGGCGAAACAGGCGGTGCGCCGTGTTCAGCAGCGTCAGTGCGTCCTGATTGCGGCCCATGAGCTGCATGAGTAGGGCGAGCTCGCGCGCCGCTTCGGCCTCGTTGAGCACCGACCCTGCGCTCGTCGCCAGCTCGATCGCCGTCCGGAGTCGCGACTCGGCGAGAGCGTTGCGGCCGGTCTCGCGATACACCATGCCGATCATCTTGTACGCTTCGGATTTGTCTGCGCGCGAGTCGAGCCGATCGAAGATGGCGAGCGCGGCCTCCGCCATGTGCCGCGCCTCTTCGTAGCGCCCGCGCATGAAGTGCGCTTCCGCATGATTGACGAGACACA
The DNA here is from genome assembly GCA_035309945.1 of Gemmatimonadales bacterium. Lineage (GTDB taxonomy): Bacteria > Gemmatimonadota > Gemmatimonadetes > Gemmatimonadales > GWC2-71-9 > 20CM-2-65-7. The sequence goes on along the minus strand of DATGEQ010000037.1, from coordinate 2,861 downwards.
TTCCCTGGAGATGCACGTCGCCGGCGCGGTCGGCGATGTCGAAGCTCTTGCTGAAGTAGCTGTCCGCCCAGTCGTACTGGCGCAGATCGGTGTGCGCGATGCCGAGGTTCACGTACGCCGTCGCCGAGCCGTGCTCGTCGTTCGTCGCGCGATAGGCTTCGACGGAACGCTCGTAGTGACGGACGGCCTCGACCAGCTGGCCCCGGATGTTCGCGAGGATGCCGAGGTTCTGCTCGACACGCGCCTGGAGCTCGCGGGCCTGGCCGCCGCGCTCGAGCGCCTGGAGGAAATAGCCGCGCGCTTCTTCGAGCGCGCCGGTGCGGAGCGCGAGCCCGCCCATCGTGTTGAGCGCTTCTCCGGCGAGGATGTTGTTACCGAGCGCGCAGGCGACCTTGAAGCTGCGATCGATGAAGTCGCGCGCGCGCGCGGACTCGTTGCGATGATGCAGCACGACCGCGAGGCGCCGCAGCGCCTCGGCCAGAAGCGCGCGCTCGCCGGCGCGCTCCGCCGCCGAGATCGCGCCTTCGTACAGCTGGACGGCTTCGGGAATACACGCGGCCCGCTCCTTGAGGCGGGCCTCGTGCAGCAGGTCTGCCGCCGCTCCCGCTTTTGCTTGCATCACCATGCGACGACGTAATCCGAGAAGTGATTGACCTGCCCCGTCACCTTCTTGGCGAGCAGGTTGTCGATCGAGAGCAGGTACGACAAAATGCTGAGGTTGTCGGTGGTGTAGGCGATTTGCTTGGGCAGCAGGTTGCCGAGCAGGCTACAGTTCGCGTAGCTCATCGTCAGCGCCGCCGGCTTGCTGAACTGCAACCCCTCGGGCTGGAACTTCACCGCTTTGACGCCAAGACCGGTGGGGATCGTCATCGTGATCTGCGTCGGCGCGCTCAACGCGCCCGGCGGGATCACCAGGGTATGTGGTCCCGCGCTGATCATGCCGCCGGCTGATCCGATGGTCGCCGTAGTCGTTGCGGCGGGGAGATCGGAGCACTTGAGCAGCCCGGTCGGCGCGAGCAACGATCCAGTCAGATCGGCCTGCGGAGAGCGAGGGGCGAGGGGTGCGGTGGCGGTATCGCGGCAAGACGGCGCGACGAGCAATACGAGGACGAGGACCGCTAGCGCACGGACGGCCTTCATTGACTTCTCCTAGCGACTTCCATTCTTGGTTTCTGGGGAACTCCAGGAGGTACAATATGGGACCCGAGGAGAGACGCGACGGTGAGACGCATCACATGCGGGACTTTTGGGGACTAGTTTGGTTCCAGCGCGGCAGGCTGCTATAGTTGGCGCCGTGGCTGACACCCTCACGAGTCTCGCCAAAGCGCTCGGCCCGAAATACGAGGTCCGGCGCATCGTCGGCTCGGGCGGCTTCGCGGAAGTTTATGAGGTCTGGGATAAGGACTTAGAGCGCCGGCTCGCGGTGAAGGTGTTGCGGCCCGATGTGGCCTGGACCGCCGGGACGGTCGAGCGGTTCCAGCGCGAGACGCGCGCCGCCGCCAAGCTCGAGCATCCCAACATCTTGCCGATCCACTTCGTCGGCGAGGGCGAAGGACTCGCGTACTACGCGATGCCGTTCGTGGACGGCATGTCGCTCGGCGAGCTGCTCAAGCGGTCGGGGGCGCTGCCAGCCGAGCGCGCGCTCGCGATTATCATCCCGATCCTCGACGCACTGGATCACGCCCACAAAGCCGGCCTGCTGCATCGCGACATCAAGCCCGACAACATCATGCTCGACGTCGCGCGCGGACGGCCGTTGTTGGTCGACTTCGGCATCGCGCGCCGGCTGGACAGCGGCGCGGGCGCTGCGGCGCTCACCCAGACAGGCCTGGTCATCGGCACACCGCACTACATGAGTCCCGAGCAGGCGCTCGGTGACCCCAATCTCACGCCCGCGTCCGATCTCTATTCTCTCGGCTGCGTGCTCTTTCAGATGGTGACCGGCACGCCGCCGTTCGACGCCGAGTCGTCGCAGCAGATCGTGGGGAAGCACATCGCCGATCCGCCGCCCGCCGCGTCGGATGTGAATCCCAAGGTCCCGCGCGAGCTGTCGGACATCATTCAGCGGCTGCTCGCCAAGCAGCCAAGCGAACGGTTTCGCTCCGCGGGCGAGGTGATCGCCGCGCTCGAGGGTGGCAAGCAGCCGAGCACGATGCGCTCGAGGGCGTCGGAGGCGGCTGCGGCTACGGAGCTGCTGGTGAGTGGGGCGCGAACACAACCGACGGCCCGGCGGGCCGACGGGGCGACCGGCCGTCCGCGTCGTATCGGTTGGGTGGTCCTGGCCATCGTGTTGCCTGTGCTCGCGCTTGCCGCGGGCGCCATGTACTTCCGCGCGCCGACCCTGGTGTTCGACAACAAGCTCACCGAGCTGGTCGCCGTGCAGGTCGCGGGCGAGGAGCACCGGATCCTACCCGGCGGCTCGTTCGACGTGAGGCTCGATCGCGGGCAGCCACTCGATCTCTCCTGGCAGCTCGTTTCACGGCTCGGCGTATCGTTCGGCGATACGATCGCGATCCAGAATCCGCGCGGCACGGTACACCTCGCCGCCACGGCGCGCCCCACGCACGGGGCGTTCTTCGAGCCGCTGATCACGAACGAGACCGGCGAATCGTTGTCGATCGTCATCAACGCCGGTCTGGCTGGCTCGCAGCGCTGCGGCTGCACGATTCCGCCGGGCGCCGTGCGGATGGCGATCGGCTACTATCCTCTATATCAGAACTCGACCGTGCGGGCAGAAACCGCCAATCGCTCCGCCACCTTTACCGATCTCGGACCGCAAGTCGACGTGACGCGCGGAGTCGTGGGGCTGTTATTTCGTAGCGGAGATCTTCGTTAGTGCGACGACGCGATCGACGCTGGAG
>DATGEQ010000036.1:0-3017 GCA_035309945.1 Gemmatimonadales bacterium | reverse complement strand
AATTGGTCCTTCTTCGCCGCCTCCCGCGCGCGCACGAGATCCCGCAGCGCTTCGTGCTCGGCATCCGGCACCCACACCGGGGTCAAGTCGCCCGCCCGGTAGGCGCGCGCCAGTTTCTCGGCATCCCGTCGATCGGTCTTGACCCGATCCCCGGCCTTCGTCGGCACCAGCGAAGGCGCGACGACATCGCAGTGGACGCCAAGCCCAATCAGTTGCCAGTACAGCACGTAGCCGGTCGGACCGGCTTCGTAGCAAACCCGCAGTTGCTCCGGCGGTCCGAGTTTCCGGACCAGCCGCCGCACGGCCTCGGGGCGATTCGGCATCGTGCCGAGCGTGCGGACCTCGCCAGTCGATTCAGCGACCGCGACCACGAGGGTTTCCGCATGGACATCCAGACCGACAAATCGTACGTTACTCATGGACCGACTCTCCTTTCGCGTGCGGCTCTGCGCCGTGTGCTCACCACGCACAGCGTAATCCGCGCTTCGCGAAACGGAGGTCGGTCTTTTTCGTTGACGGTGGGCGCACATAGCTGTTCGGCTCAGTGCGTCCATGCTGACTAGAAAGAAACGGCTCTGATGTTACGCAGCAGGCTTCACCTCCACCGTGAGGCCGAGTTCTTTGAGGCGATGGATCAGACGACGGGTGAGGTGGTCTTTGCTGCGGCGTTCGAAGTAATCGGCGCCGAGGTCCCGATACGTCGTGCCGTCGTTGAGGATGTGGTACGCCGCGGTCAGGATCGAGGCGGCGACGGCGAGAATCGCTTTTTTCGGTCCGCGGCGACTCTTGAGCCGCAGAAACTGCGCGCGCAGGTACGTGTTCCGGGTACGAGCGGCGACCCACGCGACTTGGACCAAGGTGGTTTTGAGCCACGGATTGCCGGGACGGGTGCGCGTCGAGAGACGCTTCCCGGCGCTCTCCGCTTGCCGCGGACAGAGGCCGGCCCACGACACCAAATGGGCGGCGGTCGGGAATCGGTGCATGTCGACGCCGATTTCGGCCACGATCACGCGCGCCACCGTACGCCCGACCGCGGGGATGGTCATGAGGCGGTCGATGGCGGCCTGAAAGGGCGCCAGGGCGTCACCCAGGCGCGCCTCCACGTCACGCACGGCGACCTCGAGCGCGTCAATCTGGTTTAAGTGCAGCTGAAGCAGAAAGCGATGGTGCGCGGTGACGCGGCCCTGCAACGCGGCCACCACCGCAGGACGGGACGCCTTCAGGCGCCCGACGCTGAGATCGGCCAGCCGTTCCGCGTCCGCTTCGCCGCGGATGATGGCCTCGATCATCGCGCGACCGCTCATGCCCATCACGTCGCTGAGGACGCTGGTGAGCTTCAGGTTGGCGTCCTCAAGGACCTTCTGAATGCGCAGTGTGTGTTGGCTCACCTCACGCACCAATTGCTTGCGCGTGCGCGTCAGATCCCGCAGTGCGTGGATCGCGGCCGGTGGGACGAAGCTGCCGCGGATCAGCCCGTGGGCCAGCAAGTCGGCAATCCACATGGCGTCATTCACGTCAGTCTTGCGCCCCGGGACACTGCGGATCTGGAGGGCGTTCGCGAGAATCAACTCGAAGTGACCGTCGAGGACGTGCCAGATCGGCTTCCAGTAGACGCCCGTCGATTCCATCGCGACGTGCGTACACCCGTGGGCCGCCAGCCAGTCGGCGAGCGCCAACAGATCGCCCGTCGCCGTGCCGAACGTGCGCACGTCCTGTTCGACCGTCGTGCCGGACGCGACGCGGGCACAGGCGACGACGGTTTGTTGATGCACGTCGAGTCCCGCACAGCGCGCGTATAGAACCTCCATCGTGACCTCCTCATCGTGTCAGCGAGGAGCCCGCATCATCGAAGTCTAGAAGGCGTGCTCTCCGGTCTGCGACCGGTGGCAACAGTCTGGGGTGCTCGCGGGGCTCCGGGTCCGACTGATATTCGGGCTCAGGGCACCACTGATAAACCGACCTCTGTGCTGACACGCGAGATGTACTTTACGTCGTCCGCGTTTCATGCGCAGCGGATCCGCGCACGGGTGCGGGGCTGATATGGAGCTGCCGATGCCGATCCCCGATTCTCGCCACGCCGTGTACAAATCGATGATCCGCCCGCTCACCGTGATGGGTGTGGAGCGGCGTCTCTTCTTCCTGGCGCTGCTGCTCGGCGCCGCGACGTTCAATCTCTTCTACAGCCTCGTGGGCGGTCTTCTGGTGTTCGCGATTGTCTATGCGTTCGCGCGGGTGTGCGCGACCGTGGATGCACAGATGCTCCCGATCCTCCTCCGCTCCCTCGCCGGCCACGCGCGGTACGATACCGCGCGCCACGCCTTCGGGAGCCTGCGGACGTAGCCCCGATGCTCCGCCTCACCCGCATCCTCAAGGACTACCGCGAGGCCGGCACCCTCAGCGCGCTTATCGCGCTGTGGGGATTCGCCCGCGACGCCGTCTTCCTGACGAAAAGCGGCGCCGTCGGACTCGCCTATCGCCTTGCGCCACCGGACACCGAGTGCATGGACCAGACGACGCGGGCCGCGATCGCCGCTCGCCTGACCCAGGCGCTCAAGCAGCTGAGCGAGCGCATCCACCTCTACGTGTACCTGCTCAAGCGCCCGGCCTCCCCGCTCCCGCCAGCCACGCATCGCAACGCCGCGGTGAACACGGCGCTCAACGAACGCGCCGCGTTCATCGCTGCGTCCGCCAGCCGCTTTTTCACGTGCGAACACTACATGGTGCTGCTGCACGAAGGCCTGCCACGGGGCCTTCGGACGTGGACACACCCCTGGCACGCCCTCTCGCGCCGCCAGCGCAACGCCCACATCGACGCGCACCTCGACCGCGCGATCGACGGTCTGATCGCGCAGGCTCACACGTGCGCGGCGCTGCTGTCCGACGTGCTCGCCCCGGTCGCGCTCAGCCGCGATGACGTCTTCGCGTTCGTCCGCCGCCTGTGCAATTACGTCGAGTGGAAGGCCGCCGCCGCCCCGCTCAAGTACGACGCCTATCTCGATTACTTCGTGGCCGACTCC
>DATGEQ010000035.1:0-72443 GCA_035309945.1 Gemmatimonadales bacterium | reverse complement strand
GTGCACCTTGAGCCAGTAGCACTGGCCCTGCTCGGTGAAGAACATCACATAGTCGTGCGTGGACGCGATGAAGAGATGCTCGACCCAGTCGTCTTCTTTCTGATGCGCGCCGATCACGCCCTTGCCGCCGCGCCGTTGCCGGCGATAGGCGGAGACCGGTAACCGCTTGATGTAGCCCTCGTGCGAGACCGTGATCACCATGTCCTCCTCGGCGATCAGGTCCTCGATCGAGAACTCGCCCTGGTCGGCCACGATCTCGGTCCGCCGCTCGTCGCCGAACCCCTGCGCCAGCTCGGTGAGCTCTTCTTTGAGGATTTTCATGCGCCGCGGCTTCGACGCGAGGATCTCCTTGCATTCTTTGATGAACTTGCGGACGTCCTTCAGCTCCTCCTCGAGCTTGGTGATCTCGAGAGCGGTGAGCCGCGCCAGCCGCATGTTCAGGATCTCGGCCGACTGCTTCTCCGACAGCTTGAACCGCTTGCGCAGCGCGGCGTCGGCACTCGGCGTGTCCTTCGATTTCTTGATGATCTTGATCACTTCATCGATGTTGTCGACCGCGATCTTCAAGCCCTCGAGGATGTGCTCGCGGTCCTGCGCGCGCTGCAGCTCGAACTGGGTGCGCCGCGTGATGACGGTGTGGCGGTGCTCGATGAAATGCTGCAGCAGCTCGATGAGCGTCAGCTCCCGCGGCGTGCCGTCCACCAGCGCGAGCATGATGGCGCCGAAGGTTTGCTGCATCTGCGTGTGCTTGTACAGCTGGTTCAGCACGACCATCGGGATGGCGTCGCGCTTCAGCTCGATGACGAGCCGGATCCCTTCTTTATCTGACTCGTTCCGGACGTCGCTGATGCCTTCGAGCTTCTTGGCGAGCACGAGGTCGCGGATCTGCTCGTGCACCCGCTCGGGGCTCACCTGATAGGGGAACTCCGTCACCACGATCTGCTGCTTGCCGGTCGATTCCTTCTCTTCGGAAATCGCGCGCGCGCGGATGATGATGCGACCGCGCCCCTTTTCGTAGCATTCCTTGATGCCGTCGCGGCCGTAGATGATCGCGCCGGTCGGGAAGTCCGGGCCTTTGACGAACTTGCGGATGTCCTTGATCGTGGCGTTCGGATGATCGACGAGATGCACGATCGCCTGAACGACTTCGCCGAGATTGTGCGGCGGGATGTTGGTCGTCATGCCGACCGCGATGCCGGCGGAGCCGTTGACCAGCAGGTTGGGCAGGCGGCCCGGCAGGACGGTCGGCTCCTGCAACCGGTCGTCGAAGTTGGGGACGAACGCGACCGTGTTCTTGTCGATGTCCTCCAGCATCGTCATCGCGACGCGCGTGAGCCGCGCTTCGGTGTAGCGGTAGGCGGCCGCCGAATCGCCGTCGACCGAGCCGAAATTCCCCTGCCCGTCGATCAGCGGATAGCGCAGCGAAAAGTCCTGCACCATGCGGACGAGCGAGTCGTACACGGCGATGTCGCCGTGCGGGTGGTACTTGCCGAGCACGTCGCCCACGACCGTGGCGGCCTTCTTGTACGGCCGGCCCGGTACCAGGCCGAGCTCGTGCATGGCGTACAGGATGCGCCGGTGGACGGGCTTCAGCCCGTCGCGGACATCGGGCAGCGCGCGCTGCACGATGACGCTCATCGAATAGTCGAGGAACGACTCTTTTAGCTCATCCTCGATCAGGCGAGGAAGGATGCGCTCGCGAACGTTAGGACCGGTCATTTATCGGATGTCGGAGGAGGTGTAAGATATTAAAAATTAACTACTTAGGCCCATGAAGGCAACTCCACGACGACCTTGCCGAGCTGCTCGGCATGGGCCAGGCGCTCGAACGCATCTCGGGCCTGGTCCAGCGGATACACGCGGTCCACGATGGGACGCAACTCTCCCTGCCCCAGCCGTCGCACGACCTCCGCGTATTCGGCCGCATTGCCCATCGTCGATCCGAGAATGCTCCAATGGTGCCAGAACAGCCGCCGGAGGTCGAGCTCGACCTGGGGACCGGACGTTGCGCCGCAGGTCACCAGGCGGCCGCCGCGACACAAGCTGCGCAGCGACTCATCCCATGTAGCCGCACCGACGTTTTCGACGACGACGTCGACCCCGCGCTTGTTCGTCAGCGCACGGATTTCCTGCGAGACCTTTTGCGTACGATGGTTCAGCGTGACGTCGGCGCCGAGCTGGCGGGCGGCGGCGAGTTTGGCATCGCTCGAGGAGGTGACGATGACGCGCGCGCCAAGCAGTTTGGCGATACGCAGCGCCGTGAGCGAAACCCCGCCGCCGATACCCCAAATGAGCACCGTTTCTCCGGGCTTCGCGCGCGCGCGGGTGACGAGCATTCGCCAGGCGGTGAGCGTGACGAGCGAGAACGCGGCGGCTTCGGCCCACGTCACCTGCTGAGCCAATGACGGTACCGTCGCGACGTTGTGCGCCGGCACAGTCACGAGCTCGGCGATGGTACCCGGGAGGTGCTCGCCCAACAGCCTGTAGTTGACGCATAGGGAATGCTCGCCGGCGCGGCAGAATTCGCAGGTGTAGTCGGAGACGCCGGGATTCAACATCACCCGGTCGCCGACGCGCACCGCCTTCACGGCCGTTCCCACCGATTCGACGACTCCTGCACCATCAGCACCCACGATGTGCGGAAAGTGCTCAGCCATCCCCTCGGCGACGAAGAGGTCGAGATGGTTCAGCGCCGCCGCCCGAATCCGCACGCGCACCTCTCCCGCCTTGGGAGCGGGCGCATCGGGGACATTGGTGATAGCGAGTTTGTCGATTCCGCCGGTGGCGGTCAGGACGCAGGCGCGCATGGCGCCCGGTAATCTATGGCCGGAACGTCGGCGTGATCATCTGCTCCGTGCCCATCGTGGGCAACGGAACGGCGGTCGGAGAGCCCACCGGCTGAACGTAGACGTGATACGTGGGGTTGCGACGATTTCCTGGGTCCGCGTTCACCACGAGCGCCAGGAGATCGCCGGACGGCGAGATTGCGAATCCTGCAATCGCCAGGTCCGTGCCGGTGATCGCGGTCGTCGCGCCGGTCGCCAGATCGGCTTTCATCACCTGCTGGACGGTGCGGTTCCCGTCCCGCCGCTCGACGAGATAGGTGAGCGAGCCGTCGCGCAGGAAGTGCGGTTCCGATTCCCGCTGCTGCGGCGAGCGCGTGAACGGCCGCTGGTTCGAGCCGTCGCGGTTCATCAACCAGATGTCCTGATCCCTATTCCGCGTCGAGACATAGGCGATCGTTTGCCCGTCCGGCGACACCGTCGGGGACGCATTGACCGAATCCCGCGTCAGCTGCGTAAGGCCGGTACCGTCGACGTTGACTGCCCAGATCTGTTGTTTCCCGGCGGTGCGCGACGAGTGGAAAACCAGCGACTGCCCGTCTGGCATAAACGCAGGCCGCCCATCGGTTTGCGGGTCGTTCGTGATCCGCGTGGGGCCCGTGCCGTCCGCGTTCATGACGTAGATCTCGGGGTTGCCGTCGCGCTGCGTGACGAACGCGATCCGCGAGCCATCCGGGGAGAATGTCGGGTCCATCGCGGAAGTCGTGTCGGTCGCGGCCGTGAGTTTGCTGAGCTGCGCAAGATTCGACCGCTCGACGGAATAGAGCTGGAACTTCCCGGGTGTGTTGGGCGCCGCGCGCGAGCTCGCGACGACGAGCTCGCCGACGACGTACACGTCCGCTATTGCGGTTTTCCCGCCCGGCGCGGCGGCGGTGATCTTCGCATGACCATAGCCTACGCCCGCCACCGTACCGTCTTCCCCTACTGTGGCGATCTGCGGATTGTCGCTGCTCCAGGTGACGTTCGACGCGGGCCCGAGCACGTTGCCCTGCTCGTCGGCGTAGTTCACGTGCAACGCATGGCGCTGATTGATGCCCAGGCCGATGCGCGCCTGGGTGAAGCGCGGAAAGCCCGCGAAGACATTGACGTTCCAGGTGACCGCAAGCCCGGCGCCGGGACCACGCACCGTGAGCTGCGTTTTGCCGACTGCTCGGCCGGTCAGCGTGCCGGTCTGCGGGTCGAAGCTCGCGATGGCCTGATCCGCGACGCTCCAGTGCAGCGGCGCTTCGGGAACCGGGGTGTTGTCCGCAGTCAGCGCGTCCGCCCGGAACTTGGCGGTCCCGGTCAAGGGCACCTGGACGTCGACCGATGACCGCGGCACGACGGCCAGCTTGTCCACGACTTTATGGACAGACACGTCGACGTTCTTGTTCTGGAGCAATCCGGAGACGGTCAGAATCGCCTTCCCCGGACCGACAGCGGTGACCACGCCCGCCAGGCTCACGCGCGCGACGCTCTGATCGTTGGACGACCACTGCAGCACGAGCGGATTCACCGTGCGGTTGTTCTGCGTCGCGACGATCACGTGCAGCGTATCGACGTCTCCCGGCGACAGCATCACCGGAGAGCCCTCGCGCACCGAGAATTCCGCCTGTTGGACCACGACCGGCGCCGTCGCGGTCAGGCCGGCAGCGCCTGAGGCGGTTGCCTGGATGGTGCCTTGTCCGGGAGCGAGGGCGACGACGTTGCCGCTCTGGTCCACGCTCGCGACATCCGCCCGCAGCGATGTCCACGTGACGGCAACCGGCGCCGCCGCCGAGCCGTCCTCTTTCAGGGCGCGCGGCGATACGCGGGTGTTCTCGGATGGCAACAGATAGACGACGGCGGGCTCGAGTCGCAGCGCCGCGGCCGGTCCAGTGCCGGGTGGCTGACCGGCGAAGGGATCAGGTCCCGCGGGCGGCGGGGGCGGGGGCGGCGCTGGAGGCGGCTGGGCAGGGCCGCTGCCACCCGTAACCTGGACGGCGGCTTGCCCGCGACGCACGCCGACGCGGGCTTCGATGATCGCCACGCCGTTGGCGACGCCGGTGACGGTGCCGTTGTTGTCGACCTTCGCGATGTTCACGTTGTTCGACGACCAGATGATCCGCACCGTGGGCACAACATTGCCGATGCGATCGAAGGCAGTCGCGAGCAGACCGGTGCGCTCGCCCACGCGGATCGACACCGTTGGCGGTGCGACCTGCACCTCGGCGACACTTTGCGCCGTAGCCGTGCATGGGACAGACAGCGCGAGCGCCGCGACGAATCCCCGTCTAGTCATGGCTCGCGAATGTGTGTCCGGCTAAATGGCGTTGTCAAGCCAACTTGTCACAGCATGCCGTCACTCGCGAGACCGAAACCGTGGTAGTCCCTATCACTTGCGAGGTCAGAATCCCGGGGTAAGCTATAGGCCACCCACGACGCCCCCGCACCTATCAGCATAGGAGAAGATCCGATGCTTGAGCAGACGGACGTACCGGAGAGCAGTTGGCCTGGACCGGGGTTCATGGAGCCGACATTCCCGTCGATGCCCACGCCCTCGCCCATGCCATCGTCGGAGCCGATGGAAGAGTCGTCGCCGCGCCCGTCTTCCAAGCCAAAGGCGAGGAAGAAGAAGAAAGCCGCGAAGAAGGCCCGGCCCAAGGCGAAAAAGAAACCGGCGAAAAAGAAAAAGGCAGCCAAGAAAAAACGCCGCCGCTAGGACCATTCGCTAGAACATCCGCGGGAGCGTCTCGACGAGACGCTCCCGCGGCTACGTTAAGGAGACAACGGTGCGACGTGCGTCGTGCGTCGTTTTAATCTCGGCGGCAATGGCCTGTTCCGCGCCGCGTGAGAACCTCGGCAATCCGCCGCAAGAGATCGCGGCGATGCTGCAGCGGTCCGCGTCGGACTGGAATCACGGCGACCTCGCCGGTTTCATGAGCGACTACGCTCGCGACTCGCTCACGAGCTACATGTCGAATGGCCACGTCCAGTACGGTTGGCAGGCGCTCTACGATCGCTACCAAAAGAACTACTTCGCGCCCGGCAAGTCGCGCGACTCGCTGTCGTTCGACGAGCTGCACGTGCGGGTGCTCACGCCGGATTTCGCCTACGCAACGGCTCGATTCAAGCTCTCGCGGCGAGACTCGGTGGTAGCCAGCGGTCCGTTCACGCTGGTTCTCCAAAAGCAAGGCGATCGGTGGCGGATTCTCCACGATCACACCTCAGCCGATACGAAGTGAACCGCTCAGCGTGGTTGCTGCTTCTCGGTCTCGTTGGTTGCAGCAAGCTCCTTCCGCCCAAAGATCAACTCATCGCGCTCGAAGGCGCGACGTTGATCGATGGCAGCGGCGGACCTCCCAAGCAGGACGCCGTCATCATCATTCGGAACGGTCACATCGAGTCGATCGCCCGCGTCAACGAAATTCCCATCCCGCGGGGCGCTCAAGAGATCAGCGTGGTGGGGAAAACGATCATCCCGGGTCTGATCGACGCGCATGCCCACGTGGAGCGCTGGGCGGCGGCGCGCTACGTCGCGTGGGGCGTGACGACCGTGCGCGATCTGCACGGCGGCACCGACTCCGTCCTCGCGCTTCGCAAAGACCTGAACCTCGGCTCGGTGTTCGGACCGCGGATGTTCAGCGCCGGCGCGATGATCGACGGCGTGCCGCCCACCTATGCCAATGCGACCGGCGTCGCGACGCCCGATCAAGCGCGGCGTGCCGTCGACCAGCACGCGGTCGCGGGCGTGGATTACCTGAAGGTCTACACGAAGATCACGCCGGCTCTGCTCCGGCCGCTCATCGATGAAGCCCAGAAGCTCAAGCTTCCGGTCGCCGCACATCTCGGAAAGACCGACGCGCTGACCGCGGCGCGGGCCGGCGTCGTCTCGATCGAACACATGTCGGGCATCGTCCAAGCCGCAACCGGCGATCCAAGCTACGCCAACGCGCACAACAACTTCCTCGCCGGCTGGACGGCCGAAGAAAAAGGCTGGGCGACGCTCGATTCGGCGGCTGTCGCCCGGACGGCCCGCGCGCTCGCGCAGACCCGCGTGGCGATAGTCCCGACGCTCATCGTGCACGACATGCTGTCTCGACTCGACGATCCGATTCTGCTGACGCGCCCCGGCATGGAAGACGTCCCGAACAGCGCGGCAAGCGTGCGCAGCGTCCCGAGTTTGCTGCAGCGCACCGGCTGGCGCGCGGCCGACTTCGATGCGTTCCGACGCTCCCGGCGCCGTCAGGATCAATTCGTGCGCGAGTACAAGCGCGCCGGCGGCGCCATCGTGGCGGGCACGGATGCCGCGAACCAACTGCTGATCCCCGGCTATTCACTCCACGAGGAGATGGCGCTCCTCGTCGCCGCCGGCCTGACCCCACTCGAGGCGATCACGGCGGCGACGCGCCGTGGCGCGCAGCTGCTCGCCGCCGATTCCCTGGGAATGCTGGCGAGCGGGAAGGTCGCGGATCTCGTCGTGCTCAATGCCAACCCCGCGAACAACATCGCCGCGACCCGCAACATCGCGATGGTCATGATCCGGGGACGCCTGATCCGGCCTGACTCTCTGAGGGCATCATGGAAATGACCTATCGGCTATCGGCTATCGGCTATCTGGTATTCCTCTCATTGCTGACCGCGTGTGGGATGGCCCCGCCGGCGCGTGACGACGGCCCATACGACGTCGTGCTCAAGAACGGCTGGATCATCGACGGCAGCGGTAACCCGCGCTATCGCGGCGACGTCGCGCTGCGCGGCGACCGCATCGTCGCCGTCGGCTTCCTCGGCAACGCGGCCGCGCGGGAAACGCTGGACGTGAGCGGCCTGGTCGTCGCGCCCGGGTTCATCGACATGATGGGCCAGTCGGAAACCAACGTCCTGATCGACAACCGCGTACTGTCGAAGATCACGCAGGGCATTACGACCGAAGTGACGGGCGAGGGCGGCTCGGTCGCGCCGCTCACCGACAAGCTCGTGCTCGACGACTCCGATGCGATGAAGAAGTGGCACTTCCGCGAGGATTGGCGCGATCTGAACGGCTACTTCGCCCAGCTCGAGAAGCAAGGCTCGTCGCTCAACATCGCGACATTCGTCGGCGCCACCCAGGTGCGCCTGGCTGTCGTCGGCAAGGAGAACCGCGCGCCCACACCCGACGAGCTCGCGCACATGACGGCGCTCGTGGACACGATGATGGAGCAAGGCGCGCTCGGCGTCTGGACGGCGCTCGAATACGCGCCGGCGAGCTACTCCAAGATCGACGAGCTCATCGCTTTGGCGCGCGCCGCCAGGCGCCACGGCGGCATCTACGCGTCGCACATGCGCAACGAAGGCGAGCACATCGACGCGGCGCTGAACGAGCTGTTCACCATCGCCAGAGAGGCCCAGATCCCGGCCGAAGTGTCGCATCTCAAGGTTTCGGGGCGGAGGACGTGGGGCCAGATGCCCCGCATTCTGGCGCGCATCGATTCCGCGCGCGCGGCAGGGCTCGACGTCACGGCCGATCAGTACCCGTACATTCGCGCGGCGACGTCGCTCGATGCTTCGATTCCAACGTGGGCCGAGAGCGGCGGTATGGACTCGCTACTGATCCGGCTGCGCAATCGCGCGACCCGCGCCCGCTTGCACCGCGAAATGGCGAGTCCGATTACCGGCGAAGCGTTCTACTCCGCCGCGGGAGGCGGCGCCGGCATTCTCATCACGGGGACGTTCCAGGATTCGCTGCGCTACATGCAAGGCAAGACGGTCGCCCAGATCGCCGCACTGCGACACAAGGATCCGATCGAAACCATTTTCGAGATCGTGGAAGCCGAGCGCGGACATCGCACCGACGCCGTGTATGCGATCATGCGAGAGGACGACGTCCGGGCCGCGATGAAGGAGTGGTGGGTCGCGGTGAACACCGACTTCGGCGGCGTCGCGCCCGATGGTCCCTTCGGCGCCCAATCCGCACATCCGCGCGCTTACGGCACGTTCCCGCGCATCCTCGGCCACTACGCGCGCGATCTGAAGCTCTTCCCGCTCGAGTTCGCGGTGCGGAAGATGACATCGCTCGCCGCCCAGCGCGTCAGCCTCGCCGATCGCGGGCTCGTGAAGCCGGGCATGTACGCCGACATCACCGTCTTCAATCCCGCCACGGTCATCGATCGCGCGACGTTCGAGCAGCCGCACCAGACGTCCGTGGGAATCGAGTACGTGTTCGTGAACGGGCAGATGGTGCTGAACAAGGGCCAGATCACGAGCGCGCGTCCGGGTCGCGGGCTCCGGGGGCCAGGTTACACCGGGTCGCGCTGAGTGACCATCGGCCGACTCGTCATTGGGTGGATCGTCGTCGCGGCATGGTTCGAAATCGCCGCGTACGCCCAGAACTACGTCGTCACCAAGCTGGCAATTCCTCCCGGTGCCACCGTGTACACCGGCATGCCGACTCATCTCATCGCACGACGGATCGTTCAGGCTTTGCTGCTTACGCTCCTTGCATCCCTGTGGTTCGATTCACTCGGCAGCGGTGGATGGTGGCTGCTGTTTCTTTTGATTGGGGCCCTGATGACGTCCGCGAAATGGTTCATGAAGGGACCGGACCCGTTGCCGACGAAGGTGAACGTCGCCGATACGGTGTGTGATCTCGCGCGTTGCGTCGTCGCCGGAGCCCTGCTCGCCTGGCGCCTTTCGTAGCTATCTTCGCTGCACAATGACGACTGTTCGCCTGACCGCGCTCTCGCACGGCGCCGGCTGAGCCTGCAAGCTCGGCCCCGCCGAGCTGGCGCAGGTCTTGCGCCACGTGCCGACCATCTCGGATCCACGCATCCTGGTCGATGCTTCGACGCGGGATGACGCCGGCGTGTACCAATTGACGCCGGACCGCGCGATCGTGGCGACCGTCGATTTCTTCACGCCCCTCGTCGACGATCCATACGACTTCGGCCGCATTGCCGCCGCGAACGCCTTCTCCGACATCTACGCGATGGGGGCGACGCCGCTGCTCGCGCTGAACCTCGTCGGCTGGCCCCGCGACAAGCTTCCCTACGAGCTGCTCGGCGAGGTGCTGCGCGGCGGCGCGGACATCGCCAAGGAGGCGGGGGCGTTCATCCTCGGCGGCCATTCCGTGGACGACCCCGAGCCCAAGTACGGCATGGTCGCGGTCGGTGAAGTGCATCCGCATCGCATCGTGACGCTGGCGCGCGCGCGGGTGGGTGATGCCCTCGTTCTCACCAAGCCGATCGGTACCGGCATCCTGACCACCGCACTCAAGCGCGACCTCGCGACCGCGGCCGACATCGCGCCGGCCGTGCAGTCGATGACCACGCTCAACGCCGGCGCCGCGCGCGCGATGCGCGCGACGGGTGGTGGCGTGCACGCCGCCACCGACGTCACGGGCTTTGGACTCCTCGGCCACCTGCATAACATGGTCCTCGCCAGCGGCGTGGCCGCCGAGATCGATGCGGCGGCGGTCCCCCTGCTCCCCAAAGCCGTCGAGCTGGTCGAGCGCGGCGCTATCCCCGGTGGGACCAAGCGAAATCAGGAAGCGTTATCACCGCACGTGCAGATCGCCGCTGAAGTGCCGGCCCCCGTGCGTACGCTGTTGTTCGACGCGCAGACATCGGGCGGGCTCCTGATCGCGGTGGATAACGATCGCGCCAATACGCTGATCGCGGCGCTCGAGCGCGAGGGAACGCCCGCCGCGGCGCGCATCGGCCGGCTCGTGCGCGGCGTAGCGGGTACCATCCGGGTGAGTTGAATCCGCATGACTGCGCCCAAGATCCCGGAGTATCGTTCGCTCACGCCCGACGCGCTTGATGCGCTGGAGCGCGCGGTGCGCGAACATCGGCGGGTAGCGCTGCGGCGCCGCGGGACCGAATATGTCGTGGTGGCCGAGCGCCTCGAAACCATGGGACGTGACGATGTCCTCGCGGGACGGCTGCCGATGACCGGCGAGTCGCTCACGTTCCGGCTACGCGATCTGGAGAGCTTCGCGGTGCTGCCCTGAGCGGCACCATATCCGGCCGTGTTCACCAGTCTGCTCGTAGGTTTGGACGGCAGTCCCAATGCCGACGAAGCGCTGGAGCAAGCCGTGCAGCTCGCGCTCCGCTTCAAGGCCAGAGTGATCGTCGCGCATATAAAGGAAACGCTCGCGCTCAGCCGCCGCGCCTCGGACTCCGGAGTCCTGCTGCAGCGCGCTGAGGAGCGAGTCACAGACGCCGGCCTGAAGGTCGAGACGGTGCTGCGGCATGGAAGTCCCGACGGTGAGCTCGCGGCGCTGGCGCGCGACGTCGATACCGTACTCGTCGGCCGGCGCGGCCGGTCCTCGAGCAGCGACGTGCTGGGAAAGACCGTCAGCTCGTTGATCCGGATCGCTGAACGCGCCGTCATCGTCTGCGCGAGCAAGCCATCGCCGATGAAGGCGTGCGCCATCGCCTACGACGGCCGCGAAACGGCGCAACGCGCCCTGGAGCTGGTGGCGCGGTTCGCGAGCGTCACTGACAGCACGGTGCACGTGATTCATGCGACGATCGACCCGGCGATGGGCACGATGGTGGTCGGGGAGGCCGAGGCGGTGTTATCGCTGCAAGGCGTGTCGTTCGTGACGCACCTCGAGCACGGCGCACCCGGAGAGGCGGTGGCGCGGGTTATCCAGCAGACGCAGTGCGACGCGCTGTTCGTCGGCGCGCACGTCGGCCGCAACAACGTGACGGTTTCACACGCGGAGGAGATTCTGCTGCACACCGACATTCCGGTGGTGATTCAACCGTGACGGGCCGGTTTGTGCTGGTGCACGCCGACGAGAGCTGCCTCGGCAACGATTCGACCAAGCCCAGTCGTGGCGGCAATGCGGCGCTGATCGAGGCGCCGGCGGGGGACAGCGTGGCGCGCTGGGACTTCTACGAATGCTCGCCCCAGACCACGAACAACAAGATGGCGCTTGCCGGCGCCATCGCGGCGCTCGAGTGGGTGCGGCGCCAATGGGGACACGCGCACGTACGGTTTGTCTCCGATTCGGAGTATCTGATCAAGGGCATGACCGAGTGGGTGCAAAGCTGGCAAGCGCGCGGCTGGCGCCGGAAGACCGGCGCGCTCGAGAACACCGAGCTGTGGCAAAAGCTGGTGCAGGTTGCGGCTGCGCATACTCTCGATTGGCGGTGGGTACGCGGGCACAACGAGCACGTCAAGAACGAATACGCCAACATCCTCGCGATTCGGGCGGCGGAGCAGCAGGAGCGCACCAATGGCCTCATTCCGTCCGGCTTCGACACCTGGCTCGCGCAACAACAGGCCCGGCGCAAGTACATGGACTTCGATCCCGACAAGGAGTTACATGAGCGCGCCTAAGGACGGCGTTGCGGCGAACACGCATCCCGCCAACCTGTTGACCGGCGGTGTGTCGGTCCCACCAGTTGACCGTATACCGCTGTACGAGGTGTACATGCGCATGGCGGAGGAATTGGCCAAGCGCTCGACCTGCGTGCGGCTCCAAGTCGGCACGGTCGTTACCGATCAACTGCTCGAGAACGTCTTAGCGATCGGCTACAACGGCAACGCGCGTGGCTTGCCCAACAAGTGTGACTCGGCGGTTCCGGGAAACTGCGGCTGTATCCACTCCGAGATGAACGCGCTGGTCAAGGCGCCCGGCAGCGTCCGCGACAAGGTCGTGTTCGTGAGCGCGTCGCCCTGCGTCATGTGCGCCAAGCTCATCATCAATTCCGGCGTGACGCACGTCTTCTATCGCAAGGCGTACCGCGATCCATCGGGCGTCGAAGTGCTCCAGCAAGGCGGCGTAGTACCGGTGCTCTATGACAAGTGGATCAATGCGTGGAGAAACGGCGCATAGATGGACGAGCTCGATCGCCTATTTGCCCTGCTCGTCGGCGCCCTCGCGCGTGACGCTCGTGTCGCGGTTCCCTTCCCCGCGGCCGATCTCTACGAACGACTCGTACCGTATCGCTCGAATCGCTCGCGCCTGAACGTCGCGACGCATCAGGACTACGAGATGACGGTGCTGCGACTGCTCGCCGGCGAGCGCAACTACGTACAGCTCGAGCCCGACAACGTACGCGAAGCGATGCAGCGCGAAATCGCGACCATCAACCCCGATCCGGCATACTTTCGCAGCTTCCCGGACGCGCAGGTGATGGTGAACGGCCGCGCCGCGGAGCGCGTGCTGCAAGCCGATCACGCCTACGCGCCTCCTCGTTCCGGTGCCGAAGAGGACGACGAGCTCGTCGATACGACGGGGGAAAATCCCGTCCCGGTGCCCTTCGTTCCGCCCATGCAGTTTCGACCGACGCCATCTTCCTTCGGCTCCCGCCCCAAGGAGCCGTTGGCGCCGAACCAGTGTGAGTACTGCGGCGGCGTCTTGCCCGCAAACCGCAAAGCCGCGTTCTGCCCCCACTGCGGTCAACCGCAGGAAGGGGAGCTCAAATGTCCCGGCTGTGGCAGCGAGTTGGACGTCGGCTGGGCGTATTGCCTCAGTTGCGGACGCGCCACCGGATTCGAATGACCGAATTCAGAATCGCGGTGATCGCCGGTGACGGCATCGGACCAGAGGTGATTGACGCCGCCATTCCCATCCTCGATCGAGCCGCAGCGAAGCACGGTTTCGCACTGTCTTGGCAGCGACTCCCGTATTCCGCCGATCACTATCTCAGGACCCGCGAGACGCTCCCCGCTAAAGCCTTCGAACATCTTCGTGACGACGTCGATGCGATCTTCCTCGGCGCCCTCGGCGATCCTCGAGTGCCCGGCAATGAGCACGCCCGTGACATTTTGCTCGGTCTGCGATTTCGGCTCGACCTCTACGTGAATTTTCGCCCCGTGAAGCTGCTGCATCCCGACTTGACGCCACTCAAGAACGGCAAGCCGATCGACTTTGTCATCTTCCGCGAAAATACCGAAGGGCAGTACATCGGGCGCGGCCGAGCCACGGGTGACGAGTTCATCTCCGAAGAAGTGAACACGGCGGCTGGAGTCGAGCGGATCGTTCGCGCCGCATTCGAGTGGGCGAAGCTGCATGGGAAGACGCGCGTCACGATGAGCGATAAGTCGAACGCGATCGCTGCCCACAAAATCTGGCAGGACAAATTCAAGGCGGTCGCCGCGCGGTATCCAGGCATCACCGCGGAGCATCGCTATGTCGACGCGCTCGCCATGGAGCTGGTCCGCGAGCCCGAACGGTTCCAGGTCATCGTTACGAACAACCTCTACGGCGACATCCTGTCCGACCTCGGCGCCGGGCTCGTCGGCGGGTTGGGCGTTGCGGCAAGTGCCAATTTGCATCCGGGACGACGCGTCGGACTCTTCGAGCCGGTCCACGGGTCCGCACCGGCGATCGCGGGCAAGAAGATTGCGAATCCGATGGCCGCGGTCCTCACGGGCGCGCTGCTGTTCGAACATCTCGGGTCTCAGGACGCGGCACGAGACTTGGTGAGAGCGGTCGAACAGACGTTGCAGGAGGGCGTCCGCAGCCCCGATCTGGGCGGGCGCGCAGGGACCGATGCCGTCGCGGCACGCATTTCAGCGCTGGTGTAAAGCACCGCTATATTCCCCCGAGTCTCGTAGCGGAGTCATTCCATGAAGACCCAGGGCGCCTCCAAAGACGTCGTCTTCCTGTCCGGCGTGCGGACGGGGTTCGGCTCGTTTGGTGGCTCTTTGAAGGATTTGTCGGCCATCGATTTGGGCGCGGTCGCCGCCCGGTACGCCATTCAGCGCTCCGGTGTTCCCGCCGGCGACTTCGGTCATACCGTGTTCGGCAACGCACTGCAAACGTCGGCCGACGCGATCTACATGGCCCGGCACGTCGGGCTCAAAGCCGGGCTCCCGATCGAAACACCCGCAGTGACCGTGAACCGCTTGTGCGGCTCGGGGTTCGAAGCGATCACGCAGGGCGCGCAGCTGATTCTACTGAATGAAACAGACGTCGTGCTCGCCGGCGGCGCCGAATCGATGAGCCAGGCGCCGCACGTCGTGCGTGGCGCGCGCTGGGGATTGCGTCTCGGACCCGCGCCGCTCGAAGACCTGCTGTGGGAGGCGCTGAAGGATCCGCAGTGCGGCCTCTCGATGGCCGAAACCGCCGAAGGTCTCGCCGAGAAGTACAACCTTACCCGCAAAGAAGTGGACGAAGTGGCCGTCGCATCGCAGCGGCGCGCGAAACAGGCATGGGATGCCTGCGCATTCCAGGATGAAGTCATCCCGGTGCCGATCAAAGTGAAAGGGAAAGACGTCGAATTTCGCGCCGATGAGCACATGCGGCCCGAGACCACGCTCGAAATCCTCAGCACCTTGAAGCCCTATTTCAGAAAGGATGGCCTCGTGACCGCCGGCAACGCGTCCGGGATTTCCGACGGCGGCGCGGCCACGGTGCTGGCCAGCGATGAGTATGCCAGGACGCATGGGCTCGAGCCGCTCGGCCGGTTGGTGGCCTGGGCGGTTGCCGGCGTCGAGCCGAAGTACATGGGGATCGGGCCCGCGCCCGCGGCCCGCAAGGCGCTGCAGAAGGCCGGGATGAAACTCGAGCAGATGGATCTCGTCGAAGTGAACGAAGCGTTTGCGCCGCAGTATCTGGCCGTCGAGCGGGAGCTGGGGCTCGATCGCAATCGCACGAACACCTGTGGCGGCGCCATCGCGATCGGGCACCCGCTGGCGGCGAGCGGCACGCGCATCACGATTCATTTACTGCACACGCTCAAACGCGAGAAGAAGCGTTTCGGGCTGGGGTCGGCTTGCATCGGAGGCGGGCAGGGCGCGGCCGTCATCGTCGAGGCATTATGAGCGACATTCTCGTCACGGCGCTCGGAGTCATCGCGCTCTATCTGTTCGCGGGGCTCCGCGTCCTGCGCGAGTACGAGCGCGGCGTGTACTTCCTCCTGGGCCATTTGCGACCGACCAAAGGGCCCGGGCTGATCTTCCTGCCGCCGTTGCTCGCCAAGATGCAAAAGGTCTCGCTGCGCGTGATGGCGATCGACATCCCGCCGCAAGACGTGATTACGCGCGACAACATTTCGATCAAAGTCAACGCCGTGCTGTACATGCGCGTGAAGACGCCGGAGAAGGCCGTCGTGGGCGTGGAGAACTACCTCTACGCCACGAGCCAGCTGGCGCAAACGACGTTGCGCTCGGTGCTCGGCGAAACCGAAATGGACCAGTTGCTCGCCGATCGCGACAAAATCAACGCGATCTTGCGTCAGATCATCGACAAGCGCACCGAGGACTGGGGCATCGAGGTGTCGGCCGTCGAAGTGAAGGACGTCGACTTGCCGCCGGAGATGAAGCGCGCCATGGCGCGCCAGGCCGAAGCCGAGCGCGAGCGACGCGCCAAGGTGATCAATGCCGAGGGCGAGCTGCAGGCGTCGGAGAAGCTGGCGCAGGCGGCGCACATCATCGGGTCCGAGCCGGCCGCCATTCAGCTGCGCTATCTGCAGACCGTGAACGAGATCGCGTCCGAAAACAACTCCACCACGATCTTCCCCATCCCCATCGATTTGTTCAAAGGCATCCTCGAAAAGGTCGCGCCGGCCGCCAATCGATCGCTCCCAGCCGCCACGTCCGGCGAGCACATCCCCGCGGCGCGCAATAGAGGAAAGGCCAAAGCCTGATGGCCGGCGGCAAGGATCTGATCAGCCGCGACGCGCTGGAGCGCATCATCCAACGCGCCGCCGAGCTGCAGGCCGCCGAGCGCGACATCGGAGAAGGTCTCACGAGCAGCGAAGTGCTCGCGCTCGGCAAGGACGTCGGCATTCCGGACCGCTACCTGCGGCAGGCAATGCTGGAAGAGCAAACGCGGACGCTCGTCGAAACGAGTCATGGCTTCTGGGCATGGTTGACGGGACCGCGGATGCTGAGCGCGCAACGCGTCGTGCCCGGCGAGCGCGCGACGGTGGAGCGCGCGCTCACGCGGTGGATGGAGGACGAGGAGTCGCTGCAGGTCAAGCGTCGCTATCCCGATCGCACGAGCTGGGAACCAAAGGCTGGCGCGCTCGCGAGCATCCAGCGCGCGCTCGGCAAACGGGGACGTCGCTACGCACTGGCCAACGCTGAAGAAATCGCAGGACAGGTGACGCAGCTCGAACCCGGTTTCTGCCACGTCGGCCTCAGCGCCAACATCGGGCCCCGTCGCGTTCGACGCATTGAAGGCAGTGCAGCGTTCCTGGCACTCGGAGCGGTGGGGACAGCCCCCGTCGCCGCACTCTTCGGCCCCATTGGTCTGATCCCCTTAGCCGTCATCGTGCCGGTCGCGATGGCGATCACCCGCCATCACCGCGTCGACAACGAGCGCATACAGGTCTCGCTGGAGCAGGTTCTCGACCGGCTCGAGCGCAGTGAGATTCGTGAGCTTGCCTCTGGGTCGAGCGTCCATCCATTCGTGCGCATCGCCGAAGAGGTGCGCAAGGCGCTGGAAACTCCGCGCCCCAAGCCTCGCGGTTAGTTCAGAACTATGACCGACATCAAACGCGTGGGCGTGCTCGGATGTGGGCTCATGGGGAGCGGTATCGCGCAGGTGGCCGCCGCATCGGGCTACGACACGATCGTGCGCGACGTCTCCAGGGAAGTGCTGGATCGCGGCCGCGCCGGCATCGAGAAATCGCTCGCGAAGTTCGTCGAAAAGGGAAAGCTCCCCGCCGCCGATCGTGACGCCGCCCTCAAGCGGCTGACGTTCACCACAACCGTTGCCGACTTGAGGCCGGTCGACATCGTTATCGAAGCCATCACGGAAGACCTCGGCCTCAAGAACGCGCTCTTCAAGGAGCTGGACGGTTTGTGCGGCCAGGGCACGATCTTCGCTTCCAACACCTCCAGCCTCACGATCGCCGAGATGGCCGGCGCCACGAAGCGGGCGGACCGATTCGTCGGGCTGCACTTCTTCAATCCGGTGCCGCTGATGGCGCTGGTGGAAGTCGTGCGCACGGTGACGACCTCGGAAGAGACGTTCAAGCGCGCCTACGCGTTCGCCGCCTCACTCGGCAAAGAGCCGATCGCCGCCAAGGACAACTCCGGCTTCATCGTGAATCTGTTGCTCGTGCCGTATCTGCTCGACGCCATTCGCGCCGTGGAGCGCGGCGTCGGTAGCGTCCCCGACATCGACAAGGCGATGCAGCTCGGCTGCGGCTACCCCATGGGGCCGCTCACGCTGCTCGACTTCGTGGGCCTCGACACGACGCACCACATCGCGGAAATCATGTTCAAGGAGTACCGCGAGGCGCGCTATGCACCGCCGCCGTTGCTCAAGCGCATGGTTCTCGCGGGAATGCACGGTCGCAAATCCGGTAAGGGTTTCTACGACTACTCGTCCAATCCACCCATCGTCTGCAACCTGGGACTCTAATGCTCGGTTACGACGCCGCTCGCTGGCACGCGCTCCTCAACGATTTTCCCGCCGCCTTGCTCACCGTCGCGGTGCTGTTCGATCTCGGCGCGCTCGTGACGAAGCGCGAATCGCTCATGTGGGCCGCCATCTGGACGCTGTGGGCCGGCGTCATCGGGGGATGGGCGGCGGTCGTCGCCGGCGAGCTTGCCTCCGACGTAATCGAGCATGGCCAAGCGGCTCATGAGATCATGGAGAAGCACGAGACGATGGCGTTGCTCACGATGGGCGTCTTCACCGTCGTGCTCGTGTGGAAGATGGTGCGGCGTTTCCGAATGCCGTCCCAAGAGCTGGTGCTCACGCGGGCGTTGAGCATCGCCGGACTCGTGGGACTTGTGTGGACTGGAGTACTCGGCGGCAAGCTGATGTTCGAGCACGCGGCGGGAATTCCCACACGCACACTACAAACTGAGATCCCGGAGCGGGCTGCGGGCCACGAACATGACGAAGACGAAGAGCACGGGCACGGAGGGGCGGATACGGCCAAGGCCGCGCCACACGTTGACCCGCCTGGGACGCCGCCGCACACGCATTGATGCCTGCGTCGCGCGTCGTGCGTGGTGCGTGGGCGTGCGCGCTCGTGCTTGGTGCGTGCACGCCCGCTACCACCCGCCCGCCATTCGCGCCGATGCCCGAAGCGCTTCACGCCGTGATCAACGCGCGACCGGCCGACGTCACGCAGGCAGCGCGCGACATGCTCAGGGCCGATACCATTCCGGTGCGTTTCTTCAACCTGCGGGACGCCTATCTCGAATCGGGCGAATTTGCGGGCACGCAGCGCGTCCGACTGTGGGCTGATCCTGACGTACCCGGCAAGTCGCGCGTAACGATCGAGGCGGTATACGTACCGTTCGAAGACCCGTCGCGCACGCGGCGCGACCTCGAGCGCGCGTCACCGGCAGGCTCGCCAGGTCAGCTCCGCGCCATACAGCTCCTCGCGGCGTTGAAAGACAAGCTTGGAGTCACTGTCTACTAGCAGCTTGCGCCGCACGCTCGGCGCCCTCGAGTACTTCACTTTCGGCTTCGGCAGTATGGTCGGCGTGGGCTGGCTCGTCATCATGGACGACTGGCTCGGCCGCGGCGGATCCGCCGGCGCCATGCTCGGCTTCCTGGCCGGAGCGGTATTGCTCGTGCCGATCGCGCTGACCTATGGACGACTCGTGCGCGCCATTCCCGACGCCGGCGCCGAGATCGCCTACACCGAGCGCGTGTTCCCCCGGAGCGCGAGCTTCGCCGCCGGTTGGATGATGGTACTTGCCTACGCGATCGTGTGCCCATGGGAAGCGGTGGCGATCGGCAATCTGCTCGCGAGAATTTTTCCGGCGATGAACGCCGTACCGCTGTACGCCGTTGCGGGAAAAGTCATCACATTGCCGCGCGTCGTCGCGGGCCTGGGCCTCACGGCGGTGATTGGCGTCATCAATCTTCGCGGCATTCGCACGAGCGGCCGGTTTCAGGACTTCACCACGATTGGGCTGCTCGCCTGCTTCGCGGTCTTCGCGATCCTCGGGTTCGCTCACGGCAGCCCCGCCAACTTGCAGCCGCTCTTTGCCACATCGGGGCCGTTCGTCTCGGTCCTGCTCGTCGCCCAGATCGTGCCGTACTTCATGACCGGATTCGAATCGATCCCCAAGGCCTCCGAGGAAGCGCGCCCCGATCTCCCCGCCGGCACGCTCGGCCGGACCATCACGCTCGCGGTCGTCGCCGGAGGATTGTTCTACGTGCTCGTGATCGCGGTCGTCGCCTGGGTCTATCCCTGGACCGAGCTCGTCACGCACCATCTGGGCACGGAGGCGGCATTCGCGCGCGCGTTCGGTACGGTGTGGATTGCCCGCCTCATCCTGGCCGGAGCGTTGCTGTCGCTGTTCAAGATCTTCAACGGGAACCTGGTCGCTGCTACACGGCTCCTCTATGCGCTCGGGCGCCGGGGGCTCGTGCACCCGGCACTCGGGACGATCGACGCGCGGTTTGGGACGCCGTCGGTCGCGATTCTTCTCATCACGGTGCTGACAGCCGCTGCGGCCTTTCTTGGCGACGCTCTGCTCGTGCCGATCACCGAGGTCGGCTCTGCCGTGGCGGCGATCGGCTGGGGCGCGTCATGCCTGGCCTTCGTCGCGCTGGCCCGCGGGAACAAGGCGCAGAAGGGCGTCGCGCTCGCGGTGGCTGGCGCGCTGGTGAGTGCGGCGATCCTTGTGATGAAGGTGACGCCGGCCGTGCCGGGAAGCTTCCGGCTCGCGGAGTGGGCCGCGTTAGGAGGCTGGGGCCTGCTCGGGCTGCTGCTCCGCCACTAGGCCCTGCACCCACTTCTCCATCTGGCGCAGGTCGATCGACGCGTCGCGACACGGACCGTTGGGCAGCTGCATGGTGAGGCCCAGGACCGGAAGTTTGCCGGCAACGTCCCGCAGGCCGGTCATCATGTCGCGCTCGCACGCCACCGCGACGACGGCACGGGGCCGACGCTCCCGAATCACGCGGCGCGCGAGCTGGCCGCGCGTAGCGACGAACACCGGCACTTCGTAGCGGCCCGCGATCTCGAGCACGCCGTCCAGCGCCTGCTTCGAGAGACAGCGCGGAATCAACACCAGCAGCTCGCCCTTGTTGACCTTGCGCCCGCGGCGCTCGGCCATTGTGTTGTAGACATCGATTGCCGCGTGCTCCACCCAATCACGCTTGCCGAATGCCCGCGCGATGAGCGAAGCGTAACTCATCAGCTGTAAGTATGGCCCGCGCTCGAGCAGGGCTTCCGGAAGCAGATTCCTGCGACTGTAGAACGACACCACCAGCGCGCCGAGATACGCCCAGAGCAAAACAGCGAGGCCTCCAAGCCCGAGCCATAGCACGGTCGGCATCCCTGCCCACAATCCGGCGAGCCGCGGGCCAGTCAGATAAAGTAGAAGAGCGGCGGCCACCATCGCCGCGGTAACGGTCAGTGCGCTAAAGGCAAAGAAGAGCCCGGGACCCGCGGAGAAGTCGCCGCCGTTGGGGAGGGGCCGGCCGTTCCACTCGTCCCACTCGTGACCGAGCCGCCGGTCGACTTCAATGTGAATGAGCTGTGCTTTTGCCATCGGGAATCGAAGCTTCACGTTGCCGTCTGCCGGTGTCAAGTTTGGAGCGTGCTCATCACCGACTCTCGCGTCCGCGCGGCTTATGCCGAGGGCGCGGGCCCGTATCGCATCGTCCCCGCGGCCGTCGCCATACCCGAAACCGTCGACGATGTCGTCGCGCTCGTGCGCAAGGCGACACACTCGCGCCGAGCATTGATTCCCCGCGGGGCGGGGAGTGGCATGCCGGGTGGCAACGTCGGTTCCGACATCGTGGTGGATCTGAGCCTCGGTTTTGCCCAATTGTCCATCGATCCGCAGGCCCGCGTCGCCCGGGCCGGCGCGTCGGTAACGTGGGCGCGGCTGAACGCGGCCGCGCGGACCTACGGCCTCCGCCTGCCGCCCGATCCCTCGTCCGGTGCGTTCGCGACGAGCGGCGGGATGGCAATGACCAACGCCGCCGGCCCGCGTACCGTGCGCTACGGCAGCGTACGTCAGTGGATCGAGGGGCTCGAAGTCGTCGATGCGGACGGCGACGTAACGTTCATCGATCGCGGTCAGGACAGCGACCGTTTCATGCTGACGCCAGATGGCAGGCGGCTGATCGCCGACCGATTTCCCGAGACCCGTAAGAATTCGTCAGGCTACGCGCTCGATCGCTTCGCTGAGACCGGCGATGAAGTCGATCTCCTGGTCGGCTCGGAGGGCACGCTCGGCATCGTGACGGAGGTGCACTGGCGGCTCGATCCCATCCCCTCGGACATCGCCGGCGTCGCGCTCGGCTTCGCCGAGGTCGCGGCGCTGACCGAGGCCGTGCCATACCTGGCTTCGCTCCAACCGTCGGCGGTGGAGCTGCTCGATGAAACTCTGCTGCGGTTCATCCCGGACGCGCCGAAGGTCGCCTGCCTGCTGCTCGTCGAGTTCGAGCGGGAGTCGGCCGCCGCGGCGCGCGGTGCCGTGGGCGATGCCGTGCGCGAGCTCAAAGATTCGGCCACGCACGTCGAAACCGCGGTGGACCGCGCCGGACTGGAGCAGCTGTGGACCATACGCCGGCTCGCGTCCCCCGCCCTCGCGCGTCTTCCGGCGACGCAGCGCTCGCTCCAGGTCATCGAAGACGGTTGCGTGCCGCTCGCGGCTTTGGGGGCATACATCACCGGCCTGCGAGCGGCCGCCGAGCGCCGCGGCATTCCGGTCGCCGTGTTCGGACACGCTGGTGACGGTCACGTGCACGTCAACGCCTTGCCCGACACGACGCGGGGCGGTTGGCGCGAGGCGCTCGGCGCGTTGTTCGATGACGTCACCGCGTTGGTGCTGGCGTATCACGGCGTGCCGGCAGGCGAGCACGGCATCGGACGACTGCGCGCCGGGGTGCTCGAGCGATTCTACGGTCCCGAGGTGATGGACCTGTTCCGCCAGGTCAAACAGGCCTACGACCCGCTGTCCATCTTCAACCCCGGTGTTATCATTCCCGCGACCGATTGGTCGCCCGTCGCGGCGCTGAAGGTTGGAGCAGGCGCGGCGGCAATTCCGGACGACATCGCAACACGACTTCGCGACGTGGAGCGCAGCGCCGCATGGGACACACCGAAAGCCGAGCTGGCACGCTAGAGACTTCGTCCACCGTCGTGGAAATCTTTCGCGCTCCCCGTATCTCGCTGCTCGCTCGCCCGCAGTTTCTCGAGCCGCCGCATCTGGCCGTCAAGTGGCGCGGCGAAGCGAGCGACGGCGAGAAGCTCGCCGAGTACGCGGGGCGGCTGTGCTACATGAGCCAGCAAAACCCGATCAATCGCTCCACGGCCGAATACCTCGAGAACATCAAGAAGCAGGGCCACGGCTCGGTGCTGGAGCATGCCGTGTATGTGTTGCTGATCGAAGGGATTTCGCGCTCCTGCTCGCACGAGCTGGTGCGCCACCGCGCCGGTTTCGGGTATTCCCAGATCTCGCAGCGCTACGTCGACGAATCGCATGCCGCGTTCGTCATGCCGCCGGCGATCATCGGCGATCCCAAGCTCGAAGACGAATGGCAGCAGCAAGTGAGCGAGGCGCAGGCCGCCTACGTGCGCGCGGTGGAAGGACTGATGCAGCGGTACGAGTGGGTCGCCGACAAAGTCCACCGTCGCAAGATGGCGCGCGAAGCGGCGCGGAGCGTGCTCCCGAACGCGACCGAGGTGAAGATCGTCGTCTCGGGCAACGCGCGCGCGTGGCGCACGATGCTCGAGCTGCGGTGCGGCGAGGGCGCCGAGCTGGAAATCCGTCGTATGGCGATCGCGGTCTTGCGACTGCTGCAGCGGGAAGCGGGCGCGCTGTTTTCGGATTTCGAGATCTACCTCGCGGACGACAAACAGGAAGCGGCACGCGTCACCTACCACAAAGTTTGATTTTTTTCTCTTGCGCATCTGAAAACCATTTCGTATTCTGGTTTGCAGAATGCGAATAGGCCTCGCGTACAACGAGAAGCCCGACGCGATCGACGCGTCTGATGCCTACGCAGAATGGGATGACCCGTCGACGATAGACGCGGTCGAACAAGCCCTTGGTCTCTTCGGCACCGTCGTTCGCCTCGAAGCCGACCAGTTCTTTCCGCAAAAACTTTCGCTCGCACAACCCGACGTCGTGTTCAACATGGCCGAGGGATTGCACGGTCCCTGCCGCGAGTCGCACGTGCCGGCACTGTGCGAGTACCTGAACATCCCGTACACCGGCTCGGACCCGCTCACCCTGGCGCTGACCCTGCACAAGGGACGCACCAAAGAAGTTCTCGCGTATCGCGGCGTGCCGACCGCGCCGTTCCGTGTGCTCGAACGGGTCGAAGACATCGAGCGCATGCCGCTGCCCTACCCCCTATTCGTGAAGCCGGTCGCGGAGGGGTCTGGTAAGGGGATATTTGTCAATAACTTATGCGAGACGCCGGCGCAGCTCGCCGAGCGCGTGCCGTTCCTCTTGGAGCGATACAGCCAGCCGGTGCTGGTCGAGACCTATCTGCCGGGTCCCGAGTTCACGGTCGCGATCCTCGGCAACAACGGCGACATGCGCTGCCTGCCCGTCGTCGGATTCGATTTCGCCACGCTGCCGGCGGGCGCGCCGCCCGTATATGGGTACGAGGCGAAATGGATCTGGGACACGCGCGAGCATCCGCTCGCGATCTTTCAGTGTCCGCCGACGGACGTCGCGGAATCACTCTGTCGCGAGACGGAGCGCGTCGCGCTCGACGCGTATCGCGCCCTCGGCTGCCGTGATTGGTGCCGCATCGACGTCCGCGTCGACCGCTTCGGGGTTCCCAACGTCGTCGAGCTGAACCCGCTGCCCGGAATCATCCCCGATCCCGCGATGAACTCCTGTTTCCCCAAAGCGGCGCGCGTCGCCGGCTACACCTACGACGGGTTGATTCAGGAGGTCGTTCGGATTGCCTGGAGGCGGATTACCGGGAGCGAAGTAGAAGTTGCGGTAGGTGGGCAGCATGCCGCGCCCCTACCCCGACCAGCCGCTGTCTCGGCATGAGGGTCGTCATTCTGTACGATCCCGGCGCGGAAGATTGGACGGCCGAGGATGTCGCGGGAGTTATGGAGGCGGTCGACGACATCGCGCGCATTTTCAATTCGCGAGGCCATCAGGTACAGCGCGTCCCCGTGCGGCACGATATGCGCTGGTTCAACGTATGCAAGCGGGCCGACCTCGTCTTCAATCTGTGCGAAGGGGTGCGCGGCGTTGCGCAGTGGGAGGACCACGTCGTCGGGGCGCTCGAGCTGGCGGGAATCCCGTACACGGGCTGCGGGTCCTGGACGACGGCCGCCTGCCGCCGCAAGGCGGTGGCGAACACGATGCTCGAGCGCGCGGGGTTGCCGATTCCGCGCTGGACCATCGCGCAAGGGAAGATCGACGACGACTTTCCGCTGCCAGCCATCGTGAAGCCCGCGGCCGAAGACGCGAGTGCCGGCCTGGATCGGCAATCCGTCGTCGTCGATCGCAAGAGCCTGAAAGCGCGCATCGCGGCGATGACCGAGCAGTTCGACGAAGTGCTCGTGCAACAGTACATCGCCGGCCGCGAGTTCAACGTCGGCTTTGTCGGCGACCGCATTTTGCCCGTCGCCGAGATCGATTTCAGCGCCATGCCCGAAGGGGTCTGGCCCATTCTCACGTACGCGGCCAAGTGGCACGCCGGCTCGCCCGAAGACCTCGGCAGCCGGCCCGTCTGTCCGGCACAACTCCCGCAGCGTCTCAACGACCGGCTGTGCCGGCTCGCCGAGATCGCCTGGCGCACGATGCAAGGCAAGGGCTATGGCCGCGTCGATCTCCGCCTCGACGATGCCGGCAGGCCCTGGATCCTCGAGGTAAATCCCAACCCCGATCTCACTGATGCCGCGGGTCTGTCGCGCATGGCGAAGGCCGCGGGCTGGGATTACGCCGAGCTCATCCGCCGCATCGCCGAGCTCGCGCTGCGAGAGGCACAGGGCACGAAGGCCGCGCGTGAGCTGCTCGCTGCGCCCCCTCGCGCGCGCGCACCGCGCACGGTTTGAGCAGCTGACGCGCGGGACCGGCGTCTTCCGCGAGGAAGAGGTCGCGACCGCGCTCGAGCTGCTGGATGAGAGCCTTGACGGCGATGACGACTATCGCTTCGCCGGCGCATTCGACGGCGAGCAGCTGCTCGGCTACGCGTGCTGGGGACCGACGCCCGGGACGGACGCGACCTACGACCTCTACTGGATCGTCGTGGATCGCGCGCATCAGGGTCGGGGAATCGGCACGCAGCTGCTCGACGCAGTGGAGCAACGGCTCACGACGCGCGACGCACGATTAGTCGTCGTGGAGACCAGCTCCCGCGCCGATTACGAGTCGACGAGAGCGTTCTACGAGGCACGCGGGTACACCAGAACCGCGACCATTCCGGGCTATTACGCGCCGGACGACGATCTGGTGATCTACATCAAGGATCTGACTACTGGAGACCTGGCAAGAGCTACTTCGTAAGAAGAGCATCGCATCGCTCGACGCCCTGGCCGCGCGTTTCGGTCCGGAGCACGTCGGGGAGATCGCCCGTCTCCGTCAGGCCGCCGCAAACTTCGAGTTTCGCATCTCGCCCGCCATGGTCGACCTCATCCAATCCCCCGGCGACCCGATCTGGCGGCAATACGTCCCCACGGTGCAAGAGCTCGAGGTACAAGACGGCATCGTCGACTCGCTTGCCGAAGACGCCAATTCGCCGGTCCCGAATATCACGCATCGCTATCCCGACCGCGCGCTGTTCCTCGTTTCGCCGGTGTGCGCCTCGTACTGCCGCTTCTGCACGCGCCGCCGCAAAGTTGGCGATCCCGAGAAGATTCCACTGGCGCAGCTCGAGTCGGCGTTTCGCTACCTCGAGGAGCACGAGGAGATCCGCGACGTCATCATGTCGGGCGGCGATCCCCTGCTCCTGTCGGACCGGCGCATCGACGAGATCTGCAGCCGCCTGCGCGCCATTCCGCACATCGAGGTCCTCAGGATCGGCAGCCGCGTACCCTGCCATCTGCCCGAACGCGTGACGCCGGCCTTGTGCGCGATCCTCAAGCGATACCATCCGCTTTACATCAACACACACTTCAATCACCCCGCCGAGCTCACTCCAGCCGCCGTCACGGCGCTCGGCATGCTCGCGGATGCGGGCATTCCGCTTGGCTGCCAGACCGTGCTGCTCAAGGGCGTGAACGACGACCCGGAGGTGATGAAGCTGTTGATGCAGCGCCTGCTCGCCGCGCGGGTACGCCCCTACTACATCTATATGTGCGACCAGGTGGCGGGCGCGGAGCACTTTCGGACGACAGTGGAGAAGGGCCTGGAGATCATCCAGGCGCTCCGCGGCTGGACGTCGGGGCTGGCCGTGCCGCACTTCGTCATCGACGCCCCGGGCGGCGGCGGGAAGATCCCGTTGCTGCCTGAATACGTCGTGAAGCTCACTGATAAGGAAATCGTGCTCCGCAATTACGCCGGAAAGACTTATCGGTATCGCCAACCCATCGAGCCGATTCTCGTCGGATGATCCGGATCCGATTTTTCGTGCCGCTCGTGTTTATCGCGGGCTGCGCCCATCGGACCCGCCCTCAGGCTGATCTCCATCCCGCGCTGGTCGGTACCATTACCGAGCAAGAGAGCCATACCACCGCGCTGCTGCAGGCCGTGAGCGCGATCGACGACAGCGTGATCTGGGTCTCGGGTCACACAGCGACCTGGGTCCGCACGGTTGATGGCGGCCGCACCTGGGTGCCGGGTGCGATGACAGGCCCCGATTCCACCCTGCAGTGCCGCGACGTCGCGGCGGTGAGCGCCACCACCGCGTATCTGCTGGCCGCGGGACCCGGCGACAGCTCGCGGATCTACAAGACGACCGACGCCGGACAGAGCTGGCAGTTGCAGTTCATCAACCGCGACTCGGCCGCCTTCTACGACTGCTTCGATTTCTGGGACGCGACGCATGGCATTGCCGTGAGCGACGCGGCGCACGGCAAGATGATCGTGATCCGCACCGCAGACGGCGAGCACTGGAGCGCGGTCGCCGCGGATGGGATGCCGCCGGCTTTGCCGCACGAGGGATCGCCCGCCGCGGGCGGCACGTGCTTGATCGTACGCGGGCAAGCCCGGGCATGGTTCGGGACCGAGCCCCAAGCGCGCGTCTACCGCTCCGCGGATCGCGGTCAGCACTGGTCCGTGGTGACGACGCCGATCGTGTCCGGCGAAAACAGTGGCGTCGCCACGCTGGCGTTCCGTGACGAGCTGCACGGCATGGCGCTGGGCGGCCGCCTCCTCAAGCCCGACGACCGCAGCGATAGTGTGGCGGCCGTGACGAGTGATGGCGGCGCGACGTGGACGCTGGTGAGCCGCCCGACGTTCAGCGGCGCGGTCTATGGCGCCGACGCACTCACCGGCATGCCGGGGTACATCGTTGCGGGACCTAAAGGACTGGACTGGACGGCGAACGACGGCCGTTCGTGGACCAACCTGAGCGGCTCAGCCTATTGGGCCGTGGACTGTACTACGCGCGAAGCCTGCTGGGCGGTCGGGCCCCGCGGGCGCATCACCCGCATCACCTTCAGGACACCGTAGGTACTTGCACGTTTCGAACCCAGTCGTATATTTATGTTGACCAATGCATAAACATACGATGGCCTCGCTGCTGGCAAATATTACCGGCGGACCCTTCATAGGGAGCGGCGGGGCGCGATAGTGCCGAAACGAACGAAACCCAGCCAGCCCGCTCCCTCAGCAGAGCGGGCTTTTCGTTATCTGGATCCCTGGCGCGAGCGCGACGCCTGCGGCGTCGGTTTCGTCGCGCGCGCCGACGGCCGGCGCGATCACGAGATGCTCGCCATGGCGCTCACGGCCGTCGCGCGACTCGCGCACCGTGGCGCCGCGTCCACCGACCGCTCCGGCGACGGCGCCGGAGTCCTGACGCAAATCCCGCATCGCCTGCTCGGCGTCGGGCCGGTCGAGCGCGTCGCGCTCGGCATGTTCTTCCTGCCGCAAGCCGGGCCGGCCCGCGACATCGCGATCGACCTGATCGAAACCGTCGTGGTCGGCCTGGGCATGTCGGTGCTGGGCTGGCGCGTGGTGCCGGTCGACACCGACGTGCTTGGCCCGCTCGCCGCTCAGAGCCAGCCGGCGATTCGCCAGCTGTTCATCGGCCCGCCGTCGGGTCCGGCCAACGCGCAGGTCTGGGAACGGCGGCTCTACCTCGCGCGGCGCGTCATCGAGCGCCGCGCGGCCGAGGCCGGTTTACCGGTATTCGTGTGTTCGCTGTCCTGCCGGACCGTGGTCTACAAGGCGCTGCTCGTCGGGACCGAGCTTCCCAGCTTCTATGCCGACCTGCGCTCGCCGCTGTTCGAGACCGGTATCGCCGTGTTCCACCAGCGGTACTCGACCAACACGCTGCCGAGCTGGCCGCTGGCCCAGCCGTTCCGTCTCCTCGCCCACAACGGCGAGATCAACACGCTCTGGGGCAATCGCAACGCGATGCTCGCGCGCGAACCCGCGCTCGCCGCGCCGGCGTGGGATCGTGACGTCGAGCTGCTGAAGCCGGTGATCTGGACGGACGGCAGTGACTCGACCAGCCTGGACAACGCGTTCGAGCTGCTCGTGCGCTCGGGGCGCGATCCGGTCCACGCTTTGATGATGCTGCTGCCGGAAGCGTGGGAGCGCGTCCCCGACATGCATCCCGCGCTCAAGAGCTTCTACGAGTATCACGCGGGACTGATGGAGCCGTGGGACGGCCCGGCCGCGCTCGCGTTCAGCGACGGCGTGGTCGCGGGGTCGGCGCTCGATCGCAACGGGCTCCGGCCATGCCGCTACAAGATCACGCGCGATAACGTGGTCGTCGCGGGGTCGGAAGTCGGGATCGTCGATCTCGATCCCGCGCACGTCGTCGAGTCGGGCCGGCTCGGCCCCGGCGAGCTGCTGGTCGTGGACACACTCCGTAACGTCGTCCTGCGGAGCAACGACGCAAAGCTGGAAGTCGCACAGCGCTGCCCGTATCGCCGCTGGACCGAACGCGTCGTCCGGAAACTGCCGACAGCGGTGCCGGCCGTCGGACCGGCGCTGCCGCCCGATGAGCTCGGGGCGCGCCAGCACGCATTTGGATACAGCCACGAAGATCTGCGCTACGTCATCTCGCCGATGGCCGCTGAAGGCAAAGACGCGATTTGGAGCATGGGTGACGACACGCCGATCGCGCCGCTCTCCAAGCTGCCGCAGAGCCTGTACTCGTACGTGCGCCAGCGGTTCGCCCAGGTCACGAATCCCGCGATCGATCCGCTGCGCGAAGAGCTGGTCATGTCGCTCGTCATGCATCTCGGCCGCCGCGGTTCGCTGCTCGCGCAACGCCCCGGCGGCCGGGCGTTGTTGCGACTCGAGCATCCGGTGCTGCTCGCGGAGGAAATGGCGGCGCTCCGCCGCTTCGGCGGCGCCGAGCTCGTCACGCTGAGCGCCCTGTGGGAAGCCGCCGCGGGTCCCGCCGAGCTGGCGCGGGCGATCGAGCGGCTGAGTCGCGACGCGGTAAAAGCCGTGCGGCAGCGCGGCGGCGCTACGATTCTCGTGATCAGCGATCGCGACGCCGACAAGACGCGCGCGCCCATCCCGATGCTGCTCGCGATCGGTGCC
This sequence comes from Gemmatimonadales bacterium, assembly GCA_035309945.1. GTDB lineage: Bacteria > Gemmatimonadota > Gemmatimonadetes > Gemmatimonadales > GWC2-71-9 > 20CM-2-65-7. The sequence continues at coordinate 42,129 of DATGEQ010000035.1, read as the reverse complement.
GTGCACCAGCGGCTCGTGCAAGCCGGGCAGCGCATTCGCGTCGGCCTCGTCGCCGAGGCGGGCGACGCATGGGATGTTCACCACTTTGCCGCACTGTTCGGTTTTGGCGCCGAGGCGGTCCATCCATGGTTGGCGCTGCAATGCCTGCGCGATGCCGAGTGGTCGAGCGAGAAATTCCGGAGCGCCGCCGAGAAGGGGCTGCTCAAGATCCTGTCGAAGATGGGAATCTCGACGCTGCAGTCGTACGCCGGCGCGCAAATCTTCGAGGCGATCGGGCTGGGTCAGGAAGTCATCGATGTCTGCATGACTGGAACCGCTTCCGTCATCGGCGGCATTGGCTTCAGGGAAATCGCGGAAGACGTGCTGAAGCGTCACGAAACGGCGGCCGGCGGACCGCTTCCCGATCACGGCCGGGTACGCTACCGCCGCGACGGCGAGGACCACGGCTGGTCGCCGCCGCTCGTTCGCGCCCTGCAAAATGGGGAGTACGCCGGCTTCGACGAGCGCGCGCGCTCGCGCGCCCCCGCGGGCCCGCGCGACCTGCTCGACTTCCAGGAGCAGACTCCGGTGCCGCTCGACGAGGTCGAGCCTGCGGCGGAGATCCGCCGCCGCTTCATCTCGAGCGCCATGTCACTCGGCGCCTTGTCGCCCGAAGCGCACGCGACGCTCGCCATCGCGATGAACCGGATGCACGCGCGGTCGAACTCGGGGGAAGGCGGCGAGGATCCCGCGACGTACGCAAGCGCGATCGACGCTGTGGATCGCTCCGACAACCGGATCAAGCAGGTCGCGTCCGGCCGCTTCGGCGTAACGACGGCGTACCTCGTGCGCGCCGATGAGCTCGAGATCAAGATCGCGCAGGGCTCGAAACCGGGAGAAGGCGGGCAGCTGCCCGGCCACAAAGTCACCGACCTCATCGCGCGGCTGCGGCATGCCGTGGTCGGCATTCCCCTGATTTCGCCGCCGCCACATCACGACATCTATTCGATCGAAGATCTCGCGCAGCTCATTCACGACCTGAAGCAGGTCAATCCCGCGGCCCGGGTCGGCGTGAAACTGGTCGCCGAAGCGGGCGTCGGCACCGTCGCGGCCGGCGTCGCCAAAGCGTACGCCGACTATGTCCTGATTTCCGGCCACAACGGCGGCACCGGCGCGTCCCCGCTGTCGTCGATCAAGCATGCCGGCTCGCCCTGGGAGCTCGGCCTCGCGGAAACGCAGGCGATTCTGATGCGCAACAAGCTGCGGCAGCGCATCGAGGTGCGCGTCGACGGCGGGCTGCGCACGGGCCGCGATGTCGTCATCGCCGCATTGTTCGGTGCCGAATCGTTCGGGTTCGGGACGGCGACAGTCGTGGCGCTCGGCTGCGCCATGGCGCGCCAATGCCACCTCAACACCTGCCCGACCGGCATTGCGACGCAGCGCCCCGAGCTCCGGGCCAAGTTCCGCGGGACGCCGGAGCAGGTCATTGCATACTTCACGCACATCGCGGAAGACGTTCGCCGCATCATGGCCTCGCTGGGCGTGCGACGCATGGACGATCTCATCGGCCGGGTCGAGCTGCTCAAACGCATCGATCGGCCGGAAGCGCCGCGCGCCGGCCTCCTCGATCTCTCCATGGTTCTCACGCCCGCGGCGAGCAGAGCCGAGCCGCGCCGCCGCATGGTGGACCGCAACGTCCGGCCTGGTCTCGTCTCGCTCGACGCCGAAATGCTCGAGCGGCGAGATCGCGGCACGGCACCGCGCGTGATCGACATCGGGAATCATCATTTGACGGTCGGCGCACGCATCGCGGGCGAGCTGGCGCGTCTGTACGGCGGAGGCGGCCCGGGCACGCCGCTCAAGCTGCGGTTCAAAGGCAGCGCCGGGCAGAGCTTCGGTGCGTTCACATTGCCCCGGATGCACCTGCATCTCGAAGGAGAAGCGAACGACCACGTCGGCAAGGGACTGTGCGGCGGGGAGATCGTGATCCGCCCGTTCCGCGGCGCGGCCTACGCCAACGGCGGGAGCTCGCACGTCGTGCTCGGGAACACGGCTCTCTACGGCGCAACCTCGGGACGTCTGTTCGCCGCCGGCAGCGCCGGCGATCGCTTCGCCGTCCGCAACTCCGGCGCGGTCGCCGTCGTGGAAGGCGCCGGCGACCATTGCTGCGAGTACATGACGGGCGGGATCGTCGTGGTGCTGGGGGCCGTCGGCCGCAACTTCGCCGCCGGCATGTCGAACGGCATCGCCTACGTGCTCGACGAGCGCGCCGCCCTCGAGTCGCGTTGCAACCTCGAGATGGTCGCCGTGACCGGACTCAATACCATGGACGAACGGGTGCTGCGCAAACTCATCCAGCAGCACTTCCATAAGACCGGCAGCGCGCGGGCGCGCCGCATTCTCGCGCAGTGGGAGACCTATCGGACGCTGTTTCGCAAGGTCGCGCCGCCGGCAATGGCCGAGGTCGAAGAACGTTCTGCTGCGGCTCCGATCACTTCGACACCCTGAAGGGTGCTTTCAGCCTGTGACGAATCGTAGTACCGTTCCCTGCAATGGCCGCCTCCCCGCCGTCCAAATTCAAGATCGGGCTCGTGCAGATGAGCATGAGCGACGACCCCGCGGCGAATCTCGGCAAGGCCGTCGCGCGGGTCCGCGAGGCCGCGAAGGCGGGAGCGGGACTCGTCTGCCTACCTGAGCTGTTTCGGACCCACTACATCGGCCAGCGCGAGGACCACGCGCTCTTCGATTTGGCCGAGGCGGTGCCGGGGCCCACGACGGAAACGCTGGGGAAGATCGCGAAAGAGAACGGCGTCGTCGTGATTGCCTCGCTGTTCGAGCGACGCGCTGCCGGCCTCTATCACAACACGGCGGCGGTCATCGACGCCGACGGCAAGGTCAAGGGCATTTACCGCAAGATGCACATCCCCGACGATCCCGCGTATTACGAAAAGTTCTACTTCACGCCCGGCGATCTGGGGTTTCGCGCGTTCGACACGAAGGTCGGCCCGATCGGCGCGCTGGTCTGCTGGGATCAGTGGTATCCCGAAGGCGCGCGTCTCACCGCGCTGCAGGGCGCGAACATCCTGCTGTATCCGACCGCGATCGGCTGGCATCCCGCGGAAAAAGAGAAGTACGGCGAACAGCAGCTTGACGCCTGGAAGACGATCCAGCGCAGTCACGCGATCGCAAACGGCTGCTGGGTGGCCGCCGGCAACCGGGTCGGCTTCGAGCAGCTTGGTGGAGAGGGAGCCGGTATCGAGTTCTGGGGCCACTCGTTCGTGTGCGATCCGTTCGGCATCGTCGTCGCCGAAGCTGGGGAGGATGAGGCGCTCGTGTTGGCGGACGTGGATCTGACGCGCATCGAGGAAGTCCGCCGGAACTGGCCGTTTCTGCGTGACCGTCGCACGGATGCGTACGCAGACATCCAGCATCGTTTTCTGACCGATTGACTGAATACCGGATGCCGGCGGAGTGGGAGCCGCATGCGGCCACCTGGATCGGGTGGCCGCACAACGTCTCGGACTGGCCGGGCAAATTCCCACCGATACCGTGGATCTACGGCGAAATCGTCCGCGCGCTCTCCCCCGGCGAAACCGTCCGCATCCTCGTCAACTCAGCGGCACATCAGGCGCAGGCTACGCGCGTGCTCGCCCGGGTCGGCGTCGACACCGCGCGCGTGGATTTCTTGCGCTTCCCCACCAATCGCGGCTGGACGCGCGACTTCGGGCCCATCTTTGTCCGCAGCCCCAAAGCCCTGGCGATTGCGCGTTTTCACTTCAACGCCTGGGCCAAATACAAAGACTGGAAAAAGGACGCGGCCATCGCCGAGCGCGCCGCGAAGCGATTCCAGCTTCCCTTGATTGACGGGAAAATCGTCCTCGAAGGCGGCAGCATCGACGTCAACGGCGGCGGCGCGCTGCTCACCACCGAAGAGTGCCTGCTCGATCCCCAGGTGCAGACCCGGAATCCGGGTGTGTCGCGTTACGAGATCGAAAACGTCTTCCGGGACGTCTTAGGCGTCACGCGGACCATCTGGCTCGGCAAAGGCATCGCCGGTGACGACACGCACGGCCACGTCGATGACCTGTGCCGATTCGTGAAGTCCGACACGGTGGTGCTCTGTCGCGAGGACAACCCGAAGGACGTGAACTACAAACCGCTCGCCGAAAATCGCGACCGACTGAAAGGGGCGGGCATCGAAGTCATCGATCTCCCGATGCCCGCCCCGCTGTACTTCGATGGCGTTCGGCTGCCCGCGAGCTACGCGAACTTCTACATCGCGAATGCCGCCGTGCTCGTGCCCACATTCAACGATCCGAAGGACCGCATCGCCCTGGGCATTCTCGCGGAGTGTTTCCCCAATCGCTCCGTCGTCGGCATCCACGCCGTGGACCTCGTTTGGGGCCTCGGCACAATTCATTGTCTCACTCAACAAGAACCTACTGGAGCTGCCAAATCTCCACACGATTCCCGGTGAAAATGGGAATCAGCAGGCGATTCCGCTTCGCGTCATAGCCAATGTCCGCCGGGCTCGGTACGCCTTTGATGATCGTGGTGCCTTGCCCGTTCTCATAGCGATGGACCGAGGAGTCGGCCCAGCTCGACACAACGATGGCGCCGTGCACGATTTCGACGCCGTCGAACTGCCCCGGACCCGTGCCGAGTGCCGTCACGTTTTTGTCGCCGGGCTTCCAAGCCACGAGCGTGTCCCCCCCGAACGGTACCACGACGAAGCGCTGGTTGGCCGCATCCCACGTGATGCCGTTCGGCCGGCCCAGCGCTTCGTTCGCGACCGCTACGGTGACTTTGTGATCGGGCGCGATGCGGAAGATCCGGTCTGTGCCGACGTGCTCGGGGCCCTTCGCGCCGAACTTGATCGCCGTGTCGGTGATGTACAGTGAGCCGTCGGGCGCCGCGTCGATGTCGTTGAGGAACACCGCGCCGGGAGCCTTGAGCGTCGCGACGGACGCGCCGGTGCGTGCATTGTAGGCGCGCACCTGATCGATGTCGGCTACCCACAGCGTGTCGTGGACCAACGCCAGCCCTTTGGGAGCATCGAGTCCCTTGATGAACACGCTGTCCCGCACTGTGCCATCCGGGTTGACGCGGCTGATGTAGCCGTTGCCGTCCTTATCGGCGGGATTGCCGTTGATGTTCGACACGAAGTAGACGTCCTGTGCCGAATCCCATTTGACGGACTCGGGCGTCTTGAAGCCGTTGATCGTCGCCACGCGAAACGGGTTGGCCCCGCTCGCATTCGCCGGAGCCTTGCTCGCCGGCTTGCACGCGCAGACGATCGCCACCACCGCCCAAACTCTTCTTTTGCTCATCGGTGCCCTTCCTCCTCGGCCAGCGTTTGAATGTGGTGCAGCACTCGCGCATGGATCGCGCTCACGATCGCGCGCGCGGGCAATGTCCAATACGCCTGCGGAAACATGTCGACGACGTATTGCGTGCGCCCTTCCAGGCGCGTATGACCGCCGGGCAGCACGGTCAATCTGAACTCGCCCTGCACGGCGCGGAAATATCCATCGAGATGGGGCGGATGCACGTTCGGATACGGACTCAACTCGTTCATCGGCGGCGCCTGCGCGGCGATGTCGAACGCGAGGAGGCGGTTCTCATCCCAAGCCGTAATCGGCTCGACGAAGCTGCCGGTCGTGAAGTCGCAGTAGCGGGTCGCGCCGCTGCCGTGCCCCTCGATTCGCGCGCGCAGTGGCGCTGCAACGCCGGCGCGAAACAGGAACTCGGTCGGCGGTGCGAGGTCGGGGAAGCTGATGACGCGCCGCCACACGACTTCGGGCGCAGCCGCGATGTCCAGGACGGTCACGACCTCCTGTACTGGCGGTGCCGGACGAGGCTCGACGCCGACGAACAGCGGCACGATGAGCGCGAACCCGGCGCCGGTCGCTGCCTGCACGCCCCGCCGCGCGACGATCCGCCCCAGTACCGCACCCGGAAAGGCGATCAGCAGCGCAATCGGGAGTGCCATGACCGTGCACACGGCACCTTCGAGCGCAAAAATGACGAGTGCGCCGGCGGCGATGCTCACGCTCGCCAGTGCAACGATGATCGACTGACCGGCCGGCCGGTCGTGGCCGTGATTGTAGATGTAGGAGCTGATGTATCCCACCGTGAACGGCACTCCGAGAAACAGCCCCGCCGAGTAGGTGCGCCGCAGGTAAACGCCGACGCCGACGGTGAGCAGCGTGATGCCCAACGCGGCCGCGACACCGAGCATCGCGCTCGCGAGGCGGTCGTCCACGAGCGGTGACGGGGCTTCGACAGGCCACGGCACGCCGCGCGACGGCAGCGCGGAAAGCCACAGCATCACGATGTAGTTGATCGCGGGGAGAAAGAACAGCAGCGCGACCCACGGCGAGAACCCCGCGTCGACTGCGCGCCGCATCGTCATGCTCACGCCGATCCACAGGAACGGCAGCGCGATAGTGACGAGCAGGGGCAACAACCACGCCGGAGCGCTCCGCAGCAGCTCGGTGCGCGCACTCAGCAGCGGCGACAGGTAGGTCAGCGGCGTCCAGACCCGGCCGGCGAACCGCCAGATGAGAGCCGCGTCGATCGCGTACTTGAGCGCCATCAGGCCCACGCCGTGGCGGAAGTACGTGCCGCGATTCACGGGATCGCGGAATCCAAACCACAGCCGCACCCAGCGGGCTAGCATCGGCGCGAAATATGGATCGCGTCGCGCTCACTGGCGACTCGCGTGAGCATTGCGCCGGTGACGCGCGACACGCGCTCCCTGCGACTCGCAAAAATTTCCAATTCCTGCGCATCTGACTTTGGGCTAATCCTCTTGTTACTCCAGAATTAGACCATTAGGGTGGGGATGCTAATTCCACGGAATTAATCGAAAGGAGTGAGCATGCCCTTCACGTACAAGATTGCAAGACGTCTTGCCGTCATAGGAGTGGTGCTCGGGGGTTTGCTCTCGGCGTGCACGGTCGAGAAAAACATCACGAATCCCAATCCGCCCGCCCCCCCGCTCTCGCATTCCGGCTGGCATGTCTCGCCCGCCGGCAGCTCCAGCAACGACGGCTCCGCTGACCACCCGTGGTCGCTGGGATATGCGGTGACTGGCGCATCCGGTCACATTCAACCCGGCGATACCGTTTGGCTGCACGGCGGCACCTACACCGGACAATACTATACGTCGGTCGCCGGCACGCCCGGACATCCGATCGTATTTCGCGAGTTTCCGGGCGAACGCGCCACCATCGACGTCGCGGGCGCTACCTCGACGACTTCTCGTGGCGACGCCTTTGTGGTCCAGGGCCAGTGGACGGAGTGGTGGGACTTCGAGATGATGAGCTCGGATCCCAACCGCTACACCACGACCCGCCCCAACATGATGGTCAACGACGCGTCGAACACAAAGTACGTCGACCTCGTGATCCACGACGGCGGCATCGGCTTCTACAATTACCCGTCAGCGTCGAACGTCGAGTTCAACGGCAACATCATCTACAACAACGGCTGGCAGACCTCCGTCCGCGGCGGCGGCCACGCGCTGTACATCAAGAGCGCGACAGGTCCCGTCGTCCTCCGCGACAATGTCATGTTCAATCAGTTCGGGTACGGCATCCACGAGTACACGGACTCTGGGGCCGGAGAGCTCATCAACGTGACGCTCGACGGGAACGTCGCGTTTAACAACGGCTCACTGGCGACGCAGTACAACAGCACCGGGACCGCCAACATCCTGATCGGTGGAGAAGAACCCGTCTCGGCGGCCCGGATGGTGAACAACATGACGTATCTGTCGCCGGGAATCGGGATCAACAACCTGATGATCGGCTACAGCACGTTCGCCAACGCCGATGTGACGATGCAGAACAACTACGCGGTCGGCGGGCAATACGTGTTGACGACGGGCTACTGGAGTCAGGTGACGGCCAGCGGCAACCAGTTGATCGGCTCGAGCCGCGTCGTTCAGGTCGAAGACACGGCGCTGGGCGGCTACTCCTGGTCCAACAATTCGTACCGCCGCGATCCCGCCGCGTCGGGCTGGACGTACAACGGCACGGACTACTCGTTCGCGACCTGGAAGGCGAACACCGGCCTGGGCAGTAGCGACCAGGCATCGTCGGGCGCGCCGAGCACCCCGCAAGTCTTCGTGCGGGCGAGCTCGCGCGATCCGGGGCGTGCCGTGATCGTGGTGTACAACTGGGGCAACATGGCGAATGTCGCGGTCGATCTCTCGGGGATCCTGCCCGCTGGTCCTTATGAAATCCGCAACGTGCAGAACTGGTTCGGCGATCCGGTGGCGAGCGGCACTTACAGCGGCGGCGCCATTTCGATCCCGATGGGTGGCGTCGCGCCGCCGGCTGTCGTGGGTGGCGCGCCACACTCTCCGCCGCAAACGGGACCTGACTTCGACGTATTCGTGGTGAGATCAATTCCGCGGTAAGAAGAACTCGAGGCCCGGCCGCAGACGATCGCGACCGGGCCTCGCTCTTTTCAGGCCTTCGCTTCTTCCACCTCTTTCTTGCGCGCTTCCGTCACCCGCGCGGCGACGTCCGGCGGCGCGTCCTGGTACACATGGAACTTCATCTTGTACGTCCCGCGTCCGTGCGTCAGCGAATGCAGCGTCGTCGCGTAACGGTCGAGCTCGGCCTCCGGCACCATGGCCTTGATCTTGGTGAGCTTGCCGTCTTTGTCCGTGCCGACGATGTGCCCGCGACGTGACGAGAGGTCACCCATTACGGCGCCCTGGTATTCGTCCGGCGTCCAGACCTCGACTTCCTGGATCGGCTCGAGCAGCACCGGCCGACAGCCGGGGCTCACGTTTCGAAACGCGAGAATGCCGGCCATCTTGAACGACATTTCGTTCGAGTCCACGTCGTGATAGGAGCCGTCGTAGAGCTCCACCTTGAAATCCACGACCGGATAACCCGCCACGGGGCCCTTGCTTGCGGCTTCCTGCACGCCGCGCTCGACCGCCGGGATGTACTGGCGAGGAATCACGCCGCCGACGATCTCGTCCACGAACTGCATGCCTGAGCCGCGTGGTAGCGGCGCGATGCGGATCCAGCAGTCGCCGTATTGTCCCCGGCCGCCGGACTGCTTCTTGTGCTTGCCCTGGCCTTCATTTTTGCCGCGGAAGGTCTCGCGGTAGGCGACCTTGGGCTTCGCGGTCTGCGCGTGCACGCCGAATTTCCGCGCGAGCCGCCCCACGACGATCTCGAGATGCCGCTCGCCGAGGCCACGGATCAGCGTCTGGCCCAGCTCGCCGTTGTACTCGTGATGGAAGGTGGGATCCTCCTCGTGCAGCTTGTGCAGCCCGGTCGAGAGCTTGTCCTCCTCGCCTCGCTGTTTGACTTCCACGGCGACGGTGATCACGGGCTCGGGGAACGGAATCTTCGGAAGCACCAGCCCCCTGTCCTTGGTCGACAGGGTGTCGTTGGTGTGCGTATCGCGCAACTTCGCGACGACGCCGATGTCGCCGGAGTGCAGCTCCGGCACTTCGATCCGTTCCTTGCCGACGGCGACGCAGAGGTGATTCAGTTTCTCGCTCGCGTCGCGCGGCGCGTTGTAGACGTCCTGGCCGTTCTTGACGGAACCGGAATAGATACGAAACAACGTCACGTCGCCGACATGCGGCTCCGACACGGTCTTGAAAACCTGGGCGACGAGCGGGCCCGCGTCGTCGGCTTTGAGCGTCAGCCGTTCGGCGCTGCCCCAACGCTGTGCGTCGACCGCCGGTCGCTCCTGCGGCGCCGGGCAGAGCTCGACGAGCTTGTTCAGCAACGCGCGCGTGCCGTAGGTCAGCTCGGCGGCCCCACAGAACAGCGGGAACAGCTCCCCCTTTGCCATGCCGGCCTTCATCGCGGCGATCGCCTCGTCGCGACCGATCTCCTCGCCGCCGAGGTAGCGCTCGAGCAGCGTGTCGTCGGTCGCGGCGATACTCTCGATCAGCTCCTGCGAGTATTTGTCGAAGCGGTCTTTGTATTCGTCCGGGACGTCGACCTCATCGTACTCGCCGGCCTTCGTGCCCTTCTTGTAGAGATGCGCCTGCTTCGAGAACAGGTTGATGATCCCGTGGAACTCCAGTCCTTCGCCGACCGGAATCTCCACCGGGATCACCTTCGACGTGAGCTGCTCCTTGATCTGGTTGAAGACGCGCTCGAAGTTGGCGTGCTCCTTGTCCATGAGCGACACGAAGAACATGCGCGGTAACGCGCGACGCTCGCAGTAGTCCCACACCTTCTCGGTCCCGACCTCGACGCCGGACGTGGCGGACAGCACGACGACGGCGGAGTCTGCCGCGTAGACGCCCGCGAGCGCGTCGCCGGTGAAGTCCAGGTATCCGGGGGTGTCGATCAGGTTGAGCTTGGTGTCCATCCACTCGGCCACGGCCAGCGCCAGGTTGATGGAGTACTTGCGTTCGATTTCGTCGGCGGTGTAATCGGTGAGGGCGGTGCCATCCTTGACTGAGCCGTGCCGTTTGCTCGTTCCGGCCACGAACGCCAGCGCATCGACCAGGGAGGTCTTGCCGCTCGCGCCGTGGCCGACTACGGCCACATTGCGGATTTCGTTCGTCTTGTACACGCGCATAGGGCGCTACACTCCAGCTGGGGGGAAATAAATATGCCCGAGTGTGCGCGCGGATGGCTAGGCTACGTGAAAACAACAGGGGGTCGGGACTTCTTCATGTCCCGACCCCCCTTTTGTGACTCTTTACGGCGCTTTAGTCGCCGTCTTCCATCTCATGATCGGCCATCTCGTCATGATCCCGGCCTGAGTCCTCGGCATGCTCCACGTGCTCCACGAGCCGATGGAGGATCTGCATACTTCGCAGATTGAGCGCGAGCGCCGTGACTTTGTCGCCCGCCTTCAATGCCGAATCGGCGCTGGCACGCAGCGTGTCGATGTGCGCCAGCAACCGCCGAATGCGTGGCGCGGGCTGACTACCGATGAGACTGTCGATCTTGGCTACGACCGAATCAACCGCGGCGCCCGTCTGCTGCGGCGCGTTGGGGAACAGCTCGATCACCGCCGAGAGCACGTCGCGGAACGCAGCGCGCAGGAACGCACGCGCGGCCGCGGTGTCACCGCGCATCCGCGCGGCGAAGGCCGAGTCACGATTGATCGCCGCGGAATCGAGGTAGGCCTTGGCGACCGGATCATCGGTGGTGCGCAGCGTATCGAGCGCGCGGCGGAACCAGCCTTCGAAGTTGGTTCCACCCGTCGTCGATGCGGCCACGTTGTCGGCGATGATTTGCCCGTTTTGGGCGAGTACCAGCTCGTTCGAGGTTAGGGCTGCGGTAGGTTCGTGTTGGCAGGCCGCGGCAAAAACCAGCGCGGCGACTGCGACGGTCAAGCGTTTCTGCATCATATGCTCCGTGGGAAATCTGGTGCTAGGACGTTGAAGCGCAGATCACGTTAAAGAGTCCGACGAAGGGGGTTCAGGTAACGGCGCAACCTGAACCGCGGCAGCGTCGGACGCACGCTCGGACGCCGGATGCTGCGAGCGAGGCGCCAGACGAAACGCGACGAGGGAAGCGAGGGCCATGAACGCCCCCGCGAGCACGAATGACGTGACCGGGCTCACGTCGTAGATAGTCCCGATCAACGGCGGACCGGCCGTGCGCCCCAGCGCGCTGATCGATTGTGCCGCGCCGAGCATCGTTCCCTGCTCGTTGGGGTCGGCATAGATCGACACCAGCCCGGTCGCTGCCGGCGCAAACACACTGTTGGCCACCGCCAGCAGGAATGTCCACACATACAACACGGCGGAACTGGAGATCAGCGGGGCGATCCCGATCGTCACCGCCATGCCGAACGCCCCCGCGATGACCAGGCTCCGTTCCCCGGTATGCCGCACAATCTTCCCGAAGAAAAAGCCCTGCACCGCGGCCGCGGTCACGCCGATGAGGATGAACAGAAAATTCATCTGCAACTGCTGCCAATGCAGCGCATCGATCGCCCAATACGGCAAGGCGGCCGTGTACCCCGCGAAGCCGAGCGGCACCAGCGCCCAGACCAGCATGAGTGGGCGAAGGGTGGGGCGAGCAAAGGCGTCGACGATGTGGCCAACATCGAACATCGGCCGCTTGACCCGCAGGTCGTGTCCGAGCGACTCCGGCAGGACCAGGTATGCCGACACGAAGTTGGCGAGAGACAGAATGCCGGCGATGAGGCCCGGAGCCATGTGGCCCAGGAAGTACTCGGCCAGGCCGCCGATCGCGGGTCCGGCGCTGAACCCGATGCCGAACGCCGCGCCCACGATCCCCATACCGCGAGAGCGCTCCACCGGTGTCGTGATGTCGGCCATGTACGCCTGCGCGACGGAGATGTTGCCGCCGGCGAATCCCGATACCATGCGCGCGAGAAACAGCACCCAGTACGATCCGGCGAACACGAACAGTGTGTAGCCCGCCGCATTGAACAGCATCGTGGCAAGCAGCACCGGCCGGCGACCGATGCGGTCGGACAATTTGCCGAGCAACGACGTCGCGATGAACTGCATGAACGAGTACACGCCAAGCACGGCGCCGTACGCGAGGCCGCTCGCGCCGAAACGCTGCGCGTAAAACGGCAAGATCGGCAGGATGATGCCGAACCCGATCAGATCGATCAGGACGGTGAAAAAGATGATGGCGTAGCGCGACCGGGATGCGGTCATCGGCGGGAGAATATAGTCTTACGCCGCCACCGGCTCGCCCGGTTGCCGGACGTCGAGAACCATCCGCGTGGCTGTCGCACCGAGGATCAGCGCTCCGCCGACAAGCGTACTGGCGCCAGGCTTCTCGCCGTGCACCAGCCAGGCCCAGATCGGATTCAGTACCGGCTCAATAAGGAGGAAGAGGCCAACCTCGAGCGCCCGCACCCGGGGCACGGCACGCGCCAGGAACAAATAGGGAATGCCGAGCTGGCAGACGCCGAGTAGGACAACGACCGCCCAATCGCCCGGACGGCCCGAAACGAGAGACTGCGCCATTACGAGCGCGACCGTCGCGGCCGTGATGTTGCCCGACACGGCGGCTGCGGCGACCGACGCGCCGCGTCGCGCGAGCCACCGGTAGCCGATCACCGTGATGGCCCACGTCACGGCGCAGATCGCGGCGAGCGCGTTGCCGAGCGCGGGATTCGGCGCCGTCGCCGACGGTTGATCGAGACCGAAGAGGAACAGGACCATGCCCACGCCCATCACGGCCATCTGCGTGACGTCGCGGCGCGTGGCGTGCTCACCCAGCAGCAGTGGCGCGAGCAGGAGAATGAAGAGCGGCGCCGTGGACTGCAGGAAGATGGCGCTCGCAGCGGTCGTGTGTTTGTTCGCCTGCACGTACAGCAGCGTGGTCGCGGCGTACGCGAACCCGACGACGACCGTACGCCAGGTCCAGCCGCGACGCGACTCCGGCAGCAACACGAGGATGGTGAGGGCCGCGAATGTCGCCCGGAAGGCCGCGAGCTGCCACGCGCCGAAGGCGCACCACTTGATGGCGGCGCCGCCCGTCGAAAACAGGACGGCAGCCGCGATGATTTTCGATCGGGGACTCATGGCACCTCGCCGGGAGCGAGGAATATAGGCTAGCTTGTGGCCGATGAGACTCCCCATCATCGCCGCGGCCCTGGTGCTGGTGATCGGCTGCGCGCATCGCACTCGCGCGGCGCGCGACACCGGTCCGGGTCACGATCCCAACCTGCTTACCGCGGAGGAGTTCTCCCAGGTCAGAGGCGCGACCGCGTACGACGCGGTGCAGCAGCTTCGTCCCGCCTGGATCATGCGTGGACGGCCGAGCACCGTGATTCAGAACGGGCAAGACGTCGCCATCTACCTCGATGGGATCCGCTACGGCGTCGGGATCGAGGGGCTGCGAACGCTGCCGCTGCGCTCCGTTGCGTCGCTGCGCTACTACTCAGCCGGCGACGCGACCGCGCGTTTCGGCCAGGGGAATGTCCTCGGCGCCATCGACGTGACCACGGTTCCGCGCTAGCGGCGGGACATTTGGAAGTCCAGATCTTTGGGGTGCGTAAGAGCGCCGAGACGCGCGCGGCGCTGCGATTCTTCGCGGAGCGGCGGATCAAGGTGCACTTCGTCGACCTCAATGAGCGGAATCCGTCGGTGGGCGAGCTGCGGCGCTTCGCGCAGAAGTTTGGGATCGCGGCGCTGCTCGATCGCGAGTCGCGCCGCTTTGCGGAGCTGGGGTTGCGCAGCGCCATGCTCAGCGACGAGCGCTGGCTCGAGAAGCTCAGCCTCGAACCATCGCTGCTCCGCATGCCGCTCGTGCGCTATCAGCAACAGCTCACGATCGGCGGCGGCCCCGCGGAAGCAACGTGGAACGCGTGGTACGCCGCCTCCAGGTCCTGATCTTCGCCGCATGCGCGGCCTGCGCGACGGCTAGCGGCCGAACACCTCGCGTGACAGTGGACGACCTCTTCACGGCCTATAGCGGCGCGGCGATGCCCGGCGCGAGCGTGGTCGTGATCCAAGACGGTGCGGTGATCATCCGAGCCGCGTACGGCACCGCCGACCTCGAGCATCACGTTCCGGCGACACCGGAGACCGACTATCGCCTGGCGTCATTGACCAAGCAGTTCACGGCGATGTGCATCATGCTGCTCGCCCGAGACGGCAAGCTCCGCTACGACCAACCGGTGCGCGATTTCCTGCCTGAGCTGCCGGCCACCGCGGCCGCGGTTACAGTCCGGAATTTACTGAACCACACGTCAGGGCTGGTGGACTACGAAGATCTGATCCCCGCGAGCCGCACCGCGCAGCTCGACGATCGGGACGTGCTCGCGCTGCTCGCGGCCAAAGACTCCGTATACTTTCCGGCGGGCAGCCAATATCGCTACAGCAACTCCGGCTACGTGCTGCTCGGCCTGATCGTGGCCCGTGTAGCGGGCATGTCGCTTCCCGATTTTCTTCACGCCCGCATCTTCGCCCCGCTCGGCATGCGGTCCAGCGTCATGCACGTCGAAGGCCGGGACACGATCCCGCAGCGCGCCTACGGTTACTCAGCGCAAGGCGGCACGTTCGTCCAGACTGACCAGAGTGTCACCAGCGCGACGCTCGGCGACGGCGGGATTTACACGAATGTGGACGACCTGGTGAAATGGGATCGCGCGCTGCGCGAGGGGTCGCTCGTCGATTCCGCGACCCTGCAACTCGCCACCACGCCGCCTTCGTTACCGGGCGGCGCCGAGACCCAGTACGGCTTCGGCTGGTGGGTCGATCAGTATCGGGGCGAGCCGCGCTGGCGTCATACCGGCGAGACGAGCGGCTTTCGCAACGCGATCCAGCGGTTTCCGCGCCGCGGCCTGACGATCATCGTGCTGACGAATCGCTCGAGCGGCGAGCCGGCCGCCATCGTGGAGCGCATCGCCGATCGGTTGCTGTTTCGCTAGCGATACCCCGCCGCCTGGAGACTGAACAACTCGGCATACAACCCGCCGCGCTCGATCAGCTCTTCGTGCGTGCCGTCATCCACCAGCTCGCCGCCCTTGAGGACGAGGATGCGGTCAGCCATCCGCACGGTGGAGAAACGGTGCGAGATCAGCACCGCCATGCGACCCTTGGTCAGCTCGGAAAAGCGGACAAACACTTCGTACTCGGCGCGTGCGTCGAGCGCGGCGGTCGGTTCGTCGAGAATCAGCACCTGCGCCTCACGCATGTACGCGCGGGCGAGCGCCACCTTCTGCCACTCCCCGCCCGAAAGCTCGACGCCGTTGTCGAACCGCTTGCCCAACATCTGATCGTAACCCTGCGGCACGCGCTTCACGACCGAGTCGGCAAGGCTGCGCTGCGCGGCGTCACGAATGCGCGCGTCGTCGCTCATCGCCTCGACCTGACTGATGCCGATGTTCTCGCGCAGGAGGAAATCGTAACGCACAAAGTCCTGGAAGATGATGCCGATATTCGTGCGCAGGCTGTCCAGGTCGTAGTCGCGCAAATCCATTCCATCCAGCAGAACGCGCCCCTCGTCGGGGTCGTAGAGACGGGCCAGCAGTTTCACCAGCGTGGTCTTCCCCGCCCCGTTCTCTCCGACGAGCGCGATCCGCTCGTGCGGGTCCAGCGCGAACGACAGCCCGCGCACCGCCCAACGCTCCGATCCCGGATAACGAAATCCCACGTTCTCGAACCGGAAACCAGACGCGATCGGCCGTGGCACCGCGCGCGCCCCGGGCTTGGTGACGACGGTCGGTTTCACGTCGAAGAACGTGAAGAGATCGCTGAGATACAGGCTCTGCTCGTAAATCGATGACAGCGAGATCAGCACGCTTTGGATAAGACTCCTGCTTTGACGGAACGAGCCGGCGAGGAAAGTCAGCGTGCCGACGGTGAAGTATCCGATCACGGTGCGATAGATGATGACCGCGTACGCGGCGTAATAGCCCAGCGTCCCGACCGTGACGAGCAACGTCGAGACGACGTTGCGCTTGATCGACAGTCGCTTGTTCTCGTCGTAGAACTTGTCCGAGAGGGCCGCGTAGCGGCCCACCAGAAAGTCCGATAATCCAAACAGCTTGACTTCCTTGGCGGACTCGTCGGACGCGCCCATGAAGCGCAGATAATCGAGCAGCCGCCGCTCCGGCGTCCACTTGAACAGCAGCGAGTACCCGAGCGAGGCGAAATGCGCCTCGCCAAGAAACGCGGGTAGTACCGCGACGGTGAGCAGCAGGAGCAGCCACGGCAGCTGCACGAGCAGGACGCTCGCGAGTGAGGTGAGCGTGATGAGGTCCTGCGCGGTTCCGAGCAGCAACGTGAGCAAGCCGATCCGGCCGACCGTCTGCCGGCGGGCGCGCTCGAGGTGATCGTAAATTTCCGCGTCCTCGAATTGCGCGAGGTCGAGCGTGGCGGCGTGACGCATGAGACGGACGCTCAGGCGATTCGCGAACAGATCGCCGAGCAGGCTCTCGAGCAGCGACGAGAGTCGCGCCAATCCCTCGCCTACAACCGCGATGGCGAGCTCGAGTCCGACCAATCCGGCGAGATACCACCAGTCCGGCTTGCCGCCCGCACGGACGGTCGCGACGCCGCTGATGACGGCGTCGATGATGAGCTTGCCGATCCAGAGCACCGCGACCGGTACAAACGAGCGCACGAGTCGCAGGACGAGGATGGACAACGTGTAGCCGCGATGCGTCTGGAAGACGAGTCTTATGAGGGGCGGAACGTGTTTTAAGGCACCGAGCCGTTCGCCCCAGGTGGGAGGCGTGTCCGGACTCGCGCCCTGTGCGACGCGTGCTGCGCGATACAGCCGTCGTTTCCCACCAGCCATGGGCATTAACTTGGCTCAGACCACAACGTCAGACCAGACGCATGCCTTTAACCGTGATAGCGATACTTTGTCTCCAGACCGTTCAGGCGCCGCCGGCGGCGCCTGCGCCGGCGCTGACTGCGCGCGATTCGGCGTTTCATGTGCTGAACCGCCTCGCGTATGGCCCCCGCGCCGGTGAGGCCGATAGCCTCGCCAAAGCGGGCGTGATGCGCTGGATCGACCAGCAGCTCGACCCCGATCACGTTCCCGATCCGGGCCTCGCCGAGCGTGAAAAGCAATTCAAGATTCTCGACTACAACCGCTCCGATCTGGCCGGCCGTTATCGCGATGCGGTGCGCGAGCGGCAGCGCATGCAGCGCGAAGGGCGGGACACGCCTGATTCGATTGTCATGCGTTCCCCCGGGCCGATGCGCGAGCTCCGAGATCTGGGCGGTGAGCTGCAACAGCTCGCGGTGGTGCGGGCGGCGGTGTCGGAGCGCCAGCTTCGCGAGGTGATGGTCGACTTCTGGACCAACCATTTCAACGTGTTCGTCGGCAAGGGGCAGGATCGGTTCCTGCTGCCCTCCTATATAGAGGAAACGATCCGCCCTCACGCGCTCGGCCGGTTCGAAGACCTGCTCATCGCGACGGCGCGCAGTCCCGCGATGCTGTTCTATCTCGACAACGCGCAGAGCGTGGCGCCCGGATCTATGCCGCCGCAGCGCCGCCCGCCGCCCATCACGTTCGGGCCGTTTGGACGGCCGCGATTCGGTGGTGATCCATTTGGACGCCGGTTCGGCATGAACGATGCGGACCGCCAGCGCCAGCGGCAGCGCCAGCCAACGGGCATCAACGAGAACTACGCCCGTGAGCTCATGGAGCTGCACACACTAGGTGTCGATGGCGGCTACACGCAGCAGGACGTGATCAACGTCGCCCGCGTCTTCACCGGCTGGAGCATCGAGTCGCCCGAGCGCGGCTCCGGCTTTGTGTTCCGCGATTGGGCGCACGATCGCGGCAACAAGATCGTGCTGGGACAGACCTTCAAAGACGCGGGCGAGGACGAGGGCATCCGGCTGCTCAAATTCCTCGCGAACCAGCGGGCCACGATGCACCACGTGAGCGCGAAGCTCTGCACGCGCTTCGTGGCCGATGACCCGCCCGACGGCTGCATCGACGCGGCGGTGGCGGCGTGGCAGAAGACCAATGGCGACATCCGCGCCGTGCTGCGCGCCATTTTCACGTCGCCTGATTTCTGGGCGCCGCAGGCATTCCAGACGAAGGTGAAGACGCCGCTCGAGTTCGTGGTGAGCGCGGTCCGCGCCGCCGGGGTCGATCCCGACACGACCCCCCGGCTCGCGGGATTGGTGGCCCGGCTCGGCGAGCCGCTGTATCAGCAGCCGGCGCCGACGGGCTACGCCGAGACGGAAGAGCACTGGGTGAACAGCGGCGCGCTGCTCGCGCGCATGAATGCGGCCATGGTGATCGCGCGAGAATGCTCGAGCGTGCAGCCGCTGCCCGATCACGCGCGGCTGGTCGAGGCGATCAATCAGCAGCTGCTCGGCGGTACGATGTCGGCGCACACACGCGACGTCATCCTCGAGCAAATCGTGGACATCAGCGACCCCATGCAGGCGCGAGCGATGGCCGTCGGACTCGCGCTGGGCGGGCCGGACTTCCAAAAACAATGACCATCTCGAGACGTGTTTTCGTCAAAGCCGGCGGCCTGGCGCTCGTGAGCCTGGGCCTCGATCCGTTGTTCTTGGCGCGCGCGGCATTTGCGGCCGCCCCCCGGCCCGGCAGCCCGACCACTCGCCCGATTTTGGTGTGCCTCTTTCAGCGCGGCGCCGTCGATGGCCTCAACATGATCGTCCCCCACGGCGAGCGCACCTATTACGACGACCGGCCGCGCATCGCCATACCGGCGACGGACGTCGTGGATCTGGATGGCCATTTCGGTCTACACCCCGGTCTCGCGTCGCTGAAGGAGCTGTGGGACAACAAGAGCCTCGCGGCGATTCACGCAATCGGCTCGCCCGACTCGACGCGCAGCCACTTCGACGCGCAGGACTACATGGAAAGCGGCACACCCGGCGTGAAGAGCACTGCCGATGGCTGGGTTAACCGCTACTGCCAGCACGATCGCGAGCACGCCGACACGCCGTTCCGCGCGGTCGGGTTCGGGCCGCAGCTGCCGCGAATTCTGGCGGGCAGCGCACCCTCGCTCGCGATCGACGACCTGCAGGCCTTCGGCATCCGCGCGCCACAGGACGCGGCGCGCGACCGGTTGACTCGGGCATTCGAAGAGCTCTATGAGGGCGCGGGGACCGGCCTGCTTGCCTCATCGTCGCAGGAGGGCTTCGAGGCGGTGCAGCTGCTGAAGCGCGCGAATCCGATGCAGTATCGCCCCGAGCACGGCGCCGACTATCCACCCGGCAGGCTCGGCAAGACGCTGTTGGAAATCGCGCAGCTCATCAAAGCCGATGTGGGACTGGAAATCGCGTTCGCCGACTGCAGCGGCTGGGACACGCACGTGAACCAAGGGTCGAGCGACGGCCAACTTGCCGCTCGGCTCAAGGAGCTCGGTCTTGCGCTCGCCGCTTTCAACAGGGATCTCGGCGACCGGATGCGGAACGTGGTGCTGCTGACGATGTCGGAGTTCGGCCGCACGATACGTGAGAACGGCAACAGCGGCACCGATCACGGTCACGCGACCGCCATGCTGGTGCTCGGCGGCCCTGTCAACGGTGGCCGAGTGCTCGGTCGGTGGCCGGGGCTCGCGATGGAGCAACGTTTCGAAGGGCGCGACGTCGCCGTAACGACCGATTTCCGCGATCTGTTCGGCGAAATCCTCGCGCGGCACCTGGGCGCGACCGATCTGAGCGCCGTGTTCCCGGGCTTTTCGCTTGATCCAGGGAAGTTCGTCGGAGCTATTCGATCGTAACCAGGCGCGCCGCTTGAACTACGCGGTAGCCTGGTTCAATCGAATCACGCCGTCGCTCGCCCCGTCCCGGATCGTCAACCAGTCGGTGCGGACGCGGTCCCATTCCTGAATCACGAGCCCCTGGCCTTCGAACAGGGCGCGAATCTGGCTCGGTCCAAACCCGGCAATCTCCTCGAGAATCGGGACGAGGACGGAGAGCGCGTCGTCGCTGATCACGGTACGCTTGGCGATCTGGGCGATTTCACGCGCTTCCGACGCGGCGATCGTGAAGCCGTCGCCACGATTCACGTGAAGCATGACCGGGATGTCGGACTGCCCATCGCCCATGTAGATGACCTGATCGCGCGGGATCGCGTGCCGCGTCCGGATTTCCTCGACCGCAGCGACCTTGCCGTACCCCGCGGCCACGCGCGCGAGCGAGCCGATCTGGCCGGTAGCCGGATCGAAAGCAAAGCGCGTCCCGACGACATGACTGCCGGGCACGATCCCCTCGAGCGCCGAAAGCACGACCTCTTCGGGAGCGGCGGAAATCACGTAGAAATCGAAGCGGTGCCCGTCGATGCCCTGACCCAGCAGCCGACCGAGCAGTTCGACGTTGCGCTTGAGGCGCACGCGGCGCCCGACTTCGAGCAGATCGTTGCGGGTCACACGCCGAAAATCGGGGTCGTGCGCGAGCAGGTACGCGAGCTCCGCGCCTTGCTGCACGAGATTGAGACGTGACAACGCCGCGACGCGCTCCGGGAACGACGCGATCTCCAACATCTCGCTCAGCACGAGTCCCGAGTCGTTGAAGCTCAACGTCTGATCGAAGTCGCTTGCCAGCAGGTAATGCCGCTTCATCCCAGCTCCCTTCGTTGACGGCCGCGCAACAAAAAGGCCCGCTGCATTGTGCCGCGGGCCGCTCTGTGCGTTTACAACAACGTGCATCGTTTCAGCTAGCGCCCGCCCTCCCCCTCCCACGTCCCGTTCCGGGTGTGGAGCATGTTGATCTTGCGATTGCAGGCGCAGCTCGTCATGGCACGAATGGTACAAACAGCGGTCGTTCCAGGTCAACACCTGCCGTGTCACGCGTGCGTCACAGCTACGGTTTCGCGCTCTCTGCCGCCGTAATCGGCAGCTCGAGCCGTTCCGCTTTGCGCACGGCGGCGATGGTCGTGGCCGCACCGATCCGCTCGCCGGTGAGCAAGCGGTGCAAATCGTCGATGCCGTGCACCGGCTGACCGTCGAACGCGACGATGATGTCGCCCGGCGCGAGACCGGCGCGCGCCGCGGGACTGCCGCTCTCGACCGTCGTGATGAGCACGCCGCTCGGCTGGATCAGGCGGTGCGCGCGCACCGCGAGGCGCGGCAGCGCGACGTTCTGACCGCCCACGCCGATGCGCGCGCGCCGCACGTGCCCGTGCGCGATCAGCTGGCCGGCGACGAGCTTCACGGTGTTCACCGCGACGGCAAAACAAATGCCCTGAGCCGGAAGAATCACCGCGGTGTTGACGCCGATGACGTTGCCGCGCGAGTCGAGCAGCGGCCCACCGGAATTGCCGGGATTGAGCGCCGCATCGGTCTGAATGACGTTGTCGATCAGGCGCCCCGACACGGACCGGAACGAGCGGCCGAGCGCGCTGACGACGCCAGCGGTCACCGTGCTCTGAAATCCGAGCGGATTGCCGATGGCGATGACGAGCTGCCCGACCCGCAGCACCGCCGAATCACCGAGGGGCACGGCGACCAGCGATGACGCGTCCACGCGCAGCACCGCGAGATCAGTTTCCGGATCGTCGCCGACGAGCTCGGCACGCAGGCGGCGGCCGTCCGGAAATGCCACATCGGTCCTCACGGTGCCGTGGGCCACGTGGCTGTTCGTGAGAATGAAGCCGTCGGGTGTGAAGACGAATCCCGAGCCGTGGCCCTGCTCGGTGCGAGACGCGGGTGCGCCGCGACGGCGATGGTGCACCTCTACGCTGACGACGGCGGGAGCGGCGCGATCAACGACGCCGCTGACTGCGCGGGAGTAGGCGTCGAGCAGCTCACTGTCGGGGGAATTGGTCATGGGAGCGGGAGACGGCTGCGGGCTGGTAGTCGTAGTCATGCCTTTGCAACGCCGCGTGGTTCCCAATTCCCTATATTCGAGCCCGCATGCGCGATGCCTTGCAGGCGCTCTTGCGCGAAGCCAGTGACGCGAAGCGATCGGCGCAGTTTTGGGGCGCCGCCGCCCGTATTTTGAGCGATTGGGCGGGGGGCGCTCGACTCGCCATTCGCTACCAGGGGATCAACGAAGGCGGCAGCGTCAGCGCCGGCGCGGATGACCGGACGGGCCGGAGCCTGACCGTCGAGTGGCGCGATCCCGAGGGTCGCCACGTCGAAGCGCATCTCGCCGGTGCCCCGCCGGCGCTTCCCGCTTCCGAGCTCGAGGCCGCGATCGAGTTCTCCTCCCGCCTCGCCGTCATGGTGGGCCGGCGCGCCGCGCTCGAACGCGAGCGCCGGCTCGGCAGCTTCGTCGTCGAGCTCGCGCGCTGGCTGCTCGCGGCGCCGGAGACACAGCTGTTGCTGCGCTACACGCTCCAGAGCTTGATGGAGCTGGTCGAGGCGCAAGGAGCGTTTGTCGCACTCAAGCAGCCGGACGGCCAGAATCTGCTCATCTCACCCGCCCTCGGCGACGCGTCTGCCGTAAATGGCATGATCCTCGGAATCGAAAACAGTGCGACAGGGCGAGTCGTGCGCACCGGCGAGCCACTGGTAACGGCCGATCTCCGCACCGAAGAGGACGCGAGCCCCATCGCGCTGCAGATGTCGGAAGGCGTCCGCGCCGCCTTGATGGCACCGCTGCGGATCTCGCAGGGGACGGTCGGAGCGGTCGGCTTGCTTCGCTATCAGGGCGCGGACGCGGCGACCGTCCCGCCATTCAGTCTCCAGGACCTGCACTATGTGTCGGCGGTGGCCGCGCACATAGCCGGCGGTATCGAGCTCTCGGAAGCTGTGGCCGCCACGCGCGCTGCGGCCGATCGCGCGCGGGCGATGGTCGACGCCAGCCCCCTGCCGATGGCACTGGTGGATACCGGCGGGATGGTACGCCAGGTCAATGAGGCGGCGATCCACATCTTTGGACTCGAGAACAAAGAAGCCGCGATCGGCCACCATCTGGAAAAACTCGGCCTGTCGCCGAGTGGCCTGACCGTCCGTCTCATGCTGGCGGGACGCCAGGGTGGCCAGCCGTGGCACGGACGCGTGCTCGTCACGCAGCCCCGCGAGCACAGCGATCGCCGGATCTGCGACTGCACGGTCACCGACCTGCGGGGGCTGGGTTCGCAGGATTTGCTGGTGGCGCTCTACGATCGCACGGACGAATTGCGCGCGCAGCGCGAGCTGATCGCGCGCGAGAAGCTCGCCACGGTCGGTGAAATTGCGAGCGGCGTGGCGCATGAAGTGAACAACCCGCTCGCCGCGATCCGCATGGAGGCGGAGCTGCTGGGCCGTTCGACCAAGGACGAGGAAGCCAGCACCGCCGCCGCCACGATCGTGCGGGAAGTCGATCGCGCCGCCCGCATTGTCCGCAGCCTATTGCGCCTCGCCCGGCGCGCCGACATCACACCCGTGCGGATTCAGCTCAACGAGCTCGTGCGCGACGTCGCCGAGATTCGCCAGCGCGTGCTGCGCGCCGACAACATCGAAGTGCGCACGCGCATGGACCAGGCGGCGGAATCGGTACTCGGCCTCGGCCAGGAGCTCCAACAGGTCGTCATCAATCTCGTGACCAACGCGGAGCACGCCGTGCGTGGGCGGCCCAACGCCGTGATCGAGCTCGCGACGGAAGCGCGCGGCGACTGGGTGCGCCTGACCGTCGAGGATTCGGGTCCGGGCGTTCCGGCGGACGTCCGGAGCCGGATCTTCGATCCGTTCTTTACGACCAAAAGCCCCGACGAGGGCTCGGGGCTCGGGCTCTCGATCTGTCAGCGCGTGGTGGCGGAGGTCGGCGGGCGGATTTGGCTGGAAGACTCCGGAACGCTGGGCGGCGCCCGCTTCGTCGTCGAGCTGCCGGCGGCGCCCGTCCGCGACGACGTGATCGGCTAAGCTTCCAGGATCTGCCGGCGGTAGAGCGCCAGGGCGGCGAGTCCATACACGCCGATGGCGAGCAGGAGCGCCCCCAGTGCCCAATGCGGGCCGAGCTGCCACAGCCCGGCGGCGATGTACGCGATGCTCGCCACGAATCCGAGCGCGAGCGCTTCCTTCCGGGCCATCAGGATCCCAAATACGTATCCCCAGCTGAAGACCGTGAGGCCGAGGAAGATGACCGCGTTGGGAATGATTTTCGTCGGATCGATCAGATTCAGTCCACCCGCGAAGGCGCAGAACAGGCCAATCACGGTGTATGTTGCGAGGTGGAGCGCGAGCGGCAGGGGGACGGTGCCCGGTTTATTGAAGGTCATGGTGCAAAAGATATGCAAGCGACTCGAACGTATCTAGAACTCAAGGATCGCGATCAGTTCAAGGCCGCATTCGGGAGTTTTCCGGACATCGCGATCGCCCCGGTTCCGGACCCCTCACCGGACCTCTACCGCACGTGCTATCGCGCGGTCGGCGAGGCGTTTCACTGGTTCGACCGCTGGGACTGGTCCGACGAGCAGATCGCGCAGCATCTCGCGGATCCAGCCATTCAGCTCTTCGTCGCGAACCAGAGGGGGCGCGGGCGCGCGCAGGACCATCTCGCCGGCTGGTACGAGCTGCGGCGCGTGGCAGAGGATGATTCCGTCGAGATCGCTTACTTCGGCATCGTCGCCGCGGAATTCGGGCGCGGCTTCGGGAAGCATCTGCTGTCGAGCGCCGTGCGAGATGCGTGGGCGTTGGATCCCAGGCGCGTGTGGCTGCACACCTGCACGCTCGATCATCCCAACGCGCTCCCGAATTACCTCGCGCGCGGCTTCACGCCTTATCGCACTGAAACGTACGAGGTAGATTCCCGTCCGTGAATTTCAAACTGAACTTTCAGTTCACCCGCAAGCGCAAGCTCATCCTCGCCGGCATCCTGCTGACGCCAATTTTGATCTTTGTGGTGTACACCTGGTCGGCCCTCAACTGGACTTACTCCGAAGGGGAACGCGCCGGCTTTGTGCAGAAGTTTTCGAAGAAGGGATGGCTGTGTAAGACCTGGGAAGGGGAGTTGGCGATGGTGTCCATGCCCGGAACCAATCCCGAGAAGTTCTACTTCACCGTGCGAGACGACGTGGTGGCGCAGCAGATCAATCAGTCGCTGGGCAGGCGCGTCGCATTGACCTATCAACAGCACGTGGGCGTCCCGACGACCTGCTTCGGTGAAACCGAGTACTTCATTGTCGCCGTGAAGGTGCTGCAACAATGAGTACGAACAGCTTCGGCAGTCGCGCCACGCTCAAATCAGGGGCGCGTTCCTACGAGATCTTCAGAGTCGATGCCCTCGAGCGACGCGGCTTGTCCATCGCCCGCCTGCCCTATTCACTCAGGATTTTGCTCGAGAACCTCTTGCGCCGCGAAGATGGCCGGGTCGTGCGTGCCGAGGATGTCGAGAAACTCGCGCGGTGGGAGCCGCTGAAGCTCCCCGACGAGGAAATCGCGTTCATGCCCGCCAGGGTGCTGCTGCAGGACTTCACGGGCGTTCCCGCGGTGGTCGATCTCGCGGCGATGCGCGACGCCATCGCAAAAATGGGGGGCGATCCCAGGCGCGTGAATCCGCTGCTGCCCGCGGAGCTGGTGATCGACCATTCGGTGATCGTGGACGAGTTCGGCACGCCGCGCGCGTTCCAGGTCAATGCCGATCTCGAGTTCCAGCGCAATCGCGAGCGCTACGCGCTGCTACGCTGGGCGCAAAAAGCGTTCACGGGATTCAAGGTCGTGCCGCCCGACACCGGCATCGTACACCAGGTGAATCTCGAATATCTCGCGCGTGTCGTGTTCACCAACGATTCCCAGGCCTATCCCGATACGCTTGTTGGCACCGACTCTCACACCACGATGATCAACGGTCTCGGCGTCGTCGGCTGGGGCGTCGGCGGCATCGAGGCGGAAGCAGCGATGCTCGGCCAGCCCGTCTCGATGCTCATTCCGCAGGTCATCGGATTCCGGCTGAACGGCCGTCTCACCGAAGGCGCGACCGCAACCGACCTCGTCCTGACCGTGACGCAAATGCTGCGGGCGAAGGGAGTCGTCGGGAAGTTCGTCGAGTTCTTCGGTCCCGGCGTCGCCACTCTGCCGCTCGCCGATCGCGCCACGATCGGCAACATGGCGCCCGAGTACGGCGCGACGATCGGCGTCTTTCCGGTCGATCAGGAGACGCTGCGCTATCTCGAATTCACCGGGCGCCCAGCCGAGCATGTGCGGCTGGTCGAGGCCTATATGAAGGAACAAGGACTCTTCCACACGCCCGATGCCCCGGATCCCGTTTATACCGACACGCTCGAGCTGAATCTCGCCACTGTGGAGCCCAGCATGGCGGGACCGCGACGGCCACAAGATCGTGTCGGTCTTCGCGAAGTCCCGCCCACGTTCGCCGAAGCACTCCCTACCTTGATGAAGCCGACCACGCCGCCGGCGGTCGTCGCGGCGGCTTCGGCAGGCGCGGCGCCGCTCGGCCGCTGGGAGGGCGAGGGCGGACAGGCGGGATTGATGCCGCCGCGTCCCTCGCATGCGAACATCCGGATCGACGACGTCGACCACGTGCTCAAGCACGGGTCGGTCGTCATCGCCGCGATCACGAGCTGCACGAATACGTCGAACCCCTCCGTGATGGTGGCCGCGGGGCTGATGGCCAAGAAGGCGGTCGAGCGCGGCCTGCACACGCAGGCGTGGGTGAAGACGAGCCTCGCCCCCGGTTCGAAGGTGGTGACGGACTATCTCGAGCAGGCGGGCCTGATGAAGCCGCTCGAGGCGCTGCGTTTCCATCTCGTCGGTTACGGCTGCACGACGTGCATCGGCAACTCGGGGCCGCTGCCCGAAGTCGTCAGCAATGCCATCAGCGAGTGCGAGCTGGTCGTGTGCTCCGTGCTGTCGGGGAACCGCAACTTCGAAGGACGGATTCAGCAGGAAGTCCGCGCGAACTATCTCGCGTCGCCGCCGCTCGTGGTGGCATACGCGCTCGCCGGCCGGATCGACATCGACTTCCATAACGAGCCGCTGGGCAAAGGGAAGGACGGCAAGCCGGTATTCCTGCGCGACATCTGGCCCTCCACGAAAGAAGTGGCCGACGTCATCGGCCGCTCGATTCAATCGGGGATGTTCCGCAAGAGCTACGCCCGGGTGTTCGATGGCGACGAGCGTTGGCGCGCCCTGCCGGTGCCCGAGGGCGATCGTTTCGCGTGGGAGCCGGCGTCGACGTACATCCGGCGCGCCCCGTACTTCGACGGCATGCCGGCGCAGCCCGGGCCAGTGCGCGACATTCGTGGCGCGCGGGTGCTGTGCCTGCTGGCCGACAGCATCACCACGGACCACATCTCGCCCGCGGGTTCGATTCGCAAGACGAGTCCGGCGGGCCAGTATCTGATCGATCATGGCGTGCAACCGCTCGACTTCAACTCCTACGGCGCGCGCCGCGGCAATCACGAAGTCATGGTGCGCGGCACGTTTGCCAACGTCCGGCTCAAGAACCAACTCGCGCCGGGAACCGAGGGGCCGTTCACGGCCCATCTGCCCGCGGGCGAGGTGATGACGATCTACGACGCGTCGCTCAAGTATGCCGCGGACGGGACGCCGCTGATCGTGTTGGCCGGAAAGGAGTACGGTTCCGGCTCGTCACGCGACTGGGCGGCGAAAGGTCCGCGGCTCTTGGGCGTGCGCGCGGTGATCGCCGAGAGCTTCGAACGCATCCATCGCTCCAACCTCGTCGGCATGGGAATTCTGCCGCTGCAGTTCATGCCGGGTCAGAACGCGGCCGCGCTCGGGCTCACCGGAAAGGAGCGCTTTGACATCGTGGGCTTGAGCGACATGCCGAAGGAGCTGAGCGTGACGGCGACGTCGGATGAAGGGAAAGCGACGCCGTTCCGGGTGCTCGTGCGTATCGACACACCGCAGGAGCTGCAGTACTACAAGCACGGCGGGATTCTGGAGTACGTGCTGCGGCAGCTCGCCGGTTAGATCTCCTTCAGGAAGGCGTCGAGCTCGGCCGGCGGGACGGCGCCGACGCGGCGTGCCACTTCCTTGCCGCCCCGAAAGACGATCAGCGTCGGAATGCCGCGCACCCCGAAGCGCTGTTGGGTGGCGGGATTGCGGTCGGTATCGAGCTTGAGCACGAGCATCTCGCCCGCGCGGCGATGCGCGACATCGTCGAGCAACGGCGCCATCATCTTGCAGGGCCCGCACCAATCCGCATAGAAATCGACGAGCACCGGCACGGTCGTGTCGGTCGTAACCGTTTGGAAGTTCTCGTCCGATACCGCGACAGGACGGTCGAGCAGGATCGGCCTGCCGCAGTTGCCGCACTTGGGGTGCTGTTCGAGCCGCGCGAGATCCACGCGGTTCAGCGTCTGGCAGAATGGACAGGCAACGGTTGCGTTACGTTCTTCCATCGGTGACGATTCCCAGGCGAGTCGAGAGCGCGCGGGCGTTCCGCGGCGCGTGTGCGAGTGGGTCGTTGTCAAAATAAACGTAGACGTCGCGTCCGTGTTCCAGCCCCCGCCGAATCCGCGCCGCCCAGTCGTCGAGCTCGGCATCACTGTAGCTGCTCGCATAACGCGTAGGCGCGTCCGGGACGTGAAGAGGAATTCATCATCCATTGCGGCGTGGTTCACAGTGCCGATGCGACATTGCCCCCATGTCATCCAGAAACGTCGGATTACGCGATGCGCGCGTTCGTGGCTTCGTCGGCATCGTCCTGCTGCTGAACTCGGCGGCCATGCAAGACCGCCCGCTCGTTGCTCTCGCCGTCGGCTTCATCGGCCTGATTTTCCTCGGCACCGCGCTGTTTCGGATGTGCCCGTTATACACGCTATTCGGTATCAGCAGCTGCTGAAGCGTCAAACACAGCGCCCCCGTCGCTTGCGCGGCGGGGGCTGTCTTGTGCCCGCGGGTGATCAGGCTTTCAGCTTCTTTTCGGGCACAACCTCGAGCTTCACCTCCCGCGGTTTCGCCTTCTCCACTTTGGGGAGAATCAGCGTGAGCACGCCAGCCTCGTAGCTGGCCTTGATGTGCTCCGCATCAACCGTGGTGGGGAGCGTGAAGCTCCGCTCGAAGGCTCCGTAGGTCCGCTCATAGCGATGGATCTTCTCGGCCTTCTCCTCGGCGAACTGCTCCTTGGTCCCCTGGATCGTGAGCACATTGTTCTCGACGAGGATCTTCACGGCCTCGGGTTTCACACCCGGGATCTCCGCGACGATGCGCACGTGCTCCGGCTCCTCAAAGATGTCCACCACCGGCGTCCAGGCGGTGGTCACCTCGCCCAGCGGCCACTCATACCCCGTGAGCGGCTCGTTGAGCATACGACCCATGCGGCGCTCAAGATTGAAGAGCAGCTCGGCCCAGGGGTCGCGGGTTCTGCGAGTAACTCCGAACATGATGTTACCTCCTTGTGAGAATCGGGCAGGTTCTGCAGCCGATCAAACCTCGCACCTGGGCCGTGAATTGCCGTTGAATCGTGCGTGAAAAAACGTCAGCCCCCGCTCATAGTTGGAGACGAGCGAGGGCTGGAGGTCTTCGGATTTCGCGTTCCCATACCGGTTCAGGCCCGGTGAACATGCGGCCGAAGACTTTGCGTCGGATCCCGCATCGGCCACCCATCCGGTGACCGCGTAGAAATTACGACCGCCGCCTTGAAGCCGGCGTGAAACGCGTGTGAGATCTTTACTGCGTCGGGACGCTCGCGCCGTGGCAGACGGTGCACATCGGGAAGGCGGTGCGGCGAAGCTTCGCCGCGTCGAACCCGGGCCCGTGGGGATCGAAGCGCCGCCCGCCCAGCGCGGAGTGACAGGTCAGGCAGTCGCGCTCGGCGTGACAGCTGACGCACGACTCGAGTCCCTGCCGCGCGGCTTGGCCGTGCCCCGCGAGGAAGAAGCTCCGCGCATCATGATAGCCCGCGCGCAATACGCCCTTGGCCGTGAGGCCGGCGCGCGCATGACAGCTCGTGCAAAACGATCCGACGTTGTGGCAGTCGCTGCAGGAGGCTTGCCGCGCATAGGCCGACGCCGGATGCCGCGCGAGGAATCCGTCGGGATGGTAGCCGGCGCCGCGCGAGCCGGCGCTCGGTCGATGGCATTCCAGGCAGTCGGCGCGCACGTGACAACCGCTGCAACGGGCGGTGGACGCGGCTGCTTCGGTCGCGTGACGATCGGCGAAATTGGCGCCGTGGCTCGGGGGCGCCGCCCGCGCGCCGATTGCGGTCGCGCGGAGGTCGGACGCGAGCCACGCGATTGCCCGTGGCGGCGCCGAGCCGGCGTGGCATTGATAGCAGAACTCGCGCGCGTGGCACGTCGCGCAGCTGTTGCCCATCGTTTGCCGCGAGGCGGCGCCGTGGCCGGCCCGGCTCAAGAAATCGGGCGTCGCATGCGACGGCGGCGCCGGAAAGCGCGCGATATCGTCGCGCGTGAGCGTGGCGGCACGGACGAGTGGAACGTGGCACGTGGCGCACGCGGTGTCCGGCGCCGCAAGATGGGCCGTTTGAATCCCGTGACAGGTGAGACACCGCTCCACCACAGGCTCGCGCACGGCCATGCGCGGCTCGCCGGCGCGCGCGTGACAGGTGACACACGCCGGCGCCTTGTCTTTCGCCTTCGTGGCGTGAATGACGTGATCGAAGCGGAGATTCATCCGGCGCGGTGGCGGCGGCTGCCAGTTGACGGTCTTTTGGATCGTACCGTCGTGGCACGTCGCGCAGGAACGCGCATCGGGCCAGAGCGACACGCCGTTCTGCAGCGCGCCGGCATGGCACGTCCTGCACGAGGGGAACAGGTTCTTGTGCTGCAGATGATCGAAGCCCTGCACAGGCTGCTGCAGCAGCGCGAGCGCGAGAAGAGCGGCGGGGGCGATCATCGTTGTGCCCGCCCGCCGGGCATCCGATGCGTGGCCGGCGGCAGGTTCCGGAGATCGTCGTCGCTGCTGCCAATTGAGAACACCGCGCGCAATGTGACGCGCCACTGACTCCAGTCCATGGCCGCGGGATCGGGCCGCTGCCGCTGTTCCGCATATCGCTCGGCGCCGAGCTCGAGCGCGAGTCCCGGCTGCGGCTGGATGCGGCCTTCAATCCCGTAGAGATGCAGGACCGACTCACTGAAGCGGAGCTCGAGCGGCCGGTCCATTGCCGCGCCGTGTGCGGTGATCGCATACAACTTGCTTGGCTGATACGTGATGCTCGCGCTCGTTCCCGCCACGGCCGCCCCGGGTCCGAATTCGCGCGTGTAGCCGGCGTCGATCGTCCATTCCGGTCGCGGCGTTGCCGTGAGACCCAGCTCGCCGCGCCAACCCGATTGCTCGACCTCAACGAGCGGCGTGGACACGCCGGCGTCATCGAAGCGATAGCGTTCGCCGCGCCCGCGGATCTCCACGTGCGGCATGGCCTTGACCGTGACTTGCGCCTGAATGGCGTTGTAGGGCACGGGACTGAACGCGCCCCAGATCGTCCAAAGATCGAAATGCGGCCTGTACCGGCGGACGCCGACCGCGCTCGTCACGGCAGGCGTGGCGTACCCCAACGTCGCTTCGGCACTGCCCCACAATCCGGCGGCCAGGTCATAATCGGCACCGGCGGCCAGACTCCAGCGTGGCACCGGCCGGAGCTCGCCCGAAAAACCCACGCGCTCCGAGACGAAGTAGTCGGTATGCGGATCCACCTCGCGCAGGTACTCGCCACGCAAATCGCCGTGGCTGCCCGACCAACCGGCGCTGACACCGAGCAGCAGCTGGCGCTGGCTCGGCTGGAAGTCGTTGATCGGATTCACGACGGGACTGGTCACCGGCAGCGCCGCGCCGCGCGCGAGTCCCCAGCCGCCGTAGAGCGACGCGTCGAGCCCGCGCCGTCCATCGCGCAGCGTAATGCTTCCGCCGTCGAACCCGATCGTGCCGAGCCGGTTGTAGTTCAGGTCGCGGCCCAAGCGGACCGTGATCCGCTCGCGGTTGTATTCCGCGTAACCGGTGAGCAGCTGGATCGCCGGATCCGAGCCGGGCCACGCGTTGTCGCCGGTCAGGTCCCGGGCGCCACGCGCCGTCACGTGGGCGCTCAGGCCGCTTACGCCGAAGCCCCACACTGAGAGGTCAGCGGTGGTCACAAGCGGCGCGCCGTGCCTGACGGGCCCGGGACGGAAGTACAGGCAGTAAGCCGCGCCGCTGGGGCAACGGACCGCGAAGCCGTCAGGCGTTGTCGGACCGCCGCTGGGTCCCGATATGGTATCGGTCACCGCGATGCTGTCGAGCTCGAGCCCGCGGTAGCTGATCGCCTGAACGCGATTATCGACTTTGAGCCGATACCCCTGCCCCGCCAGCGGAGCCGCGAGCAGAGCCACGAGCGCGACGAGTCGCTTCACGCGCCCCCCACCTTCCGCAAGTGCGCACGGTACTCGTCAGGAGTCGCGAGGAAATGACAGGCTGTGCATTCGCGCGCCGCGTAGTGATCGCGCTGCTTGGCGTGACACGTGATGCACAGTCCGCGATCCGGCACGAGCCGCGCGACGGTAGCTTCGCGATGGCAGGCGTCGCAGGCAGCATG
The DNA here is from genome assembly GCA_035309945.1 of Gemmatimonadales bacterium. Lineage (GTDB taxonomy): Bacteria > Gemmatimonadota > Gemmatimonadetes > Gemmatimonadales > GWC2-71-9 > 20CM-2-65-7. The sequence continues at coordinate 9,332 of DATGEQ010000035.1, read as the reverse complement.
CGTGTCGACCGAGTCACGATGCGCAGCCTGGATATCGGCACCGGTGTGACAGCTCGCGCAGTCCCGTCGCGGGCCATGGTGATCGTCGTGGCAGGCGGCACACCCTTTGACGGAGTCGGCGGGATCCAGTGAAACCGCCGTCGTGTGGCAGCGCGTGCAGCGCAGCTGGCTATGCGTCGTATGTGAGAATGCCACAGCCCGCGCACGCGCCGCATGGTTCGCCACGGCGACTGCGACGGTCTCGGCGTGCGCCGGTGCGAGTTGATCGGGCGTATGGCACTTGGCGCAATCGCTCGCGGCGGGGGTCTGATGGTGACAGATCTGGCACCCGCGTGGCGGCGCGAATGTGAGGCTGGCATTGGGCTGGCGGGTGACGTGGCAAGTGAGACAGGCGAGTTGTTTATGACGGTCGTGCGAGAAGCTGTCGGCGGGTGTTGGGAGCCGGGAAGCGGGGGCGGCGCGCGGTGGGTTCGCATCGCCCTTGCCCTTGAGCTCCACGTCGGGAATCGCGTTGAAGGAAACTCGCCGCAACGCCCGCGTGGTGTCGAACGCCTGCGGCGGATTCACGTGCCCGTGTGTGCGCTGCTTGACCGCCGCGTGACAACCGGCGCAGTCGCTCGCGTCGACGCTGGCGGCGTGCGGCTGGTGGCACAGCTCGCACTGCTGTGCGACTCGGCTGTGCGGTTGGCCCGTGTGGAAGGGCTCGTCGCGCCAGTCGACGTGGCACCCCGCCGACGCGCAGCTCTTGAGCGCATCGGCCGGGCGGGTCTGCTGGTGCGGATTGTGGCACATGCCGCAGGTCTGGCGGTGCGGATCACGCGAGGGATCGAAGTCCGCCAGCTTCTCGCGCATCTGGTGACAGCTGAAACACTCGTGCGCGCCGGGGCGCAGCGTTCCCGCCGCCGAATCGCGCGTGGCGAGCAGGGGCACCTCGGCCGTGAATTGGTGGCAGGCAATGCAATGGAAGCCTGTCTGCCCCGCCATCTTGCCCAGGCGAATCTGCACGTTGCTGTGGCACCCTGATTGCCCGCACGTAGAATCCGCCGGCACGAAGCGATGCACCTCGAGGCCGTGGCAGGTGGTGCACTGCACGTTACGCAACGCGCTCGAATCAGACTCCAGGTGGACGCGATGACCCGCCGTCGTCGCGATGCGCTTCCACTTTTCCTTCTCTTTGTCTCCCTGGACGTGGCAGGCGGCGCAAACGGGGGTCGGCACCTTGGCGTGCATCTTGATGCTCTGCGGACGATCGGCGACCCAGAGATACAGTTGCCGCATGCTCGCGAAGATCGACTGCTGGTGACACGAGTGGCAGCTGAGCGAATCGTGCTTCGAGCCGGTGAACCGCTGAAACGGCACCTTCATGATGTGGCAGCCGGTGCAGAACGCGTTGTCGTGTTGCATGTAGTTCCAGCTGACGGTGCCAACGCCGGTGCCGCCGAGGACGGCGACGGCCGCGACCGATACCAGCGCGATCTTCACGCCCCGCTGCCGCGTCTTGATCCAGCCGACGATGAGCAGCCTGCGGCGCCACACGTACACGATGAGCCAGGCTGCTACCGCAAGGCCGACAAAGAACCCGCCGATCTGGAACCACTGCGGCAGATTGAAGAAGAAGCGTAAAACAGCAGCCACGCCGCCCGGTAAGGGCGGCGGGCCGACTGCCGTCTGCTGGAGCACCAGCATGATCAACAGATGTCTGCTATTCGATCTACTGTCCAGCCCGCGTCTTGACGCCGGGCGGCCGGATGGCCTGCACCTGGAGACTGATCGGCGGCGTCGGCAGGCTGTAGGTCGAATGCAGCGCGTCGATGGACGAGGTCAACAGGGCCTCGAGCAGGAACGGGTTGTGGACGCCGTTTCCCGACGCCATGTGCGTGGCGAAGGTTCTATTCAAGATCTTGCCGCTCAAGAAGTATGGACGGTCTTCGGTGGCCGCGAGCGCCGCATTCCACAGCGCACCCTTTGCCACCGTCGTCGTGGTGGTGCCGAAATTGATCGCCGCCGTATCGGCCGCGGTCGCGGTGGGCCGCTGCGTCCGGGCGACCAGCTGCGGGATCAGCCCGCCGTCGGTCGAATCGACGATGCCGTTGCCGTTGCTATCGGTCCAGATTTGGTCCAGCAGATTGTCGAGCCGGCCTTTGAACGTGACATACGCGCTGCGCGCCGTGGCGGCGGCGCTATGACAGCCGCTGGTCGCGCAGGCGCTGAAATCGTGGACGGTGTCGGGCGCGACCGCGCTGGAGCATGGGCCCGGGATACCGGACGAGTCGGGACACGGAATGGCGTCGAACGTATGTCCGACGCTCTGGAACGTGAACGCTCCCGTGATCTTGTCGGTGATCGTCGCGCGCACCACGTGACAGGTCGCGCACAGCCTCGGATTTGCGGAGGTCCCGTGGGTGCTCACGATCTGGCTCGTGTCGTAGGTGAAGTTCGGCGGGATCCAGCCCACATTCTCGCCGAGCAGCAGGAGTCCCTGCGCGCCGTGGGCGCCGCGTGAGGTCCCACCCGACGCGGCCACGCTCCAGGGCGGCGTGCCGCTACGCGAGTGGCACGTGACGCACAACTGGTCGCGCGTGGGGGTCTCGAGCGGCGCGCGCAGCTGCGCGGTGTTCGGCGAGCCGTGCGGATTGTGGCAGGTGACGCAGCCGATCCGCTCGGGCGTGGCGCTGCTCTTCTCCACGAAGTTCGCGTTCTCGCCAAACTTCACCGCCATCGCGGTCCGGCCTTCGTGGCAGGGCGCGCAGCTCGCGTTCGTCGCGGCAACGGCAAACCCCGGACCCGAGCCGTGGCCGGACTCCTTCCACTGCTCGATGAACGGATCGTGAGCGCCCGAGTGACAGCCGCTGCACGACGTGGTCACGCCCGTGTCGACGTGAATCCGCGCAAGCGGCCAGTTGGCGTTGATGTCGGGGTTATCCGCGTGCGTGAACCCCGGGCCGTGGCAGCTTTCACACTGCACGTCCTGATACGCGGAATCGGGCTTGAGCGAATAGCCCGCGGAGTGTCCAACGGCATTGCCTAGCTCGGACACGCTGTGGCAAGAGTTGCAGTACTTCGCGGCGTGTCCCGATCCCTGGAGATCGGCCCACGCATGCGAGTGCTTTGTCGACGCCCACTCCTGCTGCACCCCGACGTGGCAGTTGCCGCAGCTGGTCTGTTTCGTCGAGACCGTGAAGTAACCGAGGAATCCGTTGACACTGTCGGGGGGTGGATTGAAGGATGGCCGGTCGCGGTAGACGATCTTGTCGTTGGTACACGCGCCGAGCGCGAACAACACAAGGGCACCGATGGCGAAGCGTGCAACTTTCATGGATTCCTCCCGGCCGCGATGCTACACGTCATCGAACATTCCAGCGAGCGCGCCGTCTTCATGGGCGTGACGCAACTGTCTGCAGATAGAGCAACAGGTCGGACGTCTGCTCTCTCGTCGGTGGCGGCACCTGCATCCGAATCATGTTCTGCTCCATGCGCGCGAACACCGTCGGCCAATCGGCGCTCGAGTGCACGCGCGGATCGGGCAGCGCGTGACAACGGCTGCAGATCTCGGCGAACGCCTCGCGACCACGGCCCGCGGGCAGCGTCGCGCCGCTCACCTTCAAAGCATTTGCCGTGAGATAATCCAGCATCGCGAATCGATCAGCCATCGTCGGCACCTTCACCCCCAACGACGGCGACAAAAGTCCCATACGCAGCCACATCCGGCGCGCGACGCCCGGCCAATCGGTGGCGCTGTGCATCTGAGGCGTCGGCATGTTGTGGCATTGTCCGCAGTAAGTGGCCACCAGCTTGGCACCCATCGAATTCGGCTCGGGAAGATCGGAAGCCGTAATGCCCGGAGGCGGCAGCGCGACATTCGCGGCAGCGAGCAACAGCTCGTCCTGCCGGTTCAAACCGCCGGGCCGTCCCGGAGGCGACCCGTTTTCCTTCGGTGCCGCCTGCTGGCAGCCACCGCTAACCGACACAGCGCCGACGAACATCGCGATCACGAGACCACGCATTGCACCTCCCTATGGGTGCTGTAGGAGAGGGATAACGACCAGGGGATAAAACCTCCATGAAGGCGCTGTTAACGCCTTTTCAATCGCTTGAGGCGCAACCGCTCTTCTCGCTCCCGCTCATCGAGGGCCCGGCGAATTCGGGTCACGGTGCCGCGCAACACCGGCGCCAGCCGGCGCTCGAGCGTGTTCACCTGTCGTGAGGTCTGCGCGAGCGCCTGGCCGAGCCGGCGGATGAGCATCTCGCGCGGCGGCTGCGTATAGATCTCGAATTCGGCGCCGATGGCCGCGGCGAGGCTCGCGCGCAGCTTGGGGATGGCACCGGCATCGGATCCGCGGGCCCGGCGCCTGAAAATCGGTTGAGAAACGCTTGAGCGAGTCTTTAAGCGGCGAAGAGACTGGCGGTTGCCACTCGGTTCCTAGAGCTTAGTGCCCACTCATGAACCGTCTGTCCCGCGACCTCGGCGTCGGCGCCCTGAGCACCCTCGTGATCGGCGAGGTGATTGCGATCGGGATCTTTCTTACCCCTGCAACCATGGCGCGGGCGGTGGGTTCGCCCTTCTGGCTGCTCGTCGTGTGGCTCGCCATGGGGGCGATGGCGCTGAGCGGCGCGCTGTGCTATGGCGCGCTCGCCGCGCGCTTCCCGGAGGCGGGCGGCGGCTACGTCTATCTCCGCGAAGCATTCGGCCCGCTCGTCGCATTTCTCTATGGCTGGAAGTGCCTGCTGGTCATGGATCCCGGTATCACCGCCGCCCTGGCGATGGGACTCGCGAGCTACGTCGGCTATGCGCTCGGCATTTCGGGTGTCGTGCTGAAGCTGATCGCCATCGGAGCCATCGCAATCCTGGCCGCCGTCAGTATCGCGGGTGTGCGCCGCGGCGCACTGCTGATGCAGTGGCTCACCGCACTCAAGGTCGGCGCACTGGCGTTGCTCGCAATTCTCGCTCTCGTGCTGCGCGCCGGCAGTTGGGCGCATTTCCTGCCGTTTGTCGCGCAACGCGCGGGGTCGGAGCCGTTGCCGGGCGCGCTCGCGCCGGCGCTCATCGGCGCCTTCTTCGCGTTCGGCGGCTGGTGGGAAATTGCCAAGCTGGGCGGCGAAGCCCGCGATCCGGCGCGAACGGTCCCGCGCGCGCTCACGCTCGGCGTCGCCGCGATCACCCTCGTCTATATCATGACCAGCGCCGTCTTCCTCTATCTCGTCCCGCTCGAGCGTGTGACTTCAGGAGAGACCTTCGCGGCGCAGGCCGGAGAAGCGTTGTTCGGGGCGGCCGGGGGCCGCGTGTTCGCCGCGATCGTCATCGTCGCGGTCGCGGGCAGCTTGTTGGCGCTGCTGATGGCCTTGCCCCGCGTGTACTACGCCATGGCCCGCGACGGCGTGTTCTTCAAGTCGGTTGCGGCTGTCGATCCGCGCCTTGGCACGCCGACCCGCGCAGTCGCGATCCAGGCGGCGCTCGCGGCCGTTCTCGTATTGTTCGGGACGTTCCAGCAGATTCTGTCCTATTTCATTTTTGTCACGGTGGCATTCCTGGCGCTGACGGTCGCCGGCCTGATGGTGCTGCGTCGCCGCGAGGGCGCGACGGCATATCCGCTGCCCGCGTATCCATTACCGGCCGTGTTCTTTCTCGTGCTCGTGGCCGTCGTGCTGTTCCTCTTTGGTGCCAATCAACCACTGCAGGCCGCGCTCGGCGTCCTGATCGTCGCGCTCGGCGTGCCGATGTACTTCCTTATCTATCGCGCACGACTCACTCGCAACCGGAATCGCGTTCATGACCTGGATTCGGACCATCCCGCTGCCCGAAGCGGACGAGAAGCTGCGCTCGGCGGTTGAAGGCCAGAAGCAGCTATATCCGAAAGAGTACGCCTCACCCGTCCACCCCACGCCGGATGGTACGTCGGGCATCGTCGCCTCCCACAGCCTGATCCCCGACGCGCTGTTCCATGCGTTCGCGACTTTCGGCGCGCTGATGTCGCCCGATCTGCCGCTCACCCGCCGCCACCACGAGATGATCACGACCGTGGTGTCGGTCACGAATCGCTGTCGCTACTGAATCGAATCACACGCAGAGTTTCTGCGTCGGGTGACGTTGGATGCGAAGCTGGTGGAAGCCCTGGAAGACGATTACACCAAGGCGCCGGTGTCCGAGGCGGAGCGCGCGATGCTCGACTACGTCGTCCAGATGACGCGCGACGCGACACGGATCGGCCCGCAGTTTCATCAGCGGCTGCGCGCGTGTGGATTCGATGACCGCGCGATCCTGCAGATGACGTTGATCGCCGCGTGGTTCAACTACATCAATCGCGTCGCGGATGCGCTCGGCGTCGGACGAGGCTGAGGGCGCCCAGCCTCTTACTGTTTCTGCACGCGGAAGTTCACCGTCCCGCTGTAGCTCACGAACTGGACTTTGACGGTCCAGTGGCCGTGAATCCCCTTTTTCATTCCGAATGTCCCGTTGGCAGAGAGAGATTGCGAGTACAGCAGTGCGCCCGTGCTATCCGAAATCGTCAGGGCCGCTGATCCCGCCGTCGTGGTGGTCGCCTGGTTCACCGTCGCCGAGTCGCCGCTATTCAGCCATTGGTATGTGTAGGTCCAGGTCACGTTCTGCACACCCGTGGCCTGGAACTGGAAATTGTCCGTGAGATTGCTGATCTGCGGCTGAAACGGTGCCAGCGGCCCGCTGCTGCTCTTACAAGCTGACGCGGTCATGCCCGCCAACAGCGCGATTCCAACAACCAGCCGGCTCACTTGCTGCGACACAGTGTTACTCCTGGGGAATGGTTGCCGGCAACAAGCGCAAAGTCGAGACCATGCGTCGCCGCGTACTAACCTCGCTATAGCGAATGGGATGCGACGCACTGCGTGACGGCGCTCACACGGGCGAAGGGTTTGTTTCGATACAGCGCGTCGCGTTTTGAGCCACCCGAACGTGCCGACCCACTACATCAATCGCGTGGCGGATGCGCTCGGTGTCGGCCGAACCTGAGACGTAACGGCACGCTCGAATTGCTCCACGCTGAACGGCAGCGTCATCGCTCAGGCGTGCGCGACCGCGATCCCGCGGCGCACCGGCGCAGGAGCGCGCTTCACGGGCGACGGCACCGGAATCACCAACACGGCGGCGGGCAAATCATTCAGCAGCGCCTCGGTGGTGCTTCCGATCAGCAGCCGATCCACCCAGCTCTTGCCGTGCGAGCCAACGACGATCACGTCGGCGCGCCACGCCGCTGCCTCCTGCGCGATTGTTTCGACTGCGGTGCCGCTGCGAATCACCTTGTGATGATCCGGAATCGGCAAGAGCGACCACATGTCCCGTTCGATGCGTTCTCGCGACCACGCGTCGAAATCGATCGGCTCCGGTAGAAAGAGCGCTTCCGGCACGGCCATCGTGGGCTCGATGACATGAAGCGCATGCAGCGGCCCGCCGAGCAGGCGCGCAAATGTCGTCGCTTGCTCGATGGTGGGTCGTGCGGCGTAGGATACGTCGACCGTGACCATGACGCGCGGACGGGGGCGCAGATCACCGGCCGTGACGAGGAGCGGAATGTCCACGCGCCGCACGACGTGCTGGACGGTGCTGCCACCCAGCCAGCGGCCGAGCGCCGAGTGATGCTTCCCGCCAAGGACCAGCATTTGGGCGTCGGTCGCGGCTATGGCGTCGTCGAGGAGGGCGGCTGCGCGACCCGCGCGCACCTGAAGGTTATGTGCCACGAGTGACGGAACGCGGCCGTCCAGCGCGACCATGATGTCGGCGCGCGCGCGCGCCAGCATCGCGAGCTCGAGCGCGTCGAGGGAGACACCCGTACCCGCCATTTCGAGCGCCGTCCGCACGTCCCGCATCGCGTGTACCAGACGGCAATCAACGCCGGCTGCCTCTGCGATCATCCAGCCGGCACTCGCGGCCGCACCCGCTTCGGGCGACCCGTCTACTCCGACGACGATGGGCTGACCGGACATAGGATCCTCCTCAGCGGCCGGCGACGGCCTCTTGCCGCGGCTCCCGCCGCTCTGCCGACGCGGGAACGACGACCGGTGCGACCAGCAGCGACGTTGGCATCTGATTGATGAGGCGCTCCGTCACACTTCCCAGCAGCACGCGTTGCGCCCACCCCTTGCCATGCGAGCCGACGACCAGAAGATCGGCGCTCCACTCGGTGGCTTCACGGATCAATGTGTCCACGACCACACCATGGCGGATTAGCTTTTCCACCGCCGACGCCGTCACCAGCGGCCAGACGTCGCGCCCCAATGTCTCTTGCGCCAGCGCGAAGTATTCCGTGGGGTCCATCGGCGGAATGCCGGGCAGGTCGGGCAGAGGTTCAAACACCGTCAGGACGCGCAATTGCGCACCTACGAGCTTCGCGAATCGTTCCGCGAGTGCGACGGTGGGTCCGGCGGCGCTCGAAAGGTCGGCGGCGACGAGCACCCGACGAAATGCCGTCGGCGCTCCGGTCGTGATGAGAACCGGGACCTCGGTCGTGCGCACGACGTGGACGCTCGTACTGCCGCCCAGCCAGCGCTCCAAAACCGAGTGCAGCTTACCGCCCAGAACGACGAGACCCGGCTGCAATTCTCGCGTCACCTGTTGCAGCACCACCGCCGCGGGGCCGAAGCGGACGTCGAGCTTCTCACGTACCTGATCCGAGATGCTGCCGCGCAAGGCCTCGCTCACCTGATGCCGTGCCACGCCGAGCTGCAGCTGCTGCATGTCGACGACTTGCGGATCGACGCTCACCGCCACGAGCGGCGCCCAGGCGTCGCGCACGGCGTGCACGACGCGGCACGGCGCCGCCGCCCGGCGCGCGATGCGCTCCGCTATCGCGGCTGCCCCCTTGGCGGCCGGCGAGATATCGACGCCGACGACGATTGGGCCCCAGTCCATCGCGACTCCTCGTGAGGGTACGACCCGAAATTGAGCGCCAATTCATGAAGGAATCTTGAGAGTGAGACGAGCGTCAATTCATGCCGCGGCTGGACTGCCGGCTCCTCGATCCTGGCCGTGGCGACCGCCGGCGATGGCCGCCGTTTCATGACCTTCTTGAGCGCCGCCTTCATTGCCCGCTTCCGTTGACGGCGCGTGCGGCCTTGCCCTGGGCGACGAGCGTCGCATCCGCCGCAGCGACCAACTGTTTTGCCGCCACCTTGCTCACATCCGCGCGCGGCCAAGCGCCCGCTTTGCGACCAACGCGATCTTTTGTTTCGTAGTCATCGTCGCTCCTCCTCCGCTAGTGTACGTTCGATTGCGTGCGATACAAGGCGCTGTTTCGACGACCACGGCGCACGGCGGCCTCCCCGCAGCAGCGCTGGACGCGCCGATCACCGCGATCGAGCGGGGG
>DATGEQ010000034.1:0-4005 GCA_035309945.1 Gemmatimonadales bacterium | reverse complement strand
GGAGCCGAGATTCCATCTTCTTGAGCGTAGCGTTGAAGAGCCGCGTCGGCTCGCTCCAGAACATCGTCGTGCCCATCTCGCCGGTGGAGGGCCCGATGTCGCCGGGATAGAGCTTCTTATGCTCGAAGTTGATGTTGACCGGCAGCACGAACTCTTTGCCATTGAAAAAGGCGCCCGCCGCGACTTCCACGCCGACGATGCGGCGCTGCAATTGAAACGCTTTCACGCGGTCGGCCCAGGCGCGCTGGTAATCCTCGAGCACCTGGATGACGTCCTTGCCGTCTTCATCCTCGCCCACGAACAACAGCTGCTTGATGTTCTGCGCCTCGCCGCTCGGCTTGATGACGTAACGGTTGGGATTGGCGCGCACGTACGTCAGCGCGTCGTCGAACGAGTGAAAGTTTTCCTGCGGAATGATCGAGACGCCGGCTTTCTTCAGCTCCTGTTGCCCGAACGCGCGATCGTCCTCGAGCTGATCGGTGTAGGGCGAGCCGCCGACCACGAGCTTGCCGGTCTGCCGGAGCTGGTGCGCCTTCGCGCCCTGGCCGAGCACGTCGTCGAACACCACGCAGTCGGCCCAGGGGACTTCGCGCACCCAATCGTCCGTCTTTGGCACGAAGCCGTCGCCGATCTCGCGCTCTTCCTTGTTGTCGATGTACAGCTTCACCTCGTGGCCTTCTTTGACGACTTGCCACGCGATGTCGGCAATCAGGCCGTCCAAAGAGACGAAGAGGAATTTCTTTTTGTCCAAAGCTCCTCCGTTAGGGCAGCCTCAGGAAACAGAGCCGAACTGGCTCTCGGTGGGCTCCGCTCAGCAAAACCACGGCTCGGTGAGCCGCGCGGGAATGGGTCGCTCGGGAGGCGGGAGTCGCACCCCGGCGGTGTATGCGCGACCGGCACGCCGCGCCGCGAGCCGGTGCAGCCGTGCGATCGTCGCCGCGGGATCCTCGCCATCCTGCGTCGCGGCCGTGACGAGCCCCGTGACCTCGGCGTGCAGGGCGTCCATGCGCGGATCGGGGTGCGTCCAGCGATATCCGAACGCCGCAGGCTCGAGCGCAGCGAGGAATGGCTGGATGGCGGGACGGCCAAGCAGCGCGGAGCCCGGCGGAATCAGCAACCGAATCGTGAGCTGGACGGGATCGATCTGGTCGAGCAGGTCGGGCGAGTCGGCGAAATCCAGCAACTCGAGATAGCTGTCGAGCGTCTCCCACGGGGTGAACGGGAGCAGGGACGGCCGGAGCACCAGGCCGGCGGCGCGCGCGAGCGCGAACGCCTCGAAGACGTCGGCCCGCGTGTGCCCCTTCTCGAGATTGCGCAAGACGACGTCGCTCAGGGATTCGACCGCGGACACGATGAACGCGCAGCCCGTGGCGGCGAATTCTCCGAGCAGGGCGCGGTGGCGCAGCAGGTGTGTGATCTTCGCCGTGAAGTCGTACGTCACGCGCGGGAACTCGGCGTGCAGCGCGCGCACCAGCCGGAGCGCGTGCCCGGGCCCGTTGAGAAAATCGGGGTCGCCGAACGTGATGTGGCCCGCACCCGCGGCGACGAGGCGGCGGATGTCTTCCAGCACCACGTGCTGCGGCACGATAAAGAAACGGCCGTGGTAAACGGGGGGAATGGGGCAGTGCAGGCAATGATGGAGACAGCCGCGGCTCGCCGCGACGTACCCCGCTGGGATCTCGGCGCCATTGCGGCGCAGCTTGGCGTAGCGAGAGAGGGAGGGAAGAGTCTCGCGGCTCGGCACTGGAAATTGGAGTTTCGCAGGTCGTGCGTCGTACGTCGTACGCCGTGCGTAAGCGACCAGCGCCTCCTCGAACTCGCCGCCAAACACTTCGTCCGCAATCCCGTCGAGCAGGTACGCCGCGTTCAACACGGCGTAGAGGCCGAGGAAGACGATGCGGCAGTGCGGGTTCTGGCGCCGGACGCGGCGCGCGGCGTGTACGCCAAGGCGCAGTGCGGTGTGCATCGGGACCGCGATGGCGACCAGCGTGGCGCGGCGGATCTTCGCGTCATCCCAGGGCTCGACCGCCAGGTCCAGGGTGTCGGCTTCAAGCCCCGCGCGCGCGAGAAACGCTTTGGGCCAGGCGATGCCGAGCGGCTGGTGGCCGAGCTCGTAGCAGGACATTAGCAGAATGGTGCCGCGTGTCGTCATCGACTGAACATTAACGCTTCGCCGTTGCTTTAAGAAAATAAGGGAAAGAGCAGGGAAGCTACGGTTTGGTAGCTTCCAGCTTCTGCAGCATCACCGGGACTTCCGGATTGGCCATGAAGTTCTTCCACAAGAGACCGGTGCGATAGTTCTCCACCATCGCGACGATCGGCGCCTGATTCAGGCCCATGTAGATCGGCGAGACCCAATTGACGGACGGGTTGTAGGCGTCGGCGAGGAGAAATTTCTTCTTGTCCAAAAGCGCTCCGGGTTGTGGCAAATTATACGGGGAATCAAGAATGCCTTCCAACGCTCTCTCCGCCCCCGGCGAGCGCCTTCGCACCCTGTGGCGCCGCCTGGCTCCGCTGCCCGGCGGCACCGCGTTGTTCACGTTCCTCCTCGGCCGCATGACCCCGTACTCGAGCTCGATCGGCGCGCGCGTCCAGGCGCTCGAACCCGGCTTCTGCCGCGTCACCCTGCGCGACCGGCGCCGCGTCCGCAATCACCTCGGCTCGATCCACGCGATGGCGCTCGCCAACCTCGCCGAGATGGCGAGCGGACTGGCGGTGCTGGTGGGACTGCCGGCGACGGTGCAGGGCATCGTGACCGGCTTCTCGATCACCTATCTCAAGAAGGCGCGTGGGTCCCTGATCGCCGAATGTCGCGCGGACCAGCTCGAGGTCACGGCTCCGCAAGACTACGAGGCGCAAGTCAGCGTGACGGACGCGCAGGGCGACGTGGTCGCCCGCGCGACCGCGCGCTGGCGCCTGCGCCCCATCCCGACACACGGTCACAATTGACCTTGCTCAAAACCGCGCTGACAGCGCAGCTCAACATCGAGGTGCCGCTGATCTGCGGCGCGATGTATCCCTGCACCAACCCCGAGCTCGTCGCCGCCGTCTCCGCCGCGGGCGGGATCGGCGTGGTCCAGCCGCTCTCGATGATCTACGTGTACGGGCACGACCTGCGTGAGGGGCTCAGGCTCATCCGGCGTATCGCCGACAAGCCGATCGGGATGAACGTGCTGATCGAGCGCAGCTCGGCGCGCTATCTCGAGCGCATGCGGCAGTATGTCGACATCGCGGTGGAGGAGGGCGTGCGCTTCTTCGTCACGTCGCTCGGCAATCCGCGCTGGGTGGTGGACCGCGTCGCGCCGGAGGGCGGCATCGTCTATCACGATGTCACCGAGCGCAAGTGGGCGGAGAAAGGACTCGCCGGCGGCGTGCACGGTCTGATCGCGGTGAACGATCGCGCGGGCGGACATGCCGGGCCCTACAGCGCCGAGCGGCTGTTCGAGCAGCTGCAGGGTCTCGGCGTGCCGGTCGTGTGCGCGGGCGGTATCGGCAACGCGGACGATTTCGTGCGGGCGCTGCGCATCGGCTACGCCGGCGCGCAGCTTGGTACGCGCTTCATCGCGACCGACGAATGCGGCGCCCACCCCGACTACAAGCAGGCGATCGTGGCCGCGACCGAGGACGACATCGTCCTCACGGAGCGCGTGACCGGCGTGCCGCTCGCGGTGATCCGCACGCCCTATGTCGAGCGCATCGGCACGAAGGCGGGACCCATCGCGCGCTGGCTGCTGCGCGGCCGCAAGACGAAGCATTGGACGCGGATGTTCTACGCTTTACGCTCGGCGTGGCAGCTCAAGCGCGCGTCGCTCGCCGGTGGCGCGCGGGAGCCGACGTCAAAGGATTATTGGCAGGCCGGGAAGAGCGTGGAAGGGATCGACAAGATCGAACCCGCGGGCGCGATCGTGCGGCGGTTTGCCGCTGCCGCATCCCCAGGAGGAGCGTTCGATCCACGATGAGGGTCGATCGAGAAGCAATGCGCATGCTTTGCGGGCCAATGTCGGA
>DATGEQ010000033.1:0-9176 GCA_035309945.1 Gemmatimonadales bacterium | reverse complement strand
TCGAGCGCCCGCGGGGACATGTCGAGCAGGAGGCCGATCCGACTCGGCACGCCCTTCAGATACCAGATGTGGCACACGGGCGCGGCGAGCTCGATGTGGCCCATCCGATCGCGCCGCACCTTGGCCCGGGTGACCTCGACGCCGCAGCGATCGCAGATCACGCCGCGATAGCGGATCCGCTTGTACTTGCCGCAGTGACATTCCCAGTCCTTGACCGGACCGAAGATGCGCTCGCAGAACAAGCCATCCCGTTCCGGCTTGAAGGACCGGTAGTTGATGGTCTCGGGCTTGGTGACTTCGCCCCACGACCACCACGTGCGCTGGCCCTGGAGCTCCAGGCGCTCGCGCTCCTTGGAGTCCTTGGGGCCGCGGATCTCCTCGGGAGAGGCGATCCGGATCTGGATATAGTCAAAGTTGGTGGTCTTGGTGTCGTGGCCACCCCCAGCCGCTCCGCCGCTACGGAAATCGATCACTTATTCCTCCACGTCTTCGGTAGTGCCGAGCGTCACCTTCAATCCGAGCGCCTGGAGCTCCTTCACCAGCACGTTGAAGGACTCCGGGATCCCGGGCTTCGGCAGGTTCTGCCCTTTCACGATCGCCTCGTACACGCGGCTGCGGCCGTTCACGTCGTCCGACTTGACGGTGAGAATCTCCTGCAGCGTGTGCGCGGCGCCGTATGCCTCCAGCGCCCACACTTCCATTTCGCCGAACCGCTGGCCGCCGAACTGCGCCTTACCGGCGAGCGGCTGTTGCGTGACCAGCGAGTACGGCCCGATGGAGCGGGCGTGAATCTTGTCGTCCACGAGGTGCGACAGCTTCATCATGTAGATCGACCCGACCGTCACCTCGGACGCGAACAGCTCGCCCGAGCGGCCGTCGCGCAGCCGGCACTTGCCGACCGGCGACATCCCGGCCGCCGCGAGCAGCTCCACCGCCGCCGCGTCGACGTCGGCCTCGGACTTCGCGCCGAACAGCGCGGCGAGCGCGGGCCGTCCCGTCGCTTCCAGCACGTCGGCCGGCTTGTCCTTGCCGAGGAACTTCTCGGTCTCTTTGAGTCCCGTCTTGAGCGGTGCCTTGTCTTTCTCGTCCGCCGTCTCGAGCCGGGCGTTGTGCATCTCCTGCTCGATGCGCCGTTGCGCCAGCTCGCGCTCCGCCAGCTCCTTGCCGGCGAACTTGAGGAAATCCACGAACTGGTGGTACAGCTCGCGCGTCTCCGCCGACACGTTCCGGCTGCCGAGCAGCTCCACACCGGACGTGCCGATGTCGGGACGGCCGCCGTTCGTCGACGGCAGCTTCCGCAGGTCGGTGACGATCTGGTCGACGCGCGCGGAGTCGAGCTCCGGCGGCCGGACGTCGAGCTTCAGGCTATCGGCCGCCCAGCGCAGGCCCGCGAGACGCAGCAACACGCCGATCTCCGTTTCGTCGGCGCCCTGGAAGACGGGCGTTTTGGCGTCGAAGCCCAGGAGATGCGCCGCCCAGCCCAGGTGCGTCTCCAGAATCTGACCGACGTTCATACGGCTCGGCACACCGAGCGGGTTGAGGACGATGTCCACCGGCGTTCCATTAGGAAGGAACGGCATGTCCTCCTCCGGCACGATGCGCGCGATGATGCCCTTGTTGCCGTGGCGTCCCGCCATCTTGTCGCCGACCGAGATCTTGCGCTTCTCGGCGACGTAGACCTTCACCAGCTGGATGACGCCCGGCGGCAGCTCGTCCGGCTGGAGAATCTTGTCGATCTGGTCCTCCGACTTCTCTTCGATCTTGGCGCGCTCGGCGCTGGCCGCGTCGAGAACCGCGCGCACTTTTTCGTTGACGGCCTTACTCGAAACGCGCAGCGTCTTCAAGTCCACATCGGCGAAATTGATCTCGGCCAGCTTCTCGCGCGTCAGCTTGGTGCCGGCCGGGAGGTACTCCTCGACCGTTCCCGCCTTCAGCATCAGGCCGACTTCCTGGTTGGCGAGCAGCTCGCCCATCTCCGTGAACATCGCTTCGGAGATGCGGGCCTTTTCTTCCGTTTCGAGCCGGCGGACTTCGCCGATGCGCTCGCCGCGGTCCTTCTCCACCACCTGGTCCTCGATGCGCGAGAAGATCTTCACGTCGATGACCACGCCTTCCATGCCCGGCGGCACCTTCAGCGAGCTGTCCTTCACGTCCTTCGCCTTCTCGCCGAAGATCGCCGTGAGGAGCTTCTCTTCCGGTGACAGCTCGGTCTCGCCTTTGGGCGTGATCTTGCCGACCAGGATGTCGCCCGCTTTGACGTGGGCGCCGATCCGCACGATGCCGCGCTCGTCGAGGTCGACCAGCGACTCCTCGGCGACGTTCGGGATTTCGCGCGTGATCTCCTCACGCCCCCGCTTGGTGTCGCGGACGTGCAGCTCGAGCTCCTGGATGTGGATCGACGAGTACACGTCGTCCTTCACGAGGCGCTCGGAGAGTACGATCGCGTCTTCGAAGTTGTGGCCGTACCACGGCATGAACGCGACCGTGACGTTGGCGCCGAGCGCGAGATCGCCGCGCTCGGTAGCCGCGCCGTCCGCGACCACCTGCCCCGCCTTTACCTTCTGGCCCATGTAGACGAGCGGCCGCTGGTTGATGGCGGTGTCCTGGTTCGTGCGCCAGAATTTCTTCAGGCGGTAGCGGTCGTGTTGCTTGAGTCGCGCCAACGGATTGTCGGCGTTGTCGCCACCACCTCTTGAGTCCTCGTCCCCGGCGTCAATGATGATTTCATCGGCCGTGACACGCGTGACCACGCCGGCGCGGCGCGCGATAACGACCGCGCCCGAGTCGATGGCGACCTTGTCCTCGAGTCCCGTGCCCACTAGAGGCGCCTGCGGGAAGAGGAGCGGCACCGACTGCCGCTGCATGTTCGAGCCCATCAAGGCACGGTTCGCGTCGTCGTGCTCGAGGAATGGAATCAGGGCCGCGGCGATGGAAACGAGCTGCTCCGGCGCCACGTCCATGAAGTCGATCTTGGTCGGCGGCAACAGCGGGTAGTCGTCCCGCTTGCGGCACAGCACCAGCTCGTCGGCGAAGCGGCCGTCGGGCGTGAGCTTCGCGTTGGCCTGCGCCACCGCGTAGTCCTCCTCCTCGGAGGCGGACAGCCAGCGCGTTTCGTCCGTCACCTTGCCGTCCTTCACCACGCGATACGGCGTCTCGATGAAGCCGAGCTCGTTGACGCGCGCGTAGCACGAGAGGCTGGTGATGAGGCCGATGTTCGGACCTTCCGGCGTCTCGATCGGGCACATGCGGCCGTACTGGCTGTAGTGCACGTCGCGGACTTCGAAGCCCGCGCGCTCGCGCGTGAGCCCGCCGGGACCGAGCGCCGAGAGACGCCGCTTGTGCGTCAGCTCGGCGAGCGGATTGGTCTGATCCATGAACTGCGACAGCTGCGAGCTGCCGAAGAACGCCTGAATCACGGCGCTCACGGTGCGCGCGTTCACCAGATCGTCGAGCGTGATCCGCTCGGGATCGTTGTTGATGCTCATCCGCTCTTTGATCAGTCGCGCCATGCGCGACAGGCCGACCGAGAACTGATTCGCGATGAGCTCGCCGACCGACCGCACCCGGCGGTTGCCGAGGTGGTCGATGTCGTCGGTGTAGCCGCGCCCTTCCGACAGCTCGATCAGGTAGCGGATGATCGCGACGAAGTCGTCCTCGGTGAGGACGGTGTGATCCTTCGGCACGCCCACCTTGAGCCGCTGGTTGATCTTGTAGCGTCCCACCCTCCCCAGGTCGTAGCGCTTGGGGTGGAAGAACAGGCGCTTCAGCGCCTCGCGCGCCGTTTCGATGTTCGGCGCCTCGCCGGGGCGCAGCAGCGTGTAGATCTGCGCCAGCGCTTCGGCCTCGGTGTGCGTCGGATCCTTGGCGAGCGTGTTCTTGATCAGCGGCGACTCGCTCCGGCCCGCGGGCAGGAGGACGTCGACCTTGGTGACGCCGGCCTTGAGCAGCTTCTTGCGCAGCGTGTCCGACAGCTCGCGCCCCGCCTCGCCGACGACTTCGCCGTCGGTGTCCGCCACGTCGAACGCGAGCACGTACTTGCTCGGCGCCTGCTGCGTCGTCGTCGGCACGCCGTCGTCGCGGAGATCGAGGGAGGTGTAGCCCGCGAACACCCGGACCGCGGTGATGCCGGCGCGGCGGAACGCGTTGAAGCGCTCGAGGGTGAGCTCGTCACCGACACGCGCGAGCGGCTCGCCCTTCTTGTTCTCGGGATCGGGGACGTCGGCCGCCAGCAGCGTGCCGAGCACCTCGCGCTTCTGCGCGCGGCCCTCGAGCTTGCCGGTGATGTCGATCTCCTTCACCGCATAGAACAGCTTGAGGATGTCGGCATTGCCGCCGTACCCGAACGCCCGCAGCAGCGCGGTCGCCGGGAATTTCTTCTTCTTGTCGATGTGGACGTAGATCACGTCGTGAATGTCGACCGTGAACTCGACCCACGAGCCCCGGAACGGAATGATGCGCGCGGAGAAGAGCCGCTGGCCGTTGGGGTGGATGCTCTCCTCGAACACCACGCCGGGCGAGCGGTGCAGCTGCGACACGATGACGCGCTCGGCGCCGTTGATGACGAACGTGCCCAGTGGCGTGAGAATCGGCAGCTCACCGAGATAGACCTCCTTCTCGATGATGTTCTTCGGCCGCTTGGTCTTCGTGACCTCGCCCACTTCTTCCATCACGACGAGCTGGAGCGTGGCCTTGAGCGGCACCGAGTAGGTCATGTCGCGCTCGATGCACTCCTCGACCGTGTACTTCGGCTCGCCGAGCGCATACTTCACGAACTCGAGCGAGTAGTTGCCGTTCACGTCCTGGATCGGGAACAGGTCCTTGAAGACCCGCTCGAGGCCGACGTCGGAACGCGCGCCATCCTTGCCGTCCGGCTGCAGCAGCGACTGGAAGGCGCGGGTCTGAATGTCGAGCAGGTGGGGCATCGGCATGCCCTGAGCGAGTTTTGCAAACGACAGATGCGGGTGTACGGACGTCTTAGTGGTCATGCGAACCCTCAAAGTGACGCAAAAGGCCCTACCGCCCCCGCATCAGGCTCCGATGCGGGGGAGGATCCTAGGGCTCGGAAAAGCGAACAGGTTGTAGTTAATCCGCGCATGTCATCGACCGAAGCGAGACTCGGGGCTTGCCCAGGACCCCCGTGGCCCTGGGCGCACTCGAGGCTACTTCAGTTCGACGACCGCGCCCTGCGCTTCGAGCTTCTTTTTGATTTCTTCCGCTTCCTGCTTGGACACGCCTTCCTTCACGGTCCCGGGTGCGCCCTCGACCAGATCCTTCGCCTCTTTCAGGCCAAGGCTGGTGATCGCGCGAATCTCTTTGATCACCTGGATCTTCTTCTCGCCGCCCGCCTTCAGCACGACCGTGAACTCCGTCTTTTCCTCGGCCGCCGGGGCTGCCGCGGCGCCGGCGCCGCCTGCCGCTGCGCCCGCGGGTGCCGCAGCCGGTGCCGCGATGGTGACGCCGAACTTGCCTTTGAATGCTTCGATCAGCTCCGCCAACTCGAACACCGACATGTTCCCGATGGCTTCGAGGATGTCGTCCTTACTCATTGTCTGCGTCGCCATTGTGTTCTCCCTAACTCTGTGAAGGGGCGGCGCCCGCGCCGCGTTGTTCTTTCAGCGCCTCGAGAGCGCCCACCACCTGATACAACAATCCGTTCAACACGCCGAGGAATCCGGCCATCGGCGCCTGCAGCGCCCCGCCCAGCTGGGCCAGGAGCTGCGTCTTCGACGGCAATGCCGCTAGCGACTTCACCTGCGCCTGCGTCACCGGCTTGCCCTCGACCAGCCCGACCTTGATCGACGGCTTCTCGAATTCCTTGGCGAAGTCGGTCAGCACCTTTGCCGCGCCGACCGGGTCCGCCCCGGCCAGCACCAGCGCCGTGGGGCCGGCGAGGAACGACTCGAGGCCCCCGCCCCCCGCGCCGACCTTGAGCTGCTGCTCGGTCAGCGCGCGGCGCGCGAGCGTGTTCTTGACCACCACGTACTCGACGCCGACCGCGCGCAGGCGGCGGCGCAGATCCGTGATGTGGGCCACGTTGAGACCCGTAAAATCGGTGACGTAGATCGTCTGCGACTTGGCGACCTGCGCCGCCAGCGTCGTGACCATCTCCTGTTTCTGCGCCTTGGTGCGGTTCATTGATGATATCCCGCCGTATCGACGCGCACGCCCGGTCCCATCGTGCTGGAGACCGTCACCGAGCGGATGTAATGGCCCTTGGCCGCCGCCGGCTTCGCCTTCACGATCGCGTCCATGAACGCCTGCAGATTCTCCGCGAGCTGCTGCGCCGAAAACGACTTCTTGCCGACGGCGGCGTGCACGATGCCGCTCTTGTCGACCCGGAACTCGATCTTTCCGGCCTTCAGCTCCCTCACCGCTTTCGAGACATCCATCGTGACCGTGCCGGCCTTGGGGTTCGGCATCAGCCCGCGGGGCCCCAGCACCTTTCCGAGCGCGCCGAGCTGTCCCATGACGTCGGGCGTCGCGACGATGACGTCGGTGTCGAGCCACCCCTCTTTGATCTTCGCGACGTACTCCATGCCGACGAAATCGGCGCCGGCCGTTTCGGCCTCTTTCGCTTTGTCGCCCTGCGCGATCACGAGCACGCGAATCTTTTTGCCTGTGCCGTGCGGCAGCGATACCGTGCCGCGGACGATCTGGTCGGCGTGCTTCGGATCGACGCCGAGCCGCACCGCGACGTCGACCGACTCGTCGAACTTCGCGAACGCGGTGCTCTTCACCTGCTCGACGGCGGCCGGCGGCGCGTACAGCTTGCGCGGCTCGATGGTCTGGGCGGCGGTGCGGTACTTCTTGCCGTGCGTCCGCATCAACCCTCC
Organism: Gemmatimonadales bacterium; assembly: GCA_035309945.1. Lineage (GTDB taxonomy): Bacteria > Gemmatimonadota > Gemmatimonadetes > Gemmatimonadales > GWC2-71-9 > 20CM-2-65-7. The sequence goes on along the minus strand of DATGEQ010000033.1, from coordinate 2,343 downwards.
ACCGTCAGGCCCATGGAGCGCGCCGTCCCGGCGATCATGTTGATCGCGCCCTCGAGGTCGGTCGCGTTCAGGTCCTGCATCTTGATTTCCGCGATCTTCTTGAGCTGCGCGCGCGTGACCTTGCCGACCTTCTCGCGGTTGGACGTCGGCGAGCCCTTCTCGATCCCCGCTTCCTTCTTGAGCAAGACCGAGGCAGGCGGGGTCTTGGTCACAAACGTGAACGTGCGGTCCTTGTAGATCGTGACCACGACCGGCGTGATCATCCCGGCCTGCGAGCCCGTCTTGGCGTTGAACTGCTTGACGAATTCCATGATGTTGACGCCGTGCGGGCCCAAGGCCGTGCCCACCGGCGGCGCAGGCGTCGCCTGACCGGCGGGCACCTGCAGCTTGACGATTGCGGTGACTGGTTTGGCCATGCTTTCCTCTATTAACGTCCTTGCGGACTCCCACAAATCCGTGTGGTCACGGTGTACGGCGCATTGCTGCGCAGTACTGCGCCGTTAATGCGCCTTCAGTTGTAGATAATCCAGCTCGACCGAGGTCGGACGCCCGAACAACGCGACCGACACTCTCACTTTTCCTTTGTCCGGCAACACTTCCTGCACCGTCCCGCTGAAATCCGAGAACGGTCCCTCCGTGATCTCCACGACCTGACCCACCAGGAACGGAATCGCCTCGGCGGGTTCCTCTTCTTTGATCGCCTCTTCGACGCCCAGCAGCCGGTTCACCTCGTCCGGCCGGAGCGGCATCGGCAGCCGGCCGGTGCCGACGAACTTGATCACGCCTTGGATGCCGTTGATCGTGTGGATGGTTTCCTGGTTCAGGTCCATCTCCACGAGCACGTAACCCGGGTAGATCTTCCGCTCGACGTTCACCTTCTTGCCGTTCTTGATCTCCACCTGTTCCTGCGTAGGGACCAGCGCCTGATGGATCGGCTTTTCCGCCTCGGCGCGCGCGTCTTCGGCAATGCGGCGCGCGATCAGATTGCGCACCTTGTTCTCATGCCCCGCGGTGGTCTGAATCGCGTACCACCGGAGATCCGGGGGGGCCATCAGAACATCCTCGCCACGAGCTTCACGAACACGAACTGGAAGAACGAATCCATCAGTCCGATCGCGACGCCCAGTACCGTGACGAAGATGATGATCACGGTCGTGGCTTTCTTCAGCTCGTCGAACGTCGGCCATGTGACCTTGCGCAGCTCGTTGCGTACATCGCGCAAGAATTGAATCAGGCGGCCGATGCGCCCGACCGGCCGAGTCTCCGGAGCGCCGGCGCCCGGTCCGCCGCCCGTCATGACTTCCGTTGCCATTACTTCGATTCCTTGTGCGCCTGCTGCTTGTTGCAGCGCGGGCAGTACTTCTTCCATTCCGCCCGCTCGGGGTGCTTGCGTCTGTTCTTGGTCGTGAAATAGTTCCGACTCTTACAGACCGTGCACTCCATGATGATGTTCTCGCGCGGCACGGTGTCCTCTTATTTCAAGATCTTGGTGACAACGCCCGCACCGACCGTGCGTCCGCCTTCACGGATCGCGAACCGCAGCTGCTCCTCCATCGCGATCGGCGTGATCAGCTCGATCGTCATCTTCGTGTTGTCGCCCGGCATCACCATCTCCACGCCCGCCGGCAACTCCACATTTCCCGTCACGTCCGTCGTGCGGAAGTAGAACTGCGGCCGATAGCCCTTGAAGAACGGCGTATGGCGGCCACCCTCTTCCTTCGTCAGGACGTAGACCTCAGCCTCAAAGTGCGTGTGCGGCTTGATCGAACCCGGCTTCGCCAACACCATGCCGCGCTCGATCTGGTCCTTTTCAATGCCGCGCAACAGGAGGCCGACGTTGTCGCCCGCCTGGCCCTCGTCCAGCAGTTTGCGGAACATCTCGACGCCCGTGACGACCGTCTTCTTGTCCGTCCCGAAGCCGACCATCTCCACTTCCTCACCGACCTTGATCTTGCCGCGATCGATTCTTCCGGTCGCGACCGTGCCGCGGCCCGTGATACTGAACACGTCTTCGACCGGCATCAGGAACGGCTTGTCGATCTCGCGCTTGGGGATCGGGATGTTCTTGTCGAGCGCCGCGAGCAGCTCTTCGATCCGCCCCGCCCATTGCTTGTCGCCTTCGATCGCCTTCAAAGCCGCGCCCCGAATCACCGGCGTGTCATCGCCGGGGAACTGATACTTGGACAGCAGCTCTCTCACCTCGAGCTCGACCAGGTCGAGCAGCTCGGGATCGTCCACCAGATCGCATTTATTGAGGAAGACGACGATGGCCGGCACGTTCACCTGCCGGGCGAGCAGAATGTGCTCGCGCGTCTGCGGCATCGGGCCATCGACGGCCGACAC
>DATGEQ010000032.1:0-15768 GCA_035309945.1 Gemmatimonadales bacterium | reverse complement strand
TCCAGTGCGGCCAGGCCCCGGCCGATGAGCAGATGATCCCAACGGCCGCGATCCTGATCGAGCAGCAGCACTGGTGCACCCGTTGGCCCGACCCGCGCCCGTAAGCGCGAAGCCTGTATCTCCATGAGCGCCACGAGCCCGTGCACCTCGGGCTCCTCGGGGGCGAGCTCGGCAAGAATGCGACCGAGTCGCAGCGCGTCCTCACATAGCGCGGGCCGCACCCAATCCGCACCCGCGGTCGCCGCGTAGCCTTCGTTGAAGATCAGATAGATCACTTCCAGCACGGACTCGAGCCGCGCGGTCAGATCGGGCCCACGGGGGACTTCGAACGGCACGTGCGCCGCGGCGAGCGTACGCTTGGCACGCACGATGCGTTGCTGAATGGTCGACTTCGGGACGACAAACGCGCGCGCGATCTCGTCGGTCGTCAGCCCGCCGAGCAGCCGCAAGGTCAGCGCGACGCGAGCCTCGGTCGAGAGCACCGGATGGCACGCGGTGAAGATCAGGCTGAGCAGGTCGTCGCCCACATGATCATCCATGGCTGCCGCGAGCGCCGGCTCGGGGCTCACCCGCTGCTCGTCGAGCGCGCGTCCCAACTGCTCATGCTTCTTGTCCTGCATCTTCCGGCGGCGCAGCTGATCGATCGCGCGATGCTTGGCGGTCGCCATGAGCCAGGCGCCCGGGTTGTCCGGGACGCCGGACTTTGGCCATTGCTCCAACGCGGCGACGAGCGCATCCTGCGCGAGATCCTCGGCGAGTCCGACGTCGCCGACGATCCGCGCGAGCCCCGCGATGAGTCTGGCGGATTCGATCCGCCAGACCGCATCGATGGCGTCAGCGGTCTTCTGACGGTCCATCCATCATCGGTCGCACTTCGACTTCCAGCTCGTGATCCCACAAGCCGACGTGGGCCTCGAGGAAGCGTCGCGTCCACTCCAACGCCTCCTTCTTGGACGGCACGTCGAAGATCGCGTAGCCGCCGATGACCTCCTTGGCTTCGGCAAACGGCCCGTCCTTCACGGTGATCTTTCCATTCGCGAGCCGCGCGCGTGCACCCAGCGCCGTTGGCCCGAGGCCACCCATCCCCGCAAAGACACCCTGCTTCGTCGCATCCTCGGCCAGCTTATTGATGCGCTCGATGAGCTCCTGCGGCGGTGGCGCGTTCGTCTCACGGGTCTTCACAATCGTCATGAATCGCATGGTTATTTCCTCGCCTGCTGGCGGTTCTTCTCGATTTGCTGCCGTTGGCGCTCCTCGTACTGTCGCAGCTCGGGGGTGAGCTCGGCGCCGAAATCCTCGGCCTCGAACACCTGCCGGATCTCGACTTCTTCACCGTTGGTGAACGGAATGCGCTTCGCCCATTCGAGGGCCTCGGCGCGCGACTTCACCTGCCAGATCCAGAAACCGGCGACCAACTCCTTGGCCTCAGTGAACGGGCCGTCGCGCACGGTCCGCTTATTCCCGGAGTACGAAATCCGGACGCCCTTTGAGGACGGATGCAGGCCGTCGGCGGCCAGCATGATCCCCGCCTTCCCCAACTCGTCGTTGAACCTCCCCATCTCGGCCAGCTCCTGCTGCTTCGGCATGGCGCCGGCTTCGTACTCCTTGTTCCCCTTCACCATCACGAGGAATCGCATGGCCCTCTCTCGCTTTCCGATTAGGTTGTCGGTGTATCCTACTCACCAATGCGACGAACGAGCCTGCCCGCAATCGACAGGCACGGCCTTTGCAATTCAGGAGAATCGTCATGTGTAGAAACATCAAGACCCTGGCCAACTTCGAGCCCCCCGCGACCGACGACGAGATTCGCGCGTCGGCGCTGCAATTCGTCCGGAAACTCAGTGGCACGACGAAGCCATCGCACGCCAACGAAGCCGCGTTCAATACTGCGGTCAATGACGTGACAGTGATTGCCCGCCGTTTGATCGATTCGCTCACCGTGAAGGCCCCACCCAGGAACCGCGAAGAGGAGGCTCGCAAGGCGCGTGAGCGCGCCGCGAGACGTTTCGGTTAACGCCAGTCCCACCCTGCGCAGAGTTCGCATCGGACTTGCCGTCGGCTTCATAGCGCTCTTCATGCTTGGCGCCATCAGCCAGCGCGTCACCACACAGGATCGGCTGACTCGCTTCGACTCGAGCGTGCTGGAATCGCTGCACCGCCATTCCTCACCCTCCGGCGTCACCGTCGCCATCTACATCAGCCGCCTCGGCGCGCCGGTGCTGATGACGGGACTGGCCCTGGGCGGAGCGCTCGTACTGGCGTCGCTCGGCGAATGGATCGTACTCGCTGGCTGGGTCGCGGCGTTTGCAGGGTCGAGCGTGATCGACACCTGGCTCAAGCTCACGATTCACCGCCCGCGTCCGGTCTACGCCGGGGCACTGCTGCATGATCCCACCTGGAGCTTCCCCAGCGGACACGCGATGGGGTCGCTGGTTGGCTATGGCATGCTGGCGTACGTGCTTATGCTGGCAGCACGCGGCCATCGCCGCACCCAGTGGGCGATCGTGGCCATCGCCGGCGGGGTGATTACCGCCATCGGACTCAGCCGTCTGTACCTGGGCGTGCACTACTTCAGTGATGTCGTAGGGGGTTATGCGGCAGGACTGCTCTGGCTCTCGGCCTGCGTTACGGCTGTCGAGCTGGGACGCCGCTGGCGTCGCAGGTCGTTGCGACTCAATCCAACGGGTTAACGACTCGAGCGAGTTACTCCCTTATGCTCGCCCGTCTAGACTGCATCTACGACTCGAGATAACGGCCCCATGCAGAGCGACTGGATCGGAATGCCCTGGCTCGGATTCGAACCGAGACGCCTTGCGGCACTGCCCCCTCAAGACAGCGTGTCTACCAGTTCCACCACCAGGGCGGGCGCAGAAAAATAGAGAGGTTTGCAGATGAAGTACAGGCTCGTGGCGGGATTCCTGATGCTCGCCGGGTGTGCGGCGCACCGGCAACCCGCCGCCCTTTCTTCGACGACTTCCGATGGATCGTTGGGTGACTGGGTTGCATACAACGGCTCACTCAGTGGCGAACGTTACTCGCCGCTGAAGCAGATCAACACTTCGAACGTGAAGCGCCTCGCGCAGGCCTGCTCCTTCGACACGCAGGACACGGTGAGCTTCGAGTCGGGCATCGTCGCGGTCGCCGGCACGTTGTATTTCACCGCGTTCAACACGACGTACGCCGTCGACGGCGCGACCTGCCAGCTCAAGTGGAAGTTCACGCGCCCCGAGCCGGCGACGCCACTGAAGGTCAATCGCGGCGTCGGCTACAGCGAAGGTCTGATCTTCCGCGGCACCGGCGACGCGCACGTGCTCGCAATCGATGCCGTCACCGGAAAGCTCCGGTGGGACGTGGCGATCGGCGACCCGAAGAAGGGCGAGTCGGTCCCCATGGCGCCGCTCGCCTGGAACGATCTCGTCTTTGTCGGCAATGCCGGCGGCGACATCTTCGGCGTGACCGGGCGGATCTACGCGTTGGATGCGCAGACGGGCCGTACGGTCTGGCAGTTCAACGTCGTGCCCGATTCCGGGCCGGCGCGTGCCACCTGGGTGAAAGCCTCGCCGCAGAATCCGCCGACCGGCGGCGCGACGTGGACGTCCTATGCGCTCGATGAGCTGACCGGAACGCTGTATGTGACGACGGGCAACCCCGGTCCTGATTTCGTGCTTGAGCTTCATCCCGGCGACAACCTCTACACCAACGCCGTGCTCGGCCTCGATGCGCACACAGGCAAACTGAAGACCTACATGCAGCCGATTAAGCACGACTTCCACGACTGGGACGTCTCCGCCGGCCCCGCGATCATCACGTCGCGGAGCGTTCCCCTCCTCATTGCCGCGGCCAAGGACGGCATGGTGTACGGCATCGAGCGCGGCCGCGACGGCACGCCCGCCGGTGGGGGCGGCGGGGGGGGCGGGGGCGGAAGGGGCGGAATGTCGGAGACGTTGTCCCTCGAACCGCGCTACGAGACCGCCATCACGACGCGCGAGAACATCACGGCGCCGCTGTCGTCCGATCAGTGGACGCGCTTCTGTCCGGGCTCCCAGGGCGGCGTAGAATGGAATGGCCCTTCCTATCATCGTGCGTCGGGAACGGTATTCGTGAACGCGATCGACTGGTGCACGTCGGTCAAACTCCAGTCGCTGGATACGCTGCATGGCGCGCCGGGCCAACCATGGACCGGCATGGATGATCCACAGCTCTCGTTCGGCCGCATGGATCCACCGAGTCAATGGAAGGGCTGGGTCACCGCGCTCGACGCCGAGACCGGCGCAATAAGATGGAAAGTGCAGACGTCCAAGCCGATGGTCGCGGGGATCACGTCCACCGCGGGCGGCCTGGTCTTTACGGGGAACCTCGACGGTGAGGTGCTCGCGTTCGATGCAATGCGCGGCAACATCGTGTGGCGCCACTCGGCCGGGGGCGCGATCGGCGGTGGCGTGATCGCGTACGAGGCGGGCGGCAAAGAGCGCATCGCCGCTGCCGTCGGGCTGAACTCGCCGATCTGGCCGGTGAAGGGCGGGCCCGCGCGCATCGTCGTTTACTCTCTCCCGTGATCTGGGTTACTCGCGCAAACCATCTCCGTGCATAGCTTTCCCGCATGGAGTTATGGGTCGCGTTCGGGTTTGGCGCGGCGGTGGGCGCGCTCGTGGGTTACCTGCTGGGCCGCCAGAAGCAGGTACCTGTGCCACAGGCCCGCCCCGCCCCCCCTTCCCAACCGCCACCAACCTCCAAAGCCTCGACAACCTCGCCGGTCAAGCACGTCGTCCTCGATGAAGGTTCTGCCAACGTTCTCAATGCGTTGAACAACCGTCTCGCCGCGATCGGCGCGCTCGCCGATCTACTGCATGGCAGCCCACTCGATCCGGAGCGTGCCCGCGCGCTCGTGCTGCTGCACGGCGAAGTCCGGCGCGCCGCCGAGATCACGAGCCACTTCCTCGAGCTTGCCGCACATCCCGCTGGTGCCGCGGAACCGTGCGATGCCGCCGTCGTGATCAACGGCGTGCTGGCCGAGCGCGAGTCCACCTTCCGGGAGCTCGGCGTCAAGATCGTGCGGTCGGTGCCTGGCGATCTTCCTATGGTGGCGTGCCCGATGGCACAGCTGACCGAGATGCTCACGAAGTTGCTGGACTTTTCGTTGCGCCGGCTGCGCGCGTCACAGCCGCCGCGCGAGCTCCGACTCGACGCGATCGCGACCGGACCATCGGTCGTTGTGTCGCTGTGGGATTCGGGCACGCCGCTCTCAGTGGAGGCCGAGCAGCGCCTCGTCTCGCCGTTCCGGTTCACGCAAACGGGCGGCGGCGGCGAAGTGGAATTCGCGCTCGCGCGCGCGCTGGCACAGTCGGCAAGCGGCAGCCTGCGGCTGCGTCCCCGCGGCGGCAGCACGGGAGCCGAAGTCGTCGCGACACTGCCGCGCAGTTTGCTGGGCGCGCAGCCGGCACTTGCGGCGCCCACCGAGACTTTGCCGCGCATGCGGATCCTGGTCGTCGATGACGACGCGGTCAACCGGCAAGCGATGGTCTTGCTGCTGGAGCGTGAAGGCCATCAAGTCGTTGCCGTCGAAAATGGCCTGGAGGCGATGGAGCGCATCGGCGATCGCGGGGGCGACAACACCTTCGATGCGATCGTCACGGATCTCCAGATGCCGCGGCTCGGCGGACGCGCCATGTATGAGCAACTCGTCAACAGCCGGCCGCTGGTCGCTAAGCGCTTCGTGTTCGTAACCGGCGATCAGGCGCGCGGCGAGACGCGCGCGTTCTTGGAAAATTGCGGGCAGCCGTCGGTGACGAAGCCCTATGACTTGGGCGACTTGATCAACGCGATCGGGACGGTGTCCCGGAAGAAATAGACAGCGAGGGCTTCTCGATCGTGACCGTTTTCACGGGCACGGCGAACGAGTTGGGCACAACCTTGCGGCGAGCACGGTGGACAACACCATCGCCGAGAATCAGTCCAACGGCCCCGGCGATCGTGGCGAGGATCGAGCCGCCGAAATGCTGCGCCGACATCCCGGCGATCCCAACGACCCATTAAGAGGAACGGCGCGATCGAGAAGATCGCGTTGTACGCCAACGCGGCACTGAGCTGCATGACTATACGACGGGCGGTTAAGCCTCAGAGTGGGCCGACTCGGAATCGAACCGAGAACCTACTGATTAAGAGTCAGTTGCTCTGCCAGTTGAGCTATCGGCCCTGAGAATTTGCCGGCGAAGAGGCCGAAAAATCATCAGCCCCCTGGCCAGAGGCAAGGGAACGCGTCGGCAAACCGATCTTCGTACCCCAGTCATCGGTCAGCTTGAAGGTCTCGGTCATGGGGAAGCGGAGCACCCACAGCCGGCGCGCCAGGTCCTTCAAAGACCAGACGAGCGTCCGCTGCACCTCCACCGACGACCACTGCCCGAACTCGTTGTGAGCCAAATCGGTCCTAAGCGCCTCCGCAATGCTCGTCGCCAGCTCCTGATATTCCTGCTGTTGGGCCGTTTGTGGAACCTTTTTGGTTCCTTTTTTGGGACCTGTTCCCTCCCCCCAAAGTACCCACTCTAGCGTAACATCTGGGATGCCAAGCTCTTTGGCCTTTGTGACGATCAGCCGGGCGACATCGGCCGGGAATTTTTCCCTATGCGGCCATTTCTTTACTGCTGCCTCAGTTACAGTGCCACCAAGCGCCGCGGCGAACTGCCGGTAGCTCAAGGAGATCCCTTCCCATGGGCTGAAGACGTCCAACAGCAGCGCCAGCCGATCTGTGACGGGGACTCTTTTCGGGCCAGCTTCGGGCTTGACAGGGGACAAGATCTGCCTACTTTCGGTGTCGTTGATACGGAGCAGAGGGACCGATTCCGTCCAAAACTGCCCCCTAAAGCTCAAGCAGTCAAGCGCCCACGTAATGGCAGCGTGAACCTCGGAGCCCTTGGAGACCTTATGCTCGTTCGCCGCTCACTCATGGTGCTGGCCCTCGCGCTCTCCGTAGCGCGTTGCGCGGACCAACCCACAGCGACGAAACCGCCCGCGGGTCCCCAAGCATTGCGTTGGGCAGCGTCTCCGCAGTTCACCGCACGCCGTGATGCTCACGCCGGCCGATCCGGAACGATGGCCATGACTCCTCCCCTGAGCCTCGACCGGTACGTCCTGTCGTTCTGGGCCGTTCGCGGCGAGTCGCGCTCGGTCCAGATCAATTACCAGAGTGCGATCGACACGCTCGTTCATCCGTTCCTAACGCTGACGACGACGGACCCGCAGTTCGTTCCTGGTGTCGGTACGCTCGCGGTGGGTGACTCGGTCCTCGTCACGGTCACCGTCGATACATCGGAGATCGGTGTGCGGTTTGAGCCCACGGGCCTCCTGTTTGGGACGCCCGCGGACCTCAAGATCTTCTATGGTGGTGCCAATGGAGACTTGAACGGCGACGGCGTCGTCGATAGCGTCGATGCCCGTCTCGAACTGCAGGTGCTCGGCCTCTGGTATCGCGAGGTCTCAACTGATCCGTGGACGAAGCTCGAGGCGATCCAGTCAGTTGAAGAGAAATCGTTCAGCTACGCACTGCCACATTTCAGCGAATACGACGTACTCCTGGACTGGTCAGTGGGCTGGTAGGCGCGAGACCGACTCCCATGTCCAAAGATCAAATCCGCGACCAACGCCTCGCTGAGGCGTCGCCCGTCGTCGCCAAGGCCCGCGCACTCGCGGCCGCCGGCCACCACGCCGCGGTCGTCGAGTTCCTGGGCGGGCGCGACCAGACCGAGCTCGCTGATCCGACGCTCGCCTTGCTCTACGGCATCGCGCAGGCGCGGCTCGGCCGGCACGAACAAGGTCTCCAGTGGATCGATCAGGCCCTCGCCGCCGCGCGTCAGCGCCGCGAGCATAGCGTCGAGCGTCATGCGCTCAACGCCCGGGGCGCGATCGCCCTCGTCAGCGGTAACCTCACCGAAGCAGCCGACTTCTGCACGCAGGCCCTCATGGCCGCAAGCCGCGACGGCGATCATGCCACGACCGGCCGGGCCTCGAACAACCTGGGCATCATCAGCCATCTGCGCGGCCGCCACGCCGAAGCTATTTCGTCCTGGGAGATCGCCGCCGCTGCCCACCATCGCGCCGGCATGCAGGCTGGCGTCGCCGACTGCCTGCACAACCTCGCCAACGCATATCGCGAGCAGGGCGCGTTGGACAAGGCATTGGCGACTGCCGATCAAGCCGTCGCTGCGGCGGAAGCGAGCCACGACGAGGCACTCTATGCGGTGACGCTGCGCGGCCGCGCTGAAATCCGCGCGGTGCGGAGCGAGCCGGAGCTCGCCCGTCGCGAGCTCGACCGCATCCGCGTGATCCGCGGCCAGATGCCCGATCCCGTGGCCGAGGCCGAGGATCTGCGTATCGTGGCCCTGGTGCTGGCAGTGGAGAACCAGCTGCCCCGCGCCGAGAAGTCGTTGCGCGAAGTAATCGGCCGCGCCGAGCTGCACGAGCGGCTGCTGCTCCAGGGCGAGGCCACCCGCGATCTCGCCGTCGTACTGCGTCGCACGGGCCATACGGCCGAAGCGCAGGCCGCGGCGCAGAGTGCCAAGGGCATCTTCGCCCGCATGGGCGCCGAAAGCGAAATCCGGAAGCTGGCCGATTTGGGCTGGGACGAGGCGTTCGCGGCCGACCTTCGCGGCACGCTCGCGCCGATCCACGTCGCGCAGCAGTTCGCCGACGCCGGCCGCTACGCCGAGCTGCTCACGTACCTCGAGCAGCGCTCGAAGGACGAGCTGGAAGAGTCGGCGCTCCTCACGCTGCTCCTCGGCATCGCGCACAGCCGCCTCGGCCGTCTCGAGGTGGGCCAGCAGTGGGCGATGGTCGCGCAGCTGCGCGCCCGCTCGTTGAAGGACCGGATGATGGAAGTGCGGGCCCTGAACGTCTGCGGCGCCATCGCGCTGGAGCGCGGCGGCATCGACGAAGCGACGTACTTCTTCACCCGCGCCCAGGAAGAGGCCACCGACGACAACGACATGGCGACGGTGGGCCGCTGCTCCAACAACCTGGGCATCATCGCCAACATGCAGGGCGACTACAAGCGCGCCGTCATCGCGTACACGCGCGCCATCGCATCCTACGAGCAGGCCCACTTCCCCCGCGGCGTGGCCGAAGCGCGCCACAACCTCGGGATCGTGTGCCGGGCGCAGGGCCGTCTGGACCGCGCGCTCGAGATCGCGCAGGTCGCGATCGACGAAGCGCAGCGGCTCGGCGACCAGCAGCTCACCGCCCAGGCCATCGCGGGGATCGCAGAAATCCACGTGTCACGCGGCGAATCCGATCTGGCCATCACGGCGATCGAGCGCGCGCTGGCGACGCACCGCGAGCTGAAGGACCCCGTCCGCGAGGCCGAAGATCTGCGGATCAAGGCCGGCGCGCTTGCCCTGAAGGGTACCGGCAACCGCGAAGCGGCGGAGACGATGCTGCGCGAAGTCATCGAGCGCGCCACCGAGCACGGCCGTCCGCTGCTGCTCGCGATGGCGGAGCGCGATCTGGCGCAGATCCTGATCCAGGCCGGCGACGTTGCCGCGGGCAAGGCCGCCGCGCAGCGCGCGCGCTCCCTGTTCCAGCGGCTCTCGGCGCGTGCGGAGATCGACAAGCTGGACGACTTGCTGGAGACCGCATGAGTTTCCGGCGCGGCAAGCTCACCAACTATGCCATCGGCTGGTAACGTCGACCTGCCGCCGGTGGATGAGCGCCGCAGCGGCCTGGAGCGGCGCTCGGGGCAGGATCGCCGTCTCCCGGATCCGGCCATAGAAGAAGCCACGCTGCCGCTGCAGCGCGTGTTCCCCCACGCGCGGCTGAGCGAGAGCGAGGCCGCCGAGCGCGCCGCCGCCATCGAGGCGCACCGCCGCGAGCTGGGCTCGCGGCTGGGCCGCAACGTTGGCGCCGTCGTCGCCGCCGTCGATTACATGCTCAACGTGAGCGGCGATCTCGTATCCCCGACCATCGTGGAGCACGAGGCGCTGGAGCTGCTGGAGCATCGCTCCGTTACCGATCCCCTCACCGGCCTGTTCAATCGCTATCACTTCGACGCCACGATGACCCGCGAGATCGCGCGCTGCCGCCGCTATGGCGTGCCGCTGTCGCTATTGCTGGTGGACGTCGATCGGCTGAAGCTTTTGAACGACCGCTGGGGACATCACGCGGGCGATCAGGCGCTGAGCCGCGTGGCCGTCGCGATTCAGAAGAGCCTGCGCGGCACCGACATCGCGGCCCGCCTGGGTGGCGATGAGTTCGCCATCATTCTCCCCGACACCGACGCCGTCGCCGGGCTGATCGTAGCGACGCGCATCCGCCGTAACCTGGTCGAAAACGCGTCGACCATGGTGACCGTCAGCGGCGGGCTGGTCGAGCTCCCGCGCGACGCGGTCGAGGCGTCAATGGCTCAGCTGATGCTGGTGGCGGATCATGCCTTGTACGCGGCGAAGAATTCCGGCGGCAACTGCGTCGTGCAGCGTGAGTATTTGCCCGAAGAGTAATGCCCCCAAGGAGAATCGAACTCCTGTTCCCACCTTGAAAGAGTGGTGTCCTAACCGTTAGACGATGGGGGCCCCGGCAGTAGCGGTAACGGGATTCGAACCCGTGTTTGAGCCTTGAGAGGGCTCCGTCCTAGTCCCCTAGACGATACCGCCATTGGGCAGGGCGCGGTGAATATCGCCAGTCCGCGCGCAGGTGGTCAACCCGGTTTGATAGGATAGTTGACCTTCCGTATCCGATACGTACCGTTACTGGCCCGATGAAACGCTTCTTCTCCACGCTCGTCCCCGAAGCACTGATTCTCGTCGCCGCGGCATTGCTGCTCACGCTGCCGTCGCTGCGGAGCACCGCGGCCGGCCTCTCCACGGTGTTCCCCTTCGCCGTCGTTGCCGCCGCTCTGCTCCTCGGCTGGCGCTTCAACCGCTCGCGGCTCGTCTTCGCGATCGCGTTGCTCGCGCTGACGGAATACGCGCTGCTGAACGACCTCGTCGCGGGTACCTCGCACGAACGCGTACTGTTTCACGCGCTGACGTTCCTGCTTCCCATCAACCTCGCGCTCGTCGCACTGCTCCCCGAACGCGGCACGCTGACCGCGGCCGGCCTGACGCGCTGGGTGCTGCTGGGCGTGCAAGTCGTCATCGTCGTGTTTGTCGCGCACAGCTTTCCCGATCGTGCGCTCAAGTTGCTCACCACGCACCTCGTCCCCGCCAGACTGACAAGGTGGACCACGCTGCAGCAGCCGGCAATCCTGGCGTTTCTCGCGATCGGCGTACTGCTCGTCATGGCCTGGATGCGCGAGCCGCAATCGCCCGTGCGCGGCTACTTCTACGCGCTGATCGCGGTGTTCGCGGCGTTGTCGTGGCGTCCCGCGGGACCCGGCCAGGAAATCTGGCTCGCGACCGCAGGGCTTATCCTGGTAATCGCGGTCATCGAGGCCTCGTACATGATGGCCTACCGCGACGGCCTCACCGAGCTGCCGAGCCGCCGCGCGCTGAACGAAGCGCTGCCCCGCCTCTCGGGACAGTTCTCCGTGGCCATGGTCGACGTCGATCACTTCAAGCGCTTCAACGACACCTACGGTCACGACGCCGGCGACCACGTGCTGCGACTCGTTGCGGCGCGATTGGCCCAGGCGCCAGGGGGCGGCACGGCGTACCGCTACGGCGGCGAGGAGTTTGCGCTCGTGTATCCGGGAAAGGGGCAGGATGAGTGCCTGCCCTACCTCGAGGAGCTGCGCGAGACGGTCGAAACCAGCCGGTTCACGATGCGGCGGCGGTTTCGGCCGCGCTTCAAACCCAATCACGACAAGGCCCGCAAGAGCAGGCAGGCCATCATGATCACCGTGAGCATCGGCGTGGCGGAGCGCAATCATCGCCATGCGTCGCCCGATCAGGTGGTCCAGGCCGCCGACAAAGCCTTGTACCGCGCCAAGGAGGCTGGCCGAAACCGCGTATCGACGTAGCTTCGGCTCCATGCGGCTGAGCGTCCTGCTCCTTCCTTTATCATGCGCTACGGTAAGCGCGCAGACGCCTTCTGCCGCCCCCCTTTTTCAGAGTCTCGATCCCATAACGCTGCGCCTGGACGCGGACTTCCACGCGCTGACCCGCGATCGCGGTAAGCAGAAGAAGGAGCATCCCGCCGTCCTGCGGTACGCCGTGGGGACCGACACGGGCACCATCAACGTGAAGCTCAAGACCCGCGGCATCTTCCGGCTGAAAACGTGCAGCTTCCCGCCGATTCGGGTCGACTTCCCGAAGCACAAGGTCGAAGGCACGCCGTTCGCGGGACAGGACCGGCTCAAGCTGGTCACGCACTGCTTCGGCGACCGCTCGACCGAGCGCAATCTGCTCCGCGAGTACTCGTTGTATCGCGCGCTGAACGCCGTCACGGACACGAGCCTGCGCGTGCGTCTCGCCCACGTCACCTACGTCGATTCCGCTCGCCACGACACGACCGTGCGTTACGCTTTCTTCGTAGAATCGGATTCGGGAATCGCGAGGCGTGTCGACGCGGTCCCCGTCCTGGCCACCAACGTGTACGACCCCATCATCCAGCCGTCGCAGATGACGCTGGTCGCGCTCTTCGAATACCTGATCGGCAATCTCGATTGGTCGGTCTGGGGACGCCATAATATCGTGATCCTCCAGAAGAACACGGACCCGAAGCCGCTGCTTGCCGTCCCCTACGACTTTGATTTTTCCGGCGCCGTGAACGCGTCGTATGCGTCGCCACCGCCGCAGATACCGGTGAAATCGGTCCGCGAGCACTGGTATCGCGGTTTCTGCCAGCCCGACAGCATCCTCGAGGGCGCGGTCGCGCGCTTCCGCGCGGCCAAGGATTCGATCTACGCGAACGTCCGCGCGGTTCCCGATCTCCCCGCGGGCGACGCGCGCAGCGTGCTCGACTATTTCGACGAATTCTTCCACGTGATCGACAATCGCGGTGCCCTGAATCGAGAGTTCGTGCGCAACTGCCGGACGCTGCGCCAGTGACGCCCCCTCCATGATCGTGCGGTGGGATGCGCCGGACGCCGCGACGCTCCAGCGCATCTTGTTCGATCCTCCCGACCGTTCGCTCTTCGCCGGACCGCCGCGCGCGACCTATTTCCGCGACGTCTACTTTGACACGAGCGGCGGCGAGCTGCGCAAGCGTGGCGGCCGCTGCCGGCTACGCTTCAGCGCGAGCGGCGAGCGCGTCGCTACGCTCTGGCTCCCCGGCGATACCCGCTGCGATGAACGCCTGCGCGCCGGTGACGATCTCGCGGCATTCAGCGGCTCCCGCCCCCTCGCGTTGCGGTTGCGTGCGCTCGTCGATCCCGCGCGACTCGTCCCGTGGCTGGAACGCAGCGTAGAGCGCGCCTCGCGCAGGCTCCGCATGCGCATCGTGCCCGTTGCCCTTGGCGATCTGGTCGCCGACACCGTCGCGCTGCGGCGCGGTGAAGTCACCGCGACGATCTATGAGGTGAGCCTGCGGTCACGGCCGGGCCGCGCGCGCTTCGTCGCTCCGCTGACTCGCGCGCTCGCGGCCGCGGTCGAGCTGCGCCCCGCCGGCAACGATTCGCTGCAGCGGGCGCTGGCGCAGCTCGATGCCGCGATCGCGGAAGGCATCGGCCGGGACTTGCGGGGCGAGCGAGAAGTCGCACTGGTCGCCGTCGAACATGGCCGGATCGGCCTGTGCCGCAACACGGCGGGCGCCGATCTCCGGCTTCCCGTCAACAAGGGCAGCGGCGAACAGGCCTGTCGCGCGGCGCTGCGCCGGCTCGTCGGCAGCGGTGAAGGCCAACTGCGCCTCCTCGGCGTCGTGCCGCGCGCGGGCGATCGCGTGCCGCTCGAGGTCTGGATGGCGCGCCGCCTGCACCGCAACTCCGGAACCAACGGCGAAGCGCTGCAGTGGTTCGCCCCGGCCGACCTGGTCGCGCGCGTGGGGTCGCCGCTGCTGCGCGATCCGGAAACCCTGCTGGCCCTCACCGTCGCCGCCCGTTCGCCGCTCGTGCCGGAATGGTCAGGCGCGGCATTCGCTTCGAGTGGCGACGCAGTCGGACCGGATACGGAAGAAATGGAGCGCGCGAGCCGCGTCACGCTGAGCGAGCTTCGCGTCGCGGCACCGCGCGAGTCGGCCAAGGATCCGGCGCGCTTGTCGCCGGAGCAGTTCCTGAATCCCGAGCTCTCGTGGCTCGAGTTCAACGCCCGCGTGCTCGAGCTCGCCGAAGACGCGCGTACCCCGCTGGCCGCCCGCCTGCGGTTCCTGAGCATCTTCGCTTCGAATCTCGATCAGTTCGTGATGACGCAGATCGGCGCGCTGAAGGAGCTGGTCGCGGCGGGGCGTAACGTGCCGTCCACGGACGGCGGCGGGCTCAAGCCGCAAGAGACGCTCGATGCCTTCGGCGTGCGGCTGCGTCCATTGCTCGCCCGTCAATACCAGACGTTTCGCGCGCTCCAGCCGCACTTGCCGCTTGCGCGCTGGGAGGAGCTGGCCGATGCGGAGCGCGCGGCGCTGCGCACCAAATGCGCCGACGAGATCGTCCCGTTCATCAGCCCCAAGGCGCTGACACGCGCGCCCGGCCACCCGTTCCCGCTCATCGGCGACCGCCGCTTGTCGCTGCTCGTCGTGTTACGCGATCGCCCCGAGTCTCCGCTGCACTATGCCATCGTCGAGCTGCCGCAGGACCTCGCACGTTTCATCGCCGTGCCGGGCAACAATCGGTGGATCGCCGCCGAAGATCTCGTGCGCGCGAATCTCGACGTGCTGTATCCCGGCCGCGTCGTCGTGGGCGCGCACGCATTTCGGCTGACGCGCAGCGGCGACCTGCAGCTCGACGAAACCGCGACCGCGAACTTCTTGCAGGCCATCGAAGAAGAATTGGTGCGCCGCCAGGCGCGCCCCGTGCTACGTATCGAATTCGAGGCGAGCACGCCGCAAGCGCTCCAGGATCTGCTGCAACGCGAGCTGCGCTTTGAGGAGAGCGCGCGCGAAAGCACGCTGAGCGGGAGCGACGTGTACGTCTCCGATGGGATCGTTGATCTGGGCGGGCTGATGGATCTCGCCGGCGCCGCCTCCTTCCCGGATTACCACGCGCTCGCGCAACGAAATCCCTTCGACGCGAGTCGTTCGATCGCGAGTCAGATCGACGCGGGCGACGTGCTCGTCTACCACCCACACGACTCGTTCTCCGAAAGCTTCGAGCGCTTCATCGCCGAAGCTGCTGAGGACCCCGAGGTGAAGGCGATCAAGCTGACGTTGTATCGGCCGGGTGGGCCGTCGGCGATCGGCGATGCCCTGCGGCGCGCGGCACTGTCTGGCAAGGACGTCTCTGTGTTGGTCGAGCTGAAAGCCCGCTTCGATGAAGCGCGCAACATCAGCTGGGCCAAAAGTCTCGAGCGTGACGGCATTCACGTCGTCACCGGCCTCGTCAGTCTCAAGACGCACGCCAAGATGGCGCTGGTCGTTCGCCAAACCGCGGCGGGGGGGGGCCGAGTTCACCGGCAGGCGCACATCGGGAGCGGCAACTACAACGCCAACACCGCGCGCGTGTACACCGACTTCGGGCTGTTCACGGCCGATCCGCGCATCACGTCCGACGTGCACGCGCTCTTCAACGAGCTCACCGGATCGAGCCACGCACCGCAAGTGCACCTGCACCATCTGCTCGCGGCGCCCGCTGATCTGCTCGACCGCGTGCTGGCGCTCATCGAGCGCGAGACGGCGCAAGCGCAGAACGGCCGCCCCGCCCGCATTCGCGCCAAGCTCAATGCGCTGTCGGATTCGACGGTGATCCAGGCGCTCTATCGC
>DATGEQ010000031.1:0-2215 GCA_035309945.1 Gemmatimonadales bacterium | reverse complement strand
GCACGGCTGAAGTGATCCACTGGTTCCAGAGTCGCGTGCACGCAGCGCCCGTGAAACCGCGCGGCGAGGTTCGCGCGGCCCATGGCGCAGGAGCAGGGCCGGGAAGCGTCGTCGTACCGGAGCCTGGCATGTCGCATTGGTCCCAGGCGAAACCATGCCGGCTCCCGCTGACGGGGCGGCCGTACGGGATCGGCCTGCGCGGTCATGCGCTTGCCTATGTCACGCGGTCCGATTTTGCCGCCGTCGAGCAATTGGACCTGCGCACCGGGAAGTTCACCGGCACGATACCGGTCGGCTGCATGCCCACCTGCATCGCGTTTGCCCCGCCGCCGGCGAGTCGCGCATACGTGAGCCTGCAGTTCTGCGACGAGATCGCGGTGATCGATACGGCGCGCTATCGCGCCGTCCAGTGGATTCCCGTCGCCGGCGATCCGTTCCCCTTGCTGTTGTCGCCCAGCGGGAGAACGCTGTTCGTGACGACAAATGAGGACCGCCTGTTCGCAATCTCGCTGCAGACGGGACGCGTCACCGGCTCGCTCGCGCTGCCGGCGACGTCGCACCATCTCGCTTTGCATCCGGCGGGCGATCGCCTGTACGTCGCCACACGCGCCGGGCAATCCGTCCTCGAAGTCGATCTACACCGCTTCACGGTGCTCCGCACATTCGCGCTCGGCGGGTGGCCGCAAGGCATCGTCGTCTCGCACGACGGCATGACACTGTTCGTCGCGAATGAGCGCCAGGCGCTCGATGTTATTCGGCTGGGCAGCGGCAAACGCATCGCGAGTATCGAGAGCGAAACCGGCGCCGTCGCCCTCGCCCTCAGCCCCGACGGTCGCTTCCTGTACGCGGGCCATCCGCGGGCCGGATCGGTCGGCGTGATCGAGCTGTCGTCCCTGACGCGCCGCGGCGTATTGGAGACCGGGGGGCGGCCGGGGCAGATCGCGTTCGATGGGGCGGGGCACGTCATCATCTCGAACGAGGCAGGCTGGCTCGACGCGCTGCCGATCGGCGATTTGCGCGTCGCGCGCACTGCCAAACTCCCGCCGGCACTCTCGGCGCGAAGCGCATAGATCGGCTTGTTGTTGTGACGTAATGTGCGCCTTCGCTTGCGTCGCGCGCACCCCTCCCGGCTAAGCTGCAGTAGCATCCAACGAGAAGGTCTCATGCGTAGACTGACGTCGAGCATCGCGGCGGCAGCGCTTGGTTTGGCGCTGGCAGCCGGCTGCCAAAACTCTCCGACCGATCAAACGAGCTCTGCGCTCGAAAAGCCGGTGCCGCCGGGTGACGGCACCGTCGCGCGCATGCCGTTGCCCGGCTCGCCTGAAGGCATTGCCGTCGCGCCTGGAGGATTTGCCTACGTCACACAACCCGACCATGGAAATTCGCCCGGGCGGGTGGCCCGCGTAGACCTGAGCACGCACACGATTACCGCGGAAATTCCGGTCGGCATGGTGCCGTCGCTCGTCGTCTTCAACACGACGCACACGCGCGCATATGTGTCGAACCAGTGGTCGGACAACGTCGGCATCATCGACGTCGCATCGAACACGCAGATCGACATTATCCCGACGATCGGCGACCCGTTTGCACTCGCCATATCGCCGGACGGCAACACGCTGCTCGTGACGACGAACGTCAACGAGTTATTCAAGATCGACGTGGGCTCAAAGTCCATCGTGGGGACCATCGCCTTGCCCGCAACGTCGCATCACATCCTGATGGACGGTGGTGGACACTACCTGTATGTGGCCACACGCGACGGCGGTACGGTGATGGAAGTCGACTGGCGAGCGATGCAGGTCAACCGGACATTCACGTTCGGGGGCCGGACGCAGGACATGGCGATCTCGCTCGACGAGCAGCAGCTCTACGTCGCCAATGAGATCAACAATGTCGTCCACGTCGTCGATCTCCGGACGGGCGAGTTCACGAACGTCCCATTGGTTTCCGGTGGTGAAGGCCTGGCGATTGGGAATGCCGGCAACCATTTGTACGTGGGGCTGGTATTTGCCGGCGGTGTCCAAGTGATCGACCGTAAGACCCTGCGGACGATTCGCATCATCCCCGTCGGCGGGGCTCCCCGTGAGATCGCGCTCGATTATAACGGCAACGATGTCCTCGTTGGCAACGAAGCGAGCATGATCGATTTCATCGAGCCGATGGATTCCCTCGTGCCCGCACCGCCGCCGCCGCCACCTCCTCCACCACCGCCGCC
>DATGEQ010000030.1:0-27389 GCA_035309945.1 Gemmatimonadales bacterium | reverse complement strand
CTTCTGCTTCGTCTCATCGTAGATCTGCTGGTCGTAGGCGACGAAGAAGAAAGCCTTGTCGTGCTTCAACGGGCCGCCGAGCGTGAAGCCGAACTGATGCTGCTGGAAGTCGGGCTGGTACGTGAGTCCCGCGTGCACCGGCGTACCGGAGATCGCGTTCGATTTACCGAAGTAGTGGAGCGAGCCGCGCAGCTGGTTGGTGCCGGATTTCGTGATCACGTTGACGAACCCGCCCGACGAGCGGCCGAACTCCGCGTTCGCGCCACCGGGCAGCACGACGATCTCCTGCACGGCGTCGAGGTTGAAGGTGAACGCCGGCCGCTGGCCGCCGCGTTGCTCGCCGAAGAACGGATTGTTGAAGTCGGCGCCGTCGACCGAAATGTTGTTGTGAATGCCCTTCTGCCCCGCGATCGTCAGCTCGTCGCCGTCGGGTCCCTGCACGACCGCGACCTGCGGCGTCAGCAGCGTCAAATTCAGATAATTGCGGCCGTTGTTGGGCAGGCCCGCGATCGCGTTGCCGGGGAGGCGCGTCGAATTCTCGGTCTTGTTCGGCTCGACGACGGGCTGCGTCGCCTCGACCACGACGGCCTGCAGCTGCACAGCGGCAAGCGGAATGTTCAGATCGACAGTTTCACCGACGCCCAGCCGGACGCCGCGACGCTGCACCTCGCTGAATCCGACGGCGCGGGCCGAAACGTCGTACACCCCGAGCGGCATGAGGGATGCGACGTACACGCCGCGCTCGTTGGTCGTCAGCTGCCGTTGGAATCCCGTCTGCAGCTCGTGGAGCGTGACGGTCGCGCCGGCGACCGGCGCGCCGCTCGGGTCGCTGACGACGCCGCGGATGATGCCTGTGGTGGCTTGCGACTGCGCCGCGAGCACGACGGGGAAAGCGAGAGCCAATACCGGCCCGAGAAGCTTGCGCAGCATGCTTCGGCCTCCGACGGAAGGGAAGAATGTTGGGAGCGGCTAGCGTATCACGCGATCCGAGGGATCGCAAGAAGGGAAAAGAACTAGTTTTCAACGATGCAGAACGCTGAAATCGCGCGTGCCCTGAGCGAGGTCGCGGACCTCCTGGAGATCTCGGCGGGGAATCCATTCAAGGTCCGAGCGTATCGCAACGCCGCCCGAACCGTCGCCGACCATCCCGATCCGATCGCGGAGCTCGTCAGCGGAGGCGAGTTCGACCTTACCGAGCTGCCCGGCATCGGCGCCGGCATCGCGAAGGAAATCACGGCACTCGTCGCAACCGGCACTCTGCCCCAACGGCAACAGCTCGCCGCCACCATCCCCGCCGGTCTCCTGGATCTGCTGCGCATTTCCGGCCTTGGCCCGAAGCGGGTCAAGCTGTTCCACGACGAGCTGAAGGTGAACACCGTGGCCGATCTGAAGAACGCGTTGGAGAAGGGCAAGATCGCGAAGCTACCCGGCTTCGGGCCCAAACTGCTCGAGAAGATTCGCGACGGTGTCGTCGCGGCCGCGGACGGGAATGGCCAGCGGCGCATCGTGCTGCACGAAGCCGAGCAGTATGCGCGCGCGATCGTGGAGTATCTCAAGCAGGGCGGCGGCATCGACGAGATCGACGTCGCCGGGAGCTTCCGGCGTCGCAAAGAGACGATCGGCGATCTCGACATCGTCGTCACGTCGTCCAATCCTGCGGCAGTGATTCAGCGCTTCGGCAAGTTCGGGGAGGTGACGCACGTCGCGGCACAGGGCGACACGCGCTCGACCGTGCGACTTTCCAGCGGCCTGCAGGTGGACTTGCGGGTCGTCGAGCCCGCCTGTTTCGGCGCGGCGATGCAGTACTTCACCGGCTCGCAGGCCCACAACATCGAGCTGCGCAAAGTTGCGCAGGCCAAGAATCTCAAGCTGAACGAGTACGGCGTATTTCGCGGGAAGAAGTGCGTCTCCGGCCGCACGGAGCCCGAGGTGTACGACGCGCTCGGCCTCGACTGGATTCCGCCGGAAATGCGCGAGAACCGCGGCGAGATCGCGCTCGCGAAGGAGCACACGCTTCCCCGGCTCGTGGCGCACGAGGACATCCGCGGCGACCTGCAGATGCACACCGACGCGAGCGACGGCAAGGCCACGCTCGCGGAGATGATCGAAGCGGCGCGCGCGCTCGGCTACGCATACATCGCCATCACCGACCACTCTCCGCGCACGTCGATGGCCGGCCAGTCACCCGCCGAGATCCGCGCGCAGTGGAAGGAGATCGATCGACTCAATAAGGGAATGCGCGGCTTTCGCGTCTTGAAGAGCGTGGAGATGGACATCCTCGAAAGCGGAAAGCTCGATCTTGCGGACGACTTGCTGGCCGAAGCCGACTACGTCGTGGCCACTATTCATTACGGACTGAAGCAGACAGAACGCCAGCTCACCGATCGCCTGCTCGCGGCGATCGACAACCGCTGGGTGGATGCGATCGGTCATCCGACGGGTCGCATCGTCCCCCAGCGGCCCTCCTATCCGCTCGATTTCGACGTCGTCGCCAAGGCCGCGGCCGCCGCGAAATGCCTGCTCGAGATCAACGGCAGCGAGCGCATGGATCTGCCGGACACGCTCGCCGCCGCGGCGAAGTCGCACGGCGTGCGATTCGTGCTGTCGACCGACGCCCACAATACGCGTGAGCTCTTGTTCATGAAGTTCGCGGTGGCCGTGGCCCGACGGGCCTGGCTGACGGCGGCCGACATCCTCAATACTCGGCCGCTGCCCGAATTCCTGAAGGGACTACGTCGCAGCCGCAGCCGTTAGCAGCTCGATCTGCGCGACCGGCTCGAAGCTGTAGCGATGATGACGCGTGGGGCCGAGGCGTTGAATCGCCTCGAGATGTTCGGGCGTCGCGTAGCCCTTGTTCGTTTCCCAGCAATACCCCGGATGTCGAGCGGCCAGCCGGTCCATCAACGCGTCGCGCAGTACCTTGGCGATGATCGACGCGGCGGCGATCGAGTGGCATTTGGCGTCGCCGTCCACGATGGCCTCGTGCTCGCAACCAAGCTCGGGGCACGGCAGGCCATCGATCAGGATCTGAGCGGGTCGGCAAGCGAGACGGCGAAGGGCGCGCTCCATCGCGAGAATCGAGGCGCGCCGAATGTTCAACCGGTCGATCTCGCGCACGCTCGCGGCGCCGACCGCGCAGGCGAAAGCCCGCTCGCGGATCTTGACGACGAACTTCTCGCGCTGCAGCGCGGTCAGGACCTTCGAGTCGTCGAGCCCGCGAATCGGCTTCACGCCGGCGGGAAATACGACGGCCGCGGCCACCACTGGACCAGCCAGGGGGCCGCGGCCGACTTCATCTATTCCTGCGACGATCCTGTAGCCTTGATCCCACAACGCCGCCTCGCGTTTCAGCGATGGGCGACGGTGGGAGGGACTCACGCTTGCGGCTGCTCTTTCCCCTGCTCGGTCGAGCCGGGGACGGTGAGCTCCTGACCGGCCGCCGCACCCCGCTTCTCCCGGATCCGGGCCGCTTTGCCGGCGAGGCGCCGCAGGAAGTACAGCTTGGCGCGGCGCACGCGCCCCTTGCGCGTCAGCCCGATCTCGGCGATGGAGGGCGCATGCAGCGGGAAGATGCGCTCGACGCCTACGCCGGCGGAGATCTTACGCACGGTGAACGTCTCGTTCACGCCGCCGCCGCGGCGCGCGATGCAGATGCCCTCGAACGCCTGGAGCCGCTCTTTTTCTCCTTCCCGCACGCGCACCATGACCCGCACGGTATCGCCCGGCGCGAAGGCCGGGATGTCGGTCTTCAGGCCTTCGCGCTCGACTGCCCTGAGCTTTTCCATACCCTATTCCTCATGTTTCGACCAGATGTCTGGTCTGCGTTCGCGCGTGAGGCGCTCGGCCTCAGCCGCCCGCCATGCCGCAATCTTGTCGTGATCGCCACTCAACAATACTTCCGGCACCTCGCTGCCGCGATAGCTCGGCGGGCGCGTGTAGCTGGGAGGCGCCAGCAATCCTTCATAATGCGAATCGCTCGATGCGGACTCGTGATCTCCCAGTGCACCAGGCAACAAGCGAACGACCGCGTCCACCACACACAGCGCCGCCGGTTCTCCACCCGATAGCACAAAGTCGCCGATCGATACTTCTTCCGCGCCGAGCACCTCGGCAACGCGCTGGTCGACATCCTTGTAATGCCCGCACAACAGCGTCAGCTCACTGCTCAGCGAATATCGAACCGCCGTGTCGTGGGTGAACAGTGTCCCACGCGCCGAGAGGAGCACGATCGGAGAACCTGTCGTAACCTTCAGATCCTCGACCGCCTCCACCATCGGCTCGACTTTCAGCACCATGCCGGCGCCGCCGCCATAGGGCGCGTCGTCGACCGTCTGATGCTTGTCGTGCGTGTAATCGCGCAGCTGCACGACACGGTACTGCGCGAGGGCACCTTTGGCCGCCCGTCCCAGAATGCTCGACGCGAGCGGTGCGCGGAACCACTCCGGAAACAACGTCACGACGTTGATCCTGAGCATCGCTATTCATCCACCGCCACGAGCTGGTCGCGCCAACCTTCGACCGCCGCCCGCGACGATACGCCTTCGAACCCCAGCAGCCATTCGCGGTGATAGGAGCGCCGGCGCGCGATCACGAGCGGTCCCGCCAGAATCTCACGCGCGTCGTTCAGCACGTAGACGCGGCCCTTCGGCACGAACACCGTTCCCGGATTTTCGACCAGGGGAATCACCGCGACTTCCCCCTGCTGGCCGTGCGGCTTGCGCAGCCGCCCGACTACGCGCTGGCCGATTTTCCGAGTACGCCGGCCTTCTTGAGGAGCGAACGCACCGTGTCCGTGGGCGTCGCGCCCTTCTCGAGCCAGGCCCGCGCCTGCTCGGCGTTGACGTCGATTACCGCGGGATTGGCGCGGGGGTTGTAGTTCCCGATCGTCGCGACAAACCGGCCGTCGCGAGGCGACTTCGAGTCCGCAACGACGATGCGGAAATAGGCCTGTCCCTTGCGTCCCACGCGGCGCAGCCGAATACGAGTTGCCATTGCCTACATCCTTTTCAAGAACTTGCCCATCTTGCGCAGCTGCTGGAACTGTTCCAGCAGCCGATTGACTTCCTGCACCGACCGCCCCGATCCCTTGGCGATCCGCAGCTTGCGGTTCCCGTTCAACAAGCTCGGGTCGGCGCGCTCGGCCGGCGTCATCGAGAGCACGATCGCCTCGACGTGCTTCAAGCGCTTGTCATCCATCGACACGCCCTGGAGGGCCTTCGCATTGATCCCGGGCAGCAGTCCGATCACCTGTTTGAGCGGACCCATGTTCTGCATCTGCTTCAGCGCGACCAGAAAATCCTGCAGGTCCATGCCCTTCTTGGACCGCACCTTCTGCTCGAGACGCTGCGCGGCTGCCGCGTCGATCGTGGCCGATGCCCTCTCGACCAGCGCCACCACGTCGCCCTGCCCCAGGATCCGTCCCGCCATGCGGACCGGATCGAACGGCTCCAGCGCCTCGGTCTTTTCGCCGACGCCGATGTACTTGATCGGCACGCCGGTCACGCCATGAATCGACAGCGCCGCCCCGCCGCGCGCGTCGCCGTCCAGCTTCGTCAGAATCACGCCGGTCAGTCCGACGCCGTCGTGAAAGCCGCGCGCGATTCTTACCGCGTCCTGCCCCGTCATGCCGTCGGCGACCAGCAGCACTTCTTTCGGCGGCACCGCCGCCTTCAGCTGCCTCAGCTCGTCCATCATCGCGGCGTCGATCTGCAGGCGCCCGGCGGTATCGACGATCACCGTGCGCGCGCGTTCGGATTCCGCTTCGCGTAGCGCACCCTTCACCAGGGCCGGCACGTCCTTCTCCCCGCTCCCTGCTCCCGGGAGAACCGGCACGCCAATCTGCTGCCCGAGCTGCCGCAGCTGCTCCGCCGCCGCGGGGCGATAAATGTCGGCGGCAACCAGCGCCGGCGCTTTCTGCTCGAGCTTCAGCCGGCGCGCGAGCTTGGCCGCCGTCGTCGTCTTCCCAGATCCTTGTAACCCGACCAGCAGGATTACCGTTGGGCCTACCGACGCGAATTGCAGGGGCGAGCCGTAGCGAGATGGTAGGGGCGCAGCAGGCTGCGCTCCTACTTCCTCCTCCGTCGCACCCAACATTCTGGCTAGTTCGTCGTGGACGAGCTTCACGACTTGCTGGCCGGGGCTGACCGACTTGACCTGCAGCGCGCCGACGGCCCGCTCGCGCACACGTTCGACGAAGCCGCGCGTAACCTCGAAGCTCACGTCCGCCTCGAGCAGGTGGCGGCGGATCTCGCGCAACGCGTCGGTGACGTCGCTTTCCGAGAGCACCCCGCGACCTCTGAGCCGGTTCAGTACACCGGTCAGCTGCTCGGAAAGGGCCGTAAACATAAGCGTAGCAAGCTAAATGGCGAGTACCCGTAAACCAAGGGGGAGCTTTATTTTGCCATCTATGCTCGGTCAGACGACGCAACAGACGCAGGAGACGCAGCAGGTAGGCCCACAGCCAGTGGTCACGATACCGCAATGGGCACGACCCGACGATGCCGAGCGGGAGGCGCGGCTCAATGCGATGAAGCGGCGAGCGACCGCATTGCTGGCGGTCGCGCTGCTGATATTCGTGGTCGCAAGCATCTACGAGCCGCTCTACCCGTGGCTCGGCTATTTGCGCGCGACCGCCGAAGCGTCACTCGTCGGTGGACTCGCCGACTGGTTCGCCGTCACCGCGCTGTTCCGCCATCCGCTCGGCTTGCCCATTCCGCACACCGCGATCGTGGCCACGCGCAAGGAGCGCATTGGCCAGATCCTGGGCAACTTCGTGCAGAGCCATTTCCTCTCGCGTGACGTGATCGCCGCGAACCTGCGCCGCGTCCATCCCGCCGAGCGCGCCGCCGGCTGGCTCGCCGATCGCGAGCATGCGCGCCGGATCTCGCGGGAATTCGCGACCGGGCTGGTGAAAACGCTCGACTCGCTGCCGCCCCACGAGCTGCAGGACCTGATCACGCAAGTCGTCCGCAACCGTGTGTTGTCGTTCCGCGTCGCGCCCGCGCTCGGCAAGACACTCGCGCTTGCGCTCGCCGACAACCGGCAGGAGGAATTGCTCAACGCCACGGTCCGGCTCGCCGCAGACGCCGTGCGCAACAATCGCGAGCTGATTCGCGAGCGCGTGCGGCAAGAGACGCCGTGGTGGGTGCCGCCCGTCCTGGACGACAAGATCTATCAGAAGATCATCGCCGCGGTCGAGCGGCTGCTGCACGACATGGTGAACGATCCGGCGCATCCGCTGCGTGGTGCGTTCGACGCGGCAATTCGCGACTTCATCGATCGGCTGCAGCACTCGCCGGAGGTCATCGCGCGCGCGGAAGCATTGAAAGAGGAATGGCTGATGGGCGCCGCGAGCGACGATCTGTCGCGCAAGCTGTGGGAGGGCATCCGCGAGGCGGTCGCGAACTACGGCAAGAACACCTCCCCCGGCGGCGCGAATCCGCTGGACAGCGGACTGAGCGAGTTTGGCGTGGCGCTGCTGTCGAATCCCACGCTGCTCGTCGAGATCGACGATCTGCTCATCGACCTCACGGCCGGCGTCGTGGAAAAGTACCGCCACGAAATCGGCGACTTGATCGCGAAGACCGTGGCGAGCTGGGATCCGGAAGCGACGTCACGACGCTTCGAGTTGGCGGTAGGACGAGACCTGCAGTTTGTGCGGATCAACGGCACGCTGGTCGGCGGACTCGTGGGGCTCCTGATCTACACGATTACGCGTTTCTTGCGCTAAGGGACGCCGCCGCTCAATCGCACCGTCGGAAGGGCGCGCCACCCTTTCCAGTCCGCCGGCGCATCGACCAGGCGAACCACCGGCCGCCCAGCGACGGTGAGCTGTTTGATGTCCGAGCGCCTGTTGGAAGAGCGGGAGTGCGTTTTCCCCCAGGCGCGCTGTAACCCGGCGGTGAATCGATTCGCGGAAGCGACGTCGTCCCACACGCTGTACCACACGAGCGCGTCACTCTTGGCGCCGAGAACCTGATAACGGTCGCCGTCCCATCCCGTAGCGTCATTCGTCGCGTCCGACTCGCTACCCAGGTACTGCTCCAACAGCAGCCGCGTCTCGAACTCGCCCAGATCGTCCTCGAACCGCACGGTATCCGGTTCGCCGGGTGCGTAGGTCAGCGTCGTGGGCTCGTCGTGCGAGGCGTACCGCTCCGGATGCAGAATCTGCTCGGTCGAGTGCGGCATGGAATCGAGTACCGAGCGGCCGAAGTATTTGTGCCGGTACCAGACCATGAAGTCCGCGCCGCCAAGATACGGGAAGAGCATCGTTTCGCGGATCCAGAGCGGCGCGTGGCTGAACTGTTGCATCTGCGGTCCCTGCTGCGAGCTGAGGAGCCTGCGCATCTTCCAGAACATGCCGAGCGGCAGGGTATCCGGATTCTGCTCGGGCATCATGACGAACATCTGGACCAGCGTCGCCTGACCCTCGAGCACCGCCTGCGCGGCGGAGCGGCGGTCGTTCTGATGCCGCTGCGTGATCATGGAGTCGAGCCTGGCATACTGATCCTGGAGCGCGTGTACCAGCTCGTGCGCCATGACGATGCGCAGCTGCTGCGGCTCGACGTCGGCCACGACGAAGAGCGCGCTGGAATCGGGATCGTAAAATCCGGCGATCTGCTCGGTGAGCAGCGAAGTGAGCGTCGACCGCAGATCGAGGGTCGGGGGGATCAGCCCGAACAGGCGCAACGCCGCCTGCGAGCCGTTGAGCTCGGCCGGCGGCAGGTCTTCGTCGATCTTGTGAATGACGTACTGGTGCACCTGATCGCGCGTGCGACGCAGGACGGCGGGCTCTTTCTTGAAGCGCATGCGGGCCGCTTCGGCGACGGCCGGCATCAAGTGGTGCACCATGTCCTTGAGGTCCGCTTCGCTCTGCACCGCCTGCGCGCGCTCACGGCAGGCGAGAATCGGAACCAGGACAGCGAGCCAGCCGACCAGCAGCGTCAGCCGGCCCACTCGATCCCTTTCCCGACCGCCACGCCGACCACGCGCGCGATGTCTTTCCCGGTCACGACGATTCCCTGGCGCTCGAGCTCCTGGCGGAGCTTGCGGTCGAGCTCGTCGCGCTGCTCCTCTAACGACGGGCGGACGGGCGGACGGGCGGGCGGGCGGTTTTGCTCCTGCGGAGCGTCCACTGGACGCGGTCTGCCACCGAGCAGTTGCTCAATCTCCTCCCCAAATCGTTGCAGCACGGTCGCCAAATCGGGCATCGGCTCTTCCGGACCGGCCGTCTCTTCCGCCGTGGCTCCCCGGCGCATCGCAGCTTCCACCTTTTTGCGATCGCGAATGAGCTTGTCGAGCTCCGGTGAGACCTGCGCGGTCGCCTGCGCGTGGGCGCAGGCCTCGTCGAGCACGTCGATCGCCTTGTCGGGACGCGCGCGCTCGGGGACAAACCGATCCGTCAGCACGATCGCCGCCTTGAGTGCATCATCGGAGATCGCCACGGCGTGATGGCGCTCGAGGCGCGGCCGGCGCGCGACCAGAACTTCCCATGTCTGAATCGCGTCGAGCTCCTCGATCAGGACGGGCTGAAAGCGCCGCTCCAACGCCGGGTCGGTGCGGATCCACTTGTCGTACTCTTCTCCAGTGGTTGCGCCGATCACGCGAATGTCGCCGCGAACCAGCGACGGCTTGAGCATGTTCGCGGCGTCCATCGCGACGCCCATCGCGGTTCCCTGCCCGATCAGATTGTGGAGCTCATCCACGAACAGAATCAGATTGCGATCCGCCTCGAGCGCCTTGATCAGGCGACGCAAGCGTTCTTCGTACTGGCCGCGGAACGACGTCCCGGCAAGGAGCGAGACGTGGTCCAGCTGAATCACCCGCGCATCCTTGAGCGCCGGCGGCGCCTGCCCGGCGGCAATTCGCTGCGCCAGGCCTTCGACGACGGCGGTCTTGCCGACGCCGGCTTTGCCGACCATCGCCGCATTGTTCTTGCCCTGCCGCAGCAGAATGTCGACGACGCGCGAGATCTCCGCGTCCCGGCAGCGCACGGGCTCGAGATCGCCGCGACGCGCCAGCGCCGTGATGTCGATGCCGACGCGCTCCAGCACGTCGCCCGAATCGAACAGCCCTTCGAAGGGATTGCCCATGTAGCGTCAGTCGCCTTTGAGAAAATGCCCGTACCAGGCAACGATCGCGTCACCGAACACGAATGCCACGACCGCGCCCACCGCGAGGAATACCCCGAACGGTACGAGTCGCTTCTTCTTGATTGATAACGGTACGAAGATCAAAGAGCCAAGTGCCGCACCCGCGAACACCGTGATCAGCACGCCTTGCCAGCCTACGAAGCTGCCCACCATCGCCATCATCTTCACGTCGCCGCCGCCCATCGCTTCTTCCTTGAACACCCACGTTCCCGCCATTCCCACGAGCCACAGCAACAGGAATCCGACGGCCGCCCCAAGCAGCGCCTGCAAAAATCCCTGCACGCCGCCGCCGAGCGCGAGCAGGAGCCCGATGACGAGCCCGCCCCACGTGAACTCGTCCGGAATGATGTAATGCCGCGCATCGGTGATCGCGATGCCGAGCAGAATCGTGCCGAGCAGTGCTGCAGCCACGGCGTGCAGCGTGGGACCGTAGACCACGACTGCGACGCCGAACAACACACCGACGAGCGCTTCGATCAGCGGGTACTGGGCGGAAATGGGGCTGTGGCACCACCGGCATTTGCCGCGCAGCCACAGCCAGGAAAACAACGGGATGTTGTCGCGCCAGGCGATCGGCTGCTTGCAGTGCGGGCACGTCGAGCGCGGACGCAGGAGCGACTGGTCGCGCGGGAGCCGCAGGATGCAGACGTTGAGGAAGCTTCCGACGCAGAGGCCGAGCAGCACGGCGGCGACGACGATCACCCAGTCAGCGCCCACGCACGACCTCGTACAAGAGGATTCCCGCGGCCACGGCGACGTTCAGCGACTCGGCGCCGTGCGCGAGCGGAATCGCGACGCGCTGCGCGGCGATCGCGTTGAGCTGTGGCCGGATCCCCGCGCCTTCGTTGCCGACGATGACCGCGATCCATTCCTCCTTGCGTGCGCCCTCGAGCACACGCGGCAGCGGGACGCCGTCGGCCGTGGCGGCCCAGAGCGTCACGCCCCGCTCACGCGCCCACGTGATGAACGGTCCGTCGTCCAGCTGCACGACGGGATGCCGGAACGTTGCTCCCATCGCGGCGCGCAGCGCTTTCGGATTCATCGGGTCCGCGCTGCCGCGCAGCAGCAGGCACGCCGTCGCGCCGAGCGCATGCGCGGTGCGAATCAGCGTGCCGACGTTGCCGGGATCCTGGACGCCGTCCACCACGAGCATCGGTCCGGTCCCGACGTCCGCGAGCGTCCAGGCGCGCGGCTGCACGATCGCGAGGATGCCCTGCGGTGTGTCGGTACCGGCGACCTCGGCGAGCGCTCGCGTTCCGACCTCTTCCACCATCACGGCATGATTCGCGAGCTCGGTACCGAGCGCCTGGCCACGCGTCGTGCGCGCCAGTTCGGGCGAGACGAGCGCGCCTTTGAACTCGAGACCCGCCGCGAGGGCCTCTTCGACGAGGCGCACGCCCTCGAGGACCGCGAGGCCCCGCCGGCCCCGCGCTTTGCGGCGTTGAAGATCGCGAACGGTCGACAGCAGATTACTACGGATGCGTATCCTCGTGCCGGTCACAGGTGCTCCTAAGATTGCCTGCACCGTTCCTTTCGCCAAGCCGCGTGCCGAAACAGCATGAGAATCGCGCTCACGATCGCGGGTTCGGACTCGGGCGGCGCCGCCGGGATTCAAGCGGACCTCAAGACGTTTCACCAATTCGGCGTGTTCGGCACCACCGCGATCACCGCGGTCACGGCTCAAAACACGCTCGGCGTGACCGCGTGGCAAGCACTGCCCCCGGCGCTCGTAGAACAACAGATCGATGCCCTCGTCGTGGATCTGCGACCCGCCGCCATCAAGAGCGGCATGCTTGGCTCCCCGGACATCGTCGAGACCGTTGCGCAGCGCATCGGCGCGCATCGACTCACGCCGTACGTGCTCGACCCGGTGATGGTCGCGACGTCAGGCGATCGGTTGCTCGCACGCGCCGCGGAGCACTTGATCGCGCAGCGCCTGCTCCCACTCGCAACTCTGGTAACGCCCAACCTCAACGAAGCGGAGATTCTGGTCGGGCAAACGGTCCGTACCCCCGCGCAAATGGAGGAAGCCGGTCACGCGTTGCTCGCACTGGGCGCGCGCGCCGCGCTCGTCAAGGGCGGCCATCTCACGAATACCGACACGTTGGTGGACGTGCTGGTCGAGCGCGACGGGACTCGAGCATTCACGCACCCGCGCATCGACACGACGTCTACCCACGGCACGGGCTGCACGCTCTCCGCCGCGATCACCGCGGGACTCGCGCTCGGCCGCCCGCTCGAGCAAGCGGTCAGCGACGCGCTCGATTTCGTGCATCGCGCGATCGCCGCCGCGCCCGGGCTTGGTCGCGGCCACGGGCCGCTCAACCATTTCGTGCCGGGACCGAAACGACCGCCGCAGGAAGGCCTATAACCCGCCCCTACAGTTCTCGCAGAATGCCTTTCAACAGGACAGACAATTGCCGCGCCACACGCTCGCTTACCGCGAGCACGTCTTCGTGTGAGAGCGCCTCACCCGTGATTCCCGCCCCGGGATTCGTGATGATGGAAAAACCGAGGCAGCGAATCCCGCGTGAGCGCGCGACCAGCACTTCGGGCACCGTCGACATCCCGACCGCGTCGGCGCCAAGCCGCTCGAGCATCCGCACCTCCGCGGGCGTTTCATACGACGGGCCGAGGAGACCGGCATAGACACCCTCCTCGAGACGAATGTCCATTTCGCGCGCGACGTTGCGGGCGAGCCCGCGCAACTCGGCGTCGTATGGCTCGTGCATGATGGGGAATCGCTGCTCGCCCGGCTCGGCTCGTCCGATGAGGGGATTGCGCCACATCAAGTTGAGGTGATCGACGATCAGCATGAGAATGCCGCCCGGAAAGGTGCGCCGCACCCCGCCGGCCGCGTTCGTCACGATCAGCGTCTTCACGCCCAACTCCGCGAAGACGCGCGCCGGTAAGCCCGCTACGCCCGCCGAATGTCCCTCATATAGATGAAAGCGCCCGCCCTGGACGATGACGGGCACGCCCTCCAGCGTGCCCCCGACCAACACGCCCTTGTGGCCGGCCACGCCGGGTTCGGGAAAGCCGGGAATGGTGGCGTAGGGAATACGGACGGCGTCAGCGACTTCATCTGCCAAGAATCCGAGGCCTGAGCCGAGAACGATGGCAATTCTTGGCTTCAGTCTACCGAGGCTCTTT
Organism: Gemmatimonadales bacterium; assembly: GCA_035309945.1. Lineage (GTDB taxonomy): Bacteria > Gemmatimonadota > Gemmatimonadetes > Gemmatimonadales > GWC2-71-9 > 20CM-2-65-7. The sequence continues at coordinate 14,085 of DATGEQ010000030.1, read as the reverse complement.
CGTACCGCATCGGTTGCCGCTCGAACTGCGTCATCCATTACAGCAGAATGCCGGCGAGTGTAGCCGACAAAAAGTTGGCGAGCGTTCCGGCGATCATCGCGCGGAATCCCAGACGTGCCAGGTCGTGTTTGCGCTCCGGTGCCAGTGCGCCGATCCCGCCGATCTGAATGCCGATCGAGCTGAGGTTGGCAAAGCCGCACAGCGCGAACGTCGCGATGGTGAACGACACGGGATCGAGCGTGCCTTTCATCGGCCCGAGGTCCGCGTAGGCGATGAACTCGTTGATTACCATGCGCTCGCCGAGCAATGAGCCGACGACGCCGCTGTCGTGCCACGGCACGCCCATCACCCACGCAATCGGCCGGAAGATCCAGCCCAGCACGGTCTGCAGCTTTTCGGGGAACCATGGCAGCCCGCCGTGAATCCAGCCGAACAGGCCATTCACCAGCGCGATCAGGGCGATGAACGAGATGAGCATCGCGATGACGTTGAGCATCAGGTGCAAGCCATCGCTGGTCCCGCGGGCCGCGGCGTCGAGCAGGTTCACGTCGGTACGCGGGATGTCGACTTTCACGCCACCGAGTGTCTCAGGCACTTGAGTCTCAGGCTCGAGAATCTTCGCCATCATGATCGTACCCGGCGCCGTCATGATCACCGCGGTGAGCAGATGCCGCGCCTCGATTCCGAACGCGATGTAGGCGGCCATGATCGAGCCGGAGACGTGCGCCATGCCGGCGGTCATGACGGTCATCAGCTCCGATTGCGTCATCGTGTTCAGGAAGGGCCGAATCGTGAGCGGCGCTTCGGTCTGCCCCATGAAGATGGACGCCGCCACGTTGAGACTCTCCGCCCCGCTGGCGCCCATGATCTTGTTCATCGCGACCGCGAACGCCTTCACCACGACCTGCATGACGCCGAGGTAGTACAGAATCGCGAACAAGGCGGAGATGAAGATGATGGCGGGCATGATCTGGAACGCGAACACCACGCCCAGACTCGAATGTTGTTTACCGAGCTCGCCGAAGACGAATTCCGATCCGGCATAGGAGAAGCCCAGAATCCTGGTAACGGCGGCTCCCAACCAGCTGAACAGCCTGGTGCCGAGCGGCACGCGCAGCACGAAGATCGCGAAAAGCAATTGGAGTCCGAGGCCCCAGGCGACGACGCGCCGGCTGATCGCCCGCCGGTTGCGCGAGAACGCGATGCCGATGCCGAGGATGAGGATGAGGCCGAAGATCCCCGTCAGACGAGAGCCCAGTGAACGCGGGATCGGCGTTACGGGCGTCGCGGGCTGCTGCTGCAGGGGCGCGGGGGGAGCCGGGTGGGCCTTGGTGGTGTCCTGCGTGACCGACTGGATGGTTGCGCCGATCACCCGATTCATGAATCGCGGCATGCTGAAGACGATGACGGCACAGGCAAACGTCGCGGCGAATGCTACGACGAATCGGCGCCAGGGCATCAGGTGGTTCCCCCCCCTCCCAGTTCAGCGAGCTCGTTTTCTACGCGGGACACCAACGCCACCTTCTCGTATTCGGGCAAGAACGCGCTCTCGCAGGCATTCAGCGCCACGCGCGCCAGATCGTCGGGTGAGAGACCCAGGACGGCGTGCGCCAGAAAATACTCGTCGGTCAGAGTGATGCCGTCGGTCAGCGGGCCGTCGGTATTCAAGGTCACGACGACGCCCTGCTGGTAATAGCGCTTGAATGGATGTTCCGCTACCGACGCGACGACGTGCGTGTGAACGTTGCTGGTGAGGCACATCTCGAGCGGGATTTTCCGGCCGATCACCTCCTCGAGCAGCGCGGGATCTTCCAACAGCCGGGTCCCATGGCCAATCCTTCGCACGCCGCAGTCGTGCAGCGCTTCATGGATCGAATGCGGGCCGTCGCCTTCGCCCGCATGACAGGTGCAGGCCATGCCGTGTCCCGCCGCGTACTCGAACGCGGCGCGATGCTCGCGCGCCGGATGCCCGCGCTCCGCGCCCGCGAGGTCGAAGGCAGTGACGCCGGCGCCGCGATACTCGGCGGCGACCCGCGCCAGCTCGAGTGATTCCGCCGGTGGCCGAGTCCGCATCGCGCAGACGATGAGCCCGACGCGGGTCCCGGTGTCCGCCACCGCGCGCCGGATCCCCGCGAGCGGCGCCTCGATCGCCTGCGACAGCGTCAGCGCCGGCCGGTGCAGCAGCGGCGAATACCGCACCTCGACGTAGCGGACATTCTCGGCAGCCTTGTCGACCACGAACTCGTAGGCGACTCGCTCGAGCGCGGCCGCCGTCTGCAGCACCGACAGCGTGATCGTGTATTTCTCGAGATACTCTTCGAGGTTCTTGGCGTGGCGGACCAGCATCGCCTTGGCGAGCGCATCCGGCGTATCGGCGGGGAGCTGGATGCCCTGCGTGCGCGCGAGCTCCAGCATCGTCGTGGGCCGCAGCGCGCCGTCGAGGTGCACGTGCAGCTCGGCCTTGGGCCAGTGGCGGAGCGCGTCCTTGGTCAGGCGCGGCTTGTCGCGCCGCGCCGAAACGACGACGCGATAGACCGAACCTGCTTCGCCCACCGCATCGCCCGCGTCGATCGCCCGGCCCGCGGCATCGGTGACGTAGGCCGCGCTGTCGAGCAGCTTCGCGAGCCCGTCGTCCGCCTGCGCAATCGCGTCGCGCACGCGGGCGCCACGAGGAACATCGACTGCTTTGTCGTTGACAAAAACCCGCATCAGCGATCGGTCCGGTGGAAGCGCGCGTCGCTCGGCGCCTCCACGGGAGCGCGCAACGCGCTCAGATAGCGGACCAATGCATCGACATCGATAACGTCGAGGTCCTCCCTTGGCGCGGCGCTCAACATCGCGAATCCGGAGCCACCGGTCGCCATGAAGTCGCTGACGACCAGCGTATAGCGGCCGCTTTTATCGATGCTCTTGCCGTCCTCGAGCCGTGTCTTGCTGATCCGTTGGCCGGCGGGCTTCGTCCCGTCGAACCAGACTTCCACGCCGGAGACATGGCAGTCGGGCACGTGGTCGCGGCCGGCGACGCAATGCTCTAACGCCGCGAGCAGCGCGTCGCCGTTGACGGTGAGCCGCAGGAGCCGGTTTTGGAACGGCTGCACCTGGTACGCCTGACCATACGTCAGCGTTCCTTCGGGAAGATCGGCTCGGATTCCGCCGTTGTTCATGATGGAGACGTCGGAGCGGCCGGCGGCACGCTGCGCGTCGGCGATCAAGCGGCCCAGCCCGTACTCGTCGCCCTCGCGTCTGAGCGGCGCCTTGAGCCGCGTGACCACGCGCTCGGTCACGTTGCGCACGGCTTGCTGCTGGCGCACCAACGCGGCCGTCAGCCCCGTATCGGGCTTGAGCTGGTCGGCGAATGGCGTGACGAGCTGCGTGCGTACCTCGCGGCGTCCACCGGCCCGCACGAAGTCGACCACACCGATCGAGCGGGCGCTCGACTGCGCCTCGACGATCGGGATACCGTGCACCGCGGTGTTCATGCGAATGTGCGTGTGGCCGGCCACGATGAGATCGACTGATCCGGAATCGAGCTGCCGGGCAAGATCGATGATCTCGCCATGGCACGATGGCGCCGCCATGTTGCCGCCACCCGCGCTGGAATCGCACAGCGCACCGGAATGCGCCACGACGATGACGAAATCAGCACCGGCGCGCGCATCCGGCAGAACGCGCTTGATCGCCTGCGCTTCATCTCCGAACGCGAGGCCTTGCACGTTGCGCGCGGCCGTGGCCGTCGGCGTTTCGGTCGTGGTCACGCCGATGACCGCGATCTTCACGCCATTCTTCGTCACCAGCTTCCACGGTGTCGCCCAATCCGGTCGAGCGGTGCCCGCCGTATTCGTGATGTTGGCGGAGAGGAACGGATACTTCGCCTCGGCAATGCGCGCGCGCAGCGTGTCGACCGACCAGTCGAACTCGTGGTTGCCGATCGCCGCGGCATCGATGCCGAGGCGGTTCATGGCGTCGATAGTGCCGCGGCCGTACGTAGCGTTCGAGAGCACGGTGCCCTGCATCTCATCGCCGCCGTCGAGCCTGATCGACGCGCACGCGCAGGCGCGGCCCAGGCTGTCGAGCCATGGCTTCAGCGTGGCGACGCCGCCGACCGGACGTCCCTGCGACCAGTCCCACACGCGCGGCTCGAGCTGGCCGTGCAGGTCGGTAATCGTCAGGACCCGCAGCAGCGTGCTGTCGCGCTGTGGGATTCTCGACGGCTGAGCGACGGCACCAGATGCCGCGGCAGACGCCGCACCAAAGACCGCCCGGGCGGCGGCGCGCGCCGAGTCGGGGATGATCGCCCAGCTGGGGTGGAAGTAGGCCGTCGTTTGAATCGTCCGGACGCGCTGGATTTCCGCAACCAGCAGCTCGCGAATGTCCTCGCCCTTGTCGTACACGACCGGCGCGTGCGAAACCATCGTGTAGCCACCGCCGCCCGCCTGGCGATAGCTGTTCAACGCCAGCGTGAACGTGTCGGTGGGCTGCACGATTTTGCCGTTGTAGGCGAGCCCACGGATGCGCTGCCCCGCCGGCCGCGAGAGATCGATGTTGTAGACGACGCCGCTGACGACGTCATAGTTGTAGGCTGGGAAACTGTCGTTGATGATCGGCTGACCGGCCTGGAACGTTCGGAAATAGTGCGCCGAGTGCTCCAGAAACTCGCGCAGCTGCGCGCCGGAGATCTTTACGGCGCGCAACGTGTTCTCGTACGGGTAGATCCCCACTACCTCACGCTGATGGATCTCTCCTTCCGGTAATCCGGGCTGCACGTCGAAGACCGCGGCCGCCGACAGCTGCGTGCCCGCTCGACGGCTCTGCACTTCGTTGATGAAGTCGAGCAGCGGCGTATCCTGGACGCGCGCGAGTCGCGCGTCGAATCCTGGGCCGGCGTTGCCGACCGGCATCCCGGCCCAGAGTCGCGCCGCCTCGTGCGCGGCGCTGACGTGCTGCAGGAATCGTTGCGACTCCGACACCGCCGTCAGCGGAATCAGCTCGGCGCGAACCGCGGTCACACGGTAGCGACCGGCGCGGCTCGAATCCTTGGCGAGCGACACGTGCACGACCGACAGGCTCTGCGCCCAGTTCTTCGGCTGCACGAAGTGCACGCCGTTGATCACCGTGTCGCGAATCTCGCGATGGGTGTGCCCGACGATCACGAGATCGGGTCTGGGATTGATCGCCGCGAGCGACGCCGCGTCGTTTTCCGGTCCGACGCCGGTTGTATCGTAGGTGGACGCTCCAAAGCCACCGTGAATCAGGGCGATTTTCAAATCGACGCCGTCGCGATCCAGGGCCGCCAGCGCTCCCGGCGCGGCCTCGGCGACGCGCCGGATGCGGACTTTTCCACCCAGCTGCGTGCGGTCCCACAGCATCGTGCCGGGCGTCGTGAAGCCGGTGAAGCCGATCCTCAAGACGCCCCGGGATATGACGACGGTCGGCGCGAACAGCGGTTTGCCGCTGTCCGAGACCACGTTCGCCGACACGTAGCGATACGTCGCCTCGCTGGCAGCGTGCCTGAGGAAGTCGACACCGAAGTCGAAGTCGTGGTTGCCGGGGGTCACGACGTCGTAGCGAAGCGTATTCAGCGCCTCGACGATGGGCTGCGGCTCGCGTTTGTCGTAGCGGCCGAAGAACGTGGCGAACGGATTGCCTTGCAGCACATCGCCCGCATCGACGAGGATGAGACTTGCGCCGTAGCGCTGGCGCAGAATGTCGAGCGCCGTGGCGGCGCGCGACAGGCCGCCCGGAGCGGCGGCGTCGCGCACGTAGTCCCAGGCGAGGACGCGGCCGTGGATGTCGGTCGTCGAAACGATGACGAGATGTGCGGTATCGGGCAGCTGTGCCGGCGTGGCGGGCTTGGGAGCAGCCTGCAACGCCAGGAGAACCATGGAGAAGAGATGCATGCTGCGCTCAAAATAGCGCCAGAGCCAAATCGTGACAGAGGCTCGATCGCCCTATGCCTTCTGTTGCGGCGGGAACTTCCTACCCGCGAGCTGCACAGCGCCGCCGAGCAGTCCTGCGACCAACGCGGCGAGCCCCCACACCGCTCCTGCGTCGCGGATACCGAGCGCCGCATCGAGCGAAACGGGACCAGCACCGATCATCGCGAGACTCACCGCAGCGGCGACGATGGTCAGATTGTACTCGTAGCCTTGGTTGTGATTGAAATAGCCGTGCTTCACATGCACGGTGGCGACCGCGACGAACATCACGCTGACGATCAGCATCGCCGCAAGCGGCGTGACGAGGCCAAGTGCGAGGAGCAGTCCGCCGGTAAACTCCGCTAAACCGGCAAAAAGCGCGTTCCGCCGACCGGGCACGAAGCCGAGCTGTTCCAGGAATCCACCGGTACCCTTCAAACCGTGCCCGCCGAACCAGCCAAACAGCTTCTGGGTGCCGTGCGCCACCATCGTCAGCCCGACGACGAGGCGCAAGATCAAGAGAGCGAGAGCCATATAAGACCTCGTGCTGTGATGTGAGAGTGCGACTATCGAACGGAAAGCCGCGCGATGGTGTTCCTCGCCGTCAAGAAATGAGAACCGGAATTCTGGTCTCGACGCGAAGCCGTACCTGGGACGCGTGCTCGAGCTGCTGCTCACACCGGACGCGCCGCAGCTCGTGAACGTGAACTTCCCGCTCACACCCCGAGGGACTGTACTGGACTCGACTCTCGGTTCGCCATTACGACGGCCGAGTGGTCCCGGGCGCGATCCTCAGGGCCGCAAGCATTATTGGCTGACGGTGCAGCCGATCGAAGATGTGGAGCCTCAGACTGACCGCGGGGCGGTGCGCCGACAAGTTCGTGTCGCTCACGCCACGGCGTTGGATCTCACGGACGAAGACGCGTTACGAAAATTGAAGCGCCGACCGCTCGACTAAGACTCTCGCTATACATAGCTTCAGCCAACGTGCCTTCTGAAGCAACGCAGCCGCACCGTATTCTCGTCGTCGACGACGAGCCCGACATCACGGCGCTCGTCGCTTACCACCTCGCGAAAGAAGGGTACCGCGTCACCACCGCCGGCACCGGCGCCGATGCATTACGCTCGGCGCGCGAAGAGCGCCCCGATTTGGTCGTGCTGGATTTGATGCTGCCGGGACATTCGGGCTTCGAAGTTCTGACCGAGCTGCGCCGCCGCGACGAGACGCGCGACGTTGGCGTCTTGCTGCTCACCGCCCGCAAGGAAGAGCCGGACCGCATCAAAGGGCTCTCGCTCGGTGCGGATGACTATCTCGCCAAACCGTTTTCTCCCAAGGAGCTGGTGCTGCGCGTCGGGGCAATCCTGCGTCGTCTCGCCGCGCCACCGGTGGCGGCCGGCGGCCGCTTCGTGGCCGGACCCATCGTGCTCGATCGCACGGCGCATCGCGTAACTGTCGACGGCAAAGAAGCCGATCTGACGGCGACCGAGTTCAAATTGCTCGAGCGCCTGATCGAGCGGCGCGATCGCGTGCAATCGCGTTCCCAGCTGCTCGAATCGGTCTGGCAGGCGCAGCCGGACATTCAGACGCGCACCGTCGACATGCACGTACAGCGCCTGCGCTCGAAGCTGGGGGCGGCCGGGGACTGGATCGAGACGGTGCGTGCCGTCGGGTATCGCCTCCGCGACCCGGTCGTGACGCGGACGCCCGCGCCGCGGAGCAGCACCGGGCACCGCCGCCGCACATGAAGCTCGTCACGCGGCTGTTCGCGAGCATCGGTGTGCTCGTGGCCGCGGCGGTCGTCGGATCGATTCTCGCCACGGACGTCCTGCTGCGCCGGCATCTACAAGACGAAATCGCGGACGACCTTGCGCGCGAGGCCGCACTCGTCGCGGCGTTTGTCCCGGCCGATTCGAGCCGCTGGCCCGAGTTCGCGATAACCGCGGGCACCCGGCTCGGCCGCCGCGTCACACTGATCGATCCCGAAGGCCACGTTCGCGGGGATACTGAGTTCGATCGCGCTTCCCTCGGCAAGCTCGAGAATCATCGCACGCGATCCGAGGTTCGGGCCGTGCTGGACTCGGCGCGCCCGTTCGGCAGGAGCGAGCGGCTGAGCGCGTCCACCAACGAGTCAAGGATGTACGTGGCGATCAAAGCCGGCCCGCCCGGTCTCGCCGTCGTTCGCCTCTCGACAACTCTGCTCGTCGTCGACGATCAGGTGCACGCCGCCCAGCGCGCCGTAGCCGCCGCCGGGCTGATCCTGCTGCTCGTGGCGTGGCTGGTCGCCTGGATCCTCGCACGTGCGCTCGCGCGTCCGTTGCTTCGCATCACCGATGCGGCCCGGGACATCGCGGCCGGCCGTGCCGCGGATTTCCCGGACGTGCAGGTGCCCGAGCTGGCGCACCACGTCGACGCATTGCGCGCCATGCACCACGAGCTCGAGCGCCGCTTTGACGACCTGCGGCGTGAGCGTGAGGAGTCGCGTACCTTGGTCGAGGCGTTGTCCGACGGCGTTCTCGCCACGGACAGCCGAGGCAACGTGATCTCCACGAACGCGGCGGCGCGCCGGCTGCTCGGTTACAGAGACCGAGAGCCATTGCCACCATTGGCCGAGCTGTTTCACGATCGCGCGCATCGCGCGCTGATGCGGGAGGTATTGAACGGCGCCAGCGTCGCAGGACGTGAGCTCGATCTGGGCGACCGGACCGTTGTCGTGTCAGCGCGCCCGCTCGAGGATGGCGGCACGCTGCTCGTCCTGAGTGATGTCACGGACTTGAGACGTCTCGAAGCAGTGCGCCGCGACTTCGTCGCCAACGTCTCACACGAGCTGAAAACGCCGTTGACCGCCATCGCCGGCTATGCCGAGACACTCGCCGCCGAGGCGCGGGACTCGCAGGCCATGGGATTCGCGCAAACGATCGTCGACAACGCGCGCCGCATGCAACGGCTGGTCGACGATTTGCTCGACCTCTCACGCATCGAATCGGGTGGGTGGCAGCCGGAACCGCGGCCGATCGCGGTCGAAGCGGCGGCCCGTGAAGCGTGGCGTCCCTTCGCTGACCGAGCGGCACATCAGAAGGTCGATCTGGAAACGTCAACCGACTCCGCCGTCAACAGCGACCCGGAGGCGCTGCGACAAATCTTCACGAACCTGTTCGACAACGCGCTCCGGCATACGCCGCCTGGCGGCCGGATCCGTGTGAGCGCCCGACGCGAGGGCGCCGATACCGTATTGAGCGTGAGCGATACGGGGTCCGGCATTTCCAGCGAGCACCTGCCGCGCATTTTTGAGCGCTTCTATCGCGTGGATCCCGGACGATCGCGGAAAGAGGGCGGGACAGGGCTCGGGCTGGCCATCGTGAAGCACCTCGTCGAAGCACACGGCGGTCGAGTCGAGGCAAGCAGCGAGCTCGGACGCGGCACGACGATCCTCTTGCGGTTTCCTTCTTAAGCCTCGTTACACAACCGTAACATCATTGTTGTCACTCGGTGATTCGGACGAGTGAGTCTTCGTCAGCGAATCCTTCACCTTTGCTGAGGAGCACTTACCGTGCACGTACGACAGCTGCTCAATCTGGCGGCTCCGGTTGCCGCCGGCGTCATGCTGGTCTCACCGCTTACCGCGCAGGCCCCGTCGCCCGCCCCGCCGCAAGTGACCGTCGGCGGCGTCGTCTACGGACAGTATCAGTACGACATCCAGGACAGCATCGGCGCGGCTGGAGCCAATCTCGGCAAGCAGAACCAGTTCTCGGTCAAGCGTGCGTACATCAACGTGATCGGGAGATTTGCCGGAGGACTCCAGACCCGGGTCACGGGCGACATCGCACCCGTCGGCGTAGGCAACCAGGTCTTTCGCCTGAAGTACGCATATGCCGCATGGACACCAGCCAACAGCTCGCTCACGTACAAGTTTGGTTTGACGCAGACGCCGTGGCTCGACTGGGAAGAAGCGCTGTGGGATTACCGGATGCAGGGGCAGATGGCCTACGAGCGCGCCGGGTACGGCACCGCCGCAGACTTCGGTTTCGGCATCGATGGTAAGTGGCACAACGATCAGGTCAACGCACAGTTCGCCGTCGTGAACGGCGAGGGCTACTCGTCGGGCACAGGCGATAAGCGCAAGGACGCACAGCTGCGCGTTTCCGTCCGGCTGATGGACACAGATGATGCCAGCCGCGTCGGCGGTCTCCGTATCACCGGATACGCCGGCGTCGGAAAACGCACGGGCGGCGGCGACCGCAATCGCTTCATCGGCATGATTTCCTACAAGTCCAAGCAGTTCACGCTTGCGGGCGAGTACATCGCCACCAAGGACACGATTTCGCCCGTCGCGGCGGACAGCCTGAACCTCGGCGGCGGCACGAGCGCAACCGGCAGCGTGCTGAGCGCATACGGTGTAGTCCGCTTTCCCAACAGCCCGGTGGCTGCAATCGCGCGCGTGGACGTCACCGATCCGAATACCGGCACGAACCCGAACAAGCTCACGCGCTTCATCGGCGGTCTGTCGTATCAAGTGAACGCCAATCTGCGCATGCTCGCGGACGTCGATCTCCTTTCTTTCGAAGCGACGCCGTCCAATGCGACGACTGCGACACGCGAGCAGGCGCTTGTCCAGATGCAACTCACGTTCTAACGCAACTCGGAGACACTTACTCATGAAGCTCACGCAATTCATCGCCACCGCCGCCCTGCTCGTCACGGCCGTCGCCGCGAAAGCCGGCGACGTCGTACAGCTGAACGGCGCCGGCGCGACGTTCCCGAACATCATCTATCAGGACTGGATCCTGACCTATAACCAGTCGCATGCCGACGTGAAGCTGAACTATCAGTCGATCGGCTCGGGCGGCGGCATTCGCCAGTTCTCAGAGGGTACCGTCGATTTCGGCGGCTCCGACGCGCCGATGACCGATTCCGCGATCGCGGCGATCAGCGGCAACGTCCTCCATATCCCGACCGTACTCGGCGCGGTCGTAGTCACGTACAACATCCCCGGCGTCACGCAGCAGCTGAAAATCACGCCGGACGTATTGGCGGACATCTTCCTCGGCAAGATCACGAAGTGGAACGATGCGCGCCTCACGTCCATCAATGCCGGCGTCACCCTTCCCTCGTCGGACATCCTCGTGGCACATCGCTCCGACGGTTCCGGCACGAGCTACATCTTCACCGACTATCTCTCCAAGGTCAGCCCGGAGTGGCGGCAGAAAGTGGGCAAGGGCACATCGGTGAACTGGCCGGTGGGACTCGGTGGCAAGGGAAACGAAGGCGTGGCGGCCACGGTCGCGCAAACGCCCGGCGGCATCGGCTACATCGAGCTGGCGTACGCCAACAGCAACCACCTCCAGTTCGCGCAGCTGCGTAACCACGCGGGGAAGTTCATCAACCCGACGATCGCCGCCACCACGGAAGCGCTGGCTGGGGCCATGAAGACGATGAGCCCCTCGACCGACTTCCGGGTGTCGATCACCGACTCACCGGGTGAGACCGCGTACCCGATCGCGAGCATGACGTATCTGCTGTTGCACAAGACGTACGGCGATGCGGCGAAAGCCCGGGCGCTCGTGCAGTTCGTGGCTTGGGCCGAGAGCGACGGTCAGGCCAAAGCAGCTTCGCTCGGCTACGCGCCGCTGCCCAAGGAGTTGCATCCCTGGATCGAAGCTCGGCTGAAGAGCATCACGGCAAACGGACGGCCGGTCTGGAAGGCTGAATAACCCGCGTTCATAGGGGTACCTCCCGGTGTGTAGTTGGGGCGCCGGGAGGTGTTTCCGTTTTGTAGTGACAAATCCGTTACATCGTCGTGACGGCCGCCCCGCGGGGGGCCGGTAGGTTTCCCGGCGCGATGACGAGTCTTCCCATCGAGGGTGTCCCCCCCCGCCGTCCAAGTCTCGAGTCCCGCTGGCAATCGCTGGCCGGCAACGATCGCAGCGACCGGATCTACCGCCTCATCCTGACGATGCTCGCGCTCGCGCTACCGGCAATGATCCTGATCATTCTCGCCGTGCTGTTTGTGGATGCGCTGCCGGCGCTCAAGCGGTTCGGGCCGGCGTTCCTCTGGTCGTCCACCTGGGATCCCGTCGCGCAGATTTATGGCGCGGCCCCGATGATCTTCGGGACGCTGGCGTCTTCGTTCCTGGCGCTGCTCATCGCGGTGCCCCTCGCGCTGAGCGTCGCGATCTTTCTCACGGAGTTTTCGCCGCGCTGGCTCCGCCAACCCGTGGCATTCCTCGTGGAGCTGCTCGCCGCCATCCCCAGCGTCGTATACGGTCTCTGGGGGATCTTTGTCCTGATTCCATTTCTGCGGACCTACGTTGCCCCGCCGCTCAAGGCGGTGCTCGGCTGGACGCCGTTCTTCCAGGGCGTGTTCTACGGCAACTCGCTGCTCGCGGGCGGCATCATTCTCGCGATCATGATCGTGCCTTACATCGCCGCCGTGGCGCGCGAGGTCCTCCTGGCCGTGCCGAGCAGCCAGCGCGAGGCGGCGCTCGCCATGGGCGCGACGCGTTGGGAGGCGGTCCGATCCGCTGTGCTTCCGTACGGGCGCGCCGGACTCATCGGTGCCGTCATCCTGGGACTCGGCCGTGCGCTGGGTGAGACCATGGCGGTCACGATGGTGATCGGTAATCGCCACGATATCAGCGCTTCGCTGTTTCAACCCGCGTATACGATGGCCGCCGCGATCGCAAACGAGTTCAGCGAGGCGACGACCGACATGTACCTCTCGGCGCTGTTCGAGGTGGGGCTGATTCTGTTCGCGCTGACCGTGGTCGTGAACGCAATTGCCCGCATTCTGATCTGGCGAGTCGCGCGCGGCCAGGCAATCGGAAGCCGCGCGCTATGAGCGCCCGGGCGCTGCGTCGCCACATCACGAGCCGCGTGACGACGGCGCTCGTCGTCGTGCTGTCCTTCGTCGCCGTCCTGACACTCATCCTGATTCTGGGCAACCTGGTCCTGAAGGGCGCTGCCTCGATCAGTTGGGCGTTCTTCGTCAAGAGTCCCGTGCCGGTGGGGCAAACGGGCGGCGGCGTGGCCAACGCGATCGTCGGAACGGGCATCATCGTCGGTCTGGCGGCTCTGATTGGCGTGCCCTTCGGCGTCGGCGCGGGCATGTACCTCGCTGAATACGGCGCCGGACGGCTCGGATTTTTCGTCCGCTTCGTCGCCGACGTGCTCAACGGCACGCCATCCATCGTGGTGGGGATCGTTGCCTGGACCTTCATCGTGAAGCCGAGCAAGCATTTTTCGGCGTTCGCCGGCAGCGTCGCGCTCGCCATTCTGATGATTCCGATGCTCGCCCGCACGACCGAGGAGATGGTGCGGCTCGTGCCGCATTCCCTGCGCGAGGCGGCGCTGGCGCTCGGCTATCCGCGTTGGCGCACCTCGCTCAAGATCGTCGCGCGGACCGCCCTCGGCGGGATCGTCACCGGATGCCTCGTCGGAATCGCGCGCATCGCCGGCGAGACGGCGCCGCTGCTGTTCACGGCACTCGGCAACCTGAATTTCTCGACCTCGATCGCGCAGCCCATGCAGACGCTGTCGCTCCAAATCTACGTATACGCGACCGGCCCCTTTGAGGAATGGCACCGGCTGGCATGGGCGTCCGCCGTCGTGCTCATGGGACTCGTGCTCGTCATCTCTCTCACCGCCCGCTGGGTGACCAGGTCACGGCATGGCCGTCTCCGGTAACTCGCGGCTCCGGCTCGAGACCCGGCACCTGACCGCACTCTTTGGACAGCACCGCGCGGTGCGCGACGTCTCGCTCTTGTTTCCGGCGCACACCGTCACCGCCATCATCGGCCCATCGGGGTGCGGCAAGAGCACCATGCTCCGCTGTCTCAATCGGATGCACGAGTTGACGCCGGATGCCAGTGTGCAAGGCGAAGTGCTGCTCGACGATGTGAACATTTACGGCGACGCGGTGAGTCCGGTGGAACTGCGCCGTCGCATCGGCATGGTGTTCCAGCGTCCGACGCCGTTTCCCACGATGTCGATCTTCGACAACGTCGCGGCCGGTCTCAGGGTGAACGGGCGCCGGCCACGTCAGGAGATCGCGGACGCCGTGTCCCGCGCCCTCCAGCAGGCGGCGCTGTGGGAAGAAGTGAAGGATCGCCTGCACTCGAGCGCGCTGGACCTCTCCGGCGGCCAGCAGCAGCGGCTCTGCATCGCCCGTGCGGT
>DATGEQ010000029.1:0-32644 GCA_035309945.1 Gemmatimonadales bacterium | reverse complement strand
GGCTGCCGGTCCAAGGACACGTCGTTCGCCGCCACGCAGGCGCGCGGGCAGATGGTCATGGGCGTCGATCAGTACACCTCTGCCCATGTGTTCGAGGATCTGCCGGATGGCGGTCGCATCGTACTCGATCGCGAGGACGCGAGCGACACCGCCGGAATCGCGACGATTCGCGCGCACATGCGCGACATCGCGATTGCGTTTCGTGCCGGCGACTTCACGAAGCCGTTTCAAGTGCACGCGCAAACGGTGCCCGGCACGGCGGTCATGACGCAGCGCCGCGCGTTCATCACCTACACGGCGCTCGACCGGCCGCGCGGCGGCGAAGTCCGGCTCCAGACGTCCGACACGGCAGCGATCGCCGCGATACATGAATTCCTGGCATTTCAACGCAACGCCCACCATGCCGCGGGCCACGAGCACATGGGAAATGAGTGAGAGCTCGGCTGAGCGGCGGGGCATCTGGGTCGGTCAGCTCGGCGGTATCATCGTGGTGCTGGCGATCATCTTCTGGTTCATGCAGATGCGGCAAGCACCGATCAGCTTGCTCAAGCGGCGCGACTGCGAGCGCGCCTACGCCGACGCGCGCAGCGCCGCCGAGAGCGCGCTGGTCGATCGCCGGCACCCCATTCCGGGAGCGCAGGTCGACACTCTGACCTGCGGGAGCCTGCGGAAGTCGGGCGCGCGCGACTGATGAACGCCCGAGCGGTGTGGCTGGGCTTCCTTCTGCTCGCGTTGACCGGCTGCGTGCTCTCCCCGTGACTCGCACTGTAGATTATCTGAGCTTCAGCCCTCGAGGCGCCATGCGCACCATCGGAATGCTTCTCGTCGTCGTGCTGATCTGTCCGGTCGCTTTGATCGCACAGTCCACCGGATTTCGCCGCGAGATGGTCGCCGCCGCGGCGCTGCGTCCTGCGTCGCCGGCGGTAGGAAGCGACCTGGCGACCGCGCCCGGCGACTTGGCCGCGCGACGCTTCACCAGTCGGGCGCCTGGCGCGACGCTGATGATCATCGGCGCCAGCGCCGTGGTCGCCGGAATCCTCGTGGGCGGCTCCGGCGGAACGCTGCTCATCATTGGAGGCATTGGAGTCGGCGCCTATGGCGTCTACCTCTTCACGCAGTGAATCGCTGCAGGGCGTCTTCGCGCGGTTGAAGCAGATGCTGCAGCAGCAGGCGCCCCGCTTTTCCGTCGCGGAGCCCGGACCGGTGACGTTGCGGTCGTGGCGTGGTGAGCTGAGAGGCGCGCGCATTCCCGTGGCGTGGGTAGAGATCACGAAAACGTACGTCAGCTATCACGTGATGAGTGCAGCGATGCCGCAGGTGCGCGGAGCGCTATCCAAACCGCTGGCCGCGCGCCTGCAGGGCCGGACGTGCTTCAATTTCACGGCGCGCGGCTTCATCCGAGCGTGAAAGACTCGATTCTCGCAGCATGGCAGACGAATAACCGCGTCACCATGGGACTCGTCGCGGGTCTTCCGAAGCAGCTCTGGGACGTGGCCGTGCCCGCCGGCGGGCGGCGGACCGTGCGCGCGATCGCGGCGCATCTTCACAATGCCCGCTGCAGCTGGCTCAAGACGCTGGGCCGAGAACACGGTCTCAAGACTCCCGCGCGCGTTGATCACCGGCGGGTGACGCCGAAACAGGTGGTCGCCGCCTTGAAGCTGAGCGGCAAGGGAATGGAAGCGCTCCTCGAGCTGGGCATTGCGTCCGGCGGCGCGGTGCCGCCATCGAGAGGGTACGTCTGGCGCAACCTCTCACTCGACGTCGGGCACGTGCTCACCTATTTCGTCGCGCACGAAGCGCATCATCGCGGTCAGATCATCATGCTCGCGCGCCAAACCGGACACCGCCTGCCCGCTGTGGCAATCGCCGGACTCTGGCAATGGAAGAGGACTCGCCATGGACATTCGTCCGCTCGATGACTCGCACACCGACCTGCTGAGCTCGCTGCAGCAGCAGGAGGACGTGTGGGAGTTCATTGGAACGCTGCCGGTCTCATCACAGGGCCGACGCGATCATGTCTTTGCGGTCATGGAGGGGCCCGTCGCGCTCGGGTTCGCCGGGCTGATCAAGTCCCAGGCGGCCGGCGCTGACGACTACGAACTGCTGTGCGCGATGCGCTCCGAAGCGCAGCTGCGCGGCGTCGCCAAGCAGGCCTGCCAGCTGGTGCTGAGCTGGGCGTTCGACACCGCGAAGCTCGAGCGCGTGATCGCGTGCATCGACGATGCGAATCAGGCCGCGCGGGCGATCGCGGGCAAGCTCGGCATGACGGAGCTCAGCCGCCAATCGCCCAATCGCACGGTCTACGTGAAGTATCGCTAGCGCTTGCGCACGATCGCCCGCGCCGGCGCGGCCTCGTGGCCGCGCACCTTGAGCGGCAAGACGATCAGGTCGTAGTCGCCGGCGGGAACGTCGGTCAGGTCCAGTCCCTCCACGATTGGAATTCCCTTCCCCAACAGCGTGCGGTGCGTTCGCGGCGCCGGCGCGCCGAACTGCTCGGCCGAGATGTAATCGATTCCCACGAGCTTGACGCCCGCATCGGCGAGGAGCTGCGCCGCGTCGGGCGCGATGTACGCGAAGTCGCGGTGGAACTCGGCCGCGCTCATCCAGTGGCGCGCGGTGCTCCGCGTGCGAAACAACACGCGCTCCGCCCCTTTCCATTGGTGCCGGTCGAGCTCGGCGGCAGTGATGGCTTGCACGCTGTCGTCGATCTGGATGACGCGCGCGGGTCCCACGAGCGCATCGAGCCGCACCTGATCGATCGGTGCGCCGTCGGCCACGAAATGCATCGGCGCATCGACGTGCGTGCCGCTGTGTGCACCCAGTGAAAAGACCGACAGCGTGAGCGCATCACCGCGCCGCAGGTCCTTCAGGAAATCGAATCGCAGCGGCGCGTCGCCCGCGTAGACGGGCGTGGTCGCGGAATCGAGCGTCGCCGTCGCGTCGATCCAGGGTGCATCCGCCGGCTTCGTGGCCGCGGGTGCCTGCACGACCAGCGACACGAGAGCGAACAGAGCGATGCGAGCGTCGAGCATGTCGTCTCCTTTAGATCAGGGCGCTCAGCGCGAGCGTCAGCAATAAACCGGCAACGCCGATGATGGTTTCCGCCACGGTCCAGGTCGCGAGTGTCTGCGCAACCGTCAGGTTGAAGTACTCCTTGATGAGCCAGAAGCCCGAATCGTTCACGTGCGACAGGACCAGCGATCCGGCGCCCGTCGCCAGCACGAGCAGCTCGGCACTCGCATGAGTGGTGGCGGCGAGCGGCGCGACCAGCCCAGCAGCCGTCGTCAGCGCGACGGTCGCCGACCCCGTGGCGACGCGCACGAGCGCCGCCACCGACCACGCGAGCAGCAGCGGCGAGATGCTGGCCCGCGTCGCGATGTCCGCGATCGATGTCCCGACGCCGCTGTCGATCAGCACGCGATTGAACCCGCCGCCTGCCGCGATCACGAGCAGAATCGCCGCCGTCGGCGCGAGGCAGTCGTTGGTCAGCGCCAGGATTTTGCCGGCCGTCAGGCCACGCCGAATGCCCAGTGCCCAGAACGAAAACAGCAGCGTGAGCAAAATCGCGACGACGGGACTGCCGAGGAAATCGAGCGCCGTTCGACCGGTGCTGCCGGCGGCAAGCGCAACGTCGGCGGCAGAGGCGCCGAGCATCAGCACGACCGGAAAGAGGATAACGAAAAGCGAGAGGCCGAAGCTCGGCAATTGCGCGGAGTCCACCGCCCCAATTCCTTCGAGCTGTTCCGCCATGGGATTGTGCGCCGGCAGCGTTACCCGGCGCGCGATCAGCATCGCGAATACCGGTCCGGCGAGCACGGCGGTGGGAAATCCAACGAGCAGAGCATAAAAGATCGTGCGCCCCATATCCGCACCGAACGCCGAGACCGCGAGCAGCGCGGCGGGATGCGGCGGCACCATGCCGTGCACCACCGACAGTCCCACAACCAGCGGAATCCCCAGTCTGATCACCGACATTCCGGTGCGCCGCGCGATCGTGAAGACGAGCGGGACGAGTAAGACAAAGCCGACTTGAAAGAAAACCGGGATCCCTACCAGGAATGCGACGACCATGAGTGCCCAATGCACGCGGCGCTCGCCGAACCAAGCGATGAGTGTCCGCGCGATGCGTGTCGCCGAGCCCGATTCCGCCATCATTTTGCCGAGCATCGTGCCGAGTCCGACGACGACGGCGATCGAGCTGAGCGTGGCGCCGACGCCGTCCTGAAACGCCTTCACGAGCGCGGCGGGCGACATGCCAGCCGCGGCACCCATGCCGAACGCGACGACCACGAGCGCGACGAAAGGATGCACCTTGAGGCGCGCGATCATCACGATCAGCACGACCACCGCGAGGATCGCCCAGACCAGATTCAGCGGGATGGCGTCTCCTCGAGCTGCCGCATGATTTGCGAGACGATCGATTCCGCCGGATCCGCAAGATCAAATGTCCAGGCGCGCTCGTCCGAGGCGGGGACTTCGAGTGTCGCGAGTTGGCTGTCGAGCAGCGATGCCGGCATGAAATGTCCCGTGCGCGTCGCAAGGCGCCGGGCGATGAGCGCGCGATCTCCGGTGAGATGCACGAACTGCAGCTCCGGATCGGCGGCGCGCAGGATGTCGCGATAGGCGCGCTTGAGTGCGGAGCACGAAACTACGATTCCCGTGTCGCTCCGCCGCGCCGCGGCGATGCGCGCGGCGATGGTCTCGAGCCAGGGCAGCCGGTCCGCGTCAGTAAGCGGAATCCCCCGCGCCATTTTTGCCACGTTGGCGGGGGGATGCAGCTGATCGCCTTCGACAAATGGGACGCCGAGCGCGCCGGCAAGCAGCGACCCGACGAGTGTCTTGCCGACGCCGGCGACACCCATCACGCAAACATCACGCTTTTTCTTCGTGGCCACCGAACTCGAAGCGCAGCGCCGACAGGAGCTTCGCGGCGAAGTCGGCTTCTCCGCGCGACGTAAAGCGCTCGCACAGCGCCGCCGAGAGTACGGGCACCAGCACACCAGCCGCGATCGCGGTCTGCAAGGTCCAGCGGCCCTCACCGGAGTCTGAGACGCTGCCGGAGAATTCGGCGAGGTCGGGCTCGCGAGCGAGCGCGCGCGCCGTCAGATCGAGGAGCCAGGAAGACACGACACTGCCGCGGCGCCAGACTTCTGCGACGTCGGCGAGATTCAGCGGATACCGCGCGTGGCGCAGCACGTTGAACCCCTCGGCATACGCGGCCATGAGCCCGTACTCGATCCCGTTGTGGACCATTTTCACGAAATGGCCGGCGCCCACGGGACCGCAGTGGAGATCGCCGTGCCTTTGCTCTCCGTGCGTCCCGGCGGCACGATAGCGGATTCCTTGCTTCTCGAGCTGCGCCGCGCGCCGCATATCGTCGCCGAAAAAGGAATTGCCGCCGTCGATGACGACATCGTGCTTCGCCAATCGCAGGAAGAGATCGCTGAGCACGGCGTCGACGGCCTTCGCCGGCACCATGACCCACACGGTGCGCGGCGACCTTTCACAGCCGCTGCCTCGCGGTCGTACCCGACACATTGGTGTGCGCCGCGCATCAGGCGTCGCACCATGTTGGCGCCCATGCGCCCCAGGCCTATCATTCCCAATTGCATGGACCCAAAGTATCCCAAGCCACGGGGGTCGCAAATGAGAGCCGTGATGGCCTTGATCCTTGCCGGCGCGAGCGCAGCCGGGGCCGCGGCACAGAGCCCCACTCGGACGATCAAAGGCACCGTCGTGGACTCGGCCAATCACAAGCCGCTGCCCTCGGCCGCGATCTACATCCTGCGAATGCCGACCGGGAAGCGCACTGGCGGTGACGGTGCGTTTCGGGTCTCCACCGATACCGACGTCACGATCCTGATGGTGCGGCGCACGGGGTACGTACCCGCACTCGTCAGCGTCGCGCCGGGAGCCGCGGGCAGCGAGGCGGATGCCGGCACGATCGCGATTCGGCAGGTGAAGTCGGACTCCGACCGCGCGGCGGTCGAGGACGTCGATCGAAAGGTCTTCCCCGAGCTCGGCCGATTTTACGATCGCAAATCACGGTACGGGAAATCCGGGGCCATCTTCCTCGCGCCCGACGATCTCGGAAAAATCGGCGGCGGCTTGTTCAGCTACATCCGAGAGAAGCCCGGCTTTCATTTCGTCTGCTACATCACGCAACGGGGGGAATGGGACTGCGGCGAGCAACGCGGGCGCGGCCGCACGTCGATCATGAATCCGAATCCCACGAGCGCTGAGCAGCCGCAATGTCTATTGCATGTTTGGTACAACGCCGTGGGCGTGGGACCGCAAAAGACATTGGATCAGGTGCAAATGGGTGATATCCTCGCCGTCGAAGCCTATCCCAACCCGAGCGTCACGCCGCCGGAATTTGCGGGCAGCCCGTGCGCTGCCATTATGCTCTGGATGAAGCCGTGGGAGCCGGGGGGATCGTGATCTACCGGCTGCTGACGAGCCTGACTGTCACGGTTCACTTCGCCTTCCTGTTGTTTATCGTCTGCGGCGGGTTTCTCGCGCGGCGCTATCGTTGGATCGCCATTCCGCATCTCATCGCCGCCGCGTGGGGCGTATACGTCGAGGTGATGCCGGGAATCATTTGTCCACTGACCTATCTCGAGAACGCGCTCGCTGCGCGCGCCGGAGCGGCCGGCTACTCCGGCACATTCATCGATCACTACCTCTTGGCAATCCTCTATCCGGACGGGCTGACGCGGGCGATGCAGTGGGGACTTGGCTTGCTGCTCTTACTCCTCACGATCGCTGCCTACCTCTGGCCGCGTCATGGCAACGCGTCCAGAATCCCCTCATCCTGAAGCTCACTATAATAGTAGAATGCTCCGCGTGCTCAGCGGCATCGGCGGGTTCATCGTGGCGGTGGCGGCGTTCTTCGTGTCGTTCGGCGCGGCGCTCGGCGCGCCGATCGGTCTCGCGTTCGCGCGCCGCTCTGCCCGCCGTCGCAATCGCGAGGCCACGCGTCTCGGCTTGTTCTTCGGTTCGATGACCGCTTCGGCAATCACGGGGATCGCGATCTGGGGTGTGCTCGCCGCCTTCATCCCGCAGCCGAGTCAGAAGGCGCTCAACAGCGCGGTGGACCAGGCACAGGCCCGCCGCGAGTCGCGTCTACCCGAGTGGTACTCCAAGACGTTCCCCCAGGCCGTGAGCACCGATTCCGCGACCAACGAGATGCTGCGGTCGCCCCGGTTCTACCGGGCGTTCATGCTCTTCATCGCGGCGATGATCGGTGCCTTCCTGGGCGCCGTCGGCGGATCGCTCGGCTGGTGCGCGTCCGGGCTGCTGACGCACGCCCGAGCGCCTGCCATCGGAGGAACGTAGCCGTTCGCACGATTCCGAACATCGGACCCCGCGGCCAGTGGCAGCGGCTCAGGTTCGGCATCATTGCGCTCGGGGCCGGCGCCGTGCTCGCCGCCGCGCTCTTCGCACTGCACGCGCCGGCGGTGGCGCGAGCCGCCTGCTTCCCGCTGCTCTGGCTCGCGGGGCTCGGCTACTATCAGGCGCGCGATAAGACCTGAGTACGCCTTGCCGCGCGCGGTCTGCGCGACATGGACGCGGGAACTCAGCCGATCACCGACGCCGTTGAGCTGAAGCGGGTTCGTTCGCAGGCGCGGTCCGTTCACCTGAAAGCGATCATCAGCGCCGCCGTTCTGACGGTAATTCTCATCGTCCTGTAATTTTGTGCCTGCCATGACACGACCAGCGACGCGTCTGAAAGCACGACTCACGTCCCGCACAGCAGCGACGGCTCCCGTCGCTGGAGGTCCTGTGCTGCCGACGCTGTACTCCAACGAGACCGGCCGCTCGTATCGCCTCGACCGCCTCATCGGCAAAGGCGGGTTCGGCGAGATCTATCTCGCGACGCCCAGTCCGACCGGCGCCTTGCCGGCACGCGTGTGCGTCAAGGTCAGCTATCGGCTCACCGGCTGGCTCCGCGAGGCGTATTTCGCCGAGCTGCTCGCGCGGCAGGCGCGGGCACTGCGGGTGTTCGACCGCTTCGTGTACGTCGAGACAACCAACACGCGGTATTGCCTCGTCATGGAGTACGCCGAGCACGGAGACTTGAGCACCTGGCTCGCGGCCAAGGGCGGACAGTCGGAGAGGTTCGTGCGGCAGGAGATCGCCGCGATTCTCGCGACGCTCGACGTGCTGCATCGCGGCCAGGCGCTGCATCGCGACCTCACGCCGTTCAATGTCTTCGTGTGTGAGGACGAGTGCCTGAAGCTGGGCGACTTCGGCATCGCGACCCACCAGGCGAGCCGCCGGGGCGTCACCGCCGACGCGTTCAATCCACTCGGCGCGCCGACCGAGATTGCGTGGGGCAGGGTACGGAAGTGGCAACAGCGCGACGACGTGTATCAGGTCGGCCAACTGATCGCGATGCTGCTCCGCGGCGACGTCCACGCCCCGATGCGGAGTCGCGACGTCCGCGGGCTGCCCTGTAGCGACCATCTCAAAGAAGTGATCTACCGTTGCCTCGGCGCGCGCGAGAAGCGTTACCAGACCGCCGGTGAGCTGATTGCCGCGCTTCAGAATCCGCCGAAGCAACTCCACAAAGGCGTCGTCAAGAGCCTCAAGGGCCGCCGCTTGTCGTTTACCGGCTTCCTGAAGCGGCCGCGCCGCGACGCGATCGCCGCGGCCACGCGCTCGGGCGCGTTGGTGCAGGCGAGTCCCGGCCCTACGACGGACATTCTGGTCCGCGGCCGTCCCAACGCGCTACAGATCGCGGGGAAGGACGGCGGCGCCAAACTGCTCGAGATCAAACGGCTCGCCGCCAAAGGTCATCGCGTCACGGTCATCGGCGAAGCCCAATTCTGGAAACTGGTGTCGCGCGGAACATAATCAGCAGCTATCTTGGCGCGTCCCAACTCCAGGACTTCACGTGCGCCGCTCGAGCTGCCTCGCTGTCCTGCTGCTTGCCGCAACCTCCCTGTCCGGTCAATCGCTGCGCCAGCAAATCCGAAATGATCTCTTCACGTTCGGGAATTGCGGGCAGCCGCTCTGCCTTGCCGGTGCTTTGACGGGCCACGGCTCGCACTTCATTCCGGCGACACAGAGCGCCGCCGGCGACATTCTCGACCTCCTCGGTAACTCGCTCGCGGCCAGCGTCTCCAACACGCCGATCGGCTCGACATCGAGCGGCGTGACGTACCAGTTCGTGGGCGGCCTGCCCGTCAAAACGGCGACGTCGGGCGGTCCGATCTTCGGCGAGCGCGCGCAGACCCTCGGCAAGGGACGATTCTTTGTCGGCGCGAACTTCAGCGCCATGCACTTCCAGCGCCTGCGCGGCGTCCGCATGGACGACATCCAGTTCAACTTCACCCACGAGGATCGGCCGCCGGTCGACACGCTCGGCAGCCCGATTTTCGAGAACGACGTGGTCAACGTCCGGATCGGGATGGATGTGAACCTGCTGGTGTCAACCTTCGTGCTGAGCTATGGGGTCGTGGACGGCCTGGATATTTCCGTCGCCGTGCCCGTCGTGCACGCGTCGGTCCAAGGGACGAGCGTCGCCAACATCATCCCGTGGGAATTCCCGTCCCCTCACCGGTTCGCCGGCACGGACTCCGCCCCCGTCATGACCGCGGTGGCGGGCATGGACGGCTCGGCGACGGGCCTTGGCGATGTCGCCGCGCGGCTGAAGATCAACGTCACGCAGTCACCCGGCTTCGGCGCCGCGCTGCTGCTCGACGGCCGCTTCCCGACCGGAGACGAGCAAAACCTGCTCGGCGCGGGCAAGTTCTCCGGCCGCGGCCTGGGCATCTTCTCGGCGAAGTTCGGGACCCTCGCGCCGCACCTCAACATCGGCTACGTGTTCCGCGATGCGGCCCTCTCGAACAATTCCCTCATCGCGACGGCCGGATTCGACAATGCGGTCTCCGGCTCGACGACGATGGCATTCGATTTACTCTCGGAATGGCAGATCGGCGCGAGCAAGCTGCCGATTCCCGGGCCGGTGCAGTATCAGGCGCCGTATCCGCATACGGTCATTCCGACCAACATCCCCGATCAAAAAGACGATTTCTTGAGCGCCTCGGTGGGATTCAAGTTCCAGACGCCGCGCGGCATCCTGCTCACGACCAATGCGCTGTTCCCGCTACGGAACTCCGGAATGCAACCGAGTGTGGTCTGGACGGGTGGCTTGGAATACAACTTCTAGTTATTCAACGCGCTTCGATTGATCCAGGTCCGCACAATCTTGAGCTGAGCCGCGTTGTAGAACGGGCCGCCCGGCGGCATTTGGACTCCGCATCCCGCGGGCTGCGCGTTGATGAGCTTCAGATAGATCAGACTCGCGCCGGCGCTGCTCGGCTGGACGTAGTTGTACGCCGCATTACACGACGCTGCGACGTTCACCTCCCCCGCATATCCGTTCTGCGCGAACAAGTGACACCCCGAGCAGGTACTGGTCGTCCCGATCAGCCCGTTCACGTCCAACGACCACGAGTAGAAGCCGGTGTCGGTGGCGACTGCACTTGCCGTGCCGGCGGTGAGCGTCGCCGTGTTGATCATGCCGCCCGCGACTTCGGTCGCTGACGCTCCCATCGTCCAGGACGTGAGCGTCACCTGACCGCTCCCGTTCGTAGTGGTGGAGGTGGGAAGCAGCGAGCCGCTGCCGCCGGCCGCAATCGTCACCGCGTATCCCGCCACCAGATTGGAGAACGCGTCGCGCACGGTGAAGGTGGGAAGCACCGAGATCCCGGTCCCGACACGGGCCGTTTGTGCCTGATTGACGACCGCGACGGACGCCGGAGCCGCCGCGCTTACCGTTACGCCCGCCGTCTGTGTGATGCCGACCGCATTGGCCGTCGCCGAGATCGTCTTGCCTTGAGCCACCGTCGAGTTGAAAGTCGTCGTGAAGATGCCGCTGCCATCGGTCGTCCCGGATGACGGGCTCAGTGTGTTGCCGGACCCCGTCGACGCCACCGTGACGCTCGCGCCGCCAATGAGGTTGCTGAATTGATCGCGCACCGTGATGGTGATCGTGGAGGCCGTGGATCCCGTCACACAGGACGTCGAACAGGCAGTGATCGACGCCGTGCCGGCCGAATTCGTCGACGTCCCGGCGCTGACCCCCGATGGGTTCACGGTGACGGCCGCGGTTTGCGTGATTCCGGTGCCGTTGGCCGTCGCCGAGATCGTCTTTCCTTGCGCGACCGTCGAGTTGACCTTGGTCGCGAACACCCCGCTCGCGTTTGACGTGCCGCTCGCTGCCGGGCTGAAGCCATTTCCCGTTCCCGTCGAGCTCACGACGACGTTCGCGCCGCTCACCAGATTTCCGAATTGATCCTTGACCGTGACGGTCACACTGTCGGCGGTCCCGCCTCCGACGGTGCAACTCACCGAGCAGGCCGTGATCGTAGCGGCGGTGCCCGTCAGCGTCGACTGGCTCGCACTCGGCACGTCCGGCGTCCCGGTCGCCGAGAACGACGCGCCGGGCGTTCCCGTGGACGTCGCCGAGATTGTATTGCCGCCGGCAATCGTGCCGACGGTCCAGGAGGTCAGTTGCACCAGCCCGTTGACGTCAGTCGCGAGCGTTGCCGGCGATGCGGGATTGATGCTGCCGCCGCCCGCCGTGACGCTGAACGTGACGCTCGCGCTTTGGATCGGATTGTTGGCGCGATCCATGATCTGCACTTGTGGCGCCGTGGCGACCGCCGTGTTCACCGTCGCGCTCTGGCCATCACCCGCAGTCTTGACGATCTGCGAGGCGTTGCCGTGGAGCACGGTGGCGACAAAGCCGTGCGGTGAGCCGGTCAGCCCACCCACGGACGCCGTCGCCGAGTCGAGACCGACGGTCGTTCCGAATACGCGGGTCGCGCTCGCGAGACCGTTCACATCCGTCACGGACGACGAGGTAATCGAACCGCCGCCCAGCGTCACGACCCAACTGACCGGAATGCCTTGGACGGGGTTGTTGTTGATGTCGGTGACCTTGACGGTATAGTTGCGGGACGCACTGATCGTATCGGTCTGCGCGTCACCGCTGACGTAGACAAGATTCTTCGCGGCTCCCGAGAGTCCTGACGCGACGAAACCCACCGCGGTGAGGCCGGACGCGCTCGCCGTGAGCGTGTTGTTGTTCGATCCCGCCGTGGGCCCGAGCGTCCAGCTCGTCACTGTCGCCTTCCCCGCCGTGTCGGTCGCGATGGCGGTCGTCGGGGAGACGCTGCCGCCACCCGCCGTCACGCTGAACGTGACGTTCACGCCGGCGACCGGGTTGCCATACTGGTCGACGACTTTGGCAACGGGGGCGATCGCCACGGCGCCCCCTGCCGTCGCGCTCTGGCCGTCACCCGCGAACTTCTGAATCGTCGTCGCGGCACCGTGCGTCGCGGTGGCGGTGAACGCCACCGGCGATCCGATCAGCCCCGAAACCGTCGCCGATGCGCCCTGCGCGCCGGCCACCGTGCCGAACACGCGCGTGGCACTCGCGATGCCGCTGCTGTTCGTGATCGAGCTTGGCGTGATCGAGCCACCGCCCGAGACACCCCACGTCACCGTCTTGCCGGCAACGGCATTGCCGTACTGATCCGCCACACGGACGGTGTACGGCGTGGCGAGTGTCGCCTTGACCGTGTCGGTCTGATTGTTGCCGCCGCTCAAGCTCAGACTGTCAGCCACGTCCGCGGTGCCCGTCACCGAGAACGTCGCGGCCGGCAGGCTGGCGGCCGTCGCATTGAGTGTGTTGGCGCCTGCCACTTTGCCGATGGTCCAGCTGCCCACGGCAGCCAGGCCCGAGACGTCGGTCTTCTTCGTCGCGCCCGTGAGACCGCCGCCGCCCGATGCGACGTTGAACGTCACCGTCACACTCTCGACCGGATTGCCGAACTGGTCGGTGACCCGCAGCGTCGGCGGCACCGGGACGGCGGTGTTGACGGTGACGGATTGCGTGTCCCCTGCCGTCTTTGTGGTGACGGCCGGCGCGCCCGCCGTTCCCGTCGCGGTGAACGTGACCGGCGCAACTCCGCCCGTTTGCGCTTGCAGCGAATTCGGCCCAGCCGTCGTGCCGAGTGTCCAGGTCGTGATCCGGGCGCGACCGTTGGCGTCGGTCATCACCGCGGTGCTGGGCGCGACCGACCCGCCGCCGCCCGTGACCGAGAACGTGACCGACGCGTTCGGGACGACGTTGTTGTACTGATCGTGGATCAATACCGACGGGCGGATGGACACCGCCGTATTCACCGTCGCCGTCTGCGCGTTGCCCGAATCGATCGCCATCGCAAATGGCGCGTCGACGCCGACGACGAATACGACCTTGATCATCTTGGGCGCCGCCTTCGCGGAGCTCATGAAGACGTTGGCCGTGTAGGTACCGACCGCGATACTCGAGGTGGTGACCGCCAGCTTCAGCGTGTCCGTGCCGCTTCCCTGACCGATGACGGCCTGTAGCCATCCGGTGGGCCCAGGCGCGTAGTGGACGGAATCGATGGCCGGCGTGAGTGTGCCGCCGCCGCCGTTCGTGATCGTCACGGTGGTCGCCGCCGGGTTGGGACCGTTGGCAAACGCGTTGAACGCCACGCTATCGCGCGACGTCGCGAACGCCGGCTTCGGCTGAATCACCAGGAGTGCGGTGCCTTTGTGGCCCGCGGCAGAGGCCGTGACCGTCGCGGTGCCGAGCGCGAGCCCGATCGCCGTGCCGTTCGCGGTGAGCTTGATCGTGGGATCGGCGGAGCTCCAGGTGACACGCGTGTCCACAAAGGGGTGGCCCGACGTATCGACACCGATCGCGGTCAGGTGAAGCGTGTCGTCAACGACCAGAACAGCGCTGGCGGGCTCGATGTAGAGCGAATCGAGCGAGGCGTCGGGGGCGAGGAGTTTCTCGGTCGTGCAGGCGTACACGATCATCGCGCCGAGCGCGAGCCCGGCCAGCACCCAGACGCTCAGCCAGCGACCCTTGATCATCGGATCGCCGCCAGCCGCCAGGTACCGCTCGAGTGATCGAGCGTCGCATGGAACGTCATCGGTTGCGTCTGCGACCGGTGGCTCTGTGTGTACTGGCTCGTCCCGTCGACCTGTGCTTCGGCGACGTCGCCGGTGATTTGCAGCTGCTTGACGGCGATATCGACCTTGAGGTTATCCACGCTGGTGAAGAAATCGCGCCACACCTGCGCCTGCTGCGAAGTGAGTCCCGGATACGCGCGCCGCACTTGCTGCACGTCGCGCGATTCGAGCGCCCGCGCGTAGCTCTGAATCGCGGCTTCGATCAGCGGCCGCGGATTCTCCGGCGCGGCGGGAGGAATGGGCTGCGGCACCGGGGCGGGCGGCGGAGGCGCCGGTTGCGTCGCCACGTTTGTCTGCTGCGCCTGCGTCCGCCGCAACGCCGCTTGTTCCGCACCGGCCCACAAGCCGACCGCCTGGCGCAAATGCCCGGCGGCCTCGCGCAGTTTCCCTTGCGCCGCGAGCAGCTCGGCGGTGTTGCGTTCTTGATCGCCGGTGGCCAGTTCCACAGGCGTCGCCCCCGCCGTCACGGCGCGCTCGCGCGCGGCGCGTACGTTGGCGCGCAGACCGCGGATCTCAGGATCGTCACGCAGCGCCGCGACGCCCTCGCGCCGCTCTTCGCGCAGCTGTTTTCCGACACCGGCCGGCGCTCCGGCGTTGCTGACCGGATGATCGAGCGGCTCCGCCGCCGACGGCGGCGCCACCGGCTGCGTCGGTGGAGCGGTCGGCTGCGACGCCGTTGGCGGCGGCGGCGGCAAGGCTGCCGGTTTGTTCCACGGACCGAAGCGCCAAGCGCCAAAACCGAGCCCGCCGATCAGGATGAGGCCAATCACATAGGAAAGGGCGCGGGACTTTTTGTGGGCCGTCACCGTGACAGTCGCGGTCGCGCTCGAGCCTTCGCACGTGCAGGTGATCGTCGCAACGCCGGGTTTCAGAGCCGTGACGAGACCGTCTTCGGAGACGGTGGCGATGTCGGGCTCGGTCGACGCCCAGGTAATCGCGCGACCGATGAGCGTGGCGCCGCTCGCGCGCTTGGGCCGGGCGGTGAGCTGCACCGCGCCATGGATTGCGACCGTCACCTGCGGCGGCGTGAGCACCAGCGATACAACGCCTGTCGCCGTCTTGTCTCCACCGGCGCGACCTTTTCCCACCGGCGTGGGACTCGCCGGAGTGCTGAACTTCGCGAGCATCTGCGAGTTTCCGCCCTGCGTCGCGAGCGTCATCATCTTCGTGCGGACCGGATCGTCCGGCGCGAGCGGTGCGCCGGCGAACGGCACCACCGCCGCTTCGACACTCGGCCAGCGCTTTTCGGGATCCTTCTCCAGCATGCGCATGACCGCGTCGGCGATTGCCGGCGGGCAGTCGGCCCGCACCGATTGAATCGGCGCAGGCGCCTCGTTGAAATGCGCGTACATGATGGCCATCACGGAGTCGGCCGTGAACGGCAGCCGGCCGGCCAGCATCTCGTACGCGACGATGCCGAGCGAGTACTGATCGGACGCGGGCGACAGCTCCTTGGTCGCGGCGCATTGCTCGGGGCTCATGTACGACGGCGTGCCGACCGTCGCGCCGGTCATCGTGAGTGCCTGCTTGTCCGACACTTTCGCGATGCCGAAGTCCGTAACGACCGCCCAGCCATCGACATCCAGCATGATGTTCGCGGGCTTGATGTCGCGATGAATGATGCCGCGGCGATGCGCGTACCCGAGCGCCGAACCGACCTGCTGCATAATCGAGGAGACCATCGGGAACGGGACGGCGCCGACTTCACGGATGATGCCGTCGAGCGGCCGGCCCTCGACGAACTTCATCACGAAGAAGATCAAGTCATTGCCGGCTTCCTTGACCGCGTAGATCGGGATGATGTGCGGATGACTCAGCGACCCGGCCGTGCGCGCCTCGCGCTTGAAGCGCTCGGCCATGCCTTCGCCGGACATCAGGTGCGGCGCCATCACCTTGATGGCGACTTTGCGGTCGAGTGCGATGTCGTGCGCGAGATAGACCGTGGCCATGCCGCCGCGGCCCAGCAGGCCCATGATCTCGTACTCGCCGAGCGTCGCCTTCCGCAGCTGCTCCATGAGGCCCGCTTCGCTGCGCGTGACACTCGGCGAAGGACGGCGGGGTGGCGGGGGCGACCCCGCGCTGTCGATCTTCGCCGTCGCGACCGCGGTCTGCTGGCCGGAAATATCCGAGCCGCAGCTCGGACAAAAGCGCGCCCCCGCCTGCAGGGGCTGACTACAGCGGGGGCAGTTGGTCGTCTGGGTCGCCACGCGGCGCCCAATATACCGCACCCCAAGCGGTTACGCAGGAGACCGACATCACGTTTGAGCGCCCGCGGTACGGCTATAGCTTGGAACCATGACCGACGAATCCAAAGCAAAGCTGCAAGCCATGCTGCAAGCCCATGCCGAGCGCGTGGCAAAAAATCCGACAGCCGCCACGAATCGAGATCAGACCGAGCGGCGTGCGTGCGGCGAACGGCTGCGTTCCGTGGTACGGCCGGTGCTCGATGCTTTCCTGGGAGAGCTCAAAGCTGCCGGCCACGATGCGGGAGTCCGGGAGCACACCGACCGCGAAGACGCCTACCCGAGCGTCGCCCTTTCCTTCACACCGCTCGGCGGGCTCGCCTCGGCGATCATCTTCCGCTACGACCCAAGGCACGGCATCGTCGTCCAACGCGAGGTCAAGCATGCGCCGTGGAAGGGGCGGCCGCCGACCGGCAGTGGTGATCGTCTCGGCACGATCGGCATTAACGCGGTATCGGAAGCGTGGGTCGAAACGAAGACGCTCAGCTTCATCGACGCCGTGTTGAAGGCGAACTAACGAGGAGACCCGATGGCTGTTGCGATCGACGCGGTTGCGCGTGACCGATCGGGCGCGAGCACGACGACGCGCGCGGCTACCGTACCTTGGACCGCTGCGGCAGCGCTCGTCGCGGCGACGAGCGCGGTGATCGGCGTGATCTGGGACATCTCGTGGCATCGGACGATCGGCCGCGATACGTTCTGGACTCCCGCCCACATGGCGATTTACGCGAGCGGTGTGATCGCCGGCCTCTCGTGCGGTTGGCTCGTGCTGAAGACGACGTTCGCCGGCAGCGAAGCCGAGCGCGCCGCGAGCGTTCGCTTCTGGGGTTTCCGCGGGCCGCTGGGTGCTTGGCTATGCATCTGGGGCGCGCTTGCCATGATCGTCTCTGCTCCCTTCGACAACTGGTGGCACAACGCTTACGGACTCGACGTGAAAGTGCTGTCGCCACCGCACGTCATTCTCGCCCTCGGGTTCACGGGCATCCAGCTGGGCGCAATGCTCATGGTCCTCGCGCTCCAGAACCGCGCCGACGATAAGGCCCGAGCCGCGTACGGTTGGCTGCTCGCCTACGGTTTCGGCATCCTGTTGCTCAACACGTCGATCATGGGATTCGAGCAGATCGCGTTCCCCAACGCCGCGCACAACGGACTCTACTACGAGGTGTGCGCGGTGATTTTTCCGATCCTGCTGGTCGCCGCCGTCCGGGCGTCGAGTCTCCGCTGGCCGGCCACCACGGCCGCGGCGATCTACATGGGTATCACGCTCATCATGCTGTGGGTTCTGCCGCTCTTTCCCGCGACACCCAAGCTGGCGCCCGTTTACCGCCCACTCACGCACATGGTGCCGCCGCCGTTTCCGCTGCTGCTCGTGCTGCCGGCGATCGTCGTCGATCTCCTGATGCGGCGCGTAGGTACCGGCCGGGACTGGCGACTCGCACTCTTGGTCGGCCTCGCGTTCCTCGGCGTCCTATTCGTGACGCAGTGGTTCGCGACGCCGTTCATCATTTCTCCCGGATCTGAAAATTTCTTCTTTGGCGCGCAGCGTTGGAACTACGACGCCTTCCCTGGACCGTTCGAGCACCGTTTCTGGAACATCGTTAACGATCCGGTAACTCCGCTCAAGCTCGGTATCGCCGCCCTCTTGGCTGTGGTGTCGGCGCGGCTCGGTCTCTGGTGGGGGAATGGCCTAGCGCGCGTGCGGCGATGACTCCTCTGCGGTGGATTCGTCTCGGACTGCCCGCCGCCGTGACGCTTGTCGTGTCGGCGCACGTCGGCAGTCCTGATACCTACTTCGAAGGGTACGCCGGGGCTTATCACATCCGCGTCATCGTACGTGCGCCGGGTGTTGTGCCCGGACTCGCGCAGATCACCGTTCGGCTGCTCGATCGCACACGCGCTCGCACCGTCAGCGTGCTGCCGGTGTTCTGGGACCCGCGCACCGCCGCGCCTCCGCCGCCCGACACCGCGCGGATTGTGTCGGGCGACTCGTCTTTGTATGACGCCGCCTTATGGCTGATGCGGCGTGGTGCCTACAGCGTGCAGGTCACGATCACCGGCGCGACCGGCACGGGCGTGGCCGTCGTGCCGGTGCAATCGTTGTCCACGCGCCGGCTCGAGCTTCAGAAGCCGCTCGCCGTTGGCCTCGGGCTCTTCGGCGCATTTCTCTTCGTTGGGGCGCTGACGATCATCCGGGCCGCGGTTCGCGAATCCGTCCTGCCACCTGGCGCCGAGCCCGATGCGTTGCGGAAACGTCGCGGCTGGTTGGCGGCGGGAATTGGAGGCGTGATCCTGCTTGGGGCGATCGCGGGCGGCCGGCGGTGGTGGCGATCGGTCGATACCGCGTTCAGCCGCGGGATCTACGCGCCGCCCGCGTCCGCGGCGACGGTTCGCAATGCTGGAGGGCGGCCGCTGCTGCGTGTGAGCATCCTCGATTCCGCCTGGCGGGCCCACCGGCTGACCCCGCTCATCCCCGACCACGGTCACCTATTGCATGTGTTCCTCGTACGCGAGGAACTCGACGCTTTCGCCCATTTGCATCCCATGCTCGTGGACTCGAGCGATTTCGACACCGCGCTCCCGCCGCTCCCCGCCGGCCGCTATCGGGTATACACCGACATCACGCACGAGAGCGGACTCGCCGAGACGCTGACCGATACGCTCGAGCTGCCGGTGAATTCGACACGCTGGCGCTCCAGCGACGCAGATGACGCGTGGTGGACGGCGAGCGGTAAACCGGACACCGCAGGCGTGGTCCGGTTCGACGACGGGTCTCGCATGATCTGGGATCGCGGCGACACGGCACTGGTCGCCGGGCAGGTCGCCCCGCTGCAATTCACGGTACTCGCGCCTAACGGTCGTCCTGCTGTACTCGAACCCTACATGGGGATGGCCGGACATCTCATGCTCACGCTGCATGACGGCTCGGTGTTTGTGCATCTGCATCCGCTCGGCACAATTTCCTGGGCGTCGCAGCAAACGTTTCTGCTGCGCGGACCGGCCGACACCGTGTTTGGCGCCGTAGGGCAGCGCCTGACGGAGCTGGAGCGTAGCCGGCGCATGCCTATGGAACGCACCGGGAGCACAGTCTCCTTTCCGTATGCCTTCCCTAAACCCGGCGTCTATCGCATTTGGGTGCAAGTGAAGGAACGTGGCCGGATTCAAACGGCCTCATTTACCGCCGCGGTGCGCTAGACACGCCGCGCCAATAAAGGAACGCGGGGATGCCGAGCGCGATCAGACCGGTGCCGATGGCCGCGTTCTTCGGATTGGAAGCGATCGCACTGGCCACTACATACGCCGCGGCGAGGACGAAGAGTGCCGGGGTCACTGGATAGCCTGGGACTCGAAAGACTGGAATCGGGAGCCGGGAGTCTGGAGCTTGGCTCCCGGCCCCCGATTCCCGACTCCTATAGACAAACAGCCCCGCCACGCATAGCCCAAAGAAAATCCAGTCTCCAAAAGTGACGTAGTCCACCAGTTGTCCAAACGTTCCCGTCAACGTCAGCACGATCGCGCAGATGGCCAGCGCGACGATCGCGAGGGTGGGCGTGCGATAGTTCGGATCGAGCGCGGCGAAGCGCGCGAAGAACACGCCATCGGCGGCCATGGCCTGCAGGACGCGCGGCGTCACGAGGATCACGAGATTGAGAAACCCGAACGTCGAGACCGCGATGCCGGCCGCGATGATCTTGCCGCCGACCGGGCCGAGTACGGCCTGCATCGTGTCTGCGGCCGGCGCGGTGCTCGCCGCCAGGCCGGCCGCGCCGAGCACGCGGAGGTAGGCGACGTTCGCAAGCAGGTACACGGCCACAACGATGAAGACGCCAAGCACGAGCGCGCGCGGCAGGTTGCGTTCGGGCGCGACGATTTCTTCGGCGATGAAATTCGTCTGTTGCCAACCACCGTATGTGAAGAGGATCGGGACGAGAGCCGCACCGAGCCCGGATGCCGGCGGCGCAGCCAAGGCGCGGGGAGGCGCGCTATGTGTGGCGAGCAGGATCCCCGCACCGATCAGTATCGCGAGCGCGAAGAGTTTCAGCAGCGTGAAGATGTTCTGTGTTACCGCAGCCGGACGCACGCCGACGTAGTTGATGCCCGCAAGCAGCACGATCGCGGCGACCGCCAGCGGCACCGACAGCCGGTGCGACAGGCCGAGCAGCGCGAGTGTGTAATCAGCGAACGTGACGGCTACGGCCGCAATCGCGCCGGTCGCGATGACGAGGACCAGGGTCCAGCCGTAGAGAAAGGCGGGCAGCGGCCCAAAGGTCTCCCGCAAATAGACGTACCCGCCGCCCGCGCGCGGCCGCCGGTAGCCGAGCTCGGCGAAGCAAAACGCGCCGATGAGCGCGATGATGCCGCCGATCACCCACGCGATCAGCACGGCGCTCGCGGAGCCTACTCGCTCGGCCACCGTCGCGGGCGTGCGGAAGATGCCGCCGCCGATGATGCCGCCGACGACCGCCATAGTGCCGGAGAAGAGGCCGAGCCGTCGAGCATAGGTGGTCATGAAAAGCCAGTGTGTAGGGGCGCAGCATGCTGCGCCCCTACATCGCGATCAATGGCCCTATCAGCACGAATCAATCGCGCTATTTGAACGATGCTAGCAATCCGGCATGATCCGACGGCCAGATTGGATAGTCCGGCCCCGCGACCCGATCGGCCGGCACATTGCCGAAGCGATCGACACTGCCCTGAACGTTGCCATTGCCCACGGCCAATCCGCGCGTCCAGATGTAATCGATCCGCTGATCGAATGCGGCCACCTGGTCGGACAGATCGGCAACATGACAGCAGGTCAGCCCCTCGGCGCCGGGATGCAACGCGGCCCACGTGTCCGTGTAACCGTGGCTCGCGAGAACGCCGTACTCCGGCGATCCCGGAACATCGTTCAGGTCGCCCATCAGAATCACGCGCGCATCCTGTGCGAGCGTGGCGGCCATTTCCCCCGCCTGTGCCGCGCGAATCTGCGCAACCAATCCCGGTGGTGAGCCCGCCAGATCCGACTCCGTATGCGCGGTCGCAAACGTCACGGCCTGGCCATCGACCGTCGCGCGCGCCCATACCCAGCCGCGAATGAGCACCACGCCCGGAGCGACTTGCCCCAGGTTGACGCTAAAATTTTGGCCGCTCGCCGAATTGACCGAGACGCGACCGGCATCGACGAGCAACGCGTCATGATCGGCCAGGCTGACGAGCCCGGATATCAGACTGACGTGGATGTTGTTGGATTCGGCGGCCACCTGATAATTCAGGCCGCGCGCGGCGAGCGCGGCCTGGAGCAGCGCGAGAAAGTCCTGATGCACGACGGCCGGCACGCCGAGTGGGGTGAGATCGATGTCGATCTGCGAGACCTCCTGCAAACCGACCGCGTGCGGCCTGGCGCGCGCGATTTCATCGGCCAGCGCGGCGGCTCGCGCGGGAAAATCGGTCTTGCCGAGCGTCTGGATCGCGAACAGCAGGGCGGCGACGTCGTCATTCGGATCGGGCGTCGCCAGCGCGTGGATCACCAGATCCACGTCCGCGCCGACATACATGTTCTGCGTCATCACGGTGATCTGCCGTGCACCGGGCGGCGGCGCCACGATGTTGTGCAGCGGCACGCGCGAGGAACGAGGGGCGACGGGATTCTGCTCGACACAGGCAACGACGAGCAGCACAGCAGGCACAACCAGCGCAGCGCGCTGCATGGGCGACCTCCGGGTTGAGACCGGTACGTTGGACGTACCAGCATCCACAAGGCCCGTCAAGCGCGCATCAAGACATCAATGCGCCGCGCGTCCGGTCCGTGGGTCGATCGTGCGGATACCGCGCAAGACCGTGATCCGGAAGTGGATTCGCTCGATGGTGCTCCAGTAGCCCTCGAGATCGCGCGATCGCAGCGCGACGGCCCCCTTGCGACTGACGCCGGGCGGCGGCGGGACCAGCGCAGCCAGGCGATCGTAGACCAGCCCTCGCAACGATGGATCGACACGCTGCAGCAAGTGCCAGAGCGAAATCGCGTCCTGCGGCCGCGCGACGGCGAGCACGGTGCGCGTGGCGCGTGCCCCGCCTTTTTCGAAGGCAAACGCACTGAGCGCGCGGACCAGCGGCGCCGGGGCACTCTCGTCATAGGGGATGCCGGGACCCGCGGGCGGCGGCCGCATCTGCATCAGCATGCCGATCGGCACGCGTGACGAACGGTCGCCGGTCTGGAATTCCACCTCCCCAACCGTGACTTGAAGCTGTCCCTTGCCGAGTGAATCGGTCTGGAGGGTATAGGCGCAGCCGAGGTCGATGGCCGTCCCTGCGGGCGTGTCGACAAAGAAGAGGCGCGGCACGGCATCGACCTTCGCGTCGATCGCGCCGCGCGCCAGCGCGAGCCGATGCTCGTCTGCCTTGGCGACGACGAGCTGTACGCGCGTGTCGGGCTGGACCTCGACCTGGCCGATCCGCCCGACCGCGACCAGTGCGCGCGAGCTGTCGTCGGTCTGCAGCCAGTCGCCGACGCGCAGCCGCCCCGACGCAGCCAGGCGCTTCGTGCCGATGAGCGGACGACCGGCCAATCTGGTGACATCCCACGCGTTGATCTTGACCGCGCGGCCGATGATTACGAGCGCCAACACGGCGGCTGCCGCGAGCGGAGCCCAGTACCAATACCGCCGCCCGATACCAGGGCTATTGATCCGGGCCGCGATGTCGGGCCACAGATCGCGCGGCGGCTCGATGCTCTTCGGCAGCCGCCCGACGGCGTCCTGTAACTCGCGTTCGTTCATCGCTCCAACTTCTCCCGTAACAGCCGGCGCGCGCGAAACAGCTGCGCCTTCGACGTCCCCTCGGCAATGCCGGTCATCTCGGCGATTTCACCGTGACCGTAGCCCTCGATGTCGAACAAGACGAACACTTCGCGCGCGCCATCGGGCAGCTCGGCGATCGCGCGCTCCAGATCGATAATCGAAATATCCCGGTCGTGCAGGGGCACCGCGTGCTGCGCCCCTACCACCATGCCTGGGTCTTCTGATGGCAGGACCCGCCGCTCCCGTCGTCCGGTTGTCCGCTGCTCATTCAAAACCACATTGACGGCGAGCCGGTGGAGCCAGGAGCTGAACGCGCTGTCCCCGCGGAAGGAATGCAGCTTATCCCACAATCTCACGAAGACATCCTGCGTGCGCTCCTCGGCGGCGGCGCGATCGCCGGTGAGACGGAGGCAGAGTGCGTAGACCCTCCCGGCGTTCTGCTCATATAGCTCCCGGAAAGCCGTCTGGTCGCCGGCCTGGGCGCGGGCGACGAGGGTCTCCGGCGGCACAGTCTTAAGACGCCGGCCGCCGCTGGAGCGTTTGAAACACCCTCATGGCAGGCGAATTCCGGTCAGATCGCGGATCCGTTGCTCGAGCTGCTTCTGAAGATCGTCGAGGCGGCCCCGCTGTTGCGCGACCTGCGCCTGGGCTTGTGCCTGGATGTCGTTCACGCGCGCGCGCACCGGCCCCACTTTGTCATTGACGAGTGAATCGACGCGCGCGCGCATCTGCTTCTCCGCGCCCGCGACTTGCTCGCCGAGAACGGCACGCAGCCGGGTCGAGATCGCCTGATCGAGATTCGATCGCACCGCGAACGTCGGATGTTGCAGCTCACCGGAGATGCGGGCCTCGACGTCGAGATTGGCAATGCCCGACACCGTGCGCCAGATCAAGTCGCCGATCGTCGTGTTCGTGAGCGCGGAGTCGCGCGACCACCGCACGTTGCTCGACCGGATAGCGAAGCGGGCCTGGACCGTGTCCCCATTCAGGGTGAAGCCGAGCTGGGTCGTCGCGACGCCCGGATCGAGACGGACCGGGACACCGGGGACCTCGAATGCGGGCAGCCGGATGCCGCCGACCGTCGCGCCCGCCGTGTCGACCGGAATGTCGCGGAGATGGTTGAGCATCAGCCCCGCGCCCAGCTCGGGGCCGCTCGCCGTTGCGACGGTGGGCCGCCCGTACAGCGCGGGATCGCTCGTGAGGCCGCTCAAACTACCGGCGTATCGCTGCGGCTGCGGCGCTGTCGGATGCAATAAGAAGGAAAGCTCGGCGCTGCGCACGAGAAAGCCGGGCAGGTCGTGCTCTTTGGGGAACCGCACATCCTCGCCGGCGCGCCGTAGCCGCTTGGGGCCGGTCGTCGCCCGCGGCAAGAGACCAGGCGGCATGTAGCGACGTGCGAGCTGGACATAGTAGAGCACGCGCTCAAACGGCTTGATCGTGCCCGGGGCGAATAGCGCCTTCCCGATTTCGGGCGGCTCGAAGCTCGGCAGCTTGAGCAGGCTGCGCGCGAACGCGTAGTCGCGCTGCCGCGTGCTGTCGAGCCCGGCGACGCCCGCTTTGAGCTTCGCGACCCCCTGCGTGACGTTGCGATCGAGCGTCGTCACGCGATCGCGCGCGCGCTTGAGCCGATCGATTGCCTGGCGGGCTTCGTTGAGCGCCGCGAGGTCGGTGGCGCGCGCGGTGCGCAGTTTCTCGAGCGTCGCCTGGGCCGAGTCGAGCGACGGGCCGAGACGCAGAGTATCGAATGCCGCCTGCCAGGCGCGGCGGCTCGAGTCCGCGCGCGCGCTCAGCGCCTGCGCGGCGGGAATCGTCGCGAGACGCCGCGGATCGAGCGAATCGATGCTGATCTTGCCCGTCGCCAGCTGCAGCACCGGCACCTGGAATTGACTGGCCCATTGGTGCGTCTCGGCCAGCACGCGACCCGCGATCCCGTCGCCTGAGCCGGCCGCGACGCGCCCGTCGGTGTGGCGCGGCGTGCCGAACCGGAGCCCGTTCGCCGCGATGCGGTTGATGATGATCTTCTTTTCGGTGAGCGGCACCACGTCGACGTCGGCAACCAGCTCGTCCGCCTGGAGCAGGTTGCGGAACGCCTCATGCGGGCTCGCGACCGTGAGCCCATGGATCGAGACTTTGCCGTGCGGCAGGTCGAGATGCATGTCGTTGATCTCGACCTTTGCGCCGAGCATCTGTGTACCCACCCGCTGTGACTCATGGCGGGCGATACTGTCCGCGAACACCAGCCAGAGAATCGCAACGATGACGAGCAGCGCGAGCAGCGGGCCCACGGCGCGCCAACGGAAGACTTTGAGCCTGGGAGTCTGGAGCCGGGAGTCGGGGGCGGTCATGGACGGAACATCTTGTAAACGTTGTAGGCCTTCGATGCCATGACGCCCTTGTAGAAGCGCGAACGCCGGACGCGCTCACCGATGGTAGCGCGGTAGCGCACGACGCCGAGCCGGGTCGCAAAGAAAAGCGGAACCGCGAGCACGATCGCAAACACGACGCTGCCGAGGACGACGGTGTTGTTGAAGTTGGTGAGCGGAATGATCGGCGTATTGTACAGGCCGGTCCATAATCCGCGCAGCGCGTCCGCCAGCAGCAGCCGGTGCCCGATCCAGTCGAACAGCGGATCGAGTAGAAATCCGATTGGGACGAACAGCGCCCAACCCAGCATGCCGCCCGCAAACGACACGTTCAGGAGCACGAGCGCGGCAAAGATGACCGCGTTGTGGATGTTGAGCAGCGGCGTGAGACCCAGGAACGAGCCCAGCACGATTCCGGCGGCGAGCTGACCCGGCGTGCCCTCGGAATGCAGAGCGCCGAACAACGATTGAATCAGCTTGATGATCGCAAACATCGATCAGTCGATTTGCGGGCGACGTGTGTGCCAATCCGTCCGGTCCTGATACAGCCGCGCGAGCGCCACGAGCTTTCTCTCGTCGAAGGCGCGCGCCGTGAAGCTGAGCCCGGTCGGAAGGTTTTCGACACCGAATCCATTGGGAACTGATATCCCCGGAACACCCACGACGTTCGTCGGCCCGATGACGTTGGCGCCGCCCGTGACGCCGGGCCAGCCCTCGCGGAACGATTTGTCGAGCGGCGTCGCGACGGTGGTGCGCGTCGGTACGGCGAGCGCATCGAATTGCTTGAGAAAATCGTCGAGCGCCTTTTGCATCGGGCGGCGCGCACGCAGCGCGCGGAGATAATCCGGCGCGCTCACGGCAAGGGCAGGATAGCCTCCGGTGCGATCCTCCGGGGCGGTGAGCTGCGAGAGCCGCCCGTCCTTCAAGAGATCGTCGAATGCGCTCGCGCCTTCGGCCGCGATGATCATGCCCGCAACCGCCCCGTAAGGGAGATCGGGCAGCTCGACATCCTCGACGATATCGACCGTGTCAGCGAGCACCTTCAGCGCTGCGCGGAAATTGGCCGCGACTTCAGCTTGAATGTCTTTGTCAGCTCCCTTGGGAATGCCGATGCGGAACTTGCGTTTACCAGGTTGCGGAGTCTGAAAGCCACGGTCGACGGAAGAAGGATCCTTCGGGTCTTTTCCGGCGATTACTTGCAGCACGATCCCGCAGTCCTCCGCGCTGCGTCCGAGCGGTCCCAGCTTGTCCATGGTCCAGGCGAGCGCCATGGCGCCATGCCGGCTCACGAGTCCATAGGTCGGCCGGAGGCCAGTCACACCGCAGTAGGCTGCGGGCGTGAGAATCGAGCCGGACGTTTCCGACCCGATTGCGAAGGGCACCAGACTCGCAGCGACGGCCGCGCCCGGTCCACTCGAGGAGCCGCCGCTCCAATAGCCCGGATTCCACGGCGTCTTGCCGGGTCCCGTGAACGACGCGTTCGCCTGGTTGTAGCCCATGCCGCCCGCGAGCTCGACCATGGCGAGCTTGCCGACGAGCACGGCTCCGGCGGCGCCGAGCCGCTCGATGACCGTCGCATCGGCATCGAACTGCTGCTGCCGGTACGGCTCGGCGCCCCAGGTCGTCGGATAGTCCTTGGTCGCGAGCAGGTCCTTCACGCCGTACGGGATTCCGTGGAGCGGCCCGCGCCACCTCCCCGCCTTGATCTCACGATCCGCTTGCGCCGCCTCGGCGGTCGCCCGCTCGCGCGTGATCGTGACGACCGCGTTGTAGCGCGGCCCGATGCGCTCGAGCCGGTCGAGGAAGTAGTTCGCGAGCTCCGTGGCGCTCGTTTGCTTTTGCCGGAGCAACCGGCCGAGCTCGACGATCGAGCGGAACG
Organism: Gemmatimonadales bacterium; assembly: GCA_035309945.1. Taxonomy (GTDB): domain Bacteria; phylum Gemmatimonadota; class Gemmatimonadetes; order Gemmatimonadales; family GWC2-71-9; genus 20CM-2-65-7. The sequence continues at coordinate 5,364 of DATGEQ010000029.1, read as the reverse complement.
CGAAGTCGGCGGCGGCCATCAGTCTGCTCCCCGGTAGACGGAGTAGACGAAGTCGGGCTCATCGGCGTTGGTCAGCGCGGTCTGATAGAGCCGATCGATGGCGCGCAGCCGGCCGTCGATGCCGCGCGTGATGGCGGCGAGGTCTTCGGGTGAGAAGCGGTCGGGGTAGCGCAGGCGAACGGTCTCGGCGAGCGCCTTCGCCATGGCTGAGGGCTCTTGCGTCTGCTGCTGCTGCTTTGCCGGCAGAGGCGGCAAATCCTCGGCGAACCATGGCGCCGCGGCGAGTAACGCCAACTGCTCGGCGAACGACCGACGTGAAATGGCCATCACACCTTCCCCTCCCCCTCCGCCTCCCGTTTGAGACGATCCTCCGCGATCGCCAGGATCTCCCGCAGCGCGGTCCGGCGCTCTTCGTCGCGCGTGCCGCGCAGCCGGGCCTCGAGCACCGGGACGATGGCTTCCTTGGACCGGCGGTTCACAAAAACAACAAAACGAAAACCGAACTTCGCTTCGTACTCCTCGTTCAGCGTCGCGAGCCGTCGCATCACCTTAGGTGGTGTGACGTCGCGACCGTAGCCTTGCTCCGCAAACGAGGCCGCCGAGATCGTGTCCGGCTGCTCGCCGATGCGCGGATGCGCGTTGATCACCGCGATCTGCTCGGCCTCCGATAGCCCGGTGAGAATTTGACGCGCGCGCGCCAGCAGGGCCGCGCCGCTCGTGAATGGCTCTTCAGCGCGTAGGCGCTCGAGCAGCGGTCCGGCGTTTTCAAAGAGGTTCAACTGCCTCGGTAGCTCGAGCACGCAAACGGCGACATCAGCAGAGGGATATGGTATTTGCGCGAGGTATCCGTGATCTGGAAATCAATCGTCACACGGTCGAGAAACGCGGTCACCGCTTTCTTCTTATAGTAGGCGCCCACTTCGAACGTCAGTCGATATGCGCCCGACGTCACGGCACCCAGATCCGCGATCCGGCCATCAGCATCGGTTTCCGCAGCGCGCTCTGTGCCATCATGACTTCGCAGCGTCACCGCGATGCCGGCGGCGGGCTCGCCACGCATGGTGTCGAGGACGTGCGTCGAAATCGTCGGACGGTTAGTGTTGGGCATGCTCAAGATCCGCGTGGGAACCCTGACGTTCACGGCGCGGCTGGAAGAGAAGGCCGCGCCGAAAACCGTGGCCGTCATTCGCAAAATGCTGCCGCTCAAGTCCAAGATAGTCCACTGCCGCTGGAGCGGCGAGTCGACGTGGATTCCGATGGGCGACAAGAAACTCGGCCTCGAGTTCGAGAATCACACCAGCCATCCTGCACCCGGAATGCTGCTGCTGTATCCCGGAGGCATCAGCGAAACAGAGCTGCTGTTCCCTTATGGATCCACGATGTTTGCGAGCAAGGTCGGGCAACTTGCGGGCAATCATTTTGCGACCCTCACTCAGGGACAAGAACTGCTTCCCGAGATAGGCAGGCTCACCCTCTGGGAAGGGGCTCAGGAGATCGTTATAGAGGAAGTGCACTAAGTCACACGATGCCAGAAAAGCAGGTTCTCTGAGCTCTCGTGTCTAGTCTCGTGATTCGAGGAGGGACAGCAGTTCTCCCGACAGGCCTGCGGCCGGCGGACATCGCGGTCAAGGATGGCGTGATCTCCGCCATCGGCTCGCATGTCCGGGACGAAGGCGAGAGCATCGATGCCACCGGGCTGGTTGTGCTTCCTGGCGTGATAGACGCGCACGTCCACTTCAACGACCCGGGACGCGCGGACTGGGAGGGCTGGGAAGCCGGCACGCGCGGCGCCGCGGCCGGCGGCGTCACCACCGTGCTCGAGATGCCGCTCAACGCGCATCCACCCACCACGACACCGGAAGCCTTCGACGCCAAGCTCGCGATCGCTTCACAAAAGGCGCTGGTCGACTTCGGTCTCTGGGGCGGCCTGGTTCCCGACAACCTCCAGAACCTCGCGAACCTGCACCAACGCGGGGTTATCGCCTTCAAAGCGTTTATGAGCGACAGCGGCATCGACGACTTCCATCGCGTCTCTGACGGCATGCTGGCGATTGGTCTCAAAGCGACGGCTCGTCTGGGCGCGCTTGTCGGGATTCACGCCGAGAGTCAGGAATTACTTGACCGCTTGGCCGCTGAACAGAGCGCCGATCGACTGTCGTGGTGCCGCGCGCGACCTCCCGTTGCCGAGGTCGAGGCGATTGGACATTTGCTCGCGTGCATGCGCGGCGCGGGCAAAAGCGTGCGCGCGCACGTCGTGCATGTCAGCTGCGCCGCAGGATTGAAGCAAGTCGACGCCGCGCGCGGCAAAGGCGTATCGATCACGGCCGAGACCTGCCCGCACTATCTTGCGTTCACGGAAGAGGATTTCGAGCGCATCGGCCCGCCGCTCAAGTGCGCGCCGCCGATCCGCGATGCCGCCACACGCGAAGCGCTGTGGGCCGAGGTGCTCGCCGGTCGCGTCGATCTGATCGCGTCCGATCACTCGCCCTGCCCCGCCGCCGACAAGCAGAAAGGTGAGGACGACATCCGGCGCGCCTGGGGCGGCATCGCCGGCATTCAGGCGACCCTGCCGGTGCTGCTGACCGAAGGGCTGCAGGCGCGCGGACTGTCGCTCGAGCGCATCGCGCATCTCACCGCCACCGCGCCGGCGCAGCTGTTCGGCTTGTTCCCGCGTAAAGGGGCGATCGCGGTTGGGGCGGACGCGGACTTTGCGCTCGTCGACCCGCAGCGACGCTGGACGTTCGACACACACGAGCTGCAGACGAAAAGTGGCGTCAGCGCCTATGTCGGTCGCGCGTTCACCGGGAAAGTCGTGCGCACGATCGTGCGCGGTCAGACGGTCTTTGCCGACGGTGAAATCACCGGGCGAGCGGGTAGTGGAAGGTTCCTGCGACCACAGCATGCGAATGGATAGCGCGCTGCTCGAGCGCCGGCTCGACGAGCTCTACACGATCGGCGCCGAGCACCCCCCGGACGGCGGGGCGTTTCGTCCGCTGTACGGGCCAGCCTGGGCGACGGCGGTCGAGCGGGTCGAACGCTGGATGAAGGACGCCGGCCTCGAGACCCGTCGTGACGCGGTCGGCAACGTCTGGGGACGCGCGAACGGATCTGCCAAAGGCACATCCATCGTCACCGGCTCCCACATCGACACCGTCCGCCACGGCGGCCGGCTCGACGGCGCGCTCGGCATCGTCGCCGGCCTCACGGCGGTCGAGGCCCTACTCAAGGCGAACGGAAAGCCCAAACGCTCGCTCGAAGTCGTCGCGATCTGTGAGGAAGAAGGCTCCCGCTTCGCAACGAATTTTTGGGGATCGCGAGCGATCGTTGGAAGCATTGAACGCGTCGATCCGGAAATCGCGGCCGCCATGCGCGAGCGCGGACTCGATCCGGCGCGCATCGCGAGCGCCGCGCGCGAGGACATCGACACGTTCGTCGAGCTGCACATCGAGCAGGGAGCGGTGCTGGCGTCTTTGGGCGTACCGCTCGCGGTCGTGAGCGGCATCGTCGGGACCGCGCATCTGGAAGTGACGGTGACCGGGCGTGCCGATCACGCCGGCACCACGCCGATGGACTCGCGGCGCGATGCGCTTGCCGCCGCGGCGGCGATGATTCAAGCCGTCGAATCGATCGCGCGATCGCTCGGCACGCCGGCGGTCGCGACCGTGGGCAAAATCCACGTCCAGCCCGACCAGATCAATGTCGTCCCGGGTCGAGCGACATTCACCGTCGATCTCCGTCATGCGGAGTTGAGCGGGCGCCGCGCGCTCGAGGAGCGCACGCGTTCGCTATGCGCTACGATTGCCTCCGAGCGTGGCCTCGCCCTGGAGATCCGCGTGCTACAGGAGCGGCCACCTGTGCCAATGCACCCGGACGTGCGTGCGCTGCTTACGAGAGCGGCAACAGACTCAGGTGTTCAAGCGACCGAGCTCGTGAGCGGCGCTGGGCACGACGCCCAAATCCTCGCCGCGCGATGCAAGGTGGGGATGCTGTTCGTCCCAAGCATTGGAGGCAGATCGCACTGCCCGGAGGAAGCGACCAAACCCGAACACCTGGAGCTCGGGACGCGCGTGCTGGCCCGAGCGCTGGAACGTATGGCCTATTAAATGAAGCGGGCGAGATCCGGCCCAGCGTTCGCGATCTTTGCCGCCACCTTCGGCCAATCCACCACCAACGAAAAGTCCGCGAACTCGAAACCCGGCCCTACAGTACAGGCACCCAGCGTATAGGCTCCCGTGCTCCGCGCGGCCTGCCAGGTGCCTGCCGGCACAACGAGCGTAGGACGAGTCTCGCGCGACACCGGGCCGAGCCGCAGCCGCCGCAGGCCGCGGTCGTCGAACAAGAGCAGCTCGATGGCATCTCCTTCGTGATAGTGCCAGATCTCGTCCGACACCACGCGATGCCAGCGACTGAACTCACCCGCCGCGAGGAGAAAATAGATCGCCGTGATCGCGGCTCTCGTGACGTTGCGGTCCAGGACGTCGACCCGTCGCGCCGAGCGAAACAGCTCGGCGTAGTGGCCGCCCTCGGGATGCGGGCGCATGCCGAGGGACTCGAGCAGCTCAGCGGCGCGGGAATGCATGGAGCAACTCGCGCAGAATGTTGCGCGCTACCGCGGCACGATAGTCGGCCGTCGAGCGCACATCGTCGATGGGGCGGATGTCGTCGGCCACCGCATCCACGGCCGCGGCGTCATCGCCACGGCTGACGGCGGCTTCGGCATGCGTCGCACGCACGGGGACTTCCGCGACCGACCCGATGGCGATCCGCGCCGGCGCGCGACTCACGGCCATGACGACCTTGGAGATCGCCTGGGCGGCACGGGTTCCCACTTTGCGAAATACGACCTGGCGGCCCAGGGGAATGCGGACCGCGACGATCAGCTCGTCAGGGTGCAGCGCGGTCTGCCGATATCCGGTGAAAAATCGCTCGATCGGGATCGCCCGCCGGTCGGTCACCACTACGGCGTCAGAGGCGAGCAGAACGGGCAGTGTGTCGCCCGCCGGCGATGCGTTGGCGAGATTGCCGCCCAGCGTGCCGCGGTTCTGGATCTGCGCGGCGCCGATCGTGCGCGCTGCGGCGACGAGCGCCGGAGCGTCGGTCTGCACCATAGGTGAGCGGATGACGCTCGTGTAGGGCTCGGCGGCACCGATTTCGAGCATGCCCTCAACGCGACGAATGCCTTTCAGCTCGGGCAGCGACCAAATGTCGAGGATCGCTCGGGGCGTAGGCCGGAGCGTTCCTGCGTGCAGCATCACCATGAGATCTGTACCGCCGGACAGCAGGCGGCATCCTGGGGTTGTTCGGTACAACTGCACTGCGTCCTTGACGTTCTTGGCACGGAGGTACGTCACGTCCGGCATGACA
>DATGEQ010000028.1:0-7963 GCA_035309945.1 Gemmatimonadales bacterium | reverse complement strand
CCGACCAGGCCGCACAGCTTCTCGATCTCGCCGCCGCATTTCTGCTCGAGCAGTTCGGAGAACCAGATCGCTTCATCGGCGGCGCTCAGGTCTTCCCGGTGTCGGTTCTCGGCGAATTGGATCGCGTCGAGCGCGTCGTCGCGCGTCGGGTAGATGATGCAGGGCGCCGTCACGAGCCCGGCGCGGCCACACGCGATCCGGCGGCGATGGCCTGCGATGACTTCAAACCGATCAGCCACGCGCGCCACGATCATCGGCTGCAGCAGCCCGTTGACGCGGATGCTGTGAATGAGGTCGGTCAACTTCTCATCGTCCATCGCTGAGCGCGACGGCAACCGCGGCTCGTCGATCAGCGAGATCGGCAGCTCCTTGAACTCGCGGACCAGGGCGGCGACACTCACGGCTTCACCGTACCGGGTGCGTACGCCAGACTGGGCGGACTGACGACACCGAAGTCCGCTTCCCGCGGCAACCGCACGATCACGGCGTCGCAGTTCTCCGTGAGCTCGATAATCACGGAGCGACCGGGCACCCAATTTAGTTTGAACAGAAACGGTCGCGGGATGGCAACGGCCGTTGAATTGCCGTTACGCACTAGTTTCTGAAGCGCGCGCATCGTGAGTCACCCCCCCTGTGTTCGCCACGGTGCACTCCGAGATCACCGTCCGAACACGGCCGCGCAACTCACGCGCCGCGGTTCTGCTCTGGTATCCCTTGAAGCCTTAATTCAAGAGAGAAGAGAAGAAAGAAGAGAAGGCGTGTGGAAATTGCGGATTCGCGGGGAAGAAATTACGAATGCAGCAAGAACGACGCCGCATACATTATCAGACCCAACGCGAAACGAGCCAGATACTAGCGCGGCCTCACGCCTGCTGTCAAGCCCCTCGTTCGGACGGTTCAAAAGTATGCACATTCGCCTGTGGAAAACTTCCACCGGCTTCGCCCGCAGAGTGATAATGCGCTGTCCGTGAAGCCGTTCGAGCTGCGCATCCACAGTTCGTGCACAGGTTTTCAACAGGATATCAACAGGAGGCTGTGGAAAACTATGAAGTTCTTGCTGCTCATCATCATGGTCGGCTTCATGTCGCTTTGTGTCATCCCAAAGCGAAGCTACGCCGAAAGTCCAATGTTAACGACCACGCGCATAAATGATCACGCGACGCCGCGATCAGAGATGCCGCTGTGGCCGCTCTACCTCGGGCTCGGCGTGCTCGGCATCACCATCCGCAAGGACACTGGCACCCTCGCCCAGAAGTTTGTCACCCGGGCCGGCGCGGCCGCGGGCGACTACAAGGACGGCGTCACCAACGCCGGGGCGGCGTGGGCCTCCGGGGCCGGCGGCGCCGAAAGCAACTGGGAAGCCGGCGTCCAGGCGGCGACGGGCAACAAGATGTACGCGAAGGGCATCGCGCGCGTCGGCCCGACGAAGTACGTGAACAACGCCGTCAACCTCGGATCGCAACGCTACGGTCCCGGCGTCGCGAACGCGAAAGACGCCTGGGCGAAGGGCGTGCAGAAGTACCTCGACGTGCTCAAGGGGCTGAACCTGCCGCCGAAGGGCGCGCGCCGGTCCCCGCAGAACCAGGCCCGCGCGGCCGCCGTCGCCACGGCGCTCGCCGCGGCGAAAGTGGCCTCGTAACCCAGGCATCACCGAAAGGAGCCTTCTATGATGACCTGGCTACACCGACAGCTCGCCCACGCGTGGGACGGCGTGCTCGCGATGCCCGCCGCGATGGACACGATTACCTCGCAAGGCACGGCGATCGGCGCCACGCTCGCCGCCACGACGATCGCCAGCGGCGACAGCTTCCAAATCAAGAATGCGGTCCTCACGTCCGACGTCTGGATGCTCTCGTTCTGGACCCACAACCTCGTCGCCGGCATGGTCCGCATTCGCAGCCCGAAGATGCACGACAACGTCGAGGGGCTGCGGGCGCGCACGCTCATCGCCACGCTCGATCCGCTGCAACCCCTCGGGACGAAACACCGCTTCATTCCGCAGGATACCATCATCGTCGAGCTCGCGGGCAGCGCCGTGGGCGGCAACATCGAGAGCGTCGTGCAGCTCATGTACTACTCGGATCTGCCCGGCCAGGCGGCGCGGTTCATCGACCATCCGACGCTCCTCACGCGGCAGAAGTCGATCATCGGCGTCCGGCTCGCCATCACGCTCGGCACGACGACCGGGTACAACGGCTCGCGCGCCATCAACGGCGATGTCGACCAGATGCACGCGAACACGGATTACGCCGTGCTTGGCATGACGAGCGACATCAACACCGCGGCGATCTGTCTGCGCGGTCCGGATACGGGCAATCTCCGGGTGTCGGTGCCCGGCGCGATTCTCCTCTGGCAGCTCGTGGATCGCTGGTTCGTCAAGCTGGCCGACGAATACAAGCTGGCGCTGATTCCGGTCATCAATTCCGCGAACAAGGGCGCGACGAACATCGATTGCGTCAACAACCAGGCCGGCGGGACGGCCAACGTCACGATCTATCTCGCCGAGCTCGGCGCCTAGGGTCGTGTGTTACTCGTTTGCGTGGAGACGTTCGATGAGTAAGACGATCGACTACCAATTCGGCGATCCGTGTCCCGCGTGTGGCGGGACGCTCCGCAAGGCGCCGCAACCGACCGAGGAGCAACGCCGGCTCGCCGCCAACCGAGAGGACCCGGTGTTCATCCCGCCGCACTACGACACGGCGCCTAAGCGCGTCGTCGACGAGCTCGGCGAGCTGTGGCGCTGTCCGGAGTGCGGCTACCCGCATCGGTTCCATCCGGAGGCGGCCAAGACCGCGACGGCAGCGACGGCGTCGGCTCAGAAGCCGGGACCTGTCGACCTGAGTGGCGCCTGAACACGCGAGATACCCGAGTGCCGAGTGTGGAGCGAGGCAGGCATATGGCAAGCCTGCCGCGTGTTGATGCATGTGAGGGTTATTCGCTGCTCCGCTGCAGCGACAGCGAGCGCGCCATGGGTCGGATCGGCCTCCATGGCACCGTGTTGTGAGTGATGGTGACCGAGCAGGCATTCCCGGCGCCGCCGTTTGCGCTCGGCGGGAACCGGATCGTCGCCGTTCCGTCGCAGTTCTACTCGACGGGCGAAGACTATTTGCAAGTCAAGTCCGCGTGCTCGGTGGCCGGCGTCACGTTGGCCATTCGGGCGCGCATCGTCGGCCCGACCGGATCGGTCAATGCTGAAGGGTGGTCGCACACCCCGAACAGCGATCGGAGCGTCAAAAGCGATGTCTTTGATCTCGGCGTCGGCGCCCTCCTCAATCTCAGCGTGTTCGCGTCGTCGGGCACGCTGCTCATCGGGCAGTGCTACGTGATGGTCAATCTCGTCCGCGGATCGGGCGCCGCCGGGGTCATCGTCGCGACGCTCCTGGCCGGCGTCGTGACGACCACGCAAGCCCTCGGCTGGCCGGGCTCGCCGATCGTGTCGTCGACGTCGGTCGAGCCCGCGATCCGCGACATCACGGGCACGCAACCGGGGCCGGGGCTCGCGATCGTCGAAACCTGCCCGACAGGTGCCCGCTGGGAGCTCATCGAGCTCGGCGCGGTGTTCGTGACGAGTAACGCCGTGGGCAACCGGGAAGTGTTCTTCGAGGTCGATTACGGCGTGACCGCGGCCCTCCAAATCGTCAGCCCCGTCATTCAAGCCCCAAGTAATTCCTATCGCTACTCGCTGGCGCAAAATCTCCCGCTGGCGAGTGCGGTGGTCGCCAACAATCTCTCGCTCCCGCTGCCCCAACGGCATTTCCTCGTGGCCGGCGATCGGTTTCTGCTCATTTCGACGCTCACGGCCGGGAACGACCAGTGGAGCGCCCCGCTCTATCAAGTCCGCGAATGGCTCGAGGTAGCCTGACCCATGGATCCGAGCTGGTACGGTGTGCCGTCGCCCGCCCTCGCGGGCGGATCCCCAATCTACGTCACGGGCGAAGACGGGCTCCGGTTGACGGTCTTCAACAGCGTGGCCGGCGTCACGGTCACGCTCTCCGGGCGCTTTCTCCCGGCGCGGCAACGCAGCGACGAAGCCGATCCGCGCGTCGGGGTCTTCAATCAGACGCTCGTGCCCGCCACGACTCGCACGGCGTCGACGATCTTCATGTCCCTCGGCGAAGGCTGGCTCCTCGATTGGTCCGCGCAAGTCACGGCCGGCGCGCCGCTCAAGGGCAATACCTACGCCATTCTCGAGCTCGCGCGCGGCACGACGGGCACGATCGCGCGCGTCTCCCGACTCGGCGAAGGCTACATCACGTCCAACGTGTCGATCGGCTGGCCCGGGTCGACCTTTCAGGGGATGCTCGACGGCGAGGGCGCGATCCGCTCGATCACCGGCACGACCCCCGGCGCGGGCGCGCAGATTTCCGAAACGGTGCCCACGGGCGCGCGGTGGGAGCTCCTGGCCGTCCTCGCGTCGCTGACGACGTCGGCCGTCGTCGCGAATCGGATCGCGGAATGGACGATCGACGACGGCGCGAATATCTTCTGGCGCAATGGCGCGAACGTGACGCAGACCGCGAGCACGACCAACAAGTACATCATCTCGGAGGGGTTTAACCAGTTCAACATCGACACCTCCAACGATGCCGCCCGCTGTCACCCGATCTTTATGCGCCTCACCGCCGGGTTCCGCTTCCGGACGCTGGTGGCCGCCATGGACGCGGGCGATCAGTGGACCGCGCCGCAGTATCTCGTGAAGGAATGGTTGGAGGCGTAGCGATGCGATCGTGCAACACGTGCAAGGGCACCTACCCCGACGTCCAGGCGGACGGCACCTCGTATTTCCACCAGTGCCCGCCGCTCTCCGTGGCCGAGCTCCACGCCGCGATCACCGCGGGGACGCTCGTCTTGACCGCCGCGCAGCAAGCGCAGCTCGCCGCCGCGCAAACGGCCGATCTCAAAACGCCGCCGGCCGCGGGGACGCTGTCGCAAGTCGACACGTTCCTGCAAACGCTGAGTGTGACGCGCAAAAACGCCCGCGATGAGAACGTCGTCGTCGTCGGCAAGGACACGGCCGGCAATCCGATCGTGCACGCGAAAGCCGATCCGACCGGCTTCACGGAGGTCTAGCGGATGTTCGCGCTTGAGCCCGGCCCGTTGACGCTCTTGGATCCGGCCGTGATTCGGCCGCTGCAATACCGCGGATCGTATACGGCGATCGTCGCCGACGGCCTCGCGCCGAGCGACGGCCTGCGCGCCGTGCTCACGACGCGGCAGCTCGACGTCACCGACAACCCGCCGGTCGATCTCGACTACGTGCACGCCACGACCATCGGCCGGGCGGCCGACATCGTCACGACGGAGATCGCCCCGGCGCCGGGCTCGCCCGTGCCCGGGCTGCTGGAGACCGGCGACAACGCGAACGCCATCAGCGACAGCGTCGCGCAATATCTGCCGCCGTCCGAGACGCCGCTCAATGCGACGCTCAAGGATCCGCCGCCGCCGCTCGACGGCTTCACCGGAGACCGCCCCCCTCCCCCGGACATCGAAACGCTCCCGTAAGGCGCGCACAGGCGCGCACTGGAGGCATCCATGCTGCCCGACGACGTCACGATCATCCGCCAGACGCAGGACGCGACCTGGAACCGCGATGGGACTATGACGCCTATCATCCGGGTCGAGTTCATGGTCGGGAAGCACGGCCCGTTTGTGGAAAAGTTCACCAAGGACACCTACACGGGCGCGGCCCGCGATGCGAAGCTGACGGATTTCGCGATGGAAGTGCGATCGTGAGCGTCGATCTGCGCGTCCGCCGCCGCGCCCGGCTCGGCGCCTGGCCGACGCTCGCGATCTGGGCCGCGCTGGTGCTCCTCACGTGGCTCGACGCGGATCGCTGTCTCGCCGCCAATCAGGCCGCGGTGTTCGGCGTCATCTGGGCGGCCATCGGAGCGATCGGGAGCCTGCTCGGCGCCGTGGGCGGGGCGATCGCCGCCTCGCTCGAGTCCGTCGTCGTGTTTCTCGCGCATAGCTTGGGCTGGTTGGCCGGGCACGTCGCCGATCTGCTGCACAACACGGGCGCCATGTTTGCGAAGGTGTGGGACGCGGCCAAGATCGTCTACGACGACGTCCTCAAGCCTGTCGCGCAGTGGCTGCACGACATGTTCAACACCGTCAAGGATTGGCTCAAGCGCGTGTTCTCGCCGATCCTCGAGTGGGCCAACCGGGTGAAAGCGGAGCTCGTCAGCCTCTTTAACCGCTTCCTCAAGCCGGTGTGGGATGCGCTCGACACGGCGAAGCACATCCTCGATATGTTGGCGAAGCTGCACATCCCCTTCGCGCAGCAGCTCGACGCCTTCGTGACCGATCTCGAAAAGGTGCTGCAGGAAAACTATCTCTGGTTGCTCGGAGAGGTCAACAAAGTCATCGACACCATCAACGGGATCGTCACGCTGGACGGATTCTTCCAGCGGTTCGTGTTCCTGCGCACGCTGCAACGGGACGCGTTCTACGTGTGGCGCGTGCTCGGCAACCATGGGGCACGGGCCACGACGGACGATGACCGTTACAAGGTCTCCCGTGCGACGGTCGTCCGCACCGTGCCGGAAGTCACCGACGACATGGGCAAATACCTTCGGGGCGAAGACGCAAACATCACGCCCATTCTTGACGAAGCGATCAACCGTGCGCGTGACTATCTCACGGCAGCGTAGGACGTAGCTGTCAGTCGAGCTACAGGCCCGCCGCGTGCCTGGCCTCGAGCGTATCGTTTAGGCGCTCTAGTTGTTTGCGAATCCGACTCGCGCTAAATGTCAACGAGCAGGCACACCAAGTGAGCAACACGGCGACGACGATGGACCAGAGTGGGCGCAGCATATATGCCAGCGCGTCGAGATAGGCGATGAGAACAGCCATGGATGCCTCCCGGCGCATAGTAGTCGCAACCGCTTCAAATTGCCATGGCTAACGGCGACGTCCCAGACACCGGCGATCCGATCAGCGTTCCTGACTTCGCGACGCAATTCGTCGCCGCGCTGTTCAAGCAGTTCAATACCGACGTCCTGCGCGATACCTCCGTCGCCGCGCAAGCGCAGGGCCACGCCGCGAAGATGTCCCTTGCGATGAAGCTATCTGTTGAGGTCGCGACACTAATCGGTCAAGCAATTGCGGCTATTGAAAAGCCGTTCCTTCCCGTCCTTGCTGGGTTTGTCGCGCCGATGGTTGCCGGCATGTTCGACACAGAGGTCAACGTCGAAGCCTTCTCAGACCGCGCGAGCTCGGAAGGTAGAAACGCTGCATCCGCCGCGATAGTCGAGTCGTTTATGAGGGCCATGACGGACGGCGCGCCCGAGCCCGCTGAGCCGGGTCAGGATGGCGCCAAACGCCTAGCCGCGGCAGGGTTGCACGCGACACTTGAGGGCTGGTTTCTCGGGGCGGTTCCAGAGATGTTGTCCGACATTCTCGGCTTCGAGGGACTCGGGCATTTTACGGCGTTCACGGAACTACCAGACGAGATCGTCCGCACGCTCGGCGTGGGACGGCTCATCCGACGTGCGTTTCAGCCGCTCATCAACGCCACGGCCGTCGAGCCGATGCGCTGGTTCGCCAACGAGAAATACCGCCCGACGAAACTCGGCGTGTCGACGATCGTGCGGGAGCTCGCCCGCGGCAAGCTGTCCTACGACGACGCGTACACGATTCTGTCGCGCGAGGGCTACGCCGACAGCTACATCGATGCGCTCATCAACGAGTCCCAGAAGTTCATTTCCCTCGATGACGTCGCCTGGGCAACCTGGCAAGGCATCCTGACGCAAGACGACGCGGTCGGCATCCTCAAGGATCTGGGCTACGACGACCAGACGGCGAGTAAGCATCTGATTATCCAGGTCGCGAAACGCGACGACGCCATCAATCGCGAGATCGCCACGGCTGCCACCACCGCATTCGCCGAGAACCGCATCGACGGCAGTGACCTCGATAGTTATCTCACCGCCTCGATTGTCAGCGAACGCGAACGCGGGCTCCT
>DATGEQ010000027.1:0-33147 GCA_035309945.1 Gemmatimonadales bacterium | reverse complement strand
CTGCCGGTACAGCGTCGGCAGACTGGCGCGCGCGATTTCCTTGATACGCCGCACCAACAACGCGCCGCGCCAACCGCGGAACTGCGCCCAGGCGGCGATCTGTGCGACGCTCGCCGCGGTCGTCGGACAGACTCGTCCGATCATCCAGCACCCGCGAACGCGCCGCGGCGACACCCAGGGCTCGGACGTGAACAGGAAGCGCAAGCCGGCGTCGGCCGCAGAATCGAGCACGACGGTGGACAGATCGCCGCCCGGAATCGACGCCGAGAGGCAACGCTCTCCCAGCAGCTGCGCCAGGATGTCGCTACTGACGCGCCATTCCTCATCCATGCGGGTCCGGGGCTGGTCGCGGAAGATGTCGGGATGCGTGTGCGAGTGGCTGCCGATGATGTGCCCGCAACTCCAGAGGTAGCGGACGTCGGCGACCGACAAGAAGCGCCGGGTGCCGATGTTGCGTGTGATGACGAAGAAGTGCCCGCGCCAGCCGCGCCGGGCGAGCTCGTCGCCGATCGCGATCGCACTCTGGCCGCCGTCGTCGAAGGTCAGAAGATGATGACGGCCGGGAAGCGCGAGATTGATGTCGGTGATGAGCCCCGGCGTCCCGGCAGACCCGATGGCGTCGAGGTGCTCCGCGAATGCCGCACAGGTCAGCTTGTAGCGCATCGCGGCCGGACGCTGGAACCCCGACTCGTGGGCCTGGTCGGTCACGTCGTGGTAGCCGAACGTGGCGAGCTCCGGTTGACCGGCGGACGTCCGCGGAAGCGGCTCGAGCACGCGCGCGAGTGTCATCGGGACAGGGGGATCACGGTTGGGTCACGCCGCGTGCGCCGCCGCTGCAACAGATGCTCGACCGCGCCGCGCAGCGAGCCGATGCCGTAGCTGAAGTGGACCGCGGGGAACACGGCGGCGAGCGCGAGCGCGCAGCGCCAACCATGGCGGCGCACCGCCGCGATGACGCAACCCAGCAGCGTCGCCACATAAGCGCTCGCGACGCCCGCGGCGACGGGAAGCAGCGGCAGAACGGGAGAGAGCGCCGTCGTCGTAGCCAGGGTGAGGACGAACAGGCCGGGCACGACCTGCCGGATCGTCATCACGCCGTCTACTTTCTTGGCGACGAGCGGTTTGTAGTAACCGTACTGGTAGTACATGCGCCACAGGTCGGCGAGCGACCGCCGCGCGTAGTAGTAGGAGACCACATCGGGCAACAGCAGAATCCGCCCGCCGAATTTGATCAGGCGCAGATTGAATTCGTCGTCCTGGTTGCGGATCAAGTCCTCGTCGAACAGGCCGATCCGGTCGAACACCTCACGGCGGAAGCAGCCGAAGGGGACGCTGTCGACCCAGCGGGGCGAGCCGACGCCGATCCGGAAGTAGGCGTTGCCGACGCCGAACGGATGGGAGAGCCCCACCGCAATGGCGCGCGCGATCGTGCTCGGGTCGGCCGGCAGCGTGACGATGACACCGCCAACGTTGTCGGCGTCGCTCGTCAGCAGCGCCTCGACGAGCCGCGGGATGTAATTCACCGGGTACACGACGTGGGCATCCATGCGCAGGATGATTTCTCCCGTCGCGGCGCGAATGCCGACGTTGAGCGCGGCCGGCGTAATCCGACGACGATTCTCGAGCAGGCGAATTGTCGAATAGCGGGCGACCAAAGCGCCGACGATCTCGCGCGTCCGATCCTCGCTCATTCCGTCCACGACCAACAGCTCCATGCGATCGTGCGGATAGGTCGTGGCCAGAATGGACTCGAGGCACGCGGCGATGTAGCGCTCCTCGTTCCGGCACGGGAGCACGATCGAGATCGTGGGGCGACCGGGGGCGGCGGCCGCCGCGGAGTGGGGCGTCGTCACCAGGCAAGTCCGAATTGGCGCAGCCACACTTCCAGGCCGAGCGTGGTAAAGATGCGCTGGTAAAGCCCGCCGCGGCTCAGCTCGCCGCCCACAGCCTGCTCTCGGAATCCCTGCAACCACCGGCGCAGCAGGTTCTGGTCGAACACACCGCGCGTCCGCGCCTTCGGCGCCAGCAGCAGGTCGTCGAGCGCCGTGTGGAAGCCGGCGGGCACCATGCGATCGAGTGGAATCTGGAAGCCGTGCTTCGGGTGCCGGGCGACGGGACGCGGTAGCCAGCGCTGCGCGAGCGCGCGCAACACGCGCTTGCCGGTGCGGCCGTCGGTCTTGAGGCGATGGGGCAGGGAAAGACCCAGCGCGACGACCGATTCGTCGAGCAGCGGCACGCGGACCTCGATACTCGCGCGCATGCTCATCATATCGACCTTGCGGAGCATGTCCGAGGGGAGGCTGACCGCAAACAGGCTTTCAGTCAGCCGCTGCGAGATGCTCTCGAGATCGCCGGCTTCCGGCCCGGCAACGCGGTCGTAGAGCCGGTACACCGGCTCGAGTCCGAAACGCGCTTCGGCCGGGACGAGCTCGGCTTTCTGCTCTTCATTGATGTAGTTCGCGAGGCCCGCGAGCAGCGGGCCCAGCGCGTCGCGACCGGCGCGCGCGAGCGTGACCGCCTTCGACACCTGGCGCCCGAGGTCCTGGGTCCAGCCCGCGAGCCGGTCGCCGGCGCCGCGCGCGGCGTGCTGCACCCAATCCGGTAGCCGCATCAGCTGCACGAGCCGGTTCAGGCGCCAGAAGCTGGGATAGCCGCCGAATGCTTCGTCGCCACCATCGCCCGAGAGCGTGCAGATGATGCCGCGCTCGCGGATCGCGCGGGAAATGCCGTATGTCGGGATGAAGCTCGTATCGGCGAACGGCTGATCGAAATGCCGAATCAAGTCGAGCACCGCGTCGGCCGAGAGCGCGTGATCGGGAAGATCGATGACGATGTGACTCGTGCGGCAGTGACGCGCTACAGTCAACGCCGCCTCTGTCTCGTCGTCCCGCGCATCCGGGAAGCGGACGTTGAAGGTCGTGACGGGAGTCGCGCTGGAACGGCAGTGCGCCGCCACGACGAGCGAAGAGTCGATGCCGCCGCTCAGCAATGCGGCGACGGGCACGTCCGCGACTGACTGCGCGTCGACGGCGCGCAAGAGTCGCTCGGCGATGTCGTCGGTCGCCTGTGACTCCAAGCGCTGCGAGTCCGGCTGGGCGACGCTGCGGTGGAACGCCGACTCGCGGCCGGACTCTCCATCCGGGGCGATCCGGAGCGTCGCGCCGGGCATCAGCGCGCGAACGTTGGCGAAGCCGGTGGCCGGCTCGGGTACGTATCCCAAGCCCAGATAGTCGTAACACGCTTGGCGATCGATCTCGGGGCGGAAACGGGGGTGCGCGGCGATCGCCTTGATCTCGCTGGCGAACACCCACTCGCTGCCGACCGATGCGTAGAACAGCGGCTTCACGCCGAAGCGGTCGCGGGCGAGCAGTAGGGCGCGGCGGCGCCGATCGTAGATCGCAAAGGCGAAGATCCCGCGCAGGCGCTCGACCATCCGCTCGCCCATGTCCTCGTAGAGATGGACGAGGACCTCGGTATCGGAGGTGCCGCGGAAGCGATGCCCGCGGCGCTGCAACCCAATGCGCAGCTCGGGGTGGTTGTAGATCTCGCCGTTGAAGATCACGAGGACGCTGCCGTCCTCATTGGCGAGCGGCTGATTCCCGGTAGGCGATAGATCGATCAACGCGAGCCGGCGATGCACGAGCTCGCAATACTGATCGCCAAAGTGTCCCGCTCCGTCGGGACCGCGATGCGCGAGCAGCTGCGTGGCGCGTGACCCCCAGTCGCCCGCGGGAGCGAGACGTCCCAGATCAAACCGGCCGGCTATGCCACACATGAGGCACCAACCTCTTGCGCCTTGCGGCAACGCGCTTCGATAACGCCGCGCATGCGCACCGCCTGGATCTGCAGGCCGCCGAGCCCTTCCAGCGTACGGCGAATCTGCGCGGCCGTGCGGAGACGCTTGAACCAGTCGGTCAGCTCGTCGTATGTGTCGAGCCTGCACCAGTCCTTGTGCTGCGCCCGCGTCAGCTGGGGATACTTGTGGCAGTAGCTGAGGCAGGGTGACACGCGGCTCAGCAGCGCCTGCAGCGCCGGCGCGCGCCGTACCGCCCAGTGCAGCGGGAAGAACACGTCGACCAGGCCGTCGGTGATGCGCTTCGCCTTCGCGGGAGGCATGCGCTTCAGGATCTCCCGGTACAACGGCGTCAGCTTGGTCAGTCGCGAGAGTGTCCAGCTGTAATGGTCGATCACGAGCGATCCGCCGGGGGCGACCATGCGCCACAGGTTCGCGATGCTGGACTCGGGCGACGGCGTGTGTTGCAGGACGCCGAGGCAGAGGACCAGATCGAACATCTTGGCGGGGAAGGGCAAATCACGCAGATCCGCTTGCGCGATGAGGTAATTCTGCGGCGGTGGATCGCCGACGTTCCTGCGATTGGCCTCGACGGCGCTGCTGAGGTCGACCGCGTGGACCAGGGCGCCCGCCTTGAGCAGCAACTCCGTGAAACGCCCAGCGCCGCAGCCGGCTTCGAGCACGCGTTTGCCGGCCAGCTGCGAGAGCGGCATGCCGAGGCAGCGTTCCAGCCGCTCACGCGACAGCGTCGCATTCGTCCGGCTGTCGAGCTGCGTTTCCGAATGCGCGTTCCACTGCAGGCCGAACGGGGCGGTGTAGTTGTCCGAGCTGACGAATCGCGGGATCGAACGCACCACGGGCACGCGCTCCCCGGCGACGGAGACGAGTGTCTCCCCCTCGCGCCAGAGCGCGGCGCCCGTACGCGGCGAAACAAAGCCCACCATTCTCACGGGTTGGCCGGCGGTCACGGGCACGCTCGTATGCAGAACCCGTACGGCGGCGGGGGCGCATGCAAGCCGCGGTGGCGGCACTGCTTAGCCATGGGTCGCGCGTCCCGGGGTGACGTGGGTGTCACAGCGGCGATACATAAGCGACGCGCAGCGCGCGCCGATCGCTGGCGACGGCGTACGCGAACGCAAACCAGAGAAGCTTGGAGGCCATCCAGTTGCCGCTCATGTTCGCCACGAGTACGCTGACCATGAGCGCGAACGGCAGAATTCCCTCGACGCTGGTGCGCGCCCGCCATGCCGCCCGCAGGCAAAGCCACAGGCCGAGACAGAACGCCAACGTCCCGAGAATGCCGGTCGCCGTCAGCGTTTCGAAGATGATGTTGTGCGTATCGCGCCGCGCGCGGTTGTAGAAGCGGCTGCCTTCACGCAACGACAGCTCGTACTGGTTGTTCAGCGGTCCCCAGCCGATGATGGGCTTCTCGAGAAACATCTCGACCACGAGCGGATAGAGTTCTTCGCGACCGGCCATGGCGCCCGAGTGCGCGGTGTCGCTGAGGCGGTTGCGCATCATCGGCGTCTCGTACGCGAAGGCGGCGACCGTCCCGAGGAGCACGACCGCGAGCGCGCCGCTGCGCACGCGCGCCCAGACGTTGGCGCCCCGCGCAAAAAACAGGGTCAAGAGGCCGGCGGCCAGCGCCAGCAAGCCGCCACGTGAACCGGTTTCGACCACGGCGTACGCGATCAACAAACAGGCGGGCAGGACCAGAACGCGTGGCTTCAGCAGCAACCGCGTTCTCGCATACCCGATGCCGAGCAGCGCGATGAGACCACCGTCGAGGAACATCGCGGCGTTGTTTTCATTCTGTCCGAACGCGGTGAGCCGCTCACCGCCCGTCCAGACCGTGGTCGTGGTGCGACCAATGCCCACCATCGGCAGCACCGCGCGGAGCAGGCAGGCGGCCGCCAGTGCGATGAGCGCACGGTCTGCCGTCCTCTCGTCTTCCACGAGGTTCGAAGCCGCCCAGAAGATGAGCAACCCCTGACACACCAACAGGAAGACATGCACGACCTCGCTCGAGTCGTTGAGAAAGTTGAGACTCGTGGCGATCGAGAAGACGCAGAGAAACGCGAGAAACGGCCACACGGCCGAGGGAATGCGGCCGTAGCAACGGCGCGGCTGCAGCAGCGTCGCGCCGAGGAACAGCGCGCCGGCCAGGGTCGGGATCTCGACCGGCAATGTCACGCGGTTGGGGAGCTCGAACGGAATCGACATCAGGGTCGCGTAAAGCCCCCAGCGGATGAGCCAGTTCGGCCGTTGCTCGATCACGCCCGCCTCAAACATGGCGCGCGCTCCGATCACGGACGCCACTGATGACTCCCCGCGCGCGAGCAACGAGTCGTTGCCGATCATGCTCCGCCAGACCCGTGAACAGCACGACCGGGACGAGCAGCGCAAAGCTCACGCTGACGAGCGCGGCCCAGAGCACCCAGCTCTGCACGAGCAACTGCTGGCCGAGCGCCATCGCCGCGCCCAGCACCAGCACACTTGCCACTGCCGGTCTGGTGAGCGACTCCCACGGCAGCCGTCTGCTGGCACCGAGCGAACGACTGACGATGACCGGGTACGCGATGCTTTGAATTGCTCGGGCGATCAGCAGGCCGGTGCACACGCCAACCATGCCGAGCTTGGGTGCCAGGGCGAGCCCGAGGCCGAGTGCGCAGATGCCGGCGACGGCGCTGATGATCACGCGTTCGCGCGGCCGTAGCGCCGCGTCGAGCAAGTACGAGTCGCTGCGCAGCAAGGCGGTCTGGATCGTCACGATGACGATCAGGAGGTTCACCCACCCTCCCGCGTACAACGACGGGCCGACCCAGAGCGCGAGGAACGACCGGTTCCACAACAGAATCGTTGCGCCGATCACCGTCGCGAACATCCAGGTGAGCGCGAGCAGCTCGCGGCGCAGCAGCGCGGCGCGCGCGAATTGGCGCTCGCCGAGCAGACCGCCCAGTCCCGGCATGGCGGAGCTCGTGACGAGGAAGTGCAGGCCGAGCGCGAGACGCGCGGCGTATCCGGTGAGCACGTAGGTGGTGACGACGGACGAAGAGACCACAGCGCCAAGGATGAGCACGTCGCTGGCGAGCGAGACCTTGGCTATCAGTTCACCACCGGCGAGCCAGCCACTGATGCCCAGCAACGAGCGGACTTCGTGGCGGAGCGGCCGCGCGACGCCGAACCAGCCGACGTAGCGGTGCGCGAGAAACCAGAAGCAGGCGCCGGTGAGGCCACCGAGCACGACCTGAGACGCCGCGACGCCGGCAACGCCGAACCCGCGGCGCACGGCGAGCACCATCAGGGCGCCGCCCACGACGCTCAGTCCCGCCTGCAGACCCATGCGCTTGTAGCCGAGGTTCATGCCGCGCAGAACCGATTCCGGCACGGCGGCTAACGCGCCGACCATGAAGCTGACGACCAGGAATGCTGCAGTCAGATAGACCGCGATGCGTAAGTTGGGGGTCACCTTGGTGATGAGCGGCGCGAGCCACACCAGCACGGCACCGACGACCAGGACAACGGGAAGAAACAGCAACCACACGACCAGTGCGCTGCCAACGGCGCGGCGATCACCGGCGGGATCGTTGAGGCCTTGTCGCGTCGCGACGAGCAGCCGCAGCGCTTCAGTGGGGCGCGCATCGGCCGCCGTCATGTAGCCGATCAACCGACTCAACATCTCCCACACGCCGTACAACGAGTTGCCGAGACCGGTCACCAGGATCGGAGTGACGACAAAGCCGACCAGGAGCTTGCCGCCGTAGTCGAGGAGCGCTTGCACGGCATTGAGTGACGCGCGACGCGTGAGCGCGGGCGTGTGCGACGCCGGCGACGCGCTCGGAGCTGCGACGGGATAGCTGGTCAGCGTCTCAGTGCGCATGCGGACTCCGCTCGCGCCGCTGGCGACCCAACGCTTCCAGCACACGTTCGTCCAGCCGCTCCGTTCCATCCGAGCAGTCGAGCCGTACGACCGGTGGGCCGCCTGCGGCGCTGAACTCGGCGAGCACGCGCTCGGTGACACGGCGGTATGCTTCGAGGAATGCCGAGATCTCGAGGGCGCTGCGCTGTTTCATCAAGTGCGGTTTGGTGCGCGAGCGAATGCGGCTCGTCAGGAGTGCATCCGGCGCGTCGAGCACCACCACAGCATCGAGCAGCGGCACCCAGCGCTGTATCGTCTGTTGTAGAAACGGCGCGGACGGGCCGTAGCAGAACCGCCGGTGCCCGACGACCTGCAGCGAGCTCAATGTGTAGACGGGACCCTCATCGAGGGCGACTAAGCGCGTGCCGTTCCAATGTGTCGTTCGCAGGAACGTGTAAAGCGCGTCGAGCCGCGCGAGGTGCTTGATCTCGTTCCAGAGGAATTTCCCGGTCTCGCGATACAGGGTCAGCGCTGCGGGCAATTGCCGGATCGTGCCGTATGCGAGCACCGGCTTCGGGACGAGCCAGATCGTACCGCGCCGCGCCTGTCCGGTCGCCTCGAGCTGCTGGGACAGGGTTGTCTTTCCGACACCCGCGGGACCCACCAACTCGATCACTGCCGGCCGGCCCAATTCGCCCATCAGATCTCCGACCAGACGATGGTCTTGAGATCGCCCATCACGTCGGTGAGCGACCGCCCGGCATCCACGAGATGCGCGCCGGTGCCCGCCCAGTCGGTGTCCCAAATGACGCGTGCCCGCGCGCGCACGTAATCGGACGGCTCGTCCGTCTTCCGGCGCACCGCCACCTCGGGCTCCACGCGCAGCACCACGATCACATCGGGCGGCGAGATCCGGCGGTAGTACCACTGCTCGAGGTGCATCAGCCGCCGCGTGAGCGGCGTGTCGCGCCCGTGGCCCAGTAGCCGCTGTATCTCCGGGCCGACCAGGAGCCGGTTTTGCGGCACGGGATACCGCTCGCATAGCGCGATGCCGCCCGCTTCCGCAAAGCGGCGCATCCGCGTGAACAGGAGGTAGCGATCGCGGGCGGTGCACACCAGGCGAAGCAGCTCGAGGAAGCCGGGCGTGCCCTCCGTGCCACCCAACACCTTGC
Source organism: Gemmatimonadales bacterium (assembly GCA_035309945.1). Lineage (GTDB taxonomy): Bacteria > Gemmatimonadota > Gemmatimonadetes > Gemmatimonadales > GWC2-71-9 > 20CM-2-65-7. Next base: position 24,323 of record DATGEQ010000027.1, on the reverse strand, counting down.
GCCGCACCTTCAATACGCCGCCGACGACCCATGTCGTGAGCGACCGCGGTGGCAGGCCGAGATGCGCCCGGCGGACGTCGAATTGCGCGCCGAGCCAGCGCGTCAACTCCGTGTTGCAGGTCGTCTTGCCCGAGCCGTCGGCCCCAAGCAGCGCAAACAGCCGACCGCCACGAGCGAGCCGCATGCGCCGCGTGCGCGGCAAAAGATGAAGCCGGCGCAGCATGCGCTTCAGGAGCAGCGTGCGCGGCGGATGATGCGCGTGCGGGCGCAGCCGCCAATGCAGATTGAACCGCAGCCACAGCCGCAGCCAGCGGGAGACGCCGGGCCGCAGCGAGCGTGCGCACGCATCGAAAAAGGCGGGATCGATCGCGGGCATCAGCTCGGCCAGCCGGCCAAGCAGTCGCCGGCGGTCGACCTGGTTCAGCAGATACGCGAACTCAGGTTGCGCCGCGCGCAGCCAGCGAGGCTGACTCGTTGGCGGAGCGAATAGCTCCAGGATGCGGTACCGCTGGACCGAGCGGAGGACGAACGTGAGAAACTCGAGCTCGGGCTCAGGGACCGCGAACGGCAACCGTGGTGCTGTGGCATCGAGTAACGCGCGTTCGATCGGGAGGCGATACATCGTCGTCCAATAGCCGCCGACAATGACACGCACGTGCACGTGCACGTGTATCAGCGCGCGTTGATGGGCATCGTAGCCGTACCAACTGGACGTGCCCGGAATGAGCCCCTCCGGATCGGGCAGTGCGAGCTTGAACCCGAGACGGTCGAGCACGCCGTCGAGGCGCTCCGACATCGACGCGTCGACGAGGAGATCGACGTCGCCGGCGCCGCTCTCCCAGTAGGACTTCTTGTAGTGACCTTTCCACTGGCAGCAGCTCACCCCAGCCATGTCCAGCGCTTCTCCCAGCCGATCGAGCAGCGTGGGAATGCGCAGCGTCTGGGCGCGTTCGGTGAGCGCGACCATCAGGCCGTCATCCGCGACGTCTCTTCCCGCAGGAGCCGCTCGGCCTCTTTCATTTCCGGCGGCAGCGGGAACGTGCGCCGACCCAGGAACGCGGTGACGAGCATCCACACGGTGCGCGAAATCAGCGCGAGGTCATAACCGAGGGATGGGCGGCTCACGTAGACGAGGTCGAGCGCCATTTTGATCGGCAGTAACTGCTCCCCGTAGGAGCGCTCGGCGTCGTGCAGGTCCAGCTGTGCCTCCCCGTGCGTATAGGCGTAGATGCTGCCGGGGCAGGTGAGACCGGGGGCGACGGCGAGGCTCCTATAGTGGAAAGCGGTATAGAACCGCTGCACCATGCGCGGATCTTCCGGGCGCGGTCCGACCACCGACATATCGCCGCGCAGGATGTTCAACAGCTGGGGCAGCTCATCGAGCTTCGCCGCACGCAACAGCCGGCCGAGCGGGAAGACGCGCGGGTCGCCTTGCGCCGTGATGACGCTGGCTGCCGTGTCGCTCGCGATCCGCATCGTCCGAAGCTTGAACATGGTGAACGGCCGCTGGTGCCGTCCGATTCGCTGCGCACGATACAGGATCGGCCCCGGTCCGCCGGACAGTCGGATACCGATTGCGGCGAGGGCGAGCACCGGCGCGACGATGACGAGCGCGACGCCGGCAAAGAGAACGTCGAAGGCGCGCTTGATCATCAGGCGCTGTACGTGCGGACGATGTCGCGGACGGCGGCGATCACGTCGCCGACGTCGCCATCGCTGAGTCGCGGCATGAGCGGCAGGCTGAGCATGCGCTCGTAATTCGTGAAGGCGACGGGGAAGCTCAGCGGCGAGAAGCCGTAGCGATCGCGGTAGTACGGATGCAGATGGATCGGGATGAAATGCACCGACGTTCCGATGTTGCGCGCCGCAAGCTCCTGGATGAACCGATCGCGATTGATGGAGAGTACCGCGGGCCGCAACCGCAGCACATAGAGGTGCCACGCGTGATCGACTTCCGGTCGCGACACGGGCAGCTCAAGTCCGGGTTCGTCGGCGAAGGCGGCGTTGTACTGCGCGACGATGCTCAAGCGCCGTTCCTGGAACCGGGCCAGCTTGCGCAGCTGCCATGTGCCGAGCGCGGCTTGAATGTCGGTCATGTTGTACTTGAATCCCGGCAGCATGATCTCGTAGTACCAACTGCCCCCTTTGTCATAGCGCTTCCACGCGTCACGGCTCATCCCGTGCAAGCCGACGATGCGTGCCTGCGCGAGCAGCTCCGGCGACGCGGTGAGCATCCCGCCCTCGGCGGTCGTCAGGTTCTTGGTCGCGTAGAAGCTGAAGGCCACCGGGTTGCCGCGTGGCCCGCCGCCGATCGGGCGGCCGCGATAGCGCGCCGGCAGCGCGTGCGCGGCATCCTCGACCACGAGCAGCCGGTGTGCGTCGGCGATGGCGTAGATTGCGTCGAGATCCGCGGGGTGGCCGGCGTAGTGGACGGGCACGATCGCTTTGGTGCGCGGTGTAACCGCGGCTGCGACGGCGTTCGGATCGATGTTGAGGGTGTCCGGCTCGACGTCCACCAGCACCGGGCGCGCGCCCACATGCTCGATCACGTTGACGGACGCCGCGAACGTCATCGGCGTCGTGATCACTTCGTCGCCCGGCTTGATGCCGCCGGCGACGAGTGCCGTGTGCAGGGCGGCGGTGCAGGAGCTCATCGCGACCGCGCCCGGCGCCTGGAGGTAAGCGGCGAAGTCCGACTCGAATTGTCGGGTCTTTGGGCCGGTTGTGATCCAGCTGGACCGCAGCGTGTCGACGACCTCGGCGATTTCCTCCTCGCCGATCAGCGGCGGCGCGAAGGGCAGGAAGTCACTGCGACGGGCGATGTCCTGGTTGCTGACTTTAACCGCTGGTGCCGCCACATTCGCTCCGGTCGTGGATGTCCGAGCGGGGCGAACGCACGTCACATGCTCCGGGGAAGAACGGCGGAAGAAAAGGGTCCGCAACCACTTAGCGCGGACCCTCGACATTCACTCGCGGCGTGCTGACACGCCCGCGTTACAACTGTGTGACGGGTGTAACCGCTACTCGTCTGGCGTGTTGGCGAGTGAGTCGCGCTGCAGTCCGTGCCGCTCCATCAGCCGGTAGAACGACGTCCGGTCGATGTGCGCCATGCGCGCCGCCTTCGACAAGTTGCCACCCGCGCGGATCACGACCTTGGTCAGGAAACGCCGTTCGAATTTCGCCAGCAGACGCTCGCGCGCCGTGTAGTAGCCGCCGTCGGCAAGCGCGGTATCCGCTGCCGCCTCCGGCTCGGGCTCGGCACCGGCGTCACCGATGATCGGAATGTCCTCGGGACTCACGCTGGCGCCCGGCTCGAGCAGCACGGCGGCGTGCTCGATCACGTTCTGCAGCTCGCGGACGTTGCCCGGCCACGGATAGGCGCGCAGCGCCCATATGGCTGCCTTCGTCAGCGTCGGCACGGGCTCCTTGGCGCCGCGATGCGCGTGCCACGATTGCTCGAGGAAATGCGACGCCAGCAGTGGGACGTCGTCCGGACGCTCGCGCAGTGGCGGCACGTGGATCGGCACGACGCGCAGCCGGTAGTACAGGTCCTTCCGCAATGCGCCGCTGCGGACGGCGTCCTCGGGATCGCGGTTGGTCGCCGCAATGAAGCGCGCATTGATTACCGCATCCGTCGTCTCGCTCCCGACGCGCCGCACGACACCATCCTGAATCACGCGCAACAGCTTCGCCTGAATCGGTGTCGCCATCTCGATCAACTCGTCCAGGAACAGCGTGCCGCCGTTCGCCATCTCGAGCAAGCCGGCCTTGTCGCGGATGGCGCCCGTGAAAGCGCCTTTGACGTGCCCGAACATCTCGGATTCGAGCAGCGGCTCGGGCAGCGCCGCGCAGTTGACCGCAATCAGCGGGCGGGCATGCCGGTGACTGTGCGCGTGGATGAACTGCGCGATCAGCTCCTTGCCGGCGCCGCTTTCTCCGGTGATGAAGACGGACGCGTTGGTCGGGGCGACTTTGCGGGCTGCTTCAATGGCGGCGCGGAACGGCGGCGACGTGCCCAGCAACAGGACGCGATCGCTGTTCGCGCCGGGACGATTGGCGCGCTCCTGCGCGCGCGTTTCGCGGGCGATGATGACGGCGTGTGCCGCGCGGCCGATCATGATCTGCAGCTGCGTGCCGGTGAACGGCTTGGGGAGATAATCGGACGCGCCGGCCCGCAGGACTTCGAGACTCGACTCGACGCTGGGTTTTCCGGTGATGACGATGACGATCGTGTCGGGGTGGGTGCCGAGCGCCGTGCGCAGCAGCTCGATGCCCGGCACATCGGTCATGTAGAGATCGACCAGCACGATGTCGAAGACGCGATTCTGCAGGAGCTCGAGCGCTTCGCGGCCGCGGCCCGTCGTCGTTACGTGATAGCCTTCGGCGTTGAGTACGCTGGCGCAGCTGTCGCGCAGGATGCGCTCGTCGTCGGCGACCAGAATGCGAATGCTCTGGCGCACCGCCGGCGAAGCGGAAAGGAGGTCGCTGAGTGCGGTCGTCTCGGTGGACGCCGCGCCAGCAGATTGGGCACCGTTACCGTCGGGATATGTTGCCGCGCGCATCCCCGTCCCCGCGACTGACGTTGTCGTCGTGTCCCCAGACCGTCGCGACATACGCGCGGTGCGGACGTCCTGTGCTGCACTGGCAGAATTGCGTCACAGAAAAGACAAAGCCACGTCCTTGCTGTCAAGACGCCTGCGCGCGCGTAGCGCTCACAGAATGTGTCATATGTGTGACAGGTCACGGCAAATCTCCGCCGCCTTCATTTATGGAGTCCGCTATCTCGTAGCGGCGTATGCGGCTTGCCACCGGCAGGGGCAGGGTGTGTCACGGTATCGCGCTTGCACCATGAAATAACCCTGGTGCGCTCAGAGTGCACGACCGTTCCGCACTCACATTCACCCTGCAACTCAGGACGGCGCGTGGCGGGCAATTCGAATTCAGACGGCAAGACTCAGGTGCTCGTCACACCCGCCCGCTCGGGCGCGCTCAAGACGCCTTCGCCGCCACACCAACTCGCCCCCAGCGCGGCGAACGAAGACTGGCGCCGCATTCTCACGGCGATTCGCTCCTCGAAATGGCTCGTGATCGGGATCACCACCGTCGGCACGCTGGCCGGCGTGGTCGCCTCCCATTTTCTGAAGCCGAGCTACGAGGCGCACGCGACGGTGTGGGTGGAGATTCCGGACCCGCGCGAGGCGACGCGAGGGCAGGGCCCGATCCAGCAGGGACAGTTGTTCGACACGCCGACCGGCTGGTTGGATCTGCTGCGCTCGCACGTCGTCCTCGACGAGGTAGCCCGCGACTGGCGGCTCTACCTCGACCCCAAGTACGCCGCGGACACGGGCGCGTTCAGCACGGTGGCGATCGGGGGCGACCTACGAGCCGGGCATTATCGGCTCGAGTGGGATCGCGCCGGGCGGTTCCGTCTTCGGGATGTCGACGAGAACGTCGTGCTTCAGGAAGGCGCCGTCGGCGAGCCGGTGGGCGCGCTGATCGGCCTGTCCTGGACTCCGCCGGCGACGGCGGTACGGCCGGGCGGGAGCATCGATTTCAACCTGAGCACCGTAACCGAAGCCGGGCAGAAGTTGAGCGAGGAGCTCCGGATTCGCGCGGCGCAAGACGGCAACTTCGTCACGATTGCCCGGCGCGGAGCGAATTCGCTCAAGACGACGGGTATCGTCAATGCGGTCGCGGAGCGGTTCGTCGCGGCGGCCGCCGATCTCAAGCGCCAGCGCCTGAAAGAACTGACCGCGATCCTGCAAGACCAGCTGAATCATGCAGAGACGAATCTGCGCACCGCTGAAGCGGCCCTCACAGCGTTCCGCGTGCACAATGCCGTGCGGCCATCCGAGGGTCCGGCGCAGGGTCCCGATGGACGCCGGATAACGGCGGATCCGACGTACGCGAGCTACATCGACCTCCAGGTCGGGATCGATGAGCTGCGACGCGATCACGCCGCAATCGCGCGGGTGCTGATCCACGCGGCGGATTCGGGGGTCGCCGTCGATCAGCTCGCCATGATCGGAGCCGTGCAGCATTCCTCGGAGCTGACGGCCGCGCTCAAAGAGCTCACCGACCGGCGGGCGGATTTGCGGGCAATGCGCTTCCGCTACGCTGACGCCTATCCGCCGCTACGCCGCCTCGCGGCGCAAGTAGATACGCTGTCGCAGCACGTGATTCCAAATCTGGCTCGCGCGGTGATGACGGGGATGACGGCTCGCGAGCACGAGCTGACGCAGCAGCGCGACTCGATCGCCCGTGACCTGCGTACCGCCCCGCCAGTCGCGCTCAACGAAATCCGGCTGGCCCGGGATCAGACGAACGCAGAACAGCTCTTTTCAAACCTGCAACAACGGTATGAGAACGCGCGGCTCGCCGAAGTCAGCACCTTGCCCGACGTGCGGATTCTCGAGCGCGCGGTTGCGCCGTCCAAGCCCACGAGCAATACCGCGCCACTCCTCATTATCGCCGCGCTGTTGGCCAGCTTCGGCGGTGGGGTAGCGGGCGCAGTCGTGCGGGAGCGCATGGATCCGAAGGTCCGCTATCCGGATCAGGTCACGCACGCAATGAGCCTGCCGATTCTGGGTGCGGTGCCCCATGTGCGTCAAACGGTGGGCAAGCGCGAGTCGCTCGGCAAATACCGCGGCCCGGAGGCCGACGCGGAGGACGGTGCGAAGGCGGTCGAAGCCCTGCGCGGCATCCGGCTCAACGTCCACCACGCGGCCGGTGCGGTCGGACCGTTGCTCATCACGGTCACGAGCCCCGGACGGGGCGAAGGGAAGTCCTTCGTCAGCGCCAACCTGGCGTATGCGTTCTCCGCCGTCGGTTATCGCACACTCCTGATCGACGGCGACGTGCGCCTCGGCGGGTTGCATCGCCCGCTGCGCGGCATTCGCCGGCCCGGTCTCACCGACATCCTCGCGGGTCGCATACCGGCGGAAGCGGCGGTGCAGGGCACGCAGCACGATCATCTGTGGTTCATCGGCGCCGGCTCGCGCATGCACCGCGGTCCGGAGCTGCTGTGCTCGGACGGCATGCCACGGCTGCTCGCCGGTTTTCGGCCGTCGTATGACGTGATTCTGGTCGACAGTGCGCCGCTCGCCGCGGGTGTGGATCCCTACGCGCTCGGCGCCGCCACGGGCAACGTCTTGCTGGTGCTGCGCACCGGCGTCACCGACCGCGGGCTCGCGGAAGCGAAGGTCGAAATGCTGCATCGCCTGCCATTGCGCGTGCTGGGTGCCGTCTTGAACGACGTGCGGCCCGGGACCGCGTACACCTACTACTCGTATTCGCTCCAGGGCTACGAGGTATGGGAAGAGGATCCCGAAGGCTCGGCGAGCAAGATGTTGATATCGGAATCCCAACCGACAGGGGCGGGGGCGGGGGCAGGGGCTGGGAACGGAGGAGCACGAGGCTCATGAACAGGATTTCCGTAGCGGCAATCGCTCTCGCGGTCGCGCTCGTCAGCCCACGCGCGGTCGTGGCCCAGGGAACCGGAGGCGCCGACGGCGGCGCACCGGCACTGTTGGGACTCGCGGCAACTCGGCGTGGCCTCGAAGCCCGCGCCGAGCGTCTGGAGCAGACCGCGCTGTCGACGAGTCAGTCCAGCACCACGCGTGCCGATGCGGCGCGCGAAGCCGCCGATATTCGCCGCCGACTCTCTGAGGGAGACTTCAGGGTGGGCGACCGCATCGTCATGATCGTCGAGGGAGAGCCCACACTGTCTGATACGTTCACCGTCGGGCCGGGAATCGGTCTCACGCTGCCGGCGATCGGCGAGATCTCGCTCGGCGGCGTGCTGCGGTCTGAGCTACAGCCCTATCTCACGCGCCGGCTGGGCGAGAACCTGCGCGATCCGGTCGTGCGCGCGCACGCCTACGTCCGATTGTCGATTATCGGAGCGGTCGCGCGGCCGGGTTACTATGGCGTTCCCGCGGACGCATTGCTCTCCGACGCGCTGATGGCGGCCGGTGGACCGACCGCAGACGCGAAGCTGGAGAAGCTGCGCATCGAGCGCGACGGGCGGCGAATCTGGGAAGGAAAACAGCTGCAGCAGGCGATCGCGCAGGGACGAACGATCGACGAGGCGGGGCTGATGGCCGGGGATCAATACGTGGTACCGGGAAAGGGTCGAACCAGTACCGGCGACGTGCTGCGTTTCGGCGCCTTTGTGCTGACGATCCCTGTGACCGTGTACACGCTGACGAAACTCTTCTGAGCCCTTCGCCACGGTCGATGCTGTCGGTCGTCGGGGCACGACCGAATTTCATGAAACTCGCCCCCGTCGCCCGCGCGCTTGCCGCGCGCGGCGCGCGCCACGTCATCGTCCACACGGGACAGCACTACGATCCGGGTATGTCGGATGCGTTCTTCCGCGACCTGCGGCTCCCCACCCCCGATCACGCGCTCGACGTCGGCTCCGCTTCCCATGCGCGCCAGACGGCGATGATCATGGAGCGCATCGAGCCCGTGCTGCTGGCGGAGCGGCCCGACGTGGTTCTCGTGTACGGAGACGTCAACTCGACGGTGGCGGCGGCGTTGGTCGCCTCGAAACTGGGGTTCTCCACGGGACACGTGGAAGCGGGTCTCCGCAGCCGCGACCGGACCATGCCCGAGGAGCTGAACCGTATCGTCACGGATCAGCTCGCCGACCTGTTGTTCGCGCCGTCGCGCGACGCAGTCGAGAACTTGCGCCAGGAGGGGATCCCGGCCGAGCGCATCCAATTCGTCGGCAATGTGATGATCGATTCCCTCAAGGTCGCATTGCCCGCGGCGACAGCGCTCGCGATGCCGCGACGCCTGGGCCTGGCCACCGGCGGCTACACCGTGGTCACGTTGCATCGGCCCGCCAACGTGGACAATGCGGAAACGCTCACGGAGCTGCTCGAGACCTTCGCCCAGCTGGCCAGCCACGGTCCGGTGCTGTTTCCCGTACATCCGCGGACCCGCGCGCAAATCGCGCGACTGAACGGCAACGGCACGGTTAACGGCGTGCGCCTGCTCGATCCATTGCCTTATCTCGAGATGCTCGGTCTGGTCTGGGAGGCCGACCTCGTCATCACCGATTCGGGCGGCCTGCAGGAGGAAACGACCTGGCTCGGCGTTCCATGCGTGACGGTGCGACCGACGACCGAGCGCCCAATCACGTGCGTGGCGGGCACCAACCGGCTGGTGGCCGCACGGCGCGACGCCATCACCCTTGCGGCCACCGATGCGCGCAACGGGCGGCCCGCCAAGCCGCCGCTGCTGGAGCGCTGGGACGGCAGTACGGGCGATCGCATTGCGGCCGTGTTGTGCGAAGGAGCGCGCTTCGAGTGAGCGACGCCAGAGCGAATCCACCTCCCGGCCGCCCATTCGCGTGTGTGCTCGGCGACACGGATCTGCTGCGCGCTCTGCGGCTGGCGCGCGTGCCCTGTGCGGTCGCCGAGCCGCCGGATGAGCCCGCGCACTACTCCCGTCTCGCCCGATACTCACTCGCGTGGGCGGACCCGAAGGAGCAACCCGACCTTCTCCTCAGGTCGCTCGAGCAGTTTGCGGCCAGCACTGCCGCGCAGCCCGTTTTGTTCTACGACGAGGATCGCTACGTCATCCTCATTTCGCGCGAGCGCGATCGGCTCGCGCGGCATTTTCGCTTCGTGGTTCCGTCGCGCGAGCTGGTGGAAGATGTCGTCGACAAGTCCCGATTCGTGGCGTGGGACGATCCGCTCCCCCTCCTGCGCGCCTTTGTTCACCGCCGCTGGTTGCATCTGCGTCCTCGTCCTTCACCACGGCGGGTCGTGAAGCAAACGGCGCGCATCGGAGTGTAAGTGGCCGGCGCCGACAGACGCCTGCTCTCCGAACGGCTGCTCGAGGGGTGGCTCGGCCGCAGCCAATTCGTACGCACGGCGTGGATGGCCTGGCTGCGGTTTCGCAACGAGCTCAGCGGCAACCGTCCGACCGAAGTCGAGCCCGGCTACTGGATTGGTGGAGAACCGACACCGCGGCGCTGGCGGGAGCTTGGGAACGCGGGAGTCACGCATGTCGTCTCGCTCGTCGGCGAGACACCGCCGCCGGGCTGGCTCGCATCCGCCGCGACGGTCTTGTGGCTGCCGGTGCGCGATCGCGCCGCCCCCACGGCCGCACAGCTCCGCATCGGTGTGGAGTTTCTCGAAGCCGCGCGCGCGGCGCAGCGAAGTGCGTTCGTGTACTGCGGCTCAGGGGTTGGCCGCTCCGCGACGCTCTACCTGGCGTGGCTTGTCGCGCGGGAGGGAGGAACGGTGATGGAGATGCTCGAGACGTTGCGCCTGCGGCGCCCAGTGGTCGCTCCGACCGGTCGTCAGATGGCCGCGCTGGAGTCCTGGCGCAGCGTCACACTGCTTGGTCGTACTGCTTCGTGAAGACCGTGCCCAGCTGCCCGCGCCACGCCTTGGCGGCGAGGCGATAGCCCACCCGCGCAACCGCGAACGGTCCGGGCAGGACATCGTCCGGGGCGAAATAGGGACCAACGGGTCCACGGGCGAGCGCGCCGATCAACCCGCGCGCCACCGCGAGGGGTGAGTCGCCGCTCTGTAGCCGGGCGCCCGTTTCCTCGAGGACCGCGAGGAATGTGCGTCCCTCGATCTGCTCGTAGTGCTCCGCCAGCTCTTCGCCGCAACACAAGCGATACGCATCAAGCGTGAGATTCACGCCACACCGTGTGCCGAAGTAATGACACAGCCCGAGGCGGGGGTTCAGCTCCAAATATTTGAATTGGCCGTCGCGGGCATCGTACTTCACGTCGATGTCGCCCATACCGGAATAGTTGAAGCGTTTGCCGACCTCGGCGGCGAGATTGACGAGCGCCTCGCTGCGCTCGCTGCGACCGCGCGCCGTGGCGCCGTAGTGCGCGGGCATGGTCGACAGTTTGCGGAACGTGAACGCGCGCACGATCTCGCTCGCGCCGTTAAAGACGCAAATGCATTCCCAGAGCGCCTCGTCCGGTCCGGGAATCAGCTCTTGCGCGATGACATTGCCGAATCTGGCGCTGTTATCGCGATAGAATGCCTCCGCGTCGGCGAGGCTCTGAATGACGACGTTGCGCCAGCCGAGGTTTTCCTTGTCTATGAAGGTCCGCGGCTTGATGATCAGCGGCACGCCGAGCAAGCCGATGAGATCGGCTGGAGACGACGGCAGGTGCTGCACGGTCGCGGGCAACGGGATTCCCGTTCCCTCGAGCAGCTGCGTGTCGCGCGCCTTGTCGAGCACGAGGGCAATCGCGTCATCGGGTGGAATGCAGCAGCAGAACCGCGGTTCGAGCTCCGCCCGGTGCTTCGAGACGAAATGGGTGAGGTGGTCGGAGGTCGGAATCAAGACCGGAGGCTGATCGTCCTCGATCGTGGCGAGCGCGCTGAGGATGGCCGCATCCGGGTCGCGCGATTTCGGCACGAGAACCTTGTCGGCATACCGCGAGGCGCGCACGGGCTCCCACGCATCCATCATTACTACGGTCGTGGGGACATCGCCCAGCGCGAGACTCCGGACGGCCCCGAGGCCAACGGCGTCGGAACTGAGGACGACGGCTCTCGGGCGGTGTCTACGCGCTGATCGAGTCACTCAACACCGGCTGTACGGCGTGATAACCGGTTCGCTCACCATTCCGACCGGCGATGACGCGAGTCAACTCCTGTGCCGCATACTTGCTTCCGACCACAAAGCGATAGAGCGGGCCAAACGTTGCCGCGGACGGCGTTCCCATGAAATGCAAGCCGGCCACCGACGATTCAAAGCCAACATTCAGGACGGGATAGCCGTCCCGCGTGTTCAGTCCCTGACGCAATTCTGGTGAGAGGAACCCGTAGCGTTTGACATCGACGCGATAGCCGGTGCCCAACAGGAGATGATCCACTACGCGGTCGCTGCCGACGCTGAGCCGCAGCCGCAGCTGCGAGCCGGTTGACGTCGTCTCCAGGACGCGGCAACCCGTGGTCATAGGGATCGGCGCCAGGCGCGCCGTCAACCAGCTCGCGCCCGCGGGCCGCACGGCACGCGCGGTGAGAAAATCCTGGATGGAGCGCGGCGCGTGGCGGTACATGCGCGGCCAGGCGATCAACCAGCTCACGAAGCGCGGCCCCATGATGTCAAACGGCGGGCGCGCAACGGGACTCAGGAAACGCCGGACGGCCCGGCTGAGCGGACCCGGGGAGAAGTCCGGAATCATGTACCGGCCCGCGGCACGGGCGATGATCTCTACCTGCGCCCCGGCTTCATGCAGCAGGGCGGCGGATTCGAGCGCGCTCTGGCCCGCTCCAATCACGGCGACGCGCTGGCCGGCGAGCCGGCTCAGATCGGCGTGATCGAATGAGTGCGAGACGAGCTCGCGCGGGAAATTGTCGAACTCAGCCGGTCGGTGGGCAAACAGGCTGATACCGGTTGCGACGACGACGTGGCGTGCGTGAAACTCTTCTCCATCGTGTGTGCGCACATGAAAGCCGCGACTGTTCGGCGTCACCTGCACGACCGTACGCCGCTCCAGCTCCGGCACCGCCTGCCGCTGGAACCACTCTCCATAGCTGACGAACTGGTCGATGGGGACGGGCTTGGTGTCGGAGAGTCCGCGCGCCGCACGATAGGCGGCGAGGTCCAGGCGATTCTGCGGGTCGCCCAAATTCGACGCGTGGGGACCGGAGCGCAGGAACATGCCCTGCGGCATGTGCCGCTTCCAGAACTCCATCGGCTCGCCGAAAATCCGCGTCTCCACCTGCCTGGCGCGGAGGTGCGTAGCGGCACTGAGTCCATAGGGACCCGCGCCGATGATTGCGACGTGACAGCTTGAATCGCGCTTCAACAGAGAATCCTCGACGAGTGGACGCGCCGGGGGAAAGCAAGCCCCATGCCGCGCGTAGCATCCGGCGATGGGCGTTAACTCATTGCGCGTGCGAGACTTATAGAACGAGGTTTGGAAGAGCGGCGATGGCTGCGGTTGGGATGTATGTCCCGAACAACAAGAGCGACAGGATTGTGACTTATATAAGGAAGCGACTAGGCGCTGTATCCCTGCAACCACGCGTCCGAATGGGCGCGGGCGCGTTCGAGCGCGACACTCGCGTGCAGCATCAACGCCTTCACATCGCGTGGCGGGTCGATCTCCGTCAGGCCGTGGTACCCGGCGCGCACACGTAGCCGAGGCATGCGGGGCACACTCGCGGTTGCTGCCGCTGCGTGAATCGCGGCGCCCAGCCGTTCCGCCAGCTGGCGCGCCTGGTCGGCGTCGGTGTCGTTCGCCACGATCGCAAAGGAGTTCGGACCGAGCCGGCCGATCGCATCGGCATGCCGAGCGGTGGCACGGAGCACCGCCGCGATCCGCCGCTCGAGCCACAGCGGGGGCTCACCGGAGCTCAGCTCGGCGCCGGCGGTCGGCTCGATTTCGGCGATGAGGTACACGCAGCCGAGGGGCGAGCGCTCGCGCGCCGCGTGCGCGGCCAGCTCCTCGGCGCGACGCATCAATCCACGCGCGTTGTACACGCCGGTCGTATCGTCGATGAGCCCACGCGCGCGCGCCTGGTCGGTATCGATCTTGGCCGGGACGAACACCTCGAGCATCGCCGTCAGCTCTTCGGCATCCAGCGGCTCGCCCAGACATTCCCACGCCCCGGCGTGTCGCGCCGTGATCCGGTCGCGGCGCGTGGGCGGCCGGGTCAGTGCCAGGAAGATCGGCGTGCTCGGCGTGATCAAACTCTCTTCCGTGAGCTCGCGACAGAGGGCGTATCCATCGCCATCGGGCAGAGTCTCGTCGACGATCACCGCATCGGGTGCTTTGTTACGAACGTGCGCGAGCGTCTGGGCGCGATTGAAGGTCTTATGGACGACATAGCCGTGAGGCGCGAGAATACTGGCGAGGGAGCGACTCCTCCACTCGTCCGTACTGGCGATCAGCAAATCGACTGGGCGTGCTACCGGCGCTCTTTGGGGCATGGGGCCTCAAGGCTGTCGCGCCACTGCAACAGCCGTGCGCGTCGCGCCAAATCGTAACATGGAGTGCATCAATACACTAGGCATTGCCCGCCGGCCCTCGCGCCGGTGTGTGCGGCTAAGCCGGCACAGCTCCGTGTCGCGAGCCTCGTAAGGCGGATCACGGCCCAGGGGTTCTTCCTCACCTACATTCCCCGGTATTGTACCATTCTGCAGTGCTAGCGACTTCCCTAGGTTCGTGTAGTTTACCCGCTGCCCTTCAAAACGTGGTGTGATGACCGCAGAACCGGATTCGGAAATCGCTCCGAAGGCAGCGGCTTCCGTGCAAGACGTCCTGCACGGCAGCATCGTTGGTATCCCACCCGCCATACAAGACATCGCTGCCGGCGATGCCCTACGCCATGCGAATGAGTTGGGCAACCCGTCTTCGGCTGAGATCACCGAGATCCTGGTCATCGTCACGGCCAACGTCCTCGAGACGCAGATCACACCGGACGCCGTGCTCGATGCCCGCGCGCAATCGCCACTCGGCCGTCGCCTGCTGCAGGCGATGAAGCAAGAAGTGATGCGCTCGTGGAGGATGTACGGGATCACGGAGACGCAATTGCCGTCGCTGCTGCTCGCGCTCGAGCGCGTGCGCGAAGGAATGGAAAACGATCCGGCGCGTGCGTTCGCGTCGCAGCTCGGCGGTGAGGGGATCAAGCTTCTCGTCGAAGTCGCGCACGACATGCACTCCCCGCTCGCCTCCGTTCTCTTTCTGGCCGAAACCCTACAGCGCGGCGAAAGCGGTCCGGTGAACGAGCTGCAGCGGCGCCAGCTGGGCCTGATTTGCACCGCCGCGTTCGCCCTCAGCTCGGTCGGAAAGGACATCATCGACCTGGAGCGCAGCGACCTCTTGCTCGAGCCGAAGCCGGTGCCGTTCTCCGTGACTTCGGTACTCGAGGCGGTGCGCGACATCGTCCGCCCGATCGCCGAGGTCAAGCAGCTCACCGTGCGCGTCGAGCCGCCACAAGTCGACGAGCGACTCGGCCACCCGGTCGCGTTGCGGCGCGTGCTGCTGAACCTCACGACCAACGCGCTGAAGTTCACCGAGCGCGGCTTTGTCGAGATCACCGCGCACGAGGAGCGGCCGGGCTGGGTCGAATTCGGTGTGCGTGACAGCGGGCGCGGCATCGACCCCGCGGTCATGCCGACGCTGTTCGATCCCGTCCGGCGCGCGCCGGCCGGCGAGCGCGACGCCTGCGGTCGCAAGCTGTTCTCGAACACCGGGCTGGGATTGACGATCTGCCGCAAGCTCGCGGAGGCGATGGGGTCGGTTCTGCGCGTCGAGACCCATTTGGGGCGCGGGACCAGATTCTTCTTCGAGCTCGAGCTGCCCATCTGCCAGACGCGACGCAACAGCGGACCGGAGCGGAAGCGCCAGGCGACGACGGCGGCATAAGCGCCGCCACCCGGCGCGGTGCTACAGCACCGGCTGCGTTTTGCCGTTCTCCGGCCGCGCCTCGAGGCCGCTCAGGACCTCGCGGCCCAGCCCGTGCCGCTTCAAGAGGCGATAGAGCGTCGTCCGGTCGACGCCGGCGACCCGCGCGGCGCGGGACATGTTGCCGCCAGACTGCACGAGTACGTGCGTCAGGTAGCGCAGCTCGAACGCTGCGACCACGCGATCGCGCGCGGCATAGTACGGCTCATCCCCTAGCTCGTCGCCCGCCACCTGCGGCAGCCCGATGACGTCGTACGGTCCGGCCATGGTTCTCTCCGAGCGGAGTGCCAGTCTCGGCCCCCTGTCGCTATGAAACCCGCGTGTGTGGCGGAGGTGCCACGGCGAGCGCGCCCTGGTAGATTCTCTGCTCCGGGTGCCCAGGACGATGCCGGTACTGACCGGGGAGTGACGCTGCGGATTCTTTCGGTTGTGGGCGCGCGCCCGAACTTCATGAAGCTCGCTCCCCTCGCTCACGAGCTGTCACGCCGCGGCACGCCGCACGTGATCGTGCACACCGGGCAGCACTACGACGCCGACATGTCGCAGACCTTCCTCGACAGCCTCAAGATTCCCAAGCCCGACTTCAATCTCGCGGTCGGCTCGGGCACGCACGCGCACCAGACCGCCGCCGTGATGGAACGCTTCGAGCCCGTCTGCCTCGAAACCAAACCCGACATCGTGCTGGTCTACGGTGACGTCAATTCCACCGTCGCCGCCGCGCTCGTCGCCGCCAAGCTCGGCATCCGCGTCGGGCACGTGGAGGCGGGACTGCGCAGTCGCGATTGGACGATGCCGGAAGAGATCAATCGTGTCGTCACCGACCGCCTATCGGACCTCTTGTTCACGCCGTCGCGCGATGCCGGCGACAACCTGCGCGCCGAGGGGATCGCGCCCGAGCGGGTGCACTTCGTGGGGAACATCATGATCGACTCGCTGGTCGCGCTCCTGCCGCGCGCGCGCCGCCAGCACCAGGCGCCCGCCCAGCCCTACGCGGTGGTGACCCTGCATCGCCCCGCCAACGTCGACGATCCGGAAACGCTGCGCGAGCTGCTCGACGCTCTGGCCGAGCTTGGCCATGAGCGGCAGATTGTGTTTCCGGTACACCCGCGGACGCGGGCGCGCATCGACGAGTTGGGATGGACGGTCGGGGAGGGACGGGGGAACGGGCTGCGGCTCGTGGATCCGGTCCCCTACGAGGAGATGTTGAGCCTGGTCTTGGGCAGCGATCTCGTGATCACCGACTCCGGTGGCGTTCAGGAGGAGACGACGTTTCTGGGCGTACCGTGCCTGACCGTCCGGCCGAACACCGAGCGGCCGATCACGGTGAGCGAGGGCACCAATCGGCTGGTCGCGGCGAAGCGCGCGGCGCTGGTGCAAGCGGTGCGCGAAACGCGCCCGCGTAGGGCTCCGCCGACGATCGAGCGGTGGGATGGATTCGCGGCGCGACGTATTGCCGCAGTATTATGTGACGGCGCGCGGTTCGACTGATGTTCTGGAAATGTGCTACCGGGGGGCTGGATGCCGGTGCGGCTGGTTCTGGCTGACGATCATCTGGTGCTGCGGCAGGCGCTGAAGCAGCTGCTCGAGCGCCGGGGCCTCGAGGTCGTCGCGGACGAAGCCGACGGCCAGGCGGCGGTCGCCGCCGTCCAGCGCTTCAGCCCCGATGTCGCGGTTCTGGACGTCGCCATGCCCGTGCTCAACGGCGTCGAAGCCGCCCGCGAGATCGCCCGCATCGCGCCGGCATGTCCAGTGATCCTGCTCTCCGGCATCGACGACACGCGGTTCGTGCGCGAGGCGCTGAAGGTCGGCGTGCGCGGCTTCGTGCAGAAGAGTCAGGGATGCGACGACCTGGTCCACGCTATAGAGGAAGTGCGCGGCGGCCGGCTCTACGTGAGCCCCGGCGCCTCGCAGGCAATCGTCGACGCTTGCGCGACGCCTCCGGCCGACGGTTCCCATTTGACACCTCGGGAGCGGCAGGTCCTGCAGCTCGTCGGTGAGGGGAAATCGACCAAGCAGATCGCGGAAACGCTACATATCAGCGTCAAGACGGCAGAATTCCATCGCGGACGGCTGATGAAGAAGCTCAACGTCCACGACACGGCCAACCTGGTTCGCTACGCCATCCGCGAAGGCTGGATTCAGGCTTAGCTCAGCGCCTTGCGCGCCCGCTCCAACAATTCGGTCGTGGCGGCTGGCGCCGCGGGCAGCGCGGTCGACGTTCGCGCGCCGGATGGGCGCGATGTCGCGGAGACGGTGCTCACGCCCGAGCGCAGCTTGACGGCAATACTGCGTGACACGGCGTCCGAGATGCGTTGGACCATGCCTTCCGCTCCCGTTTCATCCGTGGCCGGCGCAAACACCGCGAACTCCGCGGGGCCGGTGCGACACGCGGCGTCGGAGATCCGGCTGGCGCGCTTGAACGCGAGCGCCAGGCGATCGGCGGCGACGGAGGTCATCACGCCATCGGACGGCTGAAACACGGCGCAGGCGAGCGGCAGTCCCTGGCGTGCGGTGAAGGCGGCAAGCTCGCTCGAGCGGCGCGTCATGCCGACTTCGTTGTACAGCCCGCTCGCGCGGTCGATCATGCCTTCGGCGCCGACGCGGTCACTCTCGAGTTTGCCCTGCATGTAGACGCCGAGGCGCAGCACCAGCTCTTCCATATCCAACGGATCGCCGCGCAGCTCCCAGGCGCCGGCGCGCAGCGCTTCGAGCTGTTGCACGCGCAGCGCCGGCCCGGCGGTCGTGAGGATGATCGGCGTGGCGCGCGAGATCGTAGGATCGGCGCGGAGCGCACGGCACAGCGCCATGTTATCGCTTGCGCGCTGGTCGAGCCCCATGTCGAGGATGATCGCGTCGGGCAGGTAACGGCGGGCAACCTCGACGACCTGCGGTCGCTTGGCGACAGGCAGCACGCGATACCCGCCCTGCGTGAGCACACTCTCCAGGGACTCGGTCAGCCATTTATCGGCGTTGGCGAGCAAAACCAGCGGCTCTACAGCCATGGCAGCCATCGGCCGGTTATGTTAGGGGTTATGCTAACGACCGCAAGTCGTGTGATGCTGCTCGCCGTCACCCTTTCGTCGTGCGCTACGTTACGGAATGCCTTGACATTCCAGCGTCCGGACGTCGCATTGCAGCAGATCAACATCACGGGACTCGGGTTGCAGGGCGGCACGATGGACCTCGTGTTCGACGTGTACAATCCCAATCAGTATTCGCTGCGCAGCACCCGACTCGAAGTTGGCCTGCAACTCGCCGGGACGGATTTCGGGGATGCCCTTATAGACAAACCCCTGGATCTGTCCCCGCAAAACCATAGCTCGGTCGTGATGCCCGTTCGCTTTACCTGGGCCGGCGTCGGAGCGGCGGCGCGGTCGTTGTTCGAGTCGCAAGAACTACCCTATGGGGTGACGGGAACGGTTATGCTGGATACGCCCATTGGCGAGCGGCAAGTTCAGTTGAAAAGCAATGGCAATGTCCCGTTAAAGAAGCTGGTTCATTATTAAGGAGAGGCTATTCGTAAGCTGATCGATATCCAGGCGCCAATTGAACGGGCATTTCTGGTAGGTGCTCCGCGCAAGGGCAGCGAGGACGCGGTTCACGTTGACGAGCATCTCGAGGAGCTGGAGCGGCTTGCGGACACGGCCGGCGCCGAGGTCATCGGCAAAACCATCCAGCGCATCGACGCACCGACGCCCAACTTCTACCTCGGCCAAGGCAAAGTCGAGACGCTCAAAGACGAGCTCTCCTCGGCCGGCGCGACGTTGATGCTGTTCGACGAATCGCTCACGCCGGTGCAGGGCGTCAAACTCGAAAAGAGCCTCGGCGTGCGGGTGATGGATCGCACCGAGGTCATCCTCGACATCTTCGCGACGCGGGCGCGCAGTCACGAGGCCAAGCTCCAGGTCGAGCTGGCGCAGCTCGAGTATCTGCTCCCGCGGCTCACGCGGATGTGGACGCACCTGTCGCGCATCCGCGGCGGTATCGGGCTGCGCGGGCCCGGCGAAACGCAGCTCGAGACCGACCGCCGCGTCATCCGGCACAAGATCTCGACGCTCAAGAAGCGGCTCAAGGATGTGGCCGAGCATCGGGCGAATCAGCGGCAGGGCCGGCGGGACTTGCCGACGGCGGCGCTGGTCGGCTACACCAACGCGGGGAAGTCCAGCCTGCTCAAGGCGCTGTCGGGGCAGGACGTGTTCATCGAGGATCGTCTGTTCGCGACGGTGGATACGCTCGCGCGCGAAGTGGACGTGGGCGAAGGCTATCGCTACCGGCTCACGGATACGGTGGGCTTCATACGTAAGCTGCCTCACCACCTGGTTGCGTCATTCAGAGCAACATTAGAGGAAGCACAGGACGCGGACCTCTTGCTGCACGTGATCGATGCGTCGCATCCGGGCTGGGAAGACCAGGTGGACGTGGTAGAGAAGGAAATGCGGAACGCGGAAATCGCAACGCGGAACGCGGAAATTGCAACGCGGAACGCGGAACTCGGAACGCGGAACAGCAATGGCAGCGTGGAGCGTAAGCGGGTGATCTATGTGTTCAATAAGGCCGACCTGCTGCCGGATCCCCAGGGATTCCTGAGCTCGGTGCGCGAGCATTATCCGCACGCGGTTCTCACATCGAGTGTTCCGCGTTCCGACCTCCGCGTTCCGAGTTCCGGTGTCGAGGATCTGCGTCGCGCGCTGCGGACATCGGCGCAAGCACTGCGGCCGATCGCCGAGATTCGTGTGCCGATCAGCGACGGGAAGTTGCTGGCGGCACTGCATCGCGACGCGGAGATTCTTGCCCAGGAACAGAACAACGGTGTGGTGACGGTACGAGCGCGCATCGAAGCTCGGCTGCTGGGGCGGCTGCGACAGGAGGGTGTCGAGGTGGTACTGGGATCATGAAGCTGGCGACTTGGAGCCGCTTCGCCGTCTGCGCAACTTCGCAACTTGTCTTGCTAGCCTGTAACGGTTTTCTGGAGACGGGGAAGACAACTCCAACCGGCACCCCCACGCTGAGCTACATCGGCTCCTTCAATAGTCCGACGTACATCACCGCCATCCCCGGCGACACCGCTCGGCTCTTCGTGACCGAGCAGGGCGGCGCGATCAAGGTGCTGCATCACGACACCGCGCAGGCGCGGCCCTTTCTCGATTTGACCGGCAAGATCTCGAGCGGCGGCGAGCGCGGGCTGTTCAGCATCGCGTTCGATCCGCAGTATGCGACCAACGGCCGCTTCTTTGTCTACTTCACCGACCCGAACGGCGACATTCGCGTCGTGCGCTATAACGTCTCGAGCAATCCCGACAGCGCCGATCCCACGACGGCCGACACGATCCTCGCGATCCCGCATCCCGTCAACAACAATCACAACGGCGGCCAGCTCGAGTTCGGGCCCGACAACATGCTCTGGATCGGGACGGGGGACGGCGGAGGGACCGGCGACCCCGACACCAACGCGCAAAACACGCACCGCTTGCTCGGCAAACTGCTGCGGCTCGACGTCAGCGGCGCGAGCGGTTACGCCATTCCCGCCGACAATCCGTTCAAGAGCGACACGAGCGGCGCGCCGGAGGTGTGGTCGTGGGGGCTGCGCAATCCGTGGCGCTTTTCGTTCGATCGCACGACCGGAGACCTCTACATCGGCGACGTCGGGCAGGATCTGTACGAGGAAGTGGACGTCGCGACGACGGGCGCGCTGCGCGGCAAAGGCGCGAACTACGGCTGGAATATTATGGAAGGGCTGCACTGCTACGCCGACACCACCTGCGTCGAGACCAATCTCGTGCTGCCGCAGGTCGAATACCTGCATGCCTTCGGCGACTGCGCCATCACCGGCGGCTACGTCTACCGCGGCTCGGCGCTACCCGAGCTGCAGGGCGTGTACTTCTTCGCCGACTTCTGCACCGGCGCGACGCGCGGCTTTCGCTATCCGGGCGGGCAGCCGGCGGATTGGTCGCAGCTCCTGCGCCCGGGTGTCGATATCAGCTCGTTTGGGCAAGACGGGCGGGGAGAGTTATACATCGTGCAGCTCAGTGGGCCGGTGTGGAGGATAGTGCCGGCGCCCTGACGGGCGAATGATCAATAATCAATGATCAATGAACAATGATCTATGAGACAATGATCAATAATCAATGATCAATGATCAATGATCGATCAATGAACAACGATCATTGGTCAATGAACAATGATCATTGATCATTGATTACTGATCATTGATCATTTGTTTTATCGTTCGCCGTCCTATCCAGTTTCCGCAGGCCAACCCCGCAATCACGCTCAAGAACTCATACAAGGGGGTCGCTTTCAATCCCGTCGCGAGCGGTACGACGATCGAGCCCAGGATGACCGTGGCGATGACGAGGCGGCGCAGCCAGGCGTGATTCGACCGCGCGCCCCAGAAGCCCACGAAGATCACGCATCCCACGAGCCACGCCGCATTGATGATGCCGAGCTGCCATGGGGGGCGGCCTTCGGGATAGTAGATGAGCTTCCAGCCGTCGCCGATGGTGTAGCCGAGGCCGCAGCGTTGGGCGTGGTTGACGCGGAGGCAGATGTTGGTGGAGTCGTGCCAGGTGCCGGCGATGAAGGTGTCGGCGGGGGCGACGTCGCGCATGGCGCCGCGGAAGCGCAGGTCGGGTTGCTCGAGCGTCGCGCTGAGCGCGCGCATGTAGTAGCGGAGCGTGAGGTCCTGTCCATCGACCGAGAGCATGATGGCGTTGCGGCCCTGCTGATCGACGATGGCGAGCAGCGGCGACGTGCGGCCGGGAGGGTAGGGCGCCGCGGTCGCGACGACGTCGATGCGGCCGCCGAGCGCGGACGGGCGGACTTCGACGATTTTGCCTTTGTAAACGCCGAAGTGATCGAGGTCCGGCGTCGTCAGCACGTTGTAGGGCAGCGGGAGCATGACCTGCTTGACCATCTCGGCGGTGGTCCACCAGGTGAGGATGGCGATCACGGTCGCGGCGATGGCTTGCCAGGTGCTGCGGCGCGGCGGCGCGAACAGCCAGATCGAGGCGGCCACGACGAGCAGGACGCCGAGGGCGGTGCTGATGGAGTTGCAGACGACGTCGCCGACGGAGGGGTCGCGGCCGGGGATGTATTGCTGGGAGAACTCGACGCAGAACGACATCGCCGCACCGATGGCGCAGACGACGTAGGGCCGCACGCCCGCGAGCGTCAGAAAGACGCCGAATGGAATGTAGAGGATGAGGTTTTGCAGCAGGCCGCCGAGGGCGTCGTCGCCGGCGGTGAGATAGAAGGACCAGGGGCTGAGCTCTTCGGTGCCGCCGGGGCGAAGCGTGAGGAAGAGGATGGCGGCCGCGGAGAGGATGGCGAAAATGAGGGCGGCGCGTCGGTTCACGGCCTAAAAGGTAAGCAGATCCGCCGCCGCGCGCGCTATCGCCAAAAGCAGGTCCCTCACTCGTGCGCTACGCGCACTCGCTCGGGATGACAATGCGCGGGTCCGTCGCTAAAAAAAAGGGGAAGAGAAGGGAGGGATCTATTTACGGAGCAGAAGCGCGAGCACAGCGAGTGCGGTGGGCGCCCAAAAGGCGAACATCCATTTCACCAGATCACTCTTCACCTCCGCCAATCGTTGTTCGAGTCGCGCCTCGAAACGCGCGTACTGGAGTTCGAGCAGCTCCTTGAGATCTGAGCGGTAAGTGGTATCCACGCTATTGAACCAGTCCACGAGCTCGTTCGTGAGATCCTCGCCGAATCTCTCGTAGAACTTGCGGGACAATTTCGCAGTGACAGGCATGCGACAATCTTGCGAACCCATGGACAAGAGGGCTCATCGTTTTACCGCAGGACTGATCAGAACAGTGCATGGACGACGGTACGCTCGGCGCCGGGGCCGAGTCAATAGGGGAGAAAAGCTGGCAGAGATCGTAGGTCTTGGTCAGCTCGCGGTCGAGCACGACGGCGTCGGGCTGATGGGAGCGGACGCGGTCGAGGGTTTGGTGCTCGTTGCGGGCGGTGACGACGCGGTAGCCGGCGCTGTAGAGGGCGACTTCGAGCTTTTCCAACTCGCCGGTTTCGCGGCTGGCGAGCACGACGAGCGGTTTGAGGCGGGTCTCAGGCATCGTGATTCAATGACACAGGATGAGGACGTCGTGCAAATTCGTGTCGCAACTTGGATGGAGCAAGCGATCTGAGCGCTGGGCGGGCGTAATGCCGGGAGGACACTTTGGGTGTGTGCGCGGCGCGACAAGCAAGGGGCTTCGCGAACGAAGATCTCGGGATATCGCCCAACAGCGTCGGGATGACGAGCGTGCGCGGCGCGCGATCGATCGCGAGCGCCCCCGGGCGGCCGAGCGCGGAGCGCGACTCGATTGCAGCGTCGCGCGATCGAGCGTGAGGGGAGGGCGACTGCCCGTGCGCGGAGCGTGAGCCAAAAACCGCGCCGCCCGATTGAAAATGCGGAGAGCGCGACCGGCGAGAGCGGCGCCCGAGCCAAAAACAGCGCCGATCGATTGAAGATGTGGAGAGCGCGATCGGGCAACAGCGGCGCCCGAGCGAAAAACAGCGCCGATCGATTAAAAATGCGGGGAGCGCGATCGAGCAGGCGCGGAGCCGACCAAACCTCAGCGACGCGGGAGCGGCCGAGCGCGGCGCGCGATCGAAAAACAGGGACGGGCGAGTGGCCGAGCGTGGCGTTCGATCGAGCGAGAGAGCAGTGCGGGCGGCGCTAAGCGCGCCAAACGTCACAATTTGGGCTTGCCGAAGCTGGTGACCCCCGCTACCAGTACAGCGCGAAGCGGCCGTGGGCTCCGCCGAACCAGCCACGCGGCCAGATCCCGGGATCCAGATCGAACCCCAACCCCAAACTGAACAGCGACCGGTTGGGGAAGCGCCAGCCGAAGTCGCAACGGATCTCGTTGTTGTGCCGGGCCTGCGAGCCTTCCAGGGACGCCACCTC
>DATGEQ010000026.1:0-15675 GCA_035309945.1 Gemmatimonadales bacterium | reverse complement strand
GAGTCCGCCGGCAACGCGAGCGTGATCCCCGCATCGGTCTGAGTCAGGACGACCGCGGCACGACCCGGCCATGTTCTCGCTCTCCATCGCCCCGCCAAAGCCGGCAGCGCGAGCGCGTGATCATTCCAATCGAGCACATGGACAAAGACGGTATCACCGCGCTGCGTCGTTACGCCCCAGCTGCGAGGCGAGATCGGGCCGGCGCGCGTGCGGTAGATCGAGTTACCATACGTCGCCATCCAATCGCCGATGGCGCGGAGCCGCGCTTCGGCCTCGGGCGGGATTGTCCCGTCGGGTCGCGGACCGATGTTCAGCAGGAGGTTGGCGCCCTGCCCCGCAGCCTTCACGAGATAATGAATGAGATCGCGTACCGACTTGTAGTTGTGATCGGTGATGTTGAAGCCCCACGAATCGTTCATCGTGAGCGAGGTCTCGAGCGGTAGCGCGCCGATCGTCCTGGTGTTGAAGCCCGCGGTATTCGCGCCCGGCAAATCCTGCTCAAACGTCTGGACATCTTCACCCGGGAGCGGCGCCTGGTGGTGATTTGGAACGATGAGCGCCGCCGGCTGCAGCCGGTGGATCAACGCGTAGGTCCGCGGCAACTGCCAATCAGCGTCCGGTTTGTCCCACATGCCGTCGAACCAGATACCACCGAGCGGGCCGTAGTCCGTCAGTAGCTCGGTCAGCTCCGCGTCCATGAAGTCGAGATAACGGTTCCAGTCGCCGTTCTCGGGACGTCCCGTTTTGTGACCGGTCGCGCCGCGGGGCCAGTAGTCGGAATGGTGCCAGTCGAGCTGCGAGTAATAGAAGAAGAGCTTAATGCCCTGCCGCTGGCATTCGTCGGCGAGCTCCTTTAACGGATCGCGGTGGAAGGGCGTCCAATCAACGATGTTGTACCGCGTTGCCCTCGTCGCAAACATCGAAAACCCGTCGTGATGGCGCGACGTGATGGTGATGTACCGGACGCCTGCGGCTTTGGCGAGCGTCACCCAGGCATGGGCATCGAACTTTGCGGGATTGAACGTCGTCGCCAGCCATTCGTAGTCGGGAACGGCGATGGATCGGTTCTGCATGACCCACTCGCCCTCGCCGAGGAGGCTGTAGACGCCCCAGTGGACGAACATCCCGAACTTGGCGTCGCGAAACCACTCGCGTGACGCGACGCGCTGAGCAGGGATGGAATCCCCACTCTGTAACAGGGCGAGGGATACAACCAGGAACGTGAGAATGGCTCCAAACTGAGGTATATTCGGGAAGATGCTAGCCCTACTGCTCGTACTCGCTCAAGCGCCCGTCGCGCCCGTCACGGTTCAATTGAATCACGACCACTACACGACTGGCGACCAGGCGCGCGTGTACGTTCAAGCGGAGCAAGACGGCTACCTCGTCGTGCTCCATGCCGACGCCGATGGCCGCATTCGCGTGCTGTTCCCGCTCGATCCGACCGACGACGACTTCATTCGCGGCGGCCGGCGGTTCGAGGTTCGCGCGCGCGGCGATCGCGATGCTTTCCAAATAGAGTCCGACGACGGATCGGGTACCGTGCTGGCCGCGGTCGCCAAAGATCCCTTCAACTTCGGCAATTTCGTGCTGAACGGTCATTGGGATTTCCGCGCGCTCGGCGGGCCGTCCAGCACCGTGCGAGAAGATCCGCTGGTCAAGTTGACCGATATCGTGCAGCACATGGCGGGTGACTCGACGGGACAGTACGACTATGACGTTGCGACCTACGTGGTGAATTCGAACCGCGTCGCGTCGCGCTACGGTTACTATGACCCCTATGCGTACCATGGTGGGGTCGGATTCTACAATCCGTTCTGTTTCGATCCGTTCTGGGGTTGGGCGAGCTGCTTCGGGTACGGTTGGGGCTATGGGTTCGGGGGTTACTACGGCGGTTACGGCTATCCATTCGGGTTCGGGGTTGGAGTCGTATATCGTTCGGGTCCCGGCCGGCGCTTTCCGTACACGCGCTATCGCCCATACCCTCCGATGATCTTCAACACGTCGCGCCCGACGCGCTATGTCCCGATGCCGACACGCAGCCGTCCGCTCGCGCCGGTGTCCGTTCCCACACTGCGGCCCCAAGCGAGTCCGCGGTCATGGAGCGGCGGTAACAGGCCGACTGTGTCGCATGGCTCCGGCGGCTCTTCGCGGTCGTTCGGCGGCAGTCGTGGTGGAGGTGGCGGCGGTGGTCACTCCGGAGGCGGAGGCGGGGGGGGCCGCCGGCACTAAGCTGGTTCGGCGAACACTCCGACTTCAGATACAGCTGGACACACAGGCGCCTGCGTGACACGCAGGCGCACTTGTTTTGTGGTGACCGGCTGCGTGCGGATGAGCCGGCAGTTGCCGACGCTGGTCGCCTGCGCGAGCTCGACCCAACTCCCGTTCTGCCACGTGTCCACTGCGATCGCTTCGATACGTTGGCCGAGGGGCAGGTACTCGCGCACGCGCACGACGTTGAATGAGATTGGCTGCCCGAGATCGATCACCAGGCTTGGTGTCTTGACGTTATCGTCGGTCGTCCAGTAGGTATCGCGCCTGCCGTCGAGGACGTTCGCCGGTGCGAAGCGGCGATCACCACCTCTCCAATTGTCGGCGCTCACGCGCGCCGCCAAGTTGTTCGCGAACGTCGCATCGACGATGCGGCGGAATTCACGCAGTGCGCGTGCGTCGTTCTCGTGAATGCGGCCACGCCGATCCGGTGGCAAATTGAGCAAGAAGGACGCGCCGCGCCCCACCGACGAGTAATAGAGATCGACGAGCTGCGCCGGCGTTTTCACCTGGTCGTCTTCGTGCTTGTGGTAGAACCAGCCGGGCCGGATCGAGACGTCGCATTCGGCGGGGACCCAATGCGCGCCCGGCCGATCGCCGCGATTCAGGCGTTCGACATCGGCATGGCCTGGCGCGAAGTCTTCGCTGTTCTGCGTTGCCCAACACGTTTCGCCCGCGATGCCTCGCTCGTTGCCGACCCAGCGAATGTCGGGACCGGCATCGCTGAACAGCACGGTGTTCGGCTGCAGCTGGCGCACGAGCGCCCACGTATTCGGCCAGTCGTAGTACGTGCGATTGTCGATCTCGCGCCGCTCGTATGCGCCGCCGTAGTAGCCGTCGCCGCCGTTCGCGCCGTCGAAGAAGATCTCGAACACCGGCCCGTATTCCGTCAGCAGCTCGCGCAGTTGATTGCGGTAATAGCCGAGGTACTCCGGAGTCCCATACACCGAGCTGTTTCTGTCCCACGGCGACAGGTAGACGCCGAACTTCACGCCCGCCCTGGCGCAAGCGTCGGAGATCTCCTTCACGACATCGCGGTGGAACGGGCTATTCTTGACCGAGTGCTCGGTGTAGCGCGACGGCCAGAGGCAGAAGCCGTCGTGATGTTTGCAGGTGAGAATCAGTCCTTGCATTCCACCGTCTGTGGCCGCGCCCACGATCTGATCGGCGTCGAAGGCGGTGGGATTGAAGACCGCGGGCGACTCGTCGCCGTCCCCCCATTCGCGATTGGTGAATGTGTTGACGGTGAAATGCAGGAAGCCGTAGAACTCGAGCTCGTGCCAGGCCAATTGCCGGGGAGCAGGGAGAGGGGGGAAGGGAGAAGGAGGATCGACTCGATCCACGATTCTGATACCGCCGGCCGCGAGCGCGCCTGCGATGAAGTCGCGTCTGATCAAGACGGCGATACCGTTTTCAAGTATCGATAGATCGCGCGGAGATCGTCGTCGCTCATGCGGCGAAACGCCTGCCACGGCATCGGGCTACCGGGGATCCGCTCACCGGCATGAAACCGCGCGACAAACTCATCCTCGGTCCACTGCCCGGCGCTCCCTTTCGATGTGATGTTCGGCGGCACGAGCTTCAGCGGCGGGGTGCCACTCGTCTCCATCGAGTCGCCGCCGACCAGACGCGGGCCGAGGTATGCGCCGGTGACCATGCTGCGCTTGCTGTGGCAGCCCGCGCAGTTCGCGACCGCGGTGACGAGATAGGCGCCGCGCTCGACGGTCGGCGCGGGTGCGGGACTTTCCGCAGGCGGCGTGCTGCTCGGCCCGATCGGCTTCATCACGAATGCCATCACGGCCTTGCCGAGCAAGCTCAGCTTGTGATCGGGCACGACGTTGCGCACCCGCGGCTGCGAGCGGATGTACGAAATCACGGCCACGAGATCGGCGTCGCTCATCTCGTGGTACTCCATGAACGGTATCGCCGCGCGCCCGTCCGGTCGCACGCCGTACCGAAGAGTGCGCGCGACGGCGCTGTCGGACAGGAGGCCGATGCCGGTCGCGCTGTCCGGCGTGATGTTGGGCACGTAGATCGTGCCCGGCGGAATCACGAACGAGCCGCCGCCGCTGAACGCGGGACGCGTACCGCTGTTCAGCGATGCATACTCGGCGGGTGCCGTGTGGCAATCGGAGCAATGCGCGGGACCATAGGCCAGGTACCTGCCGCGCGCGATGACGGCTGAGTCCGTCGATCGAGCGACTCTGGGGTAGGGCGCGTTGAACCGGCGATCCCAGCGCACGGTGATCGTGACGAAGAGGATCAGGATCAGGAGCGCCAGTGATCCTGCAATCCAGAGAAGAGTCTTCCGAATCATGGGGCTATTTTGCAGGCGGGAACGATACCTTGGCAACCAGAGCGGCTACCAGCCGATGGCACGCCGATCGCGGAATAGCCTGCCGCCGGCTGCGCGGTTTGCGGCTATGTTCGAGCGGAATCGGAAGCCTTCACAACCTTGAGCAGCGTGTCCCACGTGCGCGTCGTGAGATCCTTGCCGAAAGTCTTGTCGATCAGGGTCATGAAGACCGGACCCTTCGGCGTCGGGAGATAGGCGCTGAAGATTTCGCCGTCCCGCATCGCGAGGATGCGCGCGCCGTGGCGCTCGACCGGCAACGTGATTTTCTGATTCGGCCGCCCGCGCAGGAACGTGACGATGCGTTTCGCTTTGGGACTGACCTTGAACGGACGGTAGGGATCGGACGTCAGGATCTTTCGTAGCTGTTCAATGGGCCGAACGATCGGCATGAAGACACGCCCCAGCTCCTGGTGCATGGCCGCCTCGGCCTGGCGTTCCAGCGCCGCCTCCGATGAGCCGCGAGCCTCGAACACCACATTGCCGCTGCCGAGTACGGTCTTAACCCCCGCGAAGCCCGCGGCCTCGAATGCCGCCTGTAATGCGGCCATTTTGCAGTTCATCGGCATCACGCCGCGAAGGAAAGCCGCATAGCTTGGCACGGCCTAAAGTTAGCGCATTGTCGAAACCTCCGAACTTCGAACGACTATCCAAGTGTCACGGCTCATATTTCGAACTCTCGAGGAGGATGCAATGAAATTCTTGTGCCTGATCTACCAGGAAGAGAAGCAGGAACCGAACGTCCCCAAGGACGTGTTGGAGCAGGCGAAGAAGGACTACTGGGCCTTCGCCGAAGACATCAAGCGCAGCGGCAATTACGTCGGGTCGAATGGGCTGCAGCACACCGACAAAGCGACGACGGTGCGGATTCGCAACGGCAAACTCTCCGCTACCGACGGCCCGTTCGCCGAGACGAAAGAGCAGCTCGGCGGCTACTTCTTGATCGAGGCGAAGGACCGGAACGAAGCGGTCCAAATCGCGAGCCGCATTCCGTCGGCGAAGTGGGGCTCGGTCGAGGTGCGTCCGGTCTGGGGCGAAACCGGCAAGTAGCCGGAGAAAACCATGAGATATCTGTGCCTGATCTACTCGGATGAGAAGCGCTGGGAGCGGGCCTCGGAAGTCGAATGGAACGCGGTCATGGCCGAGTACAACGCGTTCACGACCAGCATCAAGCAGAGCGGGAACTACATCGGCGGTGAAGCGCTCGAATCCACCAACACGGCGACATCCGTTCGCGTCAGGAACGGCAAGCCATCGACGACCGACGGGCCGTTCGCCGAGACGAAGGAGCAGTTGGGCGGCTTCTACTTGATCAAGGCCAAAGATCTCAACGACGCGCTCCATGTGGCGTCCCGGATTCCGGGCGCCAAGTATGGCACGATTGAAGTGCGTCCGATCATGGAGATCCCGCAGTCACAGACCTGATCGAGGCGATCTACCGCGCCGAGTCGCGTCGCGTCCTGGCCACTCTCATCCGTCTCCTCGGCGATTTCGATCTCGCCGAGGAGGCGCTTCAGGATGCGTTCGCGGCGGCAGTGGAGCGCTGGCCGATCGAAGGCGCTCCCGCAAACCCGCGCGCCTGGCTCATCTCGACCGGGCGATTCAAAGCCATCGATCGGCTGCGGAAAAGCAAACGCGAGGTGGACAGCGAGGCTGACGTGTCGATCGAGCCGAACGAGACAGAAGATTACGTCGTCGTCGACGATCGCCTCCGACTGATCTTCACCTGCTGTCACCCGGCGCTCAATCCTGACGCCCAGGTCGCGATGACGCTGCGCGAGGTCTGCGGGCTGACGACAGAGCAGGTCGCGGCGGCGTTTCTCACGACCGCGCCGACACTGGCACAGCGGATCGTCCGCGCGAAAGGGAAGATTCGCGACGCACGCATTCCGTACGAGGTCCCGGAGCGGCCCGATCTTCCCGACCGTCTCGCGAGCGTGCTGCACGTCATCTATCTCGTGTTCAATCAGGGCTACTTCACGCGCGCCGATCTCGCCAGCGAGGCGATTCGGCTCGGGCGACTGCTCGTCGAGCTCCTCCCCGAACCGGAGGCGATCGGTTTGCTCGCGTTGATGCTGCTCCACGACGCCCGCCGCGCCACGCGGACGACTGCCGATGGCATGCTGATTCCGCTCGAGGAGCAAGACCGTTCGCTGTGGAACCGGCTACAGATCGCGGAAGGGGCCGGACTGGTGCGACGCGCCTTCCAGACGCGCCGCGCCGGACCGTACGCGCTACAGGCCGCGATCGCGGCGGTCCACGCCGAGGCGCCGTCGTCGCCAGAGACGGACTGGAACGAGATCGTCGGGCTGTACGACCTGCTGCTGCGTATGGAGCCATCGCCGGTGATCGAGCTGAATCGCGCCGCGGCGATCGCGATGCGTGACGGCCCGGAGCACGGGATCGCGCTCATCGACGCGATTCTCGCGCGCGGTGAGCTGCACGACTACCATCTCGCGCACGGGGCGCGCGCCGATCTGTTGCGCAGGTTGGGCCGCAAGCCCGAAGCGCAAGCGGCATATGCGCGAGCGCTGGCCCTCACGACCGAAGAGCCCGAACGGCGCTATCTCGAGCGCCGGCTCAGAGAGTCATAGGCGCGCTTGCGTCGACCCGGCGTTCCCTTGGCGGCTCTGGCGCTCTGTTGCAGCGTCCTCTCGGCACAAACCGTCACGGTCGTCCACAACGTCAATCTGCGGCCCGACCCCTCGAGCGAATACCCGCCCGTCCGCCTGCTCACGACCGCCGAGCCGCCGCTCACGCTGCTCGGGCCGTCTCCGGAAAGCGGCTACTACCACGTGCGCACGAGCGCGGGCGAAGAGGGTTACGTGTGGGGCCGTTACGTGCGCGTCGAAACCACACCGCGGGGGGCGACGAACAGTACGACGATTCACCCCGGACCCGGCGTCGTGGGTTCGGAGAGCATGGTCGGCTGCGGCGACGGACTCTGGAAGCATGTCTATCACCCGTCGCGCCTGGTCGTGCTGCAGGACTGCGTGACGATCAGCGGCACGATCATGGATGCGACCGCGCCGCTGGCACATCACAGCGCGGATGGTGTCCGGCACGAGCCTGATGGCGACACGCACGGCTGGCTGAAGGTCGATCCGCAGTTCGCGAATCTTCTGAACGCGGGGAATCAGTCTGATGAGGGCGGCAATCTCGTATTCGAGATCGTGTGCCGCTATCACGTGACGCAGCCCGACGCCAAGCCGGCCTGCGCAGCCTACACCGATCACGTCACCCTGCCTCCCGTAGGGAGACATGTCGCGATCACGGGTACGCTCGTGCGCGAGCAGAATCACGCGCATTGGGTGGAGATCCACCCGGTCTCGAAGATCGTCGCACAATAGCCGTCAATTACGCGGTCGTACGTTCACAGACTTAGTCTTCGGAATACCAATTCTTCTCCCACGCATGCGGCTTGAGTTTCGCCAGCATGGCGGGTGAGAGCGGCCCTTTCGTCGCGGCAAGCGCATTTTGCCGGACATGCGGCGACCGGCGCATGCCGGGAATGACGGCCGACACGGCCGGCGCCGACAGGCAAAAGCGCAACGCGAGCTCGGGAAGACTTTCGACTTCGCGATCGAGCAATCCTTTCAGCTCGTGCGCGTGCCGTTCGGCTTCGGCTTTGCGATCCCCGGCGAAGTATCCTGCCCGCCAGTCGCCCGCGGGAAACGTCGTCTGAGCGGTGATCTGTCCGGTGAGCGCCCCTTCATCGAACGGCACGCGCACGATGATACCGAGCGGCTTCTTCTGTGCGAACGCGAACAGCTCCTTCTCGGGCGAGCGGTCGTAGATGTTGTAGATCACCTGGGCCGTCTCGAAGATCGGGTCTTTCAGCGCGCGCAGCGCCGTTTCGGGCGCGTGATCGTTGATCGAGATTCCCCAGTGCAGGACCTTACCCTCTTTTTTGAGCTTCACGATTTCCTGATAGGACGCTTCCCAATTGGGATCGTTCAGCCATGCATCGTTCCAAACGTGCAGCTGCTCGACGTGCAGCGCCTCCATTTTGAGATTCTTGAGTGATTGCTCGACGGACGCTGCGATGTATTTGGCGGGAAACACGTCGGCCAATTTGTAGCTCGCCTTCCCCGGCCACTGGCGATTCTTGGGAGGAATCTTGGTGGCAACGGTCGCGCGGCCGGCGCGAATATCGTCTTTCAGCTCCGCTCCAATCGCGCGCTCGCTGTGGCCGTCGCCGTAGGCGAGCGCCGTGTCGAAGAAGTTGATGCCTTGGTCGATGGCTTCGCGCAGCGCCTTACGGCCTTCGGCGTCGTCTACGCCGCGCCACATCTCCCCGCCCAAGCCCCACGCGCCGAAGCCGATTTCGCTGACGCGATATCCGGTATTGCCGAGTGGTCGCTGTTTCATGATACGTCCTCATCTGAGCTGAAGGCGGATGGTAGCGGACGCGAGCCCGTCCGACTCCGCCGTGAGAGTGACAGCCCCCCGGCGGGTGCCAGCGCGGACTATCACGAGCGCTTTGCCGTTGAACAGCTGTATTTCGTGCGCCTGGAACGACGTGTGACTCATCTCGTCGCCGTTGTCGACGCCCACGATGCGCGCAGCGCCGCTGACCCGGAACCTGACGAGCGGCTCGGCGGTCGGCACGTCGAGACCGGCACGATCCCGTACCGTGACCGTGATGAACGACAGATCGTTGCCGTCGGCGCGTATGCGCGCGCGATCAGCGGTGAGCGCAACGCGCGCCGGCGCTCCGGTGGTCTTCACTTCCACGGTCTGGACGACACGCCCCGCCGTGCGCGCAACGGCGCGCAAGGCTCCCGGTGCGTACTGCACGCGCCACATCAGATGACTGACCGGCTCGGTCTTCTTTTTGACCCCGAGAGACGTGCCGTTCAGAAACAGCTCTACCTCCTCGGCGTTGGTGTACGCCCACACGTCGATCGTCTGGCCTGGCGTCCAATTCCAATGCGGGAACAGATGCAGCATCGCCCGGTCGGTCCAGACGCTTTGATAGAGATAGAACGGATCCTTCGGAAGTCCCGCCAGATCGGCGACGCCGAAATACGAGCTGCGCGCCGGCCAGTCATACGGGGTCGGCTCGCCGAGATAGTCGATGCCTTGCCAGATGAACATCCCGGAGAGGAACGGATACTGCTCGAAGATCCGCAGCGATGTTTCGTGCAGCGAGCCCCAAAACGCATAGCTGTTGTCGTAGGACGAGAGCCGGCCGTTTGGGGGAGGCTGCGGCCCCTTGTCTTTCTCATACGGGGTGTGGTATTCGGCGACGCTATCGGAAGGTTGTGGGTACACGCCGCGCGAGTTCAGGTCCGACATCGCTTCGGTAATGAGGAATTTCTGTCCCGGATATTGCGCGGGAAAATCCTTCCAGACGTCGTGGTGATAGTTGTGTCCCAGCAGAGCGAGGGCACCCGCGTGAAACACGGGGTTTTGCGGGCTGCCGTTGTTCGCGGCCTGCGTGACCGGTCTGGTCGGATCGAGCGAATGGACGATGCCGGCCAACTCGCGCGCGATCGGCGCTGCAGTCGAGTCGTCGTTGGTCCACTGCTCCATCACCTCGTTGCCGATGCTCCACATGAAGACGCTGGGATGATTGCGATCGCGCAGCACCATGTCGGACAGGTCGCGCACGTGCCAGGCATCCCAATCGAGATGATAGTCGTACTTGGTCTTCTCCTTCTTCCACATGTCGAAGGCTTCGTCCAGCACGATGAAGCCCATGCGGTCGGTGAGATCGAGCAGCTCGGGCGCGGGCGGGTTGTGCGACGTCCGGAGCGCGTTGGCGCCCATCGCTTTCATGATTTGGAGCTGCCGCTCGATCGCGCGCGTATTCACCGCCGCGCCGAGCGCGCCGAGGTCGTGATGCAGGCAGATCCCGCGGATTTTGACGTGCCGGCCGTTCAGGAAGAAGCCGGAATCCGCGCGGAATTCAAAGGATCGCACACCGAGCGGCGTGGTATAGGTGTCGCAGGCTCTGCCACCGCACGTCACCAGCGTCAGGACGTGATAGAGATAGGGGCGTTCGAGCGACCACAGTACCGGGTGCAAAATCGTCAAGTCCTGCGCGACCTCCATTGTCGAGTCGGCGGGGACGACCACGGAGCTCGAGTCGTGTGACACCTGCCTGCCCGCGGAATCCACGACTGCCGTGCGTACCATTACTCGCTGCTCGGCATGGCGCGCGTTGCGAACAGTCGTCCTGATCGCGACACGACTGGACGCCTCGTTCACTCGGGCTGTTGTGACGTAAGTCCCCCAATGATCGACGTGCACCGGATTCGTCGAGACCAGCCAGACGTGACGGTAGATGCCGGATCCCGAATACCAGCGTGAGTTGGGCTGCTCGGAATTGTCGACCCGCACGGCGATGACGTTGCGCGCGCCGTAACGCAGCTGCGGTGTGAGCTCATACTCGAATGAGCTATAGCCGTACGGCCGTTTGCCGAGGGAAACGCCGTTGATCCAGACTTCGCTGTTGCGGTACACGCCGTCGAACTCCACGACGACCACCTTGCCGCTGTCGGCGCGCGAAACGACAAAGGCTTTGCGATACCAGCCGACCCCCCCGGGCAGTGCGCCACCGCCTGCGCCGGCCGGGTTCTGCTCGTTGAACGCGCCTTCGATGCTCCAGTCGTGCGGCACGTCGAGCGCACGCCAACCGGAGTCGTTGAAAGCGGCTTCCTGTGCACCCGCGACATCACCAAGATGAAAACGCCAACCGTGATCGAAGCTCGTGGTTTGCCGCTGCAGTGCGAGCAGCATGAGTAGCGCGAACACGATCTAGCCTCGGAAGTAGAGATAGCAGGCAAGAATCAGGACGAGCACGATCGCGGATGCGACGACTTCGCGCCTGCCCCAGCTGCTGCGCGATGCGGCGCGCCCTTCCGGCGTAATGGTCGCATACGTCAACCCCGTGAGCTGCTCGACCTGCGGTGGCGCGGTCAGGTAGCTGACGACAAACATGACCACGACCGAGACGATGAAGATGAAGACGCTATAGTACTGGAAGTAGATGTTGTTGACGAACCAAAGGAACGAGCCGGGCGAGTATCCGGCGGCCAAGCCCGCGAGGTGGAGGCTGACAGGAGTATCGACGAGCAGGCGGAACACACCGAGCGCGAAACCCACGAGCAGCGCGGCGAGACAACCTTTCGCGTTCAAGCGCCGATTGAAGATGCCGAACACGAACACCGTGAAGATCGGCGGCGCGAGATAGCCCTGCACGCCCTGCAGATAATCGTACAGGCCGCGCGCGCCCTGAATCACCGGAATCCACAACAAGCTGATCACGACCATCGCCGCCGTTGCCAGGCGACCCACCCACACGAGTCGATGCTGCGACGCGTTCGGCTTGAACTTCGTGTAAAGGTCCATGGTGAACAGCGTCGACGATGCATTGAACGCGCCGGCCATCGAGCTCATCAGCGCCGCGAGCAACCCCGCGACGACGATACCGCGCAAGCCTTCCGGCAAGAGGTCCTTCACCATCAATGGAAATGCGGCCTGCGCCGCCTGCGGGATGACGTGGCCCTGCGCATCCACCATGACGCCGAGGCCGGCGACTTTGCCCGTCTTGGCGAGCGCGAGCGCGATGAGTCCCGGGATGATGAACAGGAAGACAGGCGAAAGCTTCAGATACGATGCGAAGATGCTGCCGCGCCGCGCCGTCCGTTCATCCTTGGCCGCCAGCGCGCGCTGCACGATGTACTGATCGGTGCACCAGTACCACAGGCCGATGATCGGCGCGCAGAACAGCATGCCAAGCCAGGGATAGTTGTCGTTGAAGTACCACGCGATGCGACCGGCTTCTTTGACCGGCGCCCAGGTGCCTTGCACGCCGTGCGGCGCGAGTGGTTTCCAGAGGTTGAAAAGATCCGGATCGAGCACGCGGCGCAGCTCGTGCCAGCCGCCGAGCTTGGAGAGCCCGAACAACGTCAACAACCCTGAGCCCATGATCAGAATGAAGGTCTGCATCGCGTCGGTATAGGCGACCGCGCGCATGCCGCCGAGCACGGTATAGACGCCGGTGAGGAGCAGCACCACGACCGAACCGATCCAGAAGCTGTTGAATGTGGTGGCGCCGAAGTGCAGCGACACTTCGGGCAACAGCGTTGCGAACACGACGCCGCCCGCGAAGATCGAGACGGCGAACTTGGTGAAGACGTGTGCGACGAGTGTGATAACCGACAGCACCCAGCGCGCGGTGGGTGAAAACCGCCGGCCCAGGAACTCCGGCATGGTGTAGACCAGCGCGCGCGAATAGAATGGGACAAAGACCCAGCCCAGCACGAGCAGGCACCAGGCGTGGAGCTCGTAATGGGCGAGCGCGACGCCGCTGGTCGCCCCCGCGCCGGCCAGGCCGACGACGTGCTCGGATCCGATGTTGGACGCGAAGATCGACGCGCCGACCAGGAACCAGCCGAGGTTGCGGCCGGCGAGGAAATAGTCGTCCGTGGTGTCCCGGTTGCGCCGCGCGACCCACCAGGCCACGCCGAGCAACAGGGCGAAGTACAGTGCGATGATGACCCAATCGAGGCCGGCCATATGCGCGATCCAATTTCACGTCGGGATTGGTTGATGGCTATGGGCGCCGCGGGAGCGGGCAGCTTGCTAAAAGTGCCGCCGCCGCTCCCCGCTTCCATCCCCATCCTGCCCCTCAGCTCGACCAGCGAAGTCTTTGTGCCGCCGCGCGGGCGCGCGTTCATGAAATTCAGTTTCGACTTCCCCGAACCCTCGGTCGAATTCGCCGGGCTGCGCCTCGGCTTTCTCGTGTTCACGCGCGAGAACGCTTACGCGCTTGATGAGAGCGCACTGAGCGCAGATGGAACTGACGTACTGACAATCACCGCCACTGGACTCACCTGCGCGGGTGGCCAAGTGAAAGTGCCAGGACGTGTGGGTGCGCGGCTCCACAAGGACGGCGCTGCGGTGCTCTGCGACGTGACCGCCCAGATGGATCAGCCGATCAAGGCGGTCACTGTCGTCATGCGCGGTATTCCACGTGGCAAGCTGTCGGCGGGTGGCGAGCCGGTCGATTACAAGGATGATGAAGTGCTGTGGGGCTATCCGTTCGGCGCCGGCGATTTGTTCGGGGACAACACCGCGTGGGGCATGGGCACACCGCTCGCTGTCGTACAGGGTGGCGACGGGAATTTCATCGCGCTCTCATCGCTCGATGATCATGTGCGCGCCAAGCGGTTCTACTTTCAGCCCGGTGAGCAGGGCTATCGCGTCGAGCTGGTGCACGAGGTCGAGGGGTGGTTGGACCGCAGAACTGTTCAAGTCCCAACGTGGAGCGTGCGGCGTGCGGCATCGCTCGACGCTGCCGTGGCACCGCACCACGCGCACCTCGAGCGCGCCTATCACTTCCCGCGCTGGGAAACCCGCACCGACGTGCCCGACTGGCTGCGGCAGACACAGCTCGCCGTCACCCTCCACGGCATGCACTTCACCGGCTACATCTTCAACGACTACGCGCGGATGCTGGAAATCTTGCGGTGGATCTCCACCCAGATCCCCGCGTCCCGAGTGCTCGCGTTCATCTCAGCCTGGGACGGCCGCTACTACTGGGACTACCCGACCTATCAAGCGGCGCCGCGCATGGGCGGCGAAGCCGGATTCAAGCGCCTGGTCCACGAGGCGCAGGGGATGGGGTTCAAGGTGATGCCCATGTTCGGCGCGAATGCGTCGAACCGCAAACTCCCGAACTTCGCCAACTTCGCCGACGCGGCGACGGCCCGCATCGACGGCGATCCGTTCAACTTGAACTGGGTGGATTGGGACAACGATCGCCATCAGGAAGGCTTCGGCGTCTACATGAACCTCGGCGTCGAATCGTGGCGCCGCTGGCTCACGAATCGCATCGCCGACACGATCGATCGTTATGGCGTCGACGCATATTTCCTGGACATCATCGGCGGTTGGGTGAACAACACGAAGGCCGACATGCACGAGGGCGCCCGCGCCCTCATCAGCGAGCTACGCGCGCGCTACCCGCGCGTGCTCTGTTGCGGCGAGTTTCTCTACGACGCGCTGCTCGAATTCATTCCACTGTATCACGCTTCGTACTCACCGCACCACGTCCCGTATGCGCGCTTCTTCTCGCACCTGTCGCATCCTGCACCGGGACGCGGCTCTTCCGGCGTACACGAATCGGGGTTCAATCATTGGGACGCGGCGACGCTTTCCTTGTCCAAGCGGCCGG
The DNA here is from genome assembly GCA_035309945.1 of Gemmatimonadales bacterium. Taxonomy (GTDB): domain Bacteria; phylum Gemmatimonadota; class Gemmatimonadetes; order Gemmatimonadales; family GWC2-71-9; genus 20CM-2-65-7. The sequence continues at coordinate 862 of DATGEQ010000026.1, read as the reverse complement.
GACTGATTCCCACACTGAACATCGTGGATGACACGTTCACGAAGTACCGCGATCAGATGACTGCGGCGATTGCGCAGGCGAAAGCCTGGGGGACTCCATGAAACGTCGCGATTTTCTCACCTCGATGGCGGCAGTGTCCGGACTCGCGACCATACGGTTGCCGATCTCCGAAGCACCAACCCTGCCGCTCGTGCAGCCGTTCGATCTGGATCGCGTGCGCCTCGGTCCTGGACCCTTCCTGGACGCGCTCGAGGTGAACCGCCGATTCCTGCTCGCGCAAAATGAAGACAGGCTGCTGCACACGTTCCGGGTCACCGCCGGCATCCCGTCGACCGCGGAGCCGCTGGGCGGCTGGGAAGCGCCGGAAAACGAGCTGCGCGGGCATTACACCGGCCACTACCTCTCGGCGCTCGCCAAGATGTCGAGCACGCTGGGAGACGCCGATCTCAAGGCGCGCGGCGATCGGATGGTGGCCGCGCTCGCCGCCTGCCAGCAGAAGCTGGGTAACGGCTATCTCAGCGCATTCCCCGAAGAGTTCTTCGACCGGCTGCGCGACGGCAAACCGGTGTGGGCGCCGTTCTACACGCTCCACAAGATCATGGCCGGCCTCCTCGACATGCACACGCTTGCCGGCAACGCGCAGGCGCTCGACGTCCTGCAAGGCATGGTGCGTTGGACCGGTCGCTGGGCACAGCCGCTGAGCGACGCGCATATGGCGCGCGTGCTCGAACGCGAATACGGCGGCATGAACGAGCTGCTCTACAACTTCGCGGCCGTCACGGGACGCGACGGTTACCTGGATCTCGCACACCGCTTCGATCACGAGGTGTTCTTCGCACCGCTGGCGCAGGGGCGCGACGAG
>DATGEQ010000025.1:0-11544 GCA_035309945.1 Gemmatimonadales bacterium | reverse complement strand
CGGTTTCACAGGCGCTGCGTGCACGCGACTCTGGAACCAGTGGATCACTTCAGCCGTGCCGAGGCGACGCAGGTCCTTCCAGCTATGACCGGTGACGCGCCGCACTAACCGGTAGGAGCTCGCGAGATCGATCGCGCTGTGGCCGGCGAGCGTGCGCAATGCACCGCGCCCCTGTCCGGCGTCCGCGCACAACATCCAGTGGAAGACACAGACCCAGCCGGCCAGCTCCTCGTATGGCGGCAACCCTTCCCGCTGGAGCAGCCGTCCCAGCTGGAAACGGCTGCGCAAACCGAGACGCTCGCTCAATGTTTGCGCGGAACCAACGCGGCCATTGTCGCAGATGAGGCTATTGATCACCGCGCGGCCATCGGGGGATAGCCACGGCAGGGCGCGCTGGAAGAGGGTGGCGATCGCAAGTGGAGGCATCGCTGGCACTAATACCTACCACGTTCCGTTTTGCTCCGCTACCAGGCGCCGTCACAATCCGTTCTTGATACGCTCCAGCTCGCGCTGCAGGCCCCGCAGGTCCTCGCGCATGCCCGCCAGCATCTCCCCCACAAAGCCGAAGCCAAACAGAGCCACGCCGGAGATCACGAGCACCATGATGAGATCGAGGAGCGGGCGAAAGCCCACATGGGGCGGTCCGAAGCGGAGATAGAGCGCCACCGCGCCCACCAGCAGCCCCACGAGAAACAGGGTGGCCCCGATCACGCCGAAGAACAACATGGGCTTGCGCGCGAAGCGCAGCTGGAACCACACGGACATCAGGTCGAGCACGCCGACTGGGATCCGCCCGACGCCGAACTTGGAGCTGCCGGCGCGCCGCGGATGGACCGGCACGGGGCGCTCGGCCAGCCGAAATCCCTGAGACGCCGCGATCACGACCATGAACCGGTGCCAATCAGGCCGCATCGGGACGACTTCCATGATCTCGCGCCGGTACGCCTTCACCGAGTTCAGATCCTTCACCCGCACGCCGAACAGCCAGCGGCAGAGCGTGTTGTAGATGCCCGATACGAGGCGTTTGTTGTACTGCCCCTGCTTGGTACCTGTGACGACGTCGGCTTCGCCTGCCAGGATCGGACCGACCAACGCCGGAATATCGGCGGGCAGATACTGCAAATCCGCCGGATAGTAGACGAGCACACGACCGCGCGCGACGTCGGCGCCCGATTTCAGCGCGTCGGCGATCCCACGCTGCATGCGATGGGTCACGACCCGAACGAACGGATGCTTCGCGCTGATCTCTTCGAGGAGCCGGGCGGAGGTGTCGTGGCTGCCGTCGTCGATGATGACGAGCTCGACCGCGTACGGCAGCGGCAGCATCGCCTCGCGCGTCAGTCGCACGAACTCCGCGAGATTCTCCGCCTCGTCTTTCGCGGGCACGAGCACGCTGACATCGGGCGGCGTGGAGTTGGTCGCGAGGCTCATAGCCGTTTGCGCATACGCGCCGGCAGGATGCCGAGCTGGTCGCGGTATTTCGCGACGGTGCGTCGTGCGATCTTCACGCCCTTGCGATCGAACATCTCGACGATCTGCTGATCGGTGAGCGGGTTCTTGGGCGGCTCGTCATCGACCATCTTCTGAATTTGCGACTTGATGGAGCGCGCGCTGGCGTCTTCACCGGTCGTGGTCGACAGGCCGCTCGAAAAGAAGAATTTGAGCGGCAGCAGCCCGCGCGGCGTCTGCACGTACTTTTCGTTCGTCACGCGGCTGACGGTGCTCTCGTGCATGCTGATCACGTCCGCCACCTCGCGCAGCGTGAGCGGCTTCAGGTGGTCGATCCCCTTCTCGAAAAATTCGCGCTGCCGGTCCACGATGAAGTTCATGACCTTGAGCATCGTCTGGCGGCGCTGCTCGATTGCCTGGATCATCCAGTGCGCGCTGTTCAGGCGCTGGTTGATGAACTCCTTGCTCTCGCCGTCGTACTTCTTCTTGTCCCGCGCGATCTCTTGATACGTCTTGGAAATGCGCAGCCGCGGCAAGCCGCTGTCGTTCAGGAAGACATGGTACTTGTCGTCGATCTTCTCGACGATGAGATCGGGAATGATGTACGCATCGTTACCAGCCGAGTATTGCAGGCCGGGCTTCGGGTCCAGCCGCGCGAGCTCGTCGGCCGCGCGCTGTACCTCATCCGGCGCGAGGCCGAACCGCTTGCCGAGGTCGCTCCAGCGATGCGCAATGAGGTCGTCGTACGCGTCTTTCACCAGCCGGTACACGAGCGAGTCGGTGCGCTTCTGGCTTTCGAGCTGGAGCAGGAGGCATTCGCGCAGGTTGCGCGCGCCGATCCCGGGTGGATCGAGCTGCTGGATCACCCGCAGCATCTCCTCCACCTCCGCCAGGGTGAAGGCCGGCACGTTCAGGTCGAGCTCCGATTCAGCCTCGTGCTCCTCCAGCAGCTGATTCGCGCCCTTGAGGATTTCGTCGAGGGTGTGCTGCAGGTAGCCGTCTTCCCCGATGTTGCCGAGGAACTCTTCGGCCAGGAGCTGCTGGCGGGGCGTCAGATCGAGCATCCGCGTCTGCTCGCGCAAGTGGTCGATCAGATCCTTGCTCTCGACGGTGACCGGCTCGACGTATTCCCGGGCGTCGCTGTAGCTGCCGCTGGGCACGCCGTGCTCGGTACGGTCGTCGAGCAGGATGCTCTCCCAATCCGGCTCGTCCTCGGCCTTGGCCTCTTTTTCGGGCTTGTTCTGCTGCTGGTCCGCCGCGGTCGCCTGCACTTCCTCTTCCGGCTCGATCATCTCGAGGAACGGATTGCCGAGCAGCTCCTGCTTCAGGTGCTGCTCGAGGTCGAGCAGCGGCATGTAGAGCAGATCCATCGCCTGATACAGGCGCGGATTGATCCGCAGGTCCTGCCGCAGCGCGGTATGCTGATGCAGGCCGGTCTTCATGCGGCGGGCGAAAGGCGCGCGCGCAGGCGCGTCGTGAGCGTGGGACCGAGATAGAGCGAGGCGACGCGGTCATCGAAGACCAGCTCGCGCACCGTGCCGGCAACCTGGACCTTGCCCTCGAACATGATGTAGGCGCGGTCGACGATGTCGAGCGTCTGCTCGACGTTGTGATCGGTGATGAGCACGCCGATACCGCGGTGGCGCAGTCCCGCGACGATCGTCTGGATGTCGTTGACCGCGATGGGATCGACGCCGGCGAACGGCTCGTCGAGCAGCAGGAATTTCGGCTCGGTCACGAGCGCGCGCGTGATCTCGAGGCGGCGGCGCTCGCCGCCCGACAGCTGGTACGCCTTCTGCTTGCGCAGATGCTTGATCGCGAGCTCGTCGAGCAACGTCTCGAGCCTCCGGCCGCGCTCCTCCGATGCAAGGTCGAGCGTCTCGAGGATCGCGAGCACGTTCTCCTCGACCGACAGCTTGCGAAAGATCGACGGCTCCTGCGCCAGGTAGCCGATGCCGGATCGCGCCCGCTGATACATCGGCAGGGCCGTGATGTCATGATTGTCGAGAATGATCAGCCCCTCATCGGGCCGGATCAGCCCCGTGATCATGTAGAACGACGTCGTCTTCCCTGCCCCGTTCGGCCCGAGCAGCCCGACGATTTCGCCCTGGGCGAGCGCGAGCGACACGTTGTCGACGACGCGCCGGCCCTTGTACGCCTTGACCAGATGTTGCGCCTCGAGCCGGCTGCCGCCGGAGACGACGGCGTGCTCCTCGCTCACCGACTCGCTGCGCGTGACGGTCTCCTCGGCGAGGACGAGGAAGTGCTGCGCGGCGGCGCCGCGATCGGACGGCATGTGCGCCCAGACGTCCGGGGCGAACGCGACCGGCGCCTCGCCCCAGAGCGCACCCATCGGGAGCACCAGGACCTTCAGCATCGCGAGGCGCGGCAGCACCGATGTCGCGAGATACGAGCGGGCATCGTCGACCGAGAGGCTGCCCGAGTCCTTCACCTCGCCCTTGGCATGGGCGCGGAGCTTGAGAAACTCTTCGCGATACGCCACCGCGAGATCGTTGAAGGCGGCGCGGCCCTGATCGTCCGCGATGCGGGCGAGCGCGGCCGCCGCGAGCGCGAGTGACGAGTCGTGCCGGACGAACAGGTCGTCGAACTGCATGGCATTCGTCACGGCGTGGCCGGCCGTCGCGCAGCGCGCGCGCTGTCGGCGCGCGCGCTATCGGCACGCGCCCGCTTAACGCTGTCCGCCTCGACCGCGGGTCGGGGCTCGAGATGGACGCCGTCGGCGTTGCCCGAAACCACGACGCGATCGATCCGATCGTGGAGCGTCGTCATGGTGATGACGTGCCCGCGCGAATAATTGATCGCGACGTTCGGCACCACCGCCTTCGCCGAATCGGCTTTTGTCGAATCGGTTTTGGCCGAATCGGCTTTGGTCGAGTCATTTCTTTCGGGGTGGTGCGTGAGGGCACGGGCGTTGCCGCGCGCGATGAGCTCCTGCAGCCGCGCGTGCTGGCTCTTGGTCGCCGAGTCCTGTTCCTGAGTGAAGCGAATCGTGATCGAGTCGCCGTGCACCCAGTCCACCTGATCGCGCGGCGTCGTGGAATCGCGTTTCGCGGTCGCGTATGCCTTCCCGAACGCGCGCGATTCCTTGAGCACCTCGTCCGGCGAATCGATGGCCATGGAGTCGGAAAGAATCGTGTACAACGTCGAGACCGCGTGCGGTCGCGTCGTATCTCCCCACGCGAAGGTCTGCTGCAGCAGACGGTTCGCGATGCGGAGATCGATCGTATCGGCTGTCAACGTCCAGTCGGCGCCGGTCGCCTTGCCGTGACTGAGCGCTTTGACTTGCCGGATGTCGCGCTGCGCGAGACCGAGCTCGATGCGCGTGCCGACGAGCGTGTAGCCCTTGTTCGGCTGACCCGGCGTTGCGCTCCCTCGCCCTTCCACACTGGGTTTGCCGACCAGCACGCCGAAGCCGGTCGTCTGATCGAGCATCATCGAGTCGGAGCGCGAGGCGAAATCGCTGCGGTCGATCGTGACCTTGCCGCCGGCCCACATGCGGTCGTCGCCTTTGAAGCGCAGGCGATCGCCGACGATGATGTACGGCTCCTGCTGCGGTCCCCCGCCCCCGGAGTCGGGGCTCTGGCGGTATTCAACCGTTGGGCGCTGCGTCGCGTACATCTCGACGGTGTCGCGAACGCCCTTCACGGCCCGCCAGTACTTGAGATTGGGTCCGCGCAAGACCGAGCCGTTGCGGCGATTGGTCGCGACGACGTTGTTGTGGGCTTCGAGGCGCTCGTCTTTGAGGAAGTACGAGGCAAAATGCGCGTCGAGCGCCATCGCCGTGTCGCGGATCTGCACGTGACCGATCAGATCGAGCCGTCCGGGTCCCCGGTAGTGCGCGAAGCTGTCGGCTGAGACCGTGGTGCCGGTACCGAGACAATGCGCCCGCACGCCGCCTCCGCCATTTCGCGTCTCCTCGCCGGAGGCGTCGGTGCTCTTGCTGAAACGCCCCACAGAATCGATGGCCACGAGGCAGGGACGGCCCTGCGTCGTATCCTGCGACGACGCGGCGACACCCTGCAGCAACAACAGGCTCAGCAACACGGTCATTGGTTCGGAAGGATGAACTGCCCGCTCGTGCCCGTGACGCGCTTGGCAGTGATCTTCTTGAAGTCCGGATCGGACGTGAACCCAACGCCTTTGATATGCTGGTCGGGGGCATCGAAGGTGAAGGCCGAGTCGGAGCTCACTTGATTGCGCACCTGGCTGTAGTCCATCACCTCGGTGCGCATCGTCCCGCCGTCCTTGTCACGGACGACGACGACGTTCCCGCGGGCTTGCATGTCGCCGGTGCGCCAGTGATGCGTGCCCTCTTTCGAGGTCAGCGTCGACGTCGGCTTCCCGGTCTCGTCGTAGAACGTCACATGCACGTTCCGCAATTCGGCGCGCTGGCTGTTCGAAAAGAAATAGGCCGTATCGGCCCGCACGCGGGCGCGCAGCACGCCGCCGTCGGTGACGTAGTGGCTCATGCCGAGCAGCACCTGGTCGGCGCTGTCGAGCACCACCTGCGTGGCGGTAACGGGCTGGCTGGTTTTGCAGCCACTGAGGAGCCAGGAACCTGGAATCAGGATCGAGGGCAGCAGTGCCCAGAATAGCCGGCCCCGATTCCTGACTGCCGGCTCCTGGATCCGCCTCATACGGCCCCCGCCTTCATCAGATCATGCAGATGTACGATGCCTACCACGCGTCGGTCCTCATCCACCACCGGCAGCGCCATGATCCCGTGCCGCTCCATCAAGCTCACTGCCGCGCTCGCCAATTCGTCCGCGGCGGTCGACTTCGGCGTCTTCGTCATCACGTCGCCCACAGGAATGTCCAGGAACGTGTCCGTTCGCTCCATGAGGCGGGTGAGATCTCCCGCCGTCACGACGCCCGCGAGCGCGCCTTTCTTGTCGACGATCGCCACCGTACCACGCTTTTCGGCGAGCAACACGACGCATTCGCGCATCGGCCGCTCCGGCGTGAGGGTCGGCAGGTCGTGCGACAGCATGACGTCCGACACGCGGAGCAGCAGCTTGCGGCCCAACACCCCGCCGGGATGCAGCGCGGCGAAGTCTTCGCGCCGGAATCCTTTGATCTCGAGCAGCGTGACCGCGAGCGCGTCGCCCAGGGCGAGCGCGACCGTTGTACTCGCGGTAGGCGCAAGTGTTTCGGGACAGGCTTCCTCCGCCACCGAGGCGTCGAGCACCACCGTCGCCTGGCGGCCGAGCGGCGAATCGGCGTCGCCGGTGAGCGCGATGATCGGAACGCCAAGACGCTTCAGGTGGCTGACGAGGCTGAAGACTTCGTCGGACGCGCCACTCTTGGACAGCACCAGCGCTGCGTCGTCTCGACTGACGATGCCGAGGTCGCCGTGCAGCGAATCGACGGGATGGAGAAACGTGGCGGGCGTACCGGTCGAGGTGAACGTGGCCGCGATTTTGCGGGCGATCAGCCCCGACTTGCCGATCCCTGAGACGATCAGTCGCCCCTTGGCGGCCGCGAGAATGTCGATGGCGCGCGCGAACGCGGGGCCGAGCGTGTCGGCGAGGCGCTGAACGGCCGCGGCCTCGAGCGCAAGCACTCTCTTGCCGCGGTCGACCAGCTGCTTGCCGCCGGCCGCTGCCTTGGGTTCTTGTGGCCGCTTCACCGGCTTATGCACGGACGGGCCCAGCTTCGCGGACGCGATGCCAGATCTCCACCGCCAGGGTCACGACGCCGGGCAACTGTTCGAGGGGCACCATGTTGGGGCCGTCCGACGGCGCGCGCGCGGGATCGGGATGCGTCTCGAGGAAGAAACCATCGGCGCCGGCCGCCGCCGCGGCGTAGAGCAACGGTGGGATGAATGCGCGCTCGCCGCCGCTCGCGCCGTCCCGGCCCTGGCCCGGCTGCTGCACTGCATGCGTGGCGTCGAAGATCACAGGCGTCTTGCAGGCGGCACGGAGGCGCGTGAAGGTGCGCATGTCGACGACGAGATCGCCATAACCGAAGAACGTGCCGCGCTCCGTCACGGCGACTTCGGGAGCGCCGCCGGAGCGGACCTTCTCCACGGCGCCGCGCATTTCCTCGGGTGCCATCCACTGCCCCTTCTTGATGTTCACCGGCCGGCCCGCCTTGCCGGCAGCGACCAGCAGATCGGTCTGGCGGCAGAGAAACGCGGGGATCTGGAGAACGTCGGCGACTCGAGCGGCAAGCGGGACCTGCGCGGGCTCATGGACGTCGGTGAGAATCGGCAGCGCGGTCGCTTCGCGAACCCTTTCGAGCGCGCGCAGCCCGGGTTCCAGACCAGGGCCGCGCGGCGCGGTCAGGCGCGAGCGGTTCGCTTTGTCGAACGACGCCTTGTAGATGACGCTGATCCCGAGCTTGACCGCCAGCTCGGCCAGCGCTTCTCCAACGCGGACGTTGAGGTCGTCGGATTCGACGACGCAAGGACCCGCGATGAGAAACGGGCTCGAGTCAGCCGCGAAGCGCTGCGCCATGTCAGTCCGTCAGCTCGGCCAGCTCCCGCGACGCTTCGGTGCGCGGGCGGAGCTTGTTGTAATCGACCGCCGCGCCGATGAATCCCGCGAACAGCGGATGCGGACGCATCGGCCGCGACTTGAGCTCGGGATGGAACTGGCAGCCGATGAACCACGGATGATCGGGCAGCTCGATGATTTCGACGAGTGATCCATCCGGAGATAAACCGGAAGCCCGCAGCCCGTATTCGGCGAGGACGTCGCGGTAGGCGTTGGAGACTTCGTAGCGATGGCGGTGGCGCTCGCTCACCTCGGTGGCATTGTACGCTTGCGCGACGCGCGAGCCGGGCCGCAGCCGGCAGGGATAGGCGCCGAGCCGCATCGTGCCGCCCATCTCCTGAATCCCTTCCTGCGAGCGCATCAGCGCGATCACCGGATTCTCGCACTCGGGAGCGAATTCGCTCGAGTTCGTATCGGGAAGCTTGCAGACGTTGCGGGCGAACTCGATGATCGCCGTCTGGAGGCCGAGACAGATGCCGAAGAACGGCAGCTTGTGCTCGCGCGCCCAGCGAATCGCCTCCAGCATGCCTTCCACGCCGCGCACGCCGAATCCACCGGGAACGAGCAGGCCGTCATAGCCGGCGAGCAGCTCGCCGGCGGTCTCCTGATCGGTAAAGCGATCGGAAGCGATCCATTGGATCTGCACTCCCGACTCGTTCGCGATGCCGCCGTGCACCAGCGCCTCGTGAACGCTCTTGTAGCTGTCGGCGAGCTCGGTGTACTTCCCCACCACGGCGATGCGCACCGTCTGTGGCCGATGGAGAATCTTGTCCACCATCGCGGCCCAGGCGCGCAGATCCGGCTCCTTCGTTTCCAGATGCAACCGCGCGCACACTTCTTTGTCGAGTCCCTGATCGTGGAGCTTGAGCGGGATCTCGTAGATCGACTTCACGTCCGGGCTCTCCACCACGCAGCCGAAATCGACGTTGCAGAACTGCGCGATCTTCCGCTTCAAGTCCTCGGACAACGCGCGCTCGGTACGGCAGATCAGGATGTCGGGTTGAATTCCGATCTGCATCAGCTCGCGGACCGAGTGCTGCGTCGGCTTGGTCTTGAGCTCCGCGGTCGCGGCGATGAACGGGACGAGCGTCAAGTGAATGAAGAGCGTGTTGTCGCGGCCGACTTCCTGGCGGAACTGGCGGATCGCTTCGAGGAACGGCAGCGATTCGATGTCGCCGACCGTGCCGCCGATTTCCGTGATGACCACGTCGTGATCGGGAGCCAATCGCTTGATCGCGCCCTTGATCTCGTCCGTGATGTGCGGGATCACCTGCACCGTCGAGCCGAGGTATTCGCCGCGCCGCTCTTTCGTGATGACCGAGAGATAGATGCGACCGGTCGTCACGTTGTTCACCTGCGACAGCGAGCGATCGATGAACCGCTCGTAATGGCCCAGATCGAGGTCGGTCTCGGCGCCGTCGTCGGTGACGTAGACCTCGCCGTGCTGGAACGGCGACATCGTGCCGGGATCGACGTTGATATAGGGATCGAATTTCTGAATCGTGACCTTCAGCCCTCGCTCGGCGAGCAGCCGGCCGAGCGAGGCGGCCGCAATGCCCTTGCCGAGCGAGCTCACGACGCCGCCGGTGACGAAGATGTATTTCGTCGAGCTCACGAGCCCACCTCTCTCAGGTGTCGGGTGATCTCCGCTTCGGCCCACGTCAGATCGGCCGGCGTATCGACGCCTGGCGCTGCCGGACCGTCGAACAACGTCACGCCCATCGGAATGCCGTGCAGCAACGGCCGCAGCTGCTCCAATCGCTCCCATCGCTCTTCCGGGACGGGCGGGAGCCGCACCCACTTGGCGAGCGCGTCGCGCGTGTAGGAATACACGCCGACGTGCTGATGGTAGACGACGTCGCCCGTGCCGTCCCGATCGAATGGAATCGGCGCGCGCGAGAAGTACACCGCCCGCCCGCCGGCATCCACGACCACCTTCACCCGACTCGGATCGCTCGCGAGCTCGGGATCGAGTGAACCGGCAGCGGTGCCGAGGGGATCGCCGCGTTCGAGGCACGCAAGTGCGCCCTTTACTGCGGCGCGCGCGACAAAGGGCTCATCGCCCTGGATGTTGAGTATGAAGTTGAAGCTGCTAAACGCCTGTTTACCAACGACTTCAGCGACTCGCTCCGTGCCCGATGCGTGATTCGCCGACGTCATGACCGCCTCGAATCCAGCGTTCTCCACGACGCCCGCGATCTCACGCGAATCCGTCCCGACAACGAGGCGATCGCAAATCCCGAACTCGGCGATACGGCGAGTGACGAGGAGGATCAGGGGTTCGCCAGCCAGGGGAAGGAGCGGCTTGCGCGGCAGCCGGGTCGAGCCCAGCCGTGCAGGAATCACGCCAAGGACGGGCACGGGGGAACATACAAAATCTGTGCCGTGGAGTCTAGCCCGGAGCTATTACGCGATGCTGGTTGCCCTTACGACCCGCAGGAAGTTGTCGAGAATCCGCTTCCCATACTCCGTTCCGATCGACTCGGGGTGGAATTGCACCCCGTACGTCGGGTGTTCGCGGTGCTTCATGGCCATGATTTCCGCGGCCTCACCCGTCCCCTGCCGATCCGCGCTCATCGCGGTCACGACCAGCGACTGCGGCAGTGACGCGGGATCGACGACGAGCGAGTGATAGCGCATCGCCGTGAACGGGCTCGGCACGCCGTCGAACAGCTCGTCGTCGCTGTGCACGATCGGGCAGGTCTTGCCGTGCATGAGCCGCGGTGCGCGCACGATCTTGCCACCGAACGCCTCGCCGATCGCCTGGTGGCCGAGGCACACGCCGAGGATGGGCACCGTGCCGGCCAACGCCTTGACCAGGGGGACGAGAATCCCGGCCTCTCGAGGAGTCTTGGGGCCGGGAGAGAGAACGATGGCGGTCGGCTTCAGCGCTGCGACGTCGGCGACGCTGAGCGCGTCGTTGCGATAGACGACCGGTTCTTCACCCAGCTCGCCGAGGTACTGCACGAGGTTGTAGGTGAACGAATCGTAGTTGTCGAGGACAAAGAGCACGCTGAAAACTACATGCGAGTTTGCTCAGCCGCTCACGCGTTTTTTCTCGACAATGACGGCCCGGCTTTCGGTGCCCAGCGTGTACGCGGCGCGGAACGTCCCTTCCACGCCCACGCGCGTGCCGCGCGCCGGCGCCCCGCCGCCCTGCGTGACGACGGGAATAGTGCCGGTCTGGTCCTGCACGTCGTACGCGCCGTAGCCGAGCGCGCCGATCGATTGCAGCACCTGCCCGGAGATCCGCACGGTCTGGCCGTCGTACTTGCCGGGATCGGACAGCAGCGTCTTGATCGACGTCGTCTTCGTATTGCAGGAGACGAACGCGAACACGACGGCAATGGCAAGCAACGGCTTCGCGAGTCTCGAGATCATCAGCGTTTCTCCTGTGTGTGAAGTGCTTTCACCTGCCCTGCCGCGACGCAAGCGGCGTCGAGCAGCTCGCGGGTCGTTGAGCCGTCTTTCCCGGCGGTCGCGATGCCGGCGAACATGACCGGCCCCTCCAGCCGCTGGTTGCCGTGAAACAGCTCGAGGCCGCGCACTCGACTGCGGATCTGATCGATGCGCTCCT